>NZ_JAKUZS010000005.1:0-471697 GCF_030128585.1 Klebsiella sp. K5-204
CGACGACGTTGATAGGCCGGGTGTGTAAGCGCAGCGATGCGTTGAGCTAACCGGTACTAATGAACCGTGAGGCTTAACCTTACAACGCCGAAGATGTTTTGGCGGATTGAGAGAAGATTTTCAGCTTAGATTCAGAGTTGAGTACGCAATAATTTGCGCAGCAGCAAGGCGACAAGCGAAGGAAAGGAAGGAGCATACTGAAGTATGTGACTGACTTTGCGAGCGCAGGCAACGCAGCTGATGCGATAAAGAATTGCGTACTGAGCACAAAGAATTTGCCTGGCGGCACTAGCGCGGTGGTCCCACCTGACCCCATGCCGAACTCAGAAGTGAAACGCCGTAGCGCCGATGGTAGTGTGGGGTCTCCCCATGTGAGAGTAGGGAACTGCCAGGCATCAAATTGCAGTAAGCCGGGGTGACAACCGGTGGTAATAAAGCGAAAAAATTCGGTGGAGCGGTAGTTCAGTCGGTTAGAATACCTGCCTGTCACGCAGGGGGTCGCGGGTTCGAGTCCCGTCCGTTCCGCCACTTAATAAGAGCCCTGAGCATCTGCTCAGGGCTTTTTTGTTTTATCTGTTTCCGATTATTGCTAAATCAGCAGAAATCCTCTGCATTAATCGCTCTTTTTCCCCTCCACACCATCAGCCATAATTTCACTCGTTAACCGAAATGAACAAATAACGAGGAAAAACATGGCAAACCCTGCATTTGGTCTTGGCACCTTCCGTCTGAAAGATGATGTTGTTATCGCATCCGTAAAAACCGCGCTGGAGCTGGGCTATCGTACTATCGACACCGCGCAAATCTACGACAACGAAGCCGCGGTGGGTCAGGCTCTCGCTGAGAGCGGCGTGCCGCGTGATGAGCTGTTCATCACAACCAAAATCTGGATCGAAAACCTGAGCAAAGACAAGCTGATCGCCAGCCTGCAAGAGAGCCTGCAGAAGCTACGCACTGACTATGTTGATCTGACGCTGATCCACTGGCCGTCACCGAACGATGCGGTGGCTGTTGAAGAGTTTATGGCTGCTCTGATGGAAGCGAAGGCGCTCGGCCTGACCCGTCAGATCGGTATCTCCAACTTCACTATTCCACTGATGGAGCGCGCGATTGCCGCCGTTGGCGCTGAAAACATTGCTACCAATCAGATTGAGCTTTCGCCGTATCTGCAAAACCGTAAAGTCGTCGATTGGGCGCATGAGCACGGTATCCATATCACCTCCTACATGACCCTGGCCTACGGTAAGGCGCTGAAAGATGAGGTGATTGCCCGTATCGCGGCGAAACATAATGCGACTCCGGCGCAGGTTATCCTGGCATGGGCGATGGGCGAGGGGTACGCGGTGATCCCGTCCTCGACGAAGCGTGAGAACCTGGCCAGCAACCTGAATGCGCTGGATCTGAAGCTGGATGATGAAGATCGCCAGGCGATCGCCGCGCTGGATTGCAACGATCGGCTGGTGAGCCCGGAAGGTCTGGCGCCGCAGTGGGATTAATCTCCTGCTTCCGGTATGCCCATCAGAGGTTACTACGACAGCTCCTTCGGGAGCTGTTTTACGTGTTCGCTCAGAAAATCAATAAACGCCCTGATACGTGTGCTGACGGCTCTATCGCTGTAGTACACCGCGCTGAAGGGCATCTCCACCGGCAAACGTTTGTCGGCCAGTAGTTCAACAAACTCCCCACTGGCTATCTCTTTATCCACCATATAATCCGACAGGCAGGCAATACCGTTCCCGGTCAGACACAGTTGCTTGAGCGTTTCCCCACTGTTCGATGATACCGCCGCCTCAATCTCTAACAACTGACCATCGCAACAGGATACCGGCCAGGTGTTCAGAGAGACGGGTTCAGTGAAGCCCAGACATTGATGTTGTTTCAGATCTGACGGATGCTGCGGCACGCCGTAGCGCGAAACATACTCTGGCGAGGCGACGATCTTCCGATAGCTGGTGAACAGCGGTCGGGCGCGCAGGCTGGAATCAGTTAAGGTTCCGGCCCGAATAGCCACATCCACTTTTCGTTCAATCAGATTAATAAATGTTTCTGACGACACGAGCGACAGCGTCATTTCCGGGTAACGCTCGCGAAATGGCTTCACCAGCGGCATGAGAAAATGCAGCATCACCGGCGTCGCGGCATCCACCCGCAGCAGGCCCCGCGGCGTCGTGCGCGTTTCCAGCAGGTCGTTTTCTGCCGCCGCCATCTCCTGCAATACCACCTGCATCCGGCGAAAATAGCGCTCGCCTTCCTCTGTCAGACTGAGCTGACGGGTGGTCCGATTGAGCAGGCTAACACCAAGCTTGGACTCGAGCTTTTTGACTGCCCGGCTGACGGCAGAGTTGGCCTGACCAAGCTGTTCGGCCGCCCGGCTGAAACTCCCGCTTTCCACTACCGCCACAAAGATGGCGATCTCCTCGGATGTGGCTCTCATTATTGCACCTGTGGCAAAATTCTATTGATACTTTGATAGTTTTTGTTATTTATACAACCCTTCATACTACGTGTCATCTTAATCCTGATGCTACGGAGTAAATTATGCCACTGGCGCTATTTGCCTTAACCATCGGTGCCTTCGCAATTGGCACCACTGAATTCGTGATTGTCGGCCTGGTCCCGACGATTGCCCAACAACTCTCTATTTCGCTGCCGTCGGCAGGCCTGCTGGTTTCTATCTACGCACTGGGCGTGGCGATCGGCGCCCCGGTGCTGACGGCGTTAACGGGGCGTATGCCGCGTAAACAGCTGCTGCTGGCGTTGATGGTCCTGTTTACGGCGGGTAATGTGCTGGCCTGGCAGGCCCCGGGATATGAAACGCTGATCCTGGCGCGCCTGCTGACCGGTCTGGCACACGGCGTGTTCTTTTCTATTGGCTCGACAATCGCCACCAGCCTGGTGGCAAAAGAGAAAGCAGCCTCGGCTATCGCCATTATGTTCGGCGGCCTGACGGTCGCGCTGGTAACCGGGGTGCCATTCGGGACTTTCATCGGTCAGCATTTTGGCTGGCGGGAAACGTTCCTCGCGGTATCGATTCTGGGGGTGATTGCGCTTATCAGCAGTCTGATTCTGGTGCCGAATAATATCCCGGGCCGCGCCAGCGCCAGCCTGCGCGATCAGCTGAAAGTCTTAACCCATCCGCGCCTGCTGATGATCTATGCCATTACCGCGCTGGGCTATGGCGGCGTGTTTACCGCCTTTACCTTCCTTGCGCCGATGATGCAGGAGCTGGCCGGCTTCAGCCCGTCAGCCGTGAGCTGGATCCTGCTGGGCTATGGCGTCTCGGTGGCTATTGGCAACGTATGGGGCGGCAAACTGGCCGATAGGCATGGCGCCGTCTCCGCGCTGAAGTTTATCTTCGCCGCGCTGGTTGTGCTGCTGCTGGTGTTCCAGCTGACCGCCAGCATTCACTATGCCGCGCTGGCAACGGTGCTGGTGATGGGCGTTTTCGCCTTCGGCAATGTGCCGGGCCTGCAGGTGTACGTGGTGCAAAAAGCAGAGCAGTACACCCCCGGGGCTGTCGACATCGCATCCGGCCTGAATATTGCCGCCTTCAACGTCGGCATCGCGCTGGGGTCGATCGTCGGTGGACAGACGGTCGAGCGGTACGGTCTGGCGCAGACGCCGTGGATTGGCGCGGTGATTGTGCTGGTCGCTTTGCTGTTGGTGGCCCTGAGCGGACGTTTAGATAAATTGCCACGCCGTTCGGCAGCGCTTTCTCCCGAAGGCTAAGGGTTTCTCGCAATTTGCATTGAAAGTGTATGGGAAAATCCCTATAACAGAATAACCAGTCGTCGTCGGGCTGGTTTCTGTTATCGAGGATTAATGCCCAAATTGCGAAAGAACACCTACGCCATGCGCTATGTCGCCGGACAACCTGCGGAGAGAATATTGCCTCCGGGGGCGTTTGCGGGCGTGAGTCCGGTTTATCCCGCCGGCACGCCGTTAAGCAGCGATGAGAAAATCCGCGTGCTGGTGTGGAATATCTTCAAGCAGCAGCGCGCAGAGTGGCAGTCGGTCCTTAAGAATTTTGGCAAAGACGCGCACTTAGTCCTGTTGCAGGAGGCGCAGACGACGCCGGAGCTGGTCAGGTTCGCGACCACCAACTATCTGGCCGCCGATCAGGTGCCTGCGCTGGTGCTGCCGCAGCATCCTTCCGGCGTGATGACGCTGGCTTCCGCCCATCCTATCTATTGCTGCCCATTGCGCGAACGTGAACCTATTTTGCGTCTGCCTAAATCAGCATTAGTGACTGTCTATCCGCTGCCCGATGCGCGGCTGTTAATGGTGGTCAATATCCATGCCGTTAACTTCAGCCTTGGCGTCGACGTCTACAGCAAACAGCTGCTGCCGATTGGCGATCAGATCGCCCATCACAGCGGGCCGGTGATCATGGCTGGTGACTTCAATGCCTGGAGCCGCCCGCGGATGAACGCCCTGTACCGCTTTGCACGCGAGATGTCGCTGCGTGAAGTTCGTTTCCCGGACGATCAGCGCCGCCGCGCGTTTGGTCGCCCGCTCGATTTTGTGTTCTACCGTGGGTTAAGCGTGCACGATGCTTCCGTGCTGGTAACCCGCGCCTCCGACCACAACCCGCTACTAGTCGAATTCAGTCCCGGCAAGCCTGATTAATTTAAGGTTGGTCAGGCCTGCCATGGGGCAGGCCTGCGCATGCATGGTGCTGCCTTTTATTACTCAAAATACCGTAAGGACAAGACAACATGACAACACGCTCTCACCATGACAACGTCGAAAAGCAGTTCGGCTCCCAGGCCAGCGCCTATCTGACCAGCGCCGTGCACGCCTCTGGTCGCGATCTGCAGCGGCTGGCGGAACGACTGGCTGATTTTCCTCAGGCGAAAGTGCTGGATATGGGCTGCGGGGCAGGGCACGCCAGCTTTACCGCGGCGGGACAGGTTGCCGAGGTGACCGCCTATGATTTATCGAGCCAGATGCTGGAGGTCGTTGCCGCCGCGGCAAAGGAGAAAGGTTTTAGCAATATCGTGACCCAGCAGGGGTATGCCGAAACGCTGCCGTTCGCTGATGCCAGCTTTGATATCGTTATCAGCCGCTATTCTGCTCATCACTGGCATGACGTTGGCCAGGCGCTGCGCGAGGTGAAACGTGTCCTCAAGCCGGGTGGGGTGATGATCGTGATGGACGTGATGTCGCCGGGCCATGTGGTGCGTGATGTCTGGCTGCAGACGGTGGAAGCCCTGCGCGATACCTCGCACGTGCGTAATTATTCCAGCGGCGAGTGGCTGGCGCTGGCGACGGAGGCGGGGCTGGTGATTAATCAGCTGTTGACCGATCGCCTGCCGCTGGAGTTCAGTTCGTGGGTGGCGCGGATGCGTACCCCTGAGCCGCTGGTGGAGGCGATTCGTTTATACCAGCAGAGCGCCTCGGCGGAGGTGAAAGCCTACTTTGAGTTACAGCAGGATGGTTCCTTTACCAGCGATACCATCATGTTTGAAGCGCATAAAGCGGTTTAATACGGACAACAAAAAAGGCACCGGGGGAAGTCGGTGCCTTTTTATCGAACCCTGACGTATCAGGACTCTGGTCGATCGCTGTTTTTCACAAACAGCGTTAGCTGATCGCCAGGCCGAAGATTGTCGGTATCGCTGTTCCAGCGCATGACGTCGCGAATATTAACGCCATGACGTTTGGCGATGCTCGACAGCGAATCACCTTTGCGAACGCGATAGGTGATGCTATCGCTGTTATTCGCCAGACGCTGCGCGCTGCTGCCGGCGCCGATAACCAGGTTCTGTCCAACCTTCAATCCAGAGCCGCGCAGGTTATTCCACTGCTGCAGATCGCGGGTCGTGACGCCGAGACGGGAAGCAATCCCGGAAATGGTATCGCCGGAACGCACCTTATAGCTTCGGCTGGTCAGCAGCGTATTATCCGCGAGCTGCGTCGGCTGTACGGCGGCAATGTCGCCAGAGGCCAGCGATTCACGCAGCTGGGCTGCGTGTTTCTGCGGCACCATGACGTACTTTGGCCCGCTAGCGCCCAGCGTTGACCCCTTTACGCCGGCGTTGAAGGTCTTCAGCTTGCTGACCGGCATACCGGCCATATCCGCGAGCTGAGAAATATCAACCGGACTGTCGAGGCGAACGCGCGCCAGCGCACGGCTTTCATCAGCCGTAGGCAACTTCACGCCGTAACGTTTGCTGTTTTTGAGGATGTCGCTCAATGCCAGCATTTTCGGTACGTAGACTTTCGTTTCATGCGGCAGAGACAGCGACCAGAAATCGGTGGGTTTGCCACGCGAACGGTTCGCTTTCACTGCCTTCATGACCCGACCTTCGCCGCTGTTATATGCCGCAACCGTTAACAACCAGTCGCCGTCGAACATTTTGTTCAGACGTTGCATCATGTCCAGCGCCGCGGTAGTCGATGCGACAACGTCACGACGCGCATCGTAACTGCGGGTCTGTTTTAAACCATAATTGCGCCCTGTGCTCGGAATGATCTGCCAGATGCCTGCGGCATTGGCGCCAGACGTCGCGTGTGGGTCAAAAGCGCTCTCCACTATGGGTAGTAATACCAGTTCCATTGGCATGTTACGTTTCTTAACCTGCCCGGCTATCCAGTACATATACGGCTCTGCCCGTAAAGTTACATCGTGGAGATAGCTCTTATTTCTTAAGTACTTCTGTTTTTGCTCGCGAATCCGGGGGTTATCCGGTATTCCCATCTTTAGCTCGTCGCCTATGGAAGTCCACAGATCCTGGTCTTGCGCGTAGAAGGTTCCATCATCTAACCAGCGCGCTTGACTTGTGAACTTGCCTGCTTCCCCTTGACCAGCCGCAGAAAGGCTCTGTGCTCGCTGTTCGACGGTGCCATCGTGCTTAGACGCCTGGCACCCCACCAGCAGGACAGAGGCGAATAATATCGCTCGTGCCTTCATGTGTGTGTCAATAGTTGCTTAAAAGACGACCAAGGATAACGGCGAAGTTAGCCGATGACAAGAATTAAATATCAGAATTCGTCTTTCTTTGACCTTAACCACGCAAATCGCGCCACAGAGTGTTGCAATTTTGTTTCTTTGTTAATTTTGTCAATTAAATCAACATCATTTACCCGTAAAAATAAATTTATACGCCGCTCGTTTTTCAGAATTACGGGTAGTGTCTTTTGTTTTTTTGCACGTAACTCATTAACTTTATGATAGTAATCGTTTATGTCCCTATCATCAGGCAGGATACTCAACGCAAACTTCATATTCGCTAACGTATATTCATGTGCGCAACATATAAAGGTTTCTTCAGGAAGGGCGTTAATCTTCATAAATGATTGATACATCTGCTCTGCAGTGCCTTCGAACAGCCTTCCGCAGCCGCCGGAGAACATCGTGTCGCCGCAAAACAGATAAGGTTCGCTGTAGTAACAGATATGTCCTAATGTGTGACCTGGCGTGGAGAAAATGGAAAAATCGACCCCGAGAATTGACAGCCGATCGCCATCGTCTACTACCTGAGTAACCCCCTTATCCTGGGTTTCTGCCGGCCCGTAAACCACCAGAGAGGGGAATTTTTCACGTAATTGTTTTACGCCGCCGACGTGATCCTGATGGTGATGGGTCAGTAAAATGGCCTCGGGCTGCCACTGGTTTTCTTCGATTGCCGCCAGAACCGGCGCGGCCTCGCCCGGGTCAACGATGATGCAGCGGCCGTGATTCTCAGTGAGAACCCAGATGTAGTTGTCCTGAAACGCGGGAATACTGATAAGATTCATAAATTACCTCTAAAGCGTAGCGGAAGGTGGCAATGAAGCCGGCAAGGATACCTCATACAGTGACAGCGCCTGAGCATTGGTCCAGTATGCCGTGGGGCGAATACTATCGCGAAACGCTGGAGCAGCAGATGAAGCCGTGGCTGGCTAAATTATATGGCTTTCATCTGCTTAAGATTGGCAATCTGAGCGCGGAAATCAATACCGAAGCTTGCGCCATCTCGCACCAGGTGAATGTCTCGCTGGCGGGAAACCCAATGCAGGTCCGGGCCGACCCGCTGCATTTGCCCTTTGCCGAAAAGTCCGTCGACGCCTGCCTGCTGGCGCATACCCTGCCGTGGTGCAGCGATCCGCATCGCCTGCTACGGGAGGCCGATCGCGTCCTGATCGATGATGGCTGGATGATCCTGACCGGGTTTAATCCGGTGAGCCTGATGGGATTGCGTAAACTGGTGCCGGTGCTGCGCAAAGGCACGCCGTACAATAGCCGTATGTTTACGTTGATGCGCCAGCTGGACTGGCTGTCGCTGCTCAACTTTGAAGTGCTGCATTATGGGCGTTATCAGGTTTTACCCTGGTCGCGGCATGGCGGCAAACTGCTGAGCACCCATCTGCCAGCGCTGGGCTGTTTGCAATTGATTGTCGCCCGCAAACGGACTATTCCGCTCACCCTTAATCCGATGAAGTCAGGGAAAGCGAAAACCCAGCTGCGGCCGGCAGTCGGCGCCACCCGGCAGTGGCGCAAGGGGCAGAATTAGCTCTCCGGCTGGTAGCCGAGGTCGTCCTGAGTGGGATGGGAGGCCGCAGCGCGGGCCAGCTCGTCGCAGCGTTCGTTTTCTGGATGGCCGGCGTGGCCCTTCACCCACTCCCATTTGATCTTATGCTGGCCAAGCGCGGCGTCCAGCCTCTGCCAGAGGTCGACATTCTTTACCGGTTTTTTCTCTGCCGTTTTCCAGCCGCGCTTTTTCCAGTTGTGGATCCACTGGGTGATCCCCTGGCGGACATACTGGCTGTCGGTGCTGAGCACCACCTCGCAATGCTCTTTTAACGCTTCGAGGGCGACGATCGCCGCCATCAGTTCCATGCGGTTATTGGTGGTCAGACGGTAGCCGGCGCTAAAGGTTTTTTCGTGCTGGCGGTAGCGCATGATGGCGCCGTAACCGCCGGGTCCTGGATTTCCCAGGCAAGAGCCGTCGGTGAAAATTTCTACCTGTTTGAGCATCTCTGGTAGACTTCCTGTAATTGAAATCGATTTGTAAACGATAAGTCTGACATAAATGACCGCGATGAGCACTGCAATTACGCGCCAGATTGTTCTCGATACCGAAACCACCGGTATGAACCAGATCGGGGCGCACTACGAAGGACACAAGATCATTGAGATCGGCGCCGTGGAGGTGATCAACCGCCGCCTGACCGGTAACAATTTCCACGTCTATCTCAAACCCGATCGGCTGGTGGATCCGGAGGCGTTCGGCGTGCACGGGATCGCCGACGAATTCCTGCTGGATAAACCCACCTTTGCCGACGTTGCCGATGAGTTTATGGATTACATCCGCGGCGCGGAGCTGGTGATCCATAACGCCTCGTTCGATATCGGCTTTATGGATTATGAGTTCGGTAAGCTGAACCGCGGGATCGGGAAAACCGAGACCTTTTGTAAAATCACCGACAGTCTGGCGCTGGCGCGGAAAATGTTTCCCGGCAAGCGCAACAGTCTGGATGCGCTATGTTCGCGCTACGAAATAGACAACAGCAAGCGTACGCTGCACGGGGCACTGCTCGATGCCCAGATCCTTGCCGATGTCTATCTGATGATGACCGGCGGCCAGACGTCGATGGCGTTCTCTATGGAAGGCGAAAGCCAGCAGCAGGCGGGCGAGATGGGGATTCAGCGCGTCGTCCGCGCCGCCAGTCAGTTACGGGTGGTTTATGCCTCTGATGAAGAACTGGTGAACCATGAATCCCGCCTCGATCTGGTACAAAAGAAAGGCGGAAGCTGCCTGTGGCGTGCCTGATAACCACTAAAATGGATTAAAAGTAGGCGGTTGGGCGATTTTTGCAGCAAACGATTCAAAACGGTAGAAAAAGCGTTGACGGGGTAGAGGGGAATCCGTAATATTCGCCTCGTTCCCAACGGAACAACAACGCGGAGCGGTAGTTCAGTCGGTTAGAATACCTGCCTGTCACGCAGGGGGTCGCGGGTTCGAGTCCCGTCCGTTCCGCCACTATTCAGAAAGCCTGAATCAGCAATGATTCAGGCTTTCGTCGTTTTCGTCGCCGAATTTCAGCGCGCCTCTTGTTCCTCCTGCATACACTGCATGAATACCCGCATCGCCGGACTGATTGCTTTCCCGGCGTGATGGGCGCAGAGCGCATGGATCGTCAGCGGCGTCTCGCTGAACGGCAGCTCGACCAGCGTCCCGCGTTTGAGTTCCTCCTCTACCGCAAAGCGCGGCAGAAAACTCACCCCCAGATTGCCCGCCACGCACTGCTTGATGCTTTCAATACTCCACAGTTCGATGGTGTTCTCCATGGTAATGCCGCGCTGGCGCAGGGTACTTTCAAAAATCTGCCGGAACACGCACTGGGGTTCGTTGATGATAAAGCTCAATGGGATATGCTGCCGCGGGCGCAGGAAGTCGACCGGCGCCTGATCGACTGACGCGACCAGCGCCAGCGGCTGCGGGCCAAGTTCCATCATGGTGAGCGCATCATCGTTGCCAACCCGGTAAAACACCCCCAGGTCGACTTCGTCAGCGAGCAGCGCATCACGGATGCTGTAGCAATTGAGCGACTGCAGTGACAGGCGGACCTTCGGGGCGCGTTGCTTAAAACGCTGCAGCACCGGCGGCATTTTGTACGCCAGCAGGGTTTCACCAGTGGCGACGCGAAGTTCGCCGCCGGGTTCATCGTCCTGGCGCGCCGCCTGGCGAATCGACGCCATCACTTTGGTCAGATCGTAGACGTGCGGCAGGACATTTTTACCCGCGGCGGTGAGACACATTCGTCGGCCAATTTTCTCAAACAGCGGGATGGCAAGCTCCTGCTCAAGCTGCTGGATATGAAAGGTTACGGTGGACTGGGTGCAGCACAGTTTCTGCGAGGCGCGCAGAAAGGATCCTTCTTCGACAACCGTTTTGAAGGTGATAAAGCGTCGCAGATCCATATTTCCTCTTTATATCGACATTCTCGAATTCAGAATGAAAAAACATTCATTTTTTTAAATTATCAGCTTCGGGTACTGTCTGCCAGTCAAGAGGAGAAAACACGTGACACCTACCCTGATTAGCGCCTTTTTAACTTACACCCTGATCACCGCTCTGACGCCCGGGCCGAATAATATTCTGGCGCTGAGCAGCGTCACCGCGCACGGCTTTCGACGGAGCATGCGGGTTCTGGCCGGCATGAGCCTGGGGTTTGTGATCATCATGCTGATTTGTGCCGGGCTGACGTTCACTCTCGTTACCCTGGATGAGGGGATAACCTCCCTGCTACGCTGGGTCGGCGCGGGGTATATCCTGTGGCTGGCCTGGCATATTGCCCGCAGCGACCCGGCCAGCGGTGGGCAGGAGGAGCGGCCTGTCAGTTTCTGGGCCAGCCTGGGGCTGCAGTTTGTGAATGTAAAAATTATCCTGTACGGCATCACGGCCCTGTCGACCTTTGTTCTGCCGGTGACTCGCGAGCCATTCTGGCTGGTGATGATAAGCCTGTTGCTATCAGTAATAGGCGTTGCCGGCAATCTTTGCTGGGCGCTGGCCGGTCAGCTGTTTCAGCCGGTGTTCGAACGCCATGGAAGAGGGTTAAATCTGCTGCTGGCGCTGCTGTTGGTCTGGTGCGCGGTACGAATGTTTATGGAATGAATTAAGGGAGCGTAACGCTCCCTTGAGGTTATTTATCCTGCGCCAGGGCGGGTTGCCCTTCATTTACCCAGGTCATAAAGATCCGGTAACCGATGGCCAGCAGGGTGGCGCCGAGGAACATACCGAGAATGCCGTTAGAGGCCATTCCGCCGAGGGCGCCCAGCAGCACCACCGGCATTGGCGCGTCGACTCCGCGCCCCAGCAGCAGAGGTTTGAGGACGTTATCGGCCATGCCGGCGACGATCAGCAGGATGGTGTAGAAGATATCCATGCCGGTACTGTGGGTGCCGAGACTCCACATTAGCGCAATGGCCGGGGCCGTCACCAGGATCACCGGCACTTGGGCAATGCCGAGGATCAGGGCCAGAATAAAGAAGATCCCGACGGCGGGAATGCTGGCCATCAGCATGATCACGCCGACCAGCAGCGCCTGGATCAGTGCCACCCCGATGACGCCCTGGGCGACCGCGCGGATGGTGCTGGTGCACAGGCGGGTGAGGGTCACGCCTTTATTCTCATCGGTAATACGGATGGCAATACGCTGGGCGCTGATGGCGCCCGCTGCGCCCCAGGCCATCATAATTCCCGAGACGATAAACGAAATAATAAAGCCAATCAGCCCGCCGCCCATGCTGGCCAAAATACTGAGAAACTGTTTGGCAATGTCGCCGATTTGCGAGCGGTAATTACTGAGCAATCCTGGCAGATCGACGGAAGCTCTCATCCACAGGGCGCTAAGCCGTTCGCCAATGATCGGTAACGCGGCAATGCGCGAGGAGGGCGGGGGAATGGTAAAGCTCTGGCTGCCCATCCGGTCGATCATCGCGCTGGCGCTTTCCGCCAGCGAGGTGATCATCAGCACCGTGGGGATAATAATCAGTAAAATACCTAACAGCACCAGCACCACTGACGCCAGTCCCTGTTTGCCCGCTAACAATCCGGCAAAATATTGATGTAAGGGATAGAGCGCCACGGCGAGGATCAGCGCCCAGAGCATCATATTGATAAAGGGAGAAAAGACGGTAAAACAGAATGAGGCCAGCGCCAGAATAAGCCCAAACCGAATAAACATATCGAGAAAGCGGGTGACCAGCCGTTTTTCTATTAACTGAAGATTATTATTATCCATTTTCTATTACGCTCATAAAATATGCATACGCCAACGCTCAGCCGGGTTCACCAAAACAAGCTGGCAACAGAAAAGTCATGCGTTTACAACGCAGAAGTTAATTGAAAATGATCTCCGCCCGTTTGGTTGTGGGCCTTTTAATGAGTGTAGAACAGAAATGAAGGGCGCCCTGTAAATATTCTGTTGGGCGCGGCAAGAGGAAATTCCGCTTTCTTTTCCTGCAGAAGGGGGAAGAAAGCGGAGGGGGATTAATCCAGAGTAAAAGGATCGGCATCGCGCCAGGCGGGGAATTTTTCACGATATTCCTGGAGGGCGCTCAGCGACAGTTCGGCGTCAAGACGAGTGGCCTGATGCGGATCGGCGGTGGCGACAATCTCCCCCTGGGGACTGATAATCCGGCTATCGCCGCGGTAATGATGGCCGTTGCCGTCGGTGCCGACCCGGTTACAGCCGGCGACGTAGGCCTGGTTCTCAATCGCGCGGGCGACCAGCAGCGACTGCCAGTGCAGCGAGCGCGGCGCCGGCCAGTTCGCCACATACAGCGCCAAATCATAGTCGTTAAGGTTACGCGACCATACCGGAAAGCGCAGGTCGTAACAGACCAGCGGCAGGATCCGCCATCCGCGCCATTCAAAGACCACGCGCTTGTCTCCGGCCTTATAGTGATGGTGTTCATCCGCCATACGAAACAGGTGACGTTTATCATAATGATGGACCGTGCCGTCAGGCTCGACCAGCAGGAAGCGGTTAACGGCCCCGCGCTCAGTTTGCAGCGCCGCGCTGCCGGCGATCAGCGCCTGGGTTTGCGCCGCCCTGGCATGCATCCACGCTACCACCTCGGCCTCGGGTAAAGACTGTTTTGCCGCTTCCATCGCAAAGCCGGTGGTAAACATCTCAGGTAAAACAATGATATCGCGCCCGACAATCCCTTCCAGTTGGCGATCAAAATGGCGCAGGTTAGCAGGGCCGTCCATCCAGACCAGCGGTTGTTGCAACAGCGTAATTTTCAGGCCAGGCACAATGGTCAACTCCATTCTCATGAGGGGGTTAGGTTAACTGTAACACCTTATCAGCCTCGCGGCGGTCCGCGGAATATTTTGTTAAAAAAATGCTACTAACAGGAACGGCGGGGGAAGGAGAGACGAAAAAAAGGCGGGGAAAATTCCCCGCCCGGCGTGTGATGTGGTTGTTGTTTTATTATGCGGCTTCAACGTTGCGAACTTTTTCCGGCAGCTTTACCGGCTGGGTTGCCAGCTCCTCTGGCGCAAAGTCGTCAACGTTAATGCTGCGCAAGCGACTGTGCTCTGCTCGGGTCAAAATGGCGGCTTCATCCTGACTGATTAAGCCTTTCGCCAGGGCATGGGCGGCCAGTTCGTCGAGACGGGTGAACGGCAGATTTTTACCCAACTCTTTGCAGATACGCTGGTGGATAGGATCGGCCGCCATCACTTCCAGCAGCGCCTCTTCCAGCAGGCCGACCGGGTTATGCTCGCTCGGCGTCAGGTACTGACCGCGACCGATGCGGGAGCGGGTGGCGCTGGGCACCTGCAGAATTTTAGCGACTTTATGGTCCAGCTTATCCGACGGCGCATGATGATGACGACCGGTCGGGAAGATGACCAGGCGCATTGCGCCAGCCACCAGACGGTTGGGGAAGTTTTTCAGCAGATCGTCGATGGCCTGCTCGGCCTGATGCAGCGCATCCTGCACCCCCCAGTGAACCAGCGGCAGATCGGCTTCATTGCGTCCTTCATCGTCATAGCGTTTCAGCACCGCCGAGGCCAGGTACAGCTGGCTTAACACATCCCCCAGACGCGCGGAGATACGTTCGCGACGCTTGAGACTGCCCCCCAGCACCGCCATCGAGACGTCTGACAGCAGCGCCAGGTTAGCGCTCAGACGGTTCATTTGCTGATAGTAGCGGCGGGTGACGTCGCGGGTCGGCGCGCTGCTGGTGCGTCCGCCGGTCAGGCCCAACCAGAAACTCCGTACTTTGTTACTACCGACATGGCCGATATGTTTGAACAGCAGCTTGTCATAGGCGTTCAGGTCGTTGTTCTGCGCGGCAGCCATCTCCTCCAGCACGTACGGATGGCAGCGAATCGCACCCTGACCGAAGATCATCATGCTACGGGTCAGAATGTTCGCACCTTCCACGGTGATGGCGATAGGCGCGCCCTGATATGCCCGGGCGAGGAAGTTGCCTTCGCCCAGCATAATGCCTTTCCCGCCGGTAATATCCATTGCGTCGATAATGGCGCGCTGGCCGCGGTGGGTGCAGTGATATTTCACGATCGCGGAGAGCACCGCCGGTTTCTCGCCGAGCATAATGCCGTAGGTGATCAGCGACGCCGCAGCATCCATCACATAAGCATTACCGGCAATGCGCGCCAGCGCCTCTTCAATGCCTTCCATTTTACCGATCGAGATTTTGAACTGGCGGCGAATATGGGCGTAAGCCCCGGTCGCCATAGCCACCGATTTCAGGCCGCCGGTGGAGTTGGACGGCAGCGTAATACCGCGGCCCACCGACAGACATTCAACCAGCATGCGCCAGCCCTGACCGGCCATCCCCGGCCCACCGATGATGTAATCGATCGGCACGAAGATATCTTTGCCGCGGGTTGGGCCGTTCTGGAACGGGACGTTAAGCGGGAAGTGGCGACGGCCAATTTCCACGCCCGGGGTGGAGGTCGGGATCAGCGCGCAGGTGATGCCCAGCTCTTCTTCCCCGCCCAGCAGACGATCCGGGTCAGAAAGTTTAAAGGCCAGTCCCAGCACGGTGGCGATAGGCGCCAGCGTAATGTAGCGTTTGTTCCATGTCAGGCGCATACCCAGCACCTGCTGGCCCTGCCAGTCGCCCATGCAGACCACGCCGGTATCCGGGATGGCGCCGGCGTCGGAGCCCGCTTCCGGGCTGGTGAGTGCGAAGCAGGGGATCTCCAGCCCGCGTGCCAGACGCGGCAGGTAATGGTTTTTCTGCTCTTCAGTACCGTAATGCTGCAGCAGCTCGCCCGGGCCCAGTGAGTTCGGGACGCCGACGGTGATCGCCAGAATGCCGGAGACGCCAGAGAGCTTCTGCAGCACCCGCGACTGGGCATAAGCGGAGAATTCAAGCCCGCCATACTCTTTCTTGATGATCATCGCGAAGAAGCGGTGTTCTTTCAGATACGCCCACAGCTCCGGCGGCAGATCGGCCATTTCGTGGGTGATGGCGAAGTCGTTAGCCATCCGGCAGGCTTCTTCCACCGGGCCGTCGAGGAAGGCTTGCTCTTCGGCGGTCAGACGCGGCTGCGGATAGTTATGCAGCTTATGCCAGTCAGGATTACCGCGAAACAGATCCCCCTCCCACCAGGTAGTCCCGGCGTCGATGGCCTCTTTTTCGGTACGCGACATCGGCGGCATGACCTTGCGGAAGGCGCGAAACGCCGGTGCGGAAATCATGGATTTACGCATAGGCGCAAAGTTAAACGGCAACAGAATGATCGCCAGCGGCAGCAGCAGCCAGATATTCCACAGACCGGCCGCGCCGAGCGCTGCGGTCCAGGCGAGCAAGATCACGCTGCTGAGCAGCAGGCTGACCCGGTGATAGAAGAGCGCACCGAGTAAAACAACGGTTGCAACAATACTCAAAATCATCATAGAGAAATGCTCCCTGTGCTTGTAGGAGGTCTGACCACTTGTGATGTATTGGTTGTAGTGCATGCCTTTTTATTTAGCAATGTGTTTACAAAATAATTACAACCTTGCTCACATTGTTGTATGCAAAAGCGGCACATAAAATCAAAAGGGCGGGGGATAACGCAGCCTGCTGCTTCTCGCTTCGGCGGCTATCCGGTACACTGCCAGGGTTATTCCACTCATACTGAAGGATTATCCTCATGTACCAGGATCTTATTCGTAACGAACTGAACGAAGCCGCGGAAACGCTGGCTAACTTTCTGCAGGACGAAGCCAATATCCATGCTATCCAGCGTGCCGCTGTCCTGCTGGCGGATAGCTTTAAGGCGGGTGGTAAAGTGCTGTCCTGCGGCAACGGCGGTTCCCATTGCGATGCGATGCATTTTGCGGAAGAACTGACCGGACGTTATCGCGAAAACCGCCCGGGATATCCGGCCATTGCGATCTCCGACGTCAGCCATCTCTCCTGCGTGAGCAATGATTTTGGCTATGAGTATGTCTTCTCCCGCTACGTTGAATCCGTTGGCCGCGCGGGCGATGTGCTGCTCGGCATCTCCACCTCCGGCAACTCCGGCAACGTAATCAAGGCCATTGAGGCCGCGCGGGCGCAGGGGATGAAAGTGATCACCCTGACCGGTAAGGACGGCGGTAAAATGGCCGGTAGCGCCGATGTGGAAATTCGCGTGCCGCACTTTGGCTACGCCGACCGCATTCAGGAGATCCACATCAAAGTGATCCATATCCTGATTATGCTGATCGAAAAAGAGATGGCGAAAGGCTAACAGGCAGGTGAGTGTGTACTGTTGACGGCGGCCTCGCTTCGGCGCCGTCGTGATTTGTGATGGTGAGGTGATCTATGTGCGAACTGCTCGGGATGAGCGCCAATGTGCCAACAGATATCTGTTTTAGCTTTACCGGGCTGGTACAGCGCGGAGGCGGGACGGGGCCGCATAAAGACGGCTGGGGCATCACCTTCTATGAAGGCAAAGGTTGTCGCACATTCAAAGATCCGCAGCCGAGCTTTCAGTCGCCGATCGCGAAACTGGTCCAGGATTACCCCATTAAGTCCTGTTCCGTCGTCGCGCATATCCGCCAGGCCAATCGCGGGATGGTGGCCCTGGAGAATACGCATCCGTTCACCCGCGAGCTGTGGGGGCGTAACTGGACCTACGCGCACAACGGGCAGCTCAAAGGCTATAAATCGCTGAAAACCGGCAATTTCCACCCGGTAGGTGAAACCGACAGTGAAAAGGCCTTCTGCTGGCTGCTGCACCGCTTAACCGAGCGCTACCCGCGTACGCCGGGCAATATGCTGGGAGTATTTAAGTATATCGCCACCCTTGCGGGGGAACTGCGTGAGAAAGGGGTGTTCAACATGCTGCTGTCGGACGGACGCTATGTGATGGCGTTCTGCTCGACCAACCTGCACTGGATCACCCGGCGGGCGCCGTTCGGCGTGGCAAAACTGCTGGACCAGGATGTGGAGATCGACTTTCAACGCGAGACCACACCCAACGATGTGGTCACGGTTATCGCCACGCAGCCGCTGACGGCCAATGAGACCTGGCATAAGATCATGCCAGGCGAGTGGGCGTTATTTTGTCTCGGGGAGCGTATAGTTTGAGGCCAGCTGCGGCTGGACAACCTCGTGGCTGAGCGGCTTGCTCACCACATAGCGGCCGTCGGTCACTGATACGACCGGCGGTTTGTGGGTTTGCTGGAAATAATCATAGCCAGGCTTCAGCTGTTTCCAGAAATCCGCATAGTAGGAGTATTTGTGGCGTTCCATATTGGCGTTGGTCATGCGGAACGGATAGATACTCACCTGCACGCTTGGCTGACCGAAGACTAAGGCGCCGGTCACGAACTGGAAGATTTCATCGATCCCGCTGTCGGTCATGGCGTAGCAGCCGACAGAGACGCAGTCGCCGTGGATCATCAGGTATTTCCCTTCATAACCATGGGCGCGATCGTAGGCGTTCGGGAAGCCGATATTGATCGCTTTATAGAAGCGGCTGTCGGGTTTGAGCTGGCTGCGAGTGACGTTATAGAACCCTTCCGGACTCTTGAAATCGCCCTGGCGCTGTTTCGGGCCCAGGCCTCCGGAGTAGTTGCAGATCCGATAGCTGTCGAGGAGCTGGTAGGTCTCACCCATTTTGACGTAAAGGTCGAGCATGCGCTCTTCTTTAAAGATCTCAATATAAACCGGTGAACCCATTAATTGCTGCTTATATTCTTTGCTAACCGGCGTCGTCGGGCTGTTGCTGCTGAGCAGCCCGGCAAATGACATGCACGGCAGCAGAAGCATCGCAATAAATAATGCGATTTTGCGCATACTGCTTGTTCCTTGATAAAACAAAATAGCCACATTGCCAGGACGGCAAGAGAGACCCGAAATCAGAGTTTTCTGGATTTAGAGCGCTCACATTAGCATCACGGCATTTTTTCGCAAGGGCGACGTGGCGGCGTTTACAATTCCGCCTCACTTTATACCCTGCCAGCGACGAAAACACAGTGAGAACTTTGCGCAATAGCTCGCATTTTAGAAGCACTTATTGCCTCTCGCGCTACAGCCGACGCTCACGAAATGTTACACTTGCGCCGGTTCATCACCAGAGTAAGAAAGGATGCTTCTCTTCCGTCCTGAGCGCATCTGGCGCCGTTTCGCCCTTTCTTCTCTGCCATTCTGTCAATAAGCTGGCCCCGGCCTGCGTCGGGGTTGAGGTTACGGATACCTGCTAACGATATGATTAAAATCACAAAAGGGCTGGATTTGCCCATAGCTGGCATGCCATTACAGCAGATTTCTTCCGCGCCAGCGGTGAAGCGCGTCGCGCTACTCGGCGAAGAGTACGTCGGCATGCGTCCCGCCATGGCGGTCAAAGAAGGCGATCGGGTCAAAAAAGGTCAGATCCTGTTCGAAGATAAAAAGAACCCCGGCGTCTGCTTTACCGCCCCGGCGAGCGGGGTCGTCAGCGCGATCCACCGCGGTGAACGGCGCGTGTTGCAGTCGGTGGTGATTGATATCGAGGGCAATGACGCGGTGGCGTTTACGCGTTACGCCGCGGACGCGCTGGCTGAACTGCCGCGCGACACCGTGCAGCAGCAGCTGCTGGCGTCGGGCCAGTGGACCGCGCTGCGCACACGGCCATTCAGTAAAACGCCGCTCCCGGGCAGCGTGCCGGCCGCCATCTTTGTCAACGCTATGGATACCAATCCGCTGGCGGCGGAGCCGCAGCCGATTATTCTGGCCGAACGGGCCGCTTTCGACGCTGGCCTTACCGTGCTTACGCGTCTGACCGACGGGAAAGTCCACGTCTGCCAGCCCAGCGGCGGCAAGCTCGGCGGTCATCCTGTCGGCCAGGTCAGTTTTAACCAGTTTAGCGGGCCGCACCCGGCGGGGCTGCCGGGAACGCATATTCATTTCCTCGAGCCGGTGAGCCTGAATAAGCAGGTCTGGCACCTCAATTATCAGGACGCGATCGCCATTGGTAAGCTTTTCCTCGACGGGGAGCTCTACTGCGAACGGGTGATCGCGCTCGGCGGCCCGCAGGTGATATCGCCGCGACTGGTCAAGACGACGCTGGGCGCCAGCCTGGACGATCTGCTGGCAGGCGAGTTGCAGGAGGGGGAAAACCGGGTCATTTCCGGCTCGGTGCTCAGCGGCACCCGCGCCCATGGCCCTCACGCCTTTCTCGGGCGCTTCCATCTGCAGGTGAGCGTGGTTAAAGAAGGGCGGGAAAAAGAGCTCTTCGGCTGGGTGATGCCGGGCAAAGAGAAATTCTCGATTACCCGCACCACGCTGGGCCATTTCTTCAGGCGCAAGCGCTTTCATTTCTCTACCGATACCCACGGCGGCGAGCGGGCGATGGTGCCGATCGGCAATTACGAGCGGGTGATGCCGCTTGATATCCTGCCGACCATACTGCTGCGCGATCTGCTGGCCGGGGATACCGACAGCGCTCAGGCGCTGGGCTGTCTGGAGCTGGATGAAGAAGATCTGGCGCTGTGCACCTACGTCTGCCCCGGTAAGTATGAATATGGCCCTGCGCTGCGCAGCGTATTAACCCGGATTGAGCAGGAAGGATAAGAGATGGGCTTAAAGCATCTGATTGAAAAAATTGAGCCGCATTTCACGCACGGCGGCAAGCTGGAAAAATATTACCCGCTGTATGAAGCGGCGGCGACCATCTTCTACACACCAGGCCAGGTCACCCGCGGCGCAGCGCACGTGCGCGACGCCATCGACCTCAAGCGGTTGATGATCCTCGTGTGGTTTGCCGTCTTTCCGGCGATGTTCTGGGGGATGTATAACGTCGGGCTGCAGACCATACCGGCGCTGCATAAGCTTTACGGCGCCGAACAACTGCAGCAGGCGATCGCCAACAACTGGCACTATAGCGTCGCCCAGTGGTTAGGGGTGAGCTTCAGCGCCGACGCCGGCTGGCTGAGCATGATGACCCTGGGGGCGGTCTTCTTCCTGCCGATCTATATCACCGTCTTTATCGTCGGCGGCTTCTGGGAAGTGCTGTTCGCTATCGTGCGCAAGCATGAAATCAACGAAGGCTTCTTTGTCACCTCGATTCTGTTCGCGCTGATCGTCCCGCCCACGCTGCCGCTGTGGCAGGCGGCGCTGGGGATCTCCTTCGGGGTGGTGATCGCTAAAGAGATTTTCGGCGGTACCGGGCGCAACTTCCTCAACCCGGCGCTGGCGGGGCGCGCGTTCCTGTTCTTTGCCTATCCGGCGCAAATCTCCGGCGACCTGGTGTGGACGGCGGCGGACGGTTTTTCCGGCGCTACGCCGCTCTCCCAGTGGGCCAGCGGCGGCGGTGAAGCGCTGGTTAACGTCGCTACCGGCATCCCGGTGAGCTGGATGGACGCCTTCCTCGGCAATATTCCGGGCTCGATTGGCGAAGTCTCCACACTAATGATCCTGATCGGCGGCGCGATCATCCTCTTTGGCCGCGTCGCGTCCTGGCGCATCGTCGCCGGGGTGATGATCGGCATGGTCGCCACCGCGACCCTGTTTAACGTTATCGGCTCCGACACCAACCCGATGTTCGCTATGCCATGGTACTGGCATCTGGTACTCGGCGGCTTCGCCTTCGGCATGATGTTTATGGCGACGGACCCGGTATCCGCCTCGTTTACCGATAAAGGAAAATGGAGTTACGGCGTGCTGATCGGCGTGATGTGCGTGCTGATCCGCGTGGTGAACCCGGCTTATCCGGAAGGGATGATGCTGGCGATCCTCTTCGCCAACCTCTTCGCACCGCTGTTCGATTACCTGGTGGTGCAGGCCAATATTAAGCGGAGGAAGTCGCGTGGCTGAGAAGAAAAGTAACGATAGCATCGGCAAAACGCTGCTGGTGGTGCTGGTGCTTTGTCTGGTCTGCTCCATCGTGGTAGCGGGCTCGGCCGTGGGGCTGAAATCCCGCCAGCAGGCGCAGCGGGCGCTGGATAAGCAGCGTAATATCCTGGCGGTGTCCGGCCTGATGCAGCCCGGCATGGATGCTGATGCGGTCGCCGACACCTTCGCGGCGCGCATTTCGCCGCGACTGGTGAATCTGGCGACCGGCGAGCTGCTGGAGAAAGACCCGGCAAAATTCAATCAGGCCCAGGCGCTGAAGGATCCGCAGCAGAGTATGGCGCTGGATGCCAGCCAGGATCCGGCGGGGATTAAACGCCGCAGCAATCTGGCGGAAATCTACCTGGTGCGCGACGCGCAGCAGAAGATTGAGCAGGTGGTGTTGCCCATTTATGGCAATGGCCTGTGGTCGATGATGTACGCCTTCGTGGCGCTGGACATCGATGGCCGCACGGTGAAAGGCATTACCTACTATGACCAGGGGGAGACCCCGGGGCTGGGCGGCGAAGTGGAGAACCCGAACTGGCGCCAGCAGTTTGTCGGCAAGCAGGTGCTGGATGACAACGGCATGCCGGCGCTGAGAGTGGTCAAAGGCGGCGCGCGCGCTGGTGACCTGCATGCGGTTGATGGCTTATCGGGCGCCACGCTGACGTCAAATGGCGTACAGCACAGCTTTGATTTCTGGATGGGTGAACTGGGCTTTGGTCCGTTCCTGAAAAAGGTGCGTGAAGGAGGGCTGAACAATGGCTGAACAGAGCGAGATGAAAGAGGTGAAGCGCGTGCTGGTGGGGCCGCTCATCGCCAATAACCCCATCGCCCTGCAGGTGCTGGGCGTCTGCTCCGCCTTGGCGGTCACCACTAAGCTGGAAACCGCCTTCGTGATGACCATTGCGGTGACCCTGGTGACGGCGTTCTCCAGCATGTTTATCTCGATGATCCGCCACCACATTCCCAACAGCGTGCGCATCATCGTGCAGATGGCGATCATCGCCTCGCTGGTTATCGTGGTGGATCAGCTACTGCGGGCTTTCGCCTATGAGACTTCCAAGCAGCTGTCGGTATTCGTCGGGCTTATCATCACCAACTGCATCGTGATGGGGCGCGCTGAAGCTTACGCCATGAAGTCGCCGCCGCTGGCCAGCTTTATGGACGGTATCGGCAACGGTCTCGGCTACGGCGCGATCCTGATTATCGTCGGCTTCCTGCGCGAGCTTATCGGCAGCGGCAAGCTGTTCGGTATCACAGTGCTGGAGACGGTGCAGAACGGCGGCTGGTATCAGCCGAACGGCCTGTTCCTGCTGGCGCCGAGCGCGTTCTTCATTATCGGTTTACTGATTTGGGCCCTGCGTAGCTGGAAGCCTGAACAGCAGGAAAAGGAGTAATCGATGATGGCTCATTACATTAGCCTGTTTGTCCGCGCGGTGTTTGTTGAGAACATGGCGCTGGCCTTTTTCCTCGGGATGTGTACCTTCCTCGCGGTGTCGAAAAAGGTCTCCACCGCCTTCGGCCTCGGCGTTGCGGTGACGGTGGTGCTGGGTCTTGCCGTACCGATCAACAACCTGGTGTATAACCTGGTGCTGCGCGACGGCGCGCTGGTGGAGGGGGTAGACCTCAGCTTCCTGAACTTCATCACCTTTATCGGGGTGATCGCCGCGCTGGTGCAGATCCTCGAGATGATCCTCGATAAGTACTTCCCGGCGCTATACAACGCGCTGGGGATCTTCCTGCCGCTGATTGCGGTTAACTGCGCGATTTTCGGCGGTGTGTCGTTCATGGTGCAGCGTGATTACAACTTCCCGGAATCCATCGTTTACGGCTTTGGCTCCGGCATCGGCTGGATGCTGGCGATCGTGGCGATGGCGGGGATCCGCGAAAAGATGAAGTACGCCAACGTGCCTGCCGGTTTGCGCGGGTTAGGGATCACCTTTATCACTACCGGGTTGATGGCGCTGGGCTTTATGTCCTTCTCCGGCGTGCAGCTATAAGGGCGAATAAGTATGGGAATTATTCTTGGCGTCGTGATGTTCACGCTGATTGTGCTGGTGCTGTCGGGGCTTATCCTGGCAGCGCGCTCAAAGCTGGTGAACGCGGGCGACGTGGTTATTGAGATCAATAACGAAGCGGATAAGCAGATCCGTACCCCGGCGGGGGATAAGCTGCTGAACACGCTGTCCAGCAACGGGATTTTTGTCTCCTCCGCCTGCGGCGGCGGCGGCTCCTGCGGCCAGTGTCGGGTGACTATCAAAGAGGGTGGCGGCGATATCCTGCCGACCGAGCTTTCGCATATTACCAAACGCGAAGCCAAAGCCGGCTGCCGTCTGGCCTGCCAGGTCGCGGTGAAGCAAAACATGAAGATTGAGCTACCGGAAGAAATCTTCGGCGTCAAAAAATGGGAATGCGAAGTTATCTCCAATGATAACAAAGCTACTTTCATTAAAGAGCTCAAGCTGCGGATCCCCGAGGGGGAGGTGGTGCCGTTCCGCGCCGGGGGCTATATTCAGATCGAATGCCCACCGCATAAAGTGGCCTATGCTGACTTCGATGTCCCGGATGAATACCGCTCGGACTGGGACAAGTTCAACCTGTTCCGCTACGTCTCTGAGGTGAAAGAGCCGACCCTGCGCGCCTACTCGATGGCTAACTATCCGGAAGAGAAGGGCATCATTATGCTCAACGTGCGCATTGCGACGCCGCCGCCGAAGGTGCCGGATGCCCCGCCGGGGATCATGTCGTCCTATATCTGGTCGCTGAAGCCGGGCGATAAGGTGACGATTTCGGGGCCGTTCGGCGAGTTCTTTGCCAAAGAGACCGACGCCGAGATGGTGTTTATCGGCGGCGGCGCCGGGATGGCGCCGATGCGTTCGCATATTTTCGACCAGCTCAAGCGCCTGCACAGCACACGTAAAATCAGCTTCTGGTACGGAGCGCGCTCGCTGCGCGAGATGTTCTACGATGATGAGTTTGAACAGCTGGCGCGGGATAACCCGAACTTTACCTTCCACGTTGCGCTCTCCGATCCGCTGCCGGAAGATAACTGGACGGGGCATACCGGCTTTATCCATAACGTTCTGTACGAGAACTATCTGCGCGATCATCCGGCGCCGGAAGACTGCGAGTTCTACATGTGCGGGCCGCCGGTAATGAATGCCGCAGTGATTAAGATGCTGAAGGATCTGGGCGTCGAGGACGAGAATATTCTGCTCGACGACTTTGGAGGCTGACGATGCTGACGGTGTTTGTCGCAACCTTTGTGATTTTTGCGCTGGTGATCCTCGGGATGTCGCTGGGCTACCTGGTGAAGCGCAAGAGCATTCAGGGCAGCTGCGGCGGGATCTCCTCGCTGGGACTGGAGAAAGTCTGCGACTGTCCTGAGCCTTGCGACGCGCGTAAGAAACGTCTCGCCCGCGAGGCGCAGCGCCAGCAGCGGCGCATTTTGTAATCTTTGGCCATTTAGGCCTGATGGCGCTGCGCTTGCCGGACCTGCTGCTTCAGTTTTGTAGGCCGGGTAAGGCGCAGCCGCCACCCGGCATAAAGCGGCTCCGTGCCCGGTGGCGCTGCGCTTGCCGGGTCTGCTGCTTCGGTTTTGTAGGCCGGGTAAGGCGTAGCCGCCACCCGGCAACAACATGCCAGCAACGTGAGGCCGCTTTCGCGGCCTTTTTTAGCCATTGACTCCCTTACTGCCAGCTTTTCGCCTGCGCCGGGGAATCGACCATCACGCCGTCAGCGCCCAGCTCTTTCGCCGTGCGGTAATCTTCCGCACTGTTGATGCCGAAGAAGATAATGTGCGCTTTACCCTGCGAGCGGAAGCAATCCATCGCCTCTTTATCCCAGGTGAGCGTCGCCGGGGAGACCCCTTCCCCAAGGGTGAATTTCTCCACCACCTCTACCTTGCGCTTCAGCTCCAGCCCATACCATTGCTCGCCTTCGCGCTGGCTGGCAGGCTGGCACTGATGGCTGAGCGAAATACTGGCAAGTCTGGTGCGGGTTTCGCTGCGGGTGACGAAGCGGGGAATAGCCGGCGGCAGCGCGGCGATATAGCGGTCTTCGGTGGAATAGACCCGCACGCGATCGAGGCTGTGCGTAGCTTTTAACACCGCAAGCAGGCGCTCGCCCATCACGGTCGGGTCGGCATCCGGAGATTTAATGTCGATGTAGAAGAACGTGTGCGGCCATTGCTGCAAAACGGCTTGCAGCGTGGGAATGGTGGCCTGCCTGCCGCGCCAGGGGTGGCTGTCATCACCCCATTTCCAGCCGGCATCGACTTTCGCCAGCTCGGCGGCGGTCAAACTGGAAACGTTGCCCTCGCTATTGGTCAATGCGGAAAGATCGCTTGACCGGTAGAGCACCGGCACGCCGTCGTGGCTTAACTGCACCGTGACCCAGATGGCCTCGGCGTTATTCTCCAGCGCCAGCTTAATGGCCGGCAGGGTATTTTCTGGCGCATCGCCGGTGCCGCCGCGATGGGCAATCAGCTGCGGGGCGGCCCAGGCGCCGGCGGAGGCCAGCAGGCAAAGTGCGGTAAGTATTTTCTTCATGATTATATCTTCCAGATTTATAGGTTAACTTTATGAAAATAAACATAATTTATTGCAGTTTTATGTTTTAACCGCTTTTCTGGGCGATGAAATAAAAAAAGCATAAAATTCGCAGCGAGTTTTGCTATGCTGTATGGGTATACAGTGTTGAGTCTGACGATGCGTAAAATTATCCATGTCGATATGGACTGTTTCTTTGCGGCGGTGGAGATGCGCGACAACCCGGCGTTGCGCGACATACCTCTCGCGATAGGCGGCAGTCGGGTACAGCGTGGCGTGATTAGTACCGCGAACTATCCTGCGCGTAAGTTTGGCGTGCGCAGCGCCATGCCGACGGCGACGGCGCTCAAGCTGTGCCCGCATCTCACGCTGCTTCCCGGCCGCTTTGATGCCTACAAAGAAGCCTCGAACCATATCCGCGAAATTTTCTCCCGCTATACCTCGCGCATTGAGCCGCTGTCGCTGGATGAAGCCTATCTCGACGTCAGCGACAGCGTGCATTGTCACGGGTCGGCCACCCTGATCGCCCAGGAGATCCGCGAAACCATCGAACGGGAGCTGCGCCTCACCGCCTCGGCGGGGGTGGCGCCGGTAAAGTTTCTTGCCAAAATCGCCTCCGACATGAATAAACCCAACGGCCAGTTCGTTATCGCTCCCCATGAGGTGGCTGAGTTTGTACGGGCGCTGCCGCTGGCGAAAATACCCGGCGTCGGGAAGGTATCGGCGGCGAAGCTGGAAAATATGGGCCTGCGTACCTGTGGCGATGTACAGAACAGCGATCTGGCCATGCTGCTTAAGCGCTTCGGTAAATTCGGCCGTATTTTGTGGGAGCGCAGCCACGGGATTGATGAGCGGGAAATCCATAACGACCGGCAGCGCAAGTCAGTGGGGGTAGAGCGGACATTAGCGGAAGATATCCATGAATGGTCAGAGTGCGAAGCGATTATCGAAAATCTCTATCCCGAACTGGAGCGCCGGCTGGCGAAGGTCAAACCGGACCTGCTGATCGCCCGTCAGGGTATTAAACTGAAATTCAATGACTTCCAGCTGACCACCCAGGAGCACGTCTGGCCGCAGCTGAACAAAGCGGATCTGATTGCCACCGCGCACAAGGCCTGGGATGAGCGCCGCGGCGGACGTGGCGTGCGCCTGGTTGGGCTCCACGTGACGCTGCTCGATCCGCAGCTGGAAAGGCAGCTTTTATTAGGGATTTAACCATGCACATTCGTCCTTACCGCGACAACGATTTACCACTGCTCTGTCGGATATTTCTGCGCGCGGTGCGGGAAACGGCCTGCCGGGACTATACTCCGGCGCAGATTGCGGCCTGGGCGCAGGTGGATGAGACACGCTGGCGGCAAAAGCTGGCTGATGCAAACGGGCTGGTGGCGGAGATAGAGAATCAACCGGTTGGCTTTATCACCGCCATCGGGACGCATATCGATTTGCTCTTTGTCTCGCCGGATCACGGCCGGCAGGGTATCGGCGGCGCGCTTATCGAGGCGCTCTGCGCTCAGTATCCTGCGCAAATCCTGACGGTGGACGCCAGCATTACCGCGAGACCCTGTTTTACGGCCCATGGCTTTAAGGTGGTGGCTGAGCAGCGGGTGGCGGCGCGCGGGGAGTGGTTTATTAACTACCGGATGGAAAGCGCGGGACGCTAAGGTGAGGCGAGGGAGAAACCGGCGGCGGGCTGCCGCCGGTGGTGGGGCTTATTTAGCCGGAATGGCTTTCAGCAGCTCGGTCAGCAGCGTCCAGTACTGGCCGACGCTCTCGATATGGACCTGCTCATCCGGGGAGTGCGGACCGGTAATGGTTGGCCCGATGGAGACCATGTCCATCTCCGGATACGGTTTTTTGAACAGACCGCATTCCAGACCGGCGTGGATGATCTGGATGTTCGGCGTTTTGTTGAACAGACGCTGGTAAGTCTCGCGCACCAGGTGCATTACCGGCGAGTTGGCGTCCGGCTGCCAGCCAGGGTAAGCGCCTTTGGCTTCGGTTTTCGCCCCCGCCAGTTTACCCAGAGATTCCAGCATGCTGACCACATAGTCTTTGCCGCTGTCGATCAGCGAGCGGATCAGGCAGTGGATCTGCACATTTTCATCGGTCATGGTGACGACGCCGACGTTCAGCGAGGTTTCTACTACGCCTTTCGCCACGTCAGAGTTGCGGATAACCCCGTTCGGCGTGGCGTTCAGCAGGCGGATGAAACCGTCGCGGGAGGCCTGAGTCAGCGCCGCTTTGTCGTTCTCTACCGCTTCCAGGAGCACCACCAGGTTCTTCTCTTTGGCCGCCAGCTCGTTTTGCAGCAGCGCCTGGTAAGTATTCACCAGCGCTTTCAGCGCATCGGCTTTATCCGCGGCGACGGCGACAGTAGCGTATGCTTCACGCGGGATGGCGTTGCGCAACGTACCGCCGTTGAAATCGACCAGACGCAGATCCAGCTCATCGGCATGACCGGCAAGGAAGCGCGACAGCAGCTTGTTGGCGTTACCCAGACCGAGATGGATGTCACCGCCGGAGTGGCCGCCCTTCAGCCCTTTTAAGGTCACTTTAAAGCTCTGGAAACCGGCCGGAATCGCTTCGCGGGTCAGCGCCAGGTTTGAGGTGAAATCGATCCCGCCGGCGCAACCCATATAGATTTCGCCTTCTTCTTCGGAGTCGGTGTTGATCAGGATATCGGCCTGCAGCCAGTTGGCCTGCAGACCGAAGGCGCCGTCCATACCGGCTTCTTCGGTCATGGTCAGCAGCACTTCCAGCGGGCCGTGAGCGACGCTGTCGTCGGCCAGTACCGCCAGTGCGGACGCCATCCCGATACCGTTGTCCGCGCCCAGCGTGGTGCCGCGCGCTTTCACCCATTCTCCGTCAATGTACGGCTGGATCGGATCTTTGGCGAAGTCGTGGACGGTGTCGTTATTTTTCTGCGGCACCATATCGAGGTGCGCCTGCAGCGCTACCGGCTTACGGTTTTCCATACCGGCAGTCGCGCCTTTACGAATCAGAATGTTGCCAACCTGGTCGCGTTCCGCGTGTAAGCCTTTTTCTTTTGCCCAACCCATAATGTGCTCGGCGAGCTGTTCTTCGTGATAGGACGGGTGCGGGATGGAGCAAATCTTGGCGAAAATATCCCAAAGCGGCTGCGGGGATAGTTGAGACAGTTCAGACACGGTAAGTCTCCTTACAGACTCCTGCATACAGCGGTTGCAGGACGAGGGTTAGCGTTAAAATACACAACAAGCCCGGGCTTGCGCGATGGGGGTGAGAATACCACTTTCCACCGCCGCAGGTAGTGTAAACAACGCAAAAAGCGTTGCGCAAACCGCTTAACACTGGTTTTTAGTGCGTCAGATCTCTATAATCTCGCGCAACCATTTTCCCCCTCGAACATTATTTAAGCCGTATTACACAGGCTGGGACACTTCACATGAGCGAAAAATACGTCGTCACCTGGGACATGTTGCAGATTCACGCCCGCAAACTGGCCAGCCGTCTGCTGCCGGTTGAGCAATGGAAAGGCATTATTGCCGTTAGCCGCGGTGGACTGGTACCGGGGGCGTTACTGGCGCGTGAACTGGGCATTCGTCATGTTGATACCGTATGCATCTCCAGCTACGACCATGATAACCAGCGCGAGCTGAAAGTGCTGAAACGTGCGGAAGGCGATGGCGAAGGCTTTATCGTTATCGACGATCTGGTGGATACCGGCGGGACCGCCGTAGCGATCCGCGAAATGTATCCCAAAGCGCACTTCGTCACCATTTTCGCCAAGCCGGCAGGCCGTCCGCTGGTGGATGATTACGTGGTTGATATTCCGCAGGATACCTGGATTGAACAGCCGTGGGATATGGGCGTGGTGTTTGTACCGCCTATCGCAGGTCGTTAATTCTTCAGGACAGTGCTATTTACCACGCCCGGCTTGCCGGGCGTGGTTTTTTTTATCCTCTAGCAGGTTACAATATCCGGAGTGGCACTACGACGGAGACTGCACATGTCACAGGCTAACCTCAGCGAAACGCTGTTTAAACCTCGCTTCAAACATCCCGAAACCTCTACGCTGGTACGCCGGTTTTCTGCCGGAAAACCCCAGGCGATGCAGTCAGCGCTGAGCGGCAATCACGTCGAACACTGGTACCGTCTGATCAATCGCTTAATGTGGATCTGGCGCGGCGTAACCCCGCAGGAGATCCTTGATGTGCAAGCGCGCATTGTGATGAGCGAGGCCGAACGAACGGATCCCGAGCTGTTCGATACCGTCATCGGCTATCGCGGCGGCAACTGGATCTTTGAGTGGGCGAAAGAGGCGATGCAGTGGCAGCAAAAGGCCGGGCAGGAAGCCGATCCTTTGCTGAGCGGCCGCCACTGGCTGCATGCTTCGAACCTGTACAGCATTGCCGCTTATCCGCATATTAAAGGCGATGAGCTGGCGGAACAGGCGCAGGCTTTAGCCAACCGGGCGTATGAAGAGGCCGCCCAGCGGCTGCCTGGCGCCCTGCGCGAGCTGGAGTTCACCATTCCTGGCGGTTCGCCGATCACCGGCTTTTTGCATATGCCGAAAGGCGAGGGGCCGTTTCCGACGGTGCTGATGTGTGGGGGGCTGGACTCGCTGCAGACGGATTATTACAACCTGTATGAGAACTACTTCTCACCGCTCGGCATTGCCATGCTGACCATTGATATGCCCTCCATCGGCTTCTCGTCAAAATGGACGCTGAATCAGGATACCAGCCTGCTGCATCAGCACGCGCTGCGCCATCTGGAAAATGTGCCATGGATCGACCATACCCGGGTCGCCGCCTTCGGCTTCCGTTTTGGCGCCAATATCGCGGTGCGTCTCGGTTACCTGGAGCCGCAGCGGCTGAAGGCCGTAGCCTGTCTGGGGCCGGTGGTCCACGGTCTGCTGGTGGATCCTCTGCATCAGGGGCGCGTGCCGGAAATGTACCTCGACGTGCTGGCCTCGCGGCTGGGCATGCATGACGCGTCCGATGAAGCGCTGCGCGTGGAGCTCAACCGCTACTCGTTAAAAACCCAGGGACTGCTGGGACGCCGTTGCCCGACGCCGATGCTCTCCGGCTTCTGGAAGGACGATCCGTTCAGCCCCGAAGAGGAGTCGCGGTTAATCACCTCGTCATCTGCCGATGGCAAACTGCTGGAGATCCCGTTTAACCCGGTGTATCGCAATTTTGATCACGCATTGCGACAGATCGCCCGCTGGATCAACCATAGATTTGGTTAATTTATTGCTAAATTCTATTGGTTTGGTAAAACAGTTGCATCACTAAAGGAGATCGCAATGACGTTACCGAGTGGACACCTGAAAAGTAAGTTGATCAAGAAATTCACGGCGCTAGGGCCTTACATTCGCGAAGAGCAGTGCCATGACAACCGTTTCTTTTTCGATTGCCTGGCAGTTTGCGTCAACGTTAAGCCCGCACCGGAGAAGCGTGAATTCTGGGGCTGGTGGATGGAAATGGAAGCACAAGAGTCACGTTTCACCTATAGCTACCAGTTTGGCCTGTTCAATAAAGAAGGGTCATGGCAGGCGGTCGACATTGACGACCCGGAAGTGAGCGACAGACTGGAAAAAACGCTGCGCGAGTTTCACGAGCGCGCCGCAGCGCTGCTGACCACCTTTAATCTGAAGCTGGAACCGGCCGACGATTTCAGCGAGCCGGTTCGCCTGCGCGCCTGATTGATCTACAGATACGATTCCTCCACGCCCGTGCGGCGTGGAGGAGCGTGACGAAGACTTTGCCGCCCCACCCGCACTCTCCACACCGCCACCTGACTCACACTGCCTGCGGCTGCAGCTTGCCGGCCATCGCCTGCTGAATAATCGGGATCGGCGTCAGTAAGTGCTCGCGCATCAGCGCGCTGGCCTGCTCGGCGTCGCGCGCCAGAATAGCGTCCACCAGGGTCTGATGCTGGACATGCTTATCTTCCAGCATCTCCACCGACAGGACGGTGGTGCGCAGCCAGATAAAACGGTAGCGGGCTGCCAGATCGAAGAGCCGCTCGCGCATTTGCAGCAGATACTGCGAACCGCAGCCGGCGACGATGGCGGTGTGAAACGCCTGGTGGCGCTGGTCCCACTCATCGAGTAAGCGCTCACTTGCCTCGCACGACTCCAGCTTGTTGAGCAGATGGGCGCGGGCCAGCAGCTCCGCCTCCCACTCATCGCCGCCGCGCTCGATGGCGAGGCGCACCAGCATGGCTTCCATGTTGGCGCGCGCGTCGAAGATATCGAGAAGCTCCTGTTCCGACATGGGCGCCACCCGATAGCCTTTCTGATTGACCACCGTCACCAGCCGCTCGGCCACCAGCTGCGAAAGCGCCTCGCGCAGCGGACCGACCCCCAGGGCATAGCGCGAGGTCAACAGGCTCATCCGCAGCTTCTCATCGGGTTGGTAGACCCCGCGGATGATGTCGTTTTTTAACCAACGGTACCCGTCAATGGCCGTCGCCTGGGAAATGGCGGTCATGATCTTACTCCTGAATACTCTTCCCGGCGGGGGCCGGGAACAGGGTTAACGCGTATTTTGCAGCGGCAGTTTTTGCCACAATACCAGCTTTTTCCAGCGCGACATAATCGGTACCGTACAAATAATTCCCAATGCTAACAGGCCGGTAGAGATCACCTCCAGCTGCTGCGCCGGACGGAACAGCATCACCACCAGCACGAAGGTGATAAAGGCGATCACCAGCCATGTCAGGTACGGATAGAGCCACATTCTGAGACGGATCTCGCCGCCTTGCGCCTGAAGGATTTTACGCATCCGCAGTTGCGAAACGGCGATCACCAGATAGACCAGCAGGGCGATGGCGCCGGAGCTGTCGATGAGGAATTTAAACACCTTGGCAGGCGCGTAGTAGTTCACCACCACGGTGAGGAACGCCGCGCCGGTGGAGAGGAGCACCGCCACGTACGGCGTTTTGCTGCGGTTGGTCCGCCCCATGAAGGCCGGCGCATCGCCGCGGCGGCTCAGGGAGTAGAGCATCCGCGAGGCGGTATACAGCGCCGAGTTCAGACAGCTGGTGACCGACAGGAGGATCACGCCGTCCATAATCAGCTTGGCATAGGGAATATGCAGCAGCTCGAGCACCGAGCGGTAGGAGCCGATGCTCTTCAGCCCCGGCATATTCCATGGGATGAGGGCGACGACGATAAAGATCGAGCACAGATAAAAAATAGAGATACGCCAGATCACCGAGTTGGTGGCGCGCACGATATGTTTATCCGGGGTATCCGATTCGGCGGCGGCAATAGTGACAATCTCCGCGCCCATAAACGAGAACATGGTGATCAGCATCGCGCTCAGCACCGCGCCGAAGCCGTTGGGCATAAAGCCGCCGTGATCCCACAGACGCGAAATGCCGCTCACCTCGGCATACGGATAAAAGCCGGTAATGGCGACCGCGCCCAGTACGATAAACGCCAGAATAGCGACCACTTTGCACAGCGCCAGCCAGAACTCGAATTCGCCGTAGTTTTTGACGCTCAGCAGATTACTGCCGGTGAGGGCGAGGGTGATGACCAGAGAGAACAGCCACACCGGGACGCCCGGCACCCATGAATGCAAAATAATCGCCGCGATATTGGCTTCCAGCGGAATAACCAATACCCAAAACCACCAGTACAGCCAGCCGATGGTATACCCCGCCCAGCGGCCGATGGCTTTATCGGCATAGGTGGAAAAGGAGCCGGTATCCGGCGTGGCGACCGCCATTTCGGCCAGCATACGCATAATCATCACCACCAGTAGCCCGGCAAACAGATAGGCCAGCAGCACCGCCGGGCCCGCCTCGGCAATGGCGACGCTGGATCCGACAAATAAACTCGCGCCGATCACCCCGGCGATAGATAACATCGTGACGTGGCGCGACTTCAGCCCCGCCCCTAAATCCTGTGATTGCGACAGTTGCCCCATCATTTACCCTCTCGAAGTGTGTCACCTGGGAGAGCGCCCCGACATTCCCGCGCCGGGGCACGCGTATTATTGTTGTTTTGCAGGTCTCGTCTTTATTCCCTTACTAACGTACTTCGTGTCCGCATGTCTGGTGTGCTATGCCTGTTTCGCCTCGGTAAAGCAGTCGGCGATGATCTTCAGCCCCTGCTCGATCTGCGCCTCTTCGATGGTCAGCGGCACCAGGATGCGCAGCACGTTGTAGTACGGCCCGCAGGAGAGCAGGATCAGACCTTTGTCGCGCGCCCGGGCGACAATATCCGCCGTCAGCCTGGCGTTCGGCCTGCTGTGGTCGCCCTCTTCAAACAGCTCAATGGCGATCATCGCTCCCAGACCGCGCACGTCGCCGATCTCCGGATGATCTTCTGCGATCGCCAGCAGGCCCTGGCGCAGGGTATCGCCGAGCTGGTTGGCTTTTTCCAGCAGATTCTCCTGCTCGAAAATCTGCAATACCGCCAGGGCGGCGGCGCAGGCGATGGGGTTGCCGGCGTAGGTGCCGCCCAGTCCGCCCGGGGCGATGGCGTCCATCACCTCCGCGCGGCCGGTGACGCCCGCCAGCGGGAAACCGCCGGCGATGGATTTGGCGAAGGTGGTGATATCCGCCGCGACGCCCATCTGCTCCATGGCGAACAGGGTACCGGTGCGGCCCGCGCCGCTCTGTACTTCATCGGCGATGAGCATAATGCCGTGCTCGTCGCACAGGGCGCGCAGACGCTGCATAAAGGCCGGGGAGGCGGCATAGAATCCGCCTTCACCCTGCACCGGCTCGATAATGATGGCGGCGATATCTTCCGGCGCGGCATCGTTTTTGAAGATACGATGGATGCTGGCGATCGCCTCTTCATCGCTGACGCCGTGCAGCGCGCACGGATAGAGGGCGCGATAGACGTGACCCGGCATTAAGCCCATACCGGCGGAGTATGGATTCACTTTACCGGTCAGCGACAGGGTGTAGTGAGTGCGGCCGTGATAGGCGCCGGTGAAGGCGATCGCGCCGCTGCGCCCGGTTGCCGCGCGGGCGATCTTCACTGCGTTCTCCACCGCTTCCGACCCGGTGGTCACCAGCAGGGTTTTCTTGGCGAAATCACCAGGCACCTTCTGGTTCATCTTTTCGCACAGCGCCAGGTAGGGCTCGTAGGCCAGCACCTGGAAGCAGGTATGGGACAGTTTTTTCAGCTGGTCCTCCACGGCGGCGACAATCTGCGGATGCAGGTGGCCGGTATTGAGCACCGCGATACCGCCGGCAAAATCGAGATATTCCCGCCCTTCGACGTCCCACACCCGGCAGTTCTCCGCGCGCTCGGCGAAGACAGGATGGATCTGGCCGACGCCGCGCGGGACCGCGTCGTTGCGACGCGCCATCATTGCTTTATTGCTGTTCATCCGTCACTCCTGTTAAAGGCCAATACACATGTATTTGATTTCTAAGTAGTCTTCGATGCCGTACTTCGACCCTTCGCGGCCGAGGCCGGAGGCCTTAACGCCGCCGAACGGGGCGACTTCGGTGGAGATAATTCCGGTATTGATGCCGATGATGCCGTACTCCAGCGCTTCGCCGACGCGGAACACACGGCTCAGATCGCGGGCGTAGAAATAGGCGGCGAGACCGAACTCGGTATCGTTGGCCTGGGCAATGACGTCGGCTTCATCTTTAAAGCGGAACAGCGGGGCCAGCGGGCCGAAGGTCTCCTCTTTCGCCACTTTGGCGCTGTCGGGCACGTTGACCAGGATGGTGGGCTGGAAGAAGTTGCCGCCCAGGGCGTGCGGTTTGCCGCCGGTGACCACCTTTGCGCCTTTGGCGATGGCGTCGGCAATGTGTTCTTCAACTTTGGCGACGGCTTTCTCGTCGATCAGCGGGCCGGTCGTGACGCCCTCCTGCAGGCCGTCGCCGATGCGCAGTTTTTCCACCGCCTGCTGCAGCTTCTCGGCGAAACGGTCATACACCCCGTCCTGGACGTACAGGCGGTTGGCGCAGACGCAGGTTTGCCCGGCGTTGCGGAACTTCGACGCCAGCGCCCCCTCGACGGCTTTATCGAGATCGGCATCGTCGAAGACGATAAACGGCGCGTTGCCGCCCAGCTCCAGGGAGACTTTTTTGATGTCTTTCGCGCACTGCTCCATCAGCTGGCGGCCAATCTCGGTCGAGCCGGTAAAGGAGAGCTTGCGTACCAGCGGGTTGCTGGTCAGTTCGCCGCCGACCGCGCCGGCTGAGCCGGTGACGACGTTGAACACCCCGGCGGGGATCCCGGCGCGATTCGCCAGTTCGGCCAGCGCCAGCGCGGAAAACGGCGTCTGGCTGGCCGGTTTCAGGACCATGGTGCAGCCCGCGGCCAGCGCCGGGCCCGCTTTGCGGGTGATCATCGCCGCCGGGAAGTTCCACGGGGTGATGGCGGCGGTGACGCCGATGGGCTGCTTAATCACCAGCAGGCGCTTGTCGGCCTGGTGGCCCGGAATGGTGTCGCCGTAAATGCGTTTACCTTCTTCGGCGAACCATTCAATAAAGGAGGCGGCGTAACTGATTTCGCCTTTGGCTTCCGCCAGCGGTTTCCCCTGCTCGAGGGTCATCAGACGGGCGAGATCGTCCTGGTTCTCCAGCATGAGATCGAACCAGCGGCGCAGAATATTCGCCCGCTCTTTGGCGGTGAGGGCGCGCCAGGCGGGAAGGGCGCGGTTAGCGGCTTCGATCGCTTGTCGGGTTTCGTCAGCGCCCATTTTCGGCACGCTGCCGAGCTGCTCGCCGTTGGCGGGGTTGGTCACCGCAATCACGTCGCCGTTGGGCGCATCGCGCCACTGACCATCAATCAGCGCCTGCTGGCGAAACAGAGTCATATCGTTGAGTTGCATAATCGCTTCCTGTCTTCAGGGGGTTAACGGGTAAAAGCGGCGTGTAGTGTCTCCACGCTACGTGCCGCACGCAGCGTGCGTCCGGGATTGCTCTGGCTGGCCAGCAGGGTCTGCACCTTGCTGACGATATGCGCGCCGATCGGGATAGCCGACGTCGCCGCGGGTGACGGCGCGTTACAGGTGTGAATGGAACGCGCGGTGGTGACGAAGAGAAAATCGTCGATCAGTTTGCCCTGCGGCGACACCGCCTGCGCCCGCACACCGGCCGGCCACGGGCGCAAATCGCGCAATGTCAGGCTCGGGCAGTATTTCTGCACCAGCCGCAGATAGCCGCTTCGGCACAGCGAATTTTTCATTTCGCCCAGCCCGGAGCGCAGGTTGTTTTGCAGTACCCGGCGAATGCCGGGCGAGGTGAGGATCTCCAGGGTATCGGCCAGCGAAATATCGCGCTTGCGATAGCCTTCGCGCTTCAGGGCCAGCACGGCGTTGGGGCCGACGGTGACGCTGCCGTCGATCATGCGGGTCAGGTGGACGCCGAGGAACGGCATCGCCGGATCGGGGATCGGATAGATCAGATGGTTGACGATCTGATTGTGCTGCGGAGCGAGCTGGAAATACTCCCCGCGGAACGGGCAGATGATAAACCCGGGATCGACGCCGAGCATTTTCACCAGTCGATCGGCCATCAGCCCGGAACAGGTAATCAGCGTCGAGGCTTCATACTCGCCGCCCTGGCGGGTGTGGACGACCACGCCGCTGGCGTGTTCTTTCAGGGCGCTGACTTCGGCGTTGTAGACGATGGCGCCGCCTTTCGATTCGAAGTTCTTCGCCATCGCCGCCGCCACGTCGCGATAGCTGACGATGCCGCTGGAAGGGACGAAGATCCCGCCGAGTCCGCTGATGTTCGGTTCGCGCTCGCGCAGCTCCCCGGCGCTCAGCCATTCCCGCTGCAGGCCGTTGGCGGCGGTGCGATCCCACAGGGCGCGCATCCGCTCCATCTCCAGCGGCGAGGTGGCGACCAGCATCTTGCCGCAGACGTCGTAGCGGATGCCGTTCTGCTCGCAAAAGGCTTTGGTGGCGCGGTTGCCGGCGAGGCAAAACTGCGCCTTGAGGCTGCCGGGCGTGTAGTACACCCCGGCGTGGATCACGCCGCTGTTATGGCCGGTCTGATGGCAGGCCGGGCCGGCCTCTTTTTCCAGCAGCGCAATGCGGGCGTCCGGGTAAATCTCAATTAACTGCATGGCGGTCGACATGCCGATGATGCCGCCGCCGATAATCACGAAATCATACATCCGCTCAATTCCTTCGCCTGAAAACCCTTATTGATGAGTCTGGTAATGATTCGTGGAATACGCAAAGTAGCCGCGCTGGCGCATCAGCTCGCGGCGCAGGTCCGGGTGCGGCGTAAAGCGGTCGCGGCCGTGCAGCCAGAACAGGTTGTTTATCAACAGAAATTTGCCTACCGGAACCGGTACAGAAAGAATGTTTTTGCTGGTCTCCAGCGCGTCGGAGAGGCGGCTCAGCCAGGTGCCTTCTTCGAAATCTTTCGGCTGGACGAACTGGTCGATATAGCGCATCACCGGGCGACCCAGCTGGTCGACGTCGAATACCGGGTGGAAGACATCTTTGCTGACGTTTTTGCTCGGCGGCGCGGCCCAGCGCATCGGGCGGCGGGCGAGCGGGTCGCGGAAGAATTCGTCGAGATGCTCCCAGTCGTCGAGATGCAGCAGCAGGGAATTGCCGCCCTGCATGTTCTGCTCGTCGATCTTCATCATCAGCACATAGTCGGTTTGCTCTTCGACGTAGGTGCCGTCGTTGTGCAGCTCCATCACCCGGTGCGGCTGGCGCAGATAGCTGTCGGAGTTATCGACGTTTTTCACCACGAAACGGGCGTAATACTGGCCGCTCATGGCGTCGAAATTGGAACGGCCAATCAGGTGCGCCACGGCGGTGGCCAGCTTGACCATCTCCTCGGCCTGGCTGACGTTATCGATCCCTTCGCCGTTGATCAGCAGCGCGCCTTCCGCGCGGTCGAGCAGCTTTTTGATCAGCAGCGGCTGCAGCTGGTTGCCGCACAGATCGTCGAGGATCTTGCCCACCTGAAAGCGTAAGAAAGATTTGTACTCCAGCGCCTGCACCGGCCACTGCGCGACCTGCTGCAGAAACTGGGCGGTGGTGTCGGCGGAAAAGGTGAGCTCCAGCAGGCGCGGCGACTGGGCGGAAGGGGCGACGGTAAAGCCAGGGAAGTGTTGAGCTAACGGCGCGGATGTCGGTTTTACTGCGGTCAGGGCGTTCATCAGGATCGTTCCTCGCAATGGAATGGAAGGTCAGGGTGATGTTCATTTCGTAGCCATAAATTAAAAATATCTACATTTTTATAAAATGCGTACGGAATGGCCTTTTTGTTTCTATTTTGTGATCTGACAACAATTATTTAACAATGCGAGGGGGATAAGGCGGTGGTTAACGTTGAGGAACAAAGCGGGTGGCGGAAAAGGCAAAATGCCGGGGAGGGTGAAGGTAAATCATAACGCCGATCACAGTTTTTAATCTGTGCAATACCCTTACCAGATGAAGGTGTTAACATTCAGCCGGTAAATACCTTTCAATGCTCACCGAGGCTTCGATGCTGGAGAATGTCATTATCAGATAATCAGCTTCCCGACCTGCCCAGGCCGGACTGATTATCGCTGCGCTTAAACCTTACGCACACACCTGCGGGTGTAGGCATGTTTTCGCACATGATAATGAACAGGTTTCAGTATGAATTTATCCCGTCAGGAACAACGGACCTTACACGTACTCGCCAAAGGTGGCCGTATTGCGCACGTCCGTGATACCTCCGGCCGCATTACCGCCGTCGAATGCTACACCCGGGAAGGGCTGTTGCTGAGCGACTGCACCCTCGCGGTCTTCAAAAAGCTCAAAACCAAAAAGCTGATTAAGTCGGTGAATGGCCAGCCGTACCGGATCAACACCACCGGTTTGACCAACGTTCGCGCGCAGGCGGACAACCGCTGATACAGCGACCCGGGCAGGGTCGCTGCCCGGGCGTATGGCTCTCAAGGAGAAAAACCCATGATCGATATCCCTCGCATTTTTACTATCAGTGAAAGCGAACACCGTATTCATAACCCTTTTACCCCGGAAAAGTACGCCACGCTGGGGCGGGCGCTGCGAATGGCGCCGGGCGCCTCCATTCTTGACCTCGGCAGCGGCTCCGGAGAGATGCTCTGTAGCTGGGCGCGCGATCATCAGATCGTCGGCACCGGGGTGGACATGAGCCTGCTGTTCAGCCAGCAGGCGGCCGCCCGGGCAGAGGCGCTCGGGGTGAGCGACCGGGTGACCTTTGTGCACCAGGATGCCAGCGGGTATGTCGCCAGTCAGCCGTGCGATATTGCCGCCTGCGTGGGGGCAACGTGGATCGGCGGCGGCGTGGCAGGCACGATTGCGCTGCTGAAGCAGAGCCTTAACCCAGGCGGCATGCTGCTGATCGGCGAGCCATGGTGGCGCAAACGCCCCGCCACGGCGGAAGAGGCGGTTGCCTGCGGCGCGCACTCTCCCGACGACTTCCTGACGCTGCCGGCGCTGGTCGCCCACTTCGGCGAACTGGGCTATGACGTAGTGGAGATGGTGCTGGCGGACCAGGAGGGCTGGGATCGTTATGAAGCGGCGAAATGGCTGACGATGCGCCGCTGGCTGGAGGCCAATCCGCACGATGACTTCGCGCCGGAGGTTCGCCAGCAGTTGACCACCGCGCCGCTGCACCACGTCACCTGGACCCGGGAATATCTCGGCTGGGGCGTGTTTGTCCTGATGGCGCGTTAACCAGCGTGTCGGTAGCGTCGGGAGGCGCTACCGACCATCTTCAGACCTTCAGCTCCTCGTAGCTGACCATGACGTGTTGGCGAAAGGCGGGCCGTGCGGTTAGCCGTGCATAATAGGCCGCAAGATGGAGGAGGGGACGACGGGTGATATCGATTGCAAAGTAGCGGTACAGCACATGACCAAACTGGATGTCGGCCAGGGTGAGCGTATCGCCCACCAGATAGCGACTGCCGGCGAGACGTGCCTCGGCAATCGCCAGCTTTTGCTCCAGGGCCGTCACCGCCGCGGCGATGGCCTGCGGATCCCGCTCGGCGGCAGGCGTGCGCACCACGCGCCAGAACACCGGCGCCGTAAAGCCGAGGGCAATATTCTGCTTTGACCACTCGGCCCAGCGATCAACCTCAGTACGAGCCAGCAGGTCGCCCGGCCAGAAGGCGTCGTCGGCGTAGCGGCTGGCTAAATAGCGAAGGATCGCGCCGGTTTCCCACAGCGGCGGATTATCGCCATCCTGCAGCACTGGCACCGTACGATTGGGATTGAGCTGATAAAACGCCTCGCTGTCGGTACCGCCATAGCGATGGCCCACGTCGAAGCGGAGATAGTCCAGACCAAGCTCGCCAACACACCACATCAGCGCCTGCACGTTAGAGGAAGTTTTTCGGCCCCAGATAGTCAGCATCGGGATCTCCTGTGAACAGGGGAAAGAAGGAGCATAGCAGGTAGGGTTGAAAACGGGAGGGGTCACAAAAGAAATGAGTCACCTCGCCGCGCAGGGGGCGGCCGCGCTGGTCAGATGTTCAAACCAGAGGCGTCGCTGAGCCAGCTATTCAGCGCACAGCATGAGAGGAAGAAACAGAGGGCAACAGTTTGCCCTCTGTTTACTTAAGTGGTCTTGTACTAAGGTGTGGCGCTAAAAAACTCGCCAAATTTGACGGCCAGCCAGCCGACAGGCGTCGTGGCGCCGCCGACGATATTGGTGATCTCGGCCATCCCTTCCGGTACCGGAATATGTGAGTTCACCGCCGCCTGAGTATATTCTTGCGAAATGTCCGTCCCGACATACAGGATGCAGGTCACGATCAGGGTTCCGGTTATGAACATGCGGAACATATTTCGTTTACAGAACGGCGTGACCATTGCCAGCAGGAACATTAACGAAGCCAGATCGACAAAGGGCAGTACGCGGTTGCCGGGCAGAATGATAGACAGCACCACAGCCATAGGGATTAACAGCAGACCGGTCGCCAGTACCGAAGGTTCACCGATCAATAACGCCGTATCCATCCCGATGTAAAAATCGCGCCCCGGAAATTTAGCCTTCAGTTTTGCTTCAGCGGCATCACGAACAATCAACAATCCCTGCACCAGAATTTCAATCATTTTCGGCAGCAGCAGCATGGCGGCTGAAACCTTAATGGCCAGTGAAACGGCAGCGGAAATGTCATATCCAGCCAGGAAGGCCAACAGCAGTCCCAGCACAAACCCCAGGGTAAGAGGCTCGCCAAAAACGCCGAATTTTTTATTAATACTTTCCGGATCGAAATTGATTTTATTGATGAGCGGGATCTTATCAATGATGTAATTACAGGCAATGCCAAACGGCACGTAAGCTATACAGGTAAGATGTGGGAATGATATCCCTTTAAGATTATAGTTTTTTTGTAAATACGGCGCCGTTAAATCTGCGGCCAATAGCGTCAACACAAAAATAGCGAAAGTAATACCGACAGAAAGCCAGTAATTTCCCGTTCCGGCATAGACCACAGACCCCATGATCAGGAAAATCCAGTAATTAAAAATATCGATATTCACCGTTTTGGTTAATTTCAACAGAAGCATGGCCAGGTTGATGACGATAAAGCCCACCACGACGGGCAGCATCAGCGGCGAACCCCAGCCAATAGTCGATGCGGTAGGCCAACCGGTATCAACGACCGTTAACTGCAGGCCGATACGCTCAACCATCGCCTGCGATGCCGGGCCCAGGTTTGTCAGCAGCAGGCCAATCACCAGCCCCACCCCTTCAAAACCAATGCCGACCAGCATCCCTGCTTTAAATGCCGTACCGATTTTAACGCCAAAGCAAAGCGCGATAATAAAGAATATTACTGGCATCATTACTGATGCCCCCAGACTAATAATGCTGTTGATAATATCCATAATGATTCCTTAAAAGGCGGGCGAATTGGGCACGAGTTAACCCGTGCCCATTGGGCCCTGTTAATACCTTTAATGGTTCTTTTAGTATTTAACTGAGTTTCTTTAAAAGGATCTCAGCGAAGCGTTTGGGCGAATTACTGAATGCGTCAATGGTACTCCCGGCAATATGGGGCGTAATGGTCACGTTATTCAGGGTATAGAATGCACTGTCGTCAGGAAGCGGTTCGTCATCAAAGGTATCAAGCGCGGCGCCCATAATTTGCCCGGATCTGAGCGCATCAATCATCTCTTTTTCATTGATTAACCCGGAGCGTGCCGTGTTAACAATGATGGCACTGCGCTTCATCAGCGCGAAATGGTGTGCGTTAATCAGATTTTCGGTTTCCGGCGTCAGGCGAGCATGTAACGAGATAACGTCGGCGCGTTGTACCAGTTCGTCCAGTGAATCGACTTTCTCATAACGTTCATGGCCTGCAACGTACTTATCGTAAAAGATAATCTCCGTGCCAAAGCCGCTGAGAAATCCCGCGACCAGTTGGGCAATATGGCCGAGGCCAACCAGCCCCACGACTTTTCCGCCAAGCTCCGGGATCGCCTGATGGTTCGGGCTGTCTTTACGCCAGTATTTATCACGCAGGGCATCGTGTGACCGGGCGATATTGCGCATTTCCGCCAGGATCATGCCGACCGTGAATTCAGCGACGCTGCGAGCGTTACGCCCCGGGGTGTTCATCACCTCAACGCCCCGGGCGTTCGCCACCTCAAGATTCACGTTTTCCACGCCACCGCGGAGTACGCCTACATATTTCAGCGTGGGTAGTTTATCGAACACCGCAGTATTGACGGGGGCAAACTGAGTGATCAGGATGTCAATATCACCCGCTCCCTGAAGCAGATCTTCCGGTAAGGCCACGGCTTCCGCGCCCTCCTGTTCAACCCGCAGATTATCTTCCTGAAGTTTCTCAATGGAGTCATGTGACCACTCGCGTACTTCGACTTCAATCCCGTTATCCCTGAGCGCTTTCAGTCCTGATTCCATCATTGCTGCATTGATAAACAGATCGGCAATTGCCAGACATTTCATAATGATTCTCCCTCGATTAACGCATCAACATACCGCCGGTAACGTCCAGAGTTGCTCCCGTCATATAGCTGGTCTTAGGAGAAACCATGAAGACACCGATGTCGGCAATTTCCTGAGGCTGAGCCACGCGGCCCACCGGAATACGACTGACGTAATAGTCAGGGTTTTGCTCAATGTTCTTACGGATCATCGCAGTATCCATGATCCCGACGGCGATATTGTTCACATTGATTTTTTGTTTGGCGACTTCACGCGCCAGAGAAATAGCAAAGGCGACCAGACCGGCCTTACTTGCCGCGTAGTGCGCATGTCCCGTCGTGGAGCCGTGGAACGCGGCCTGCGAGGTAATATTCAGAATGCTGCCCATCCGGTCATGCTGCAGGCAGTGATTTACAAATAGCTGGCTGAGATGGAAGATGGCTTTCAGATTGACATTCATCACCAGATCCCAGTCCTGCGGGCTGATCTCGGTGACGTAGCCGCTCAGCCAGATCCCGGCGTTATTCACCAGAATGTCGGCTTTGCCCAGCCTGTCAATACAGGTGGCAAACAGATTTTCCCGGCTCTGTTCGTCAGAGAGATCGGTTTTAACCGCGATGATCTCTACGTTCGCGCTGGCCTTCACCGTTTCGATCAGCCGTTCGGGATGCTCTTCTTCCCGCATATAGGTAAAGCAGATATTGACGCCTTCTTTGGCGAGCGAAAGAACAAACTCTTTCCCCAGGCCGGTTGCGCCGCCTGTCACGATGGCCGTACGATTCGTTAAATTCAGATCCATTTTGTCCTCACTTAGTGCGCGATGTAGTTGCTGCAGCTTTTCCACGGCGACTGCATTTCTGATAACAGGTTTTTATAAAGCTGGTATTTGGTCTGGTAGACCCGGTGATTTTCCGGATTAGGGGAGACGGTGCGTGAGACATGGACCATTTCGTTTGAGGCAGCAAATACCTCTGCAAACCAGCCCACCATGACGGCTGCGGTCATCGCGGTACCCAGGGTCCCGTGCTCTTTGACGTCAACGATTTCCAGCGTGGCCTGGAAGATATCGGCGAATATCTGTAGCCAGACCGGGGAGTTCGTGACACCGCCGGCAATACGAATTGTGCGGCTTAACTTCGGGTTAATATTGCGCAAGCGCTCGGTGTGGTAGAGATGGCTAAAGGCCACGCCCTCATAAATCGCCCGCAGAAAATGGGCTTTTTTATGAAAGCTGTTTACACCGATAAAGCCGGCCGAGGCGTCGGGAATGGTGTTAGAGCCAAACACGAACGGAAAGAACAGCAGGTGGCTTTCATCCGGCGTCGTTGACGAAACCAGCTTATTGCACAGGTCATAGACCGACGATCCTTGCTCGGCGGAGGTTTTCCGATCGCTCTCCATAAAGTTGTTAATAAACCACTCCAGGTTGCTCGCGGAGGTGGGGCTGGCCTCGGTGATGAGCCATTTACCCTCAATGGGATAAATGGAGGTCATAAACAGATCTTTATCAATAACCGGGTGGTCGGTAACGTATTCGTTTATGCTCCAGGTGCCGGTGACGATCGCCATCTTATCGAGACTGTTGATCCCCGAGGCAATGGAAGAGGCCGAGATATCAAACACCCCGCCAGAAACCGGCGTACCTGCGCATAAACCGGTCAGACGGGCCACGTCGTCAGTGATTTTTCCGCAGCATTCCGTTGAGCGTTTGATGGGGGGCAATTTGTCCCGCAGTTCATCAAGTCCCCACCATGCCAGCAGTTCATCGTCATACTTGCAGTCACGTACGTTGATCAGGTTGGTGCCTGAGATATCGGTCAGCTCAAGAAAAGCCTCTCCGGTCAGGTAAAAACGGATCAGGTCCTTGACCATAAAAATATAACGCGCTTTTTGCAGCGTCTCGGGCTCGAAGTCCTTCAGCCATGCCAGCAAGGCGACAGGTTGTCCGGCCCAGATGGACTGCATTGTTTTTGGCAAAATGTCGGTAAGGAATTCTGGCGAGCGTTGCCATCTCTCAACGTACTCTTTTGCCCGGCTGTCGGTGGATATAATGCCGTTACGCACCGGGTGACCTTCTTCGTCAACCAGATACAGACCGTTACCATGACCGGTGACGGCCACACCTTTTATCTGGCTGGCATCAATACCTGATTGCTCAATCGCTTTTTTAATCACTTCGACATTAGCGGCCCACAGCTCATCGATACTGCGCTCTGTGTGGAATTCCCGGGGTGTCAGCATCTGCGTGGATTTTGAGGCGATCGCGAGCACCTGTCCTTTACGGTCATAGATGGCTGCCTTGGTGACGGTTCCACCATTGTCGATGCCCATGACGTATTCATCTTTCATTCGCGTGGACTCCTTATTGGTTACCATAAGCCGGGCTCGCTGGTGGTTATCCCTTTAAATCCGGCATGGAATATTTTATCTACAAGGTATTTGCGCTTAACAAAGCCTCCGGCGATGAATACCACATCAAAGCCTTTCAAATTTCGGCTAATCAACTCCAGACACTGGCAGGCATATTCAGCAGGTAAGATTTCAATTGCGTCCGGTGGACTGTGTTTAACAATATCGAGCGACTGATCAAGCGATCGCGAATCGATAAGTAAAACCCGATATACGGTCAGCAATCCCTCTTTTTTGGCGTAGCGTAGCGCGGAGAGATTGGAAGAAATAACACCATCAACCTTATAATAATTTTTCAGTAGATTGATCCCCGCCTGATCCGGTTTAAAACCACCCAGTAATTCAAGATGAACGAGGACCTTCTTACCGCTTTGATGGCATTTGCCAATCAGCGACTGCAGATTGCCGATATTCGCTTCGGATAGCAGCACATATTCTGACTGGCAGGTTAATGCTTTCTCAAAGTATTTATACTTCCTGATGGAAGGGATGATGGTGTTATTTAAAATCATATTAATTTCCGATGTTATTTAGCCATGTAGAGGCTGTATGCATCTTCCGCTGTTGCGTTTTCATGGATGATGGCATTCAGACCTGCTACCACTTTCGCCGGCTGCGGATCCTGGGTAATGTTTCGTCCCACAGCCACGCCTTTCGCACCCATCTGCATACAGTGCTGAACAAATTTGAAGTAACCATCGATGCCGGTTTTTGGCCCCCCTAAGGCAAGCACCGGCACGCCAGCAGCTTCAACGATCAGTCGGTCCTCTGGTGAACCGGTAAAACGCGTTTTGATGACGTCCGCGCCCAGCTCCACCGCTGCGCGGGCCGATGCAGCGATGATCGCCGGATTGTTAGAGTCATCGCTGGTGACGGGATAACCATACGGGAGCGATTCGACAATCAGCGGTACGTTCCAGCGATCCGCTGCCTGCGCGAGTTGCATCGCCATAATGTGGGTTTTTTCTTCATTGAAGGCGCCGGGGAAGGTCATGCAGACCACTCCCTCGGCAGCGACTTTAAGCGCATCTTCGACGGAAAAAACGGGGGTAGTATCGGGAACGGTATTGTCAAAGATACTGACCGTGCTGTCGACGCGTAACACAACGGGAACGCTGTTCAGCGCTTCACGATAATTCTTCAACATGCCGTACGTGACGAGCGCGCAATCCAGGCCGTGTTCCACCAGAGCAGGGAGCTGATTTATCGTATTATCAATACCATTTGTTTTCGTGGAAAAATAGTAGCCATCCAGCGCTAAGGTCACGGATTTACCATCTTTTGCGAATATTCTTGAGAGACGACGTTCTTTAGACATTTATTTACTCCTGAGATAAAAAACAAAAAAAAGCCCTCAGAGACTCGCGTCTCTGAGGGCTTTCTGTTCACATACCCTTTTGATAATGGTTCGGGAATCCAAAGCATTATCAATGCAATTTTTTAGCAAAGTGAGAAAGGTTTAATTTTTGTTTAAATTAAATCTGTTCTCTTGCGTGATTAAATAACTAACACACGCGATAACTTACTGTCCAGTTGGTATCGTTGAAATGAGAGATTCATCACATCAATATGTTGTATTCTGTGAAAAGTGCCGGGTTAAATACAGAAACCGAACCCTTAAGAAACCAGGCAATAACGCATCCTGACAAGGGGGAGAACGCCAGGCGTTTATTTCATCCGCATGAAGAACCCATCCATGCATGCTCCTGCCTGCAGGTCGTCATCCACAAACGCGCATTTATTCCCGTCCGGATGGCGTACAAAAACGTTATAGCATCGTTGTCGGCATGGCGGTCTGTCCCCCGGAATGATTTTTTCCCGCCGCCCGGGCAAATTACTCGTCCGCTTTGTGCGCCCAGGCAGGCATCGCCGTCAGGTAACGTTTTGCCCGTTTCCGTGATTCCGCTACGCCCACCTTTTGCCAGGAGTCGAGAAAAGCCGCCAGACCGGATACGGCCTCTTCCCAGGATTTCAGATTACCGTCGCTGTCGCTGCAATACGCGCAATATTTATCGCTGGCCCCTTGCGCATCGGGTGCGGACATCGGCATTCCGCAGGCCTGGCAAAACCGTTCGTGCTGTGTCATAGAGCGCTCCTCCTGTCGTTGAGTTGTCTACTAAACATACAGAATTTACGCCTGGCGTTTAGCGTTTCAGATCAATAGATCCTGCCGTAACCGTTCTGGTGGATCTTCTGCCGGGGCGTGCGGGAGGGATAACGGACAACTTACTCCGTATCGCGCAGCTATCGCCTCCCTTATTTCTTATTGATGCAATGGTTGATCGCAGGCCGCGAGGATGGATTCATGCATCGCTTCGGAAAGTGTTGGATGCGCAAAGATCATCGACAGGAGACTTTCATCTGTGGCCTCCAGGTGACGGGCGATGCCAAACCCCTGGATCAGTTCCGTGACCTGTGCGCCAACCATATGCGCGCCCAGCAACTCGCCGGTTTCAGCATCGAAAATCGTCTTCACAAAACCCTCTGTCTCGCCGCTGGCCAGCGCCTTACCATTATTCTGCCAGGAGAACTTACCGATCCTGACGGGCCGTCCCCTGGCCAGGGCCGTCGATTCCGTCAAGCCCAGACTGGCAACCTGGGGCCGGGCATACGTGCAACCGGGCACATAGTCGCGATCAAGCGGGCGGGCGCCTTCGACACCAGCCAGTGTCTCAACGCAGATCACGCCTTCGTGGCTGGCCTTGTGCGCCAGGCACGGCGGGCCGGCTACATCGCCGATGGCATAAAGCCCGAATACGTTAGTGCGACAAGCGGTGTCCGTCTTGATAAAACCGCGGTCTAACTCGACGCCCAGCGTTTCCAGCCCCAGATCTTCAATATTCGGCTGTACGCCGACCGCCAGCAGCACACGTTCGACGTCCTGAGAATATTCGGCGCCGGTGTTTTTCATGGTGCAGCGCACCCCGGTCCCGGTGAGCTGTACTTGCGTCACCAGGGTCTGGGTATGGACCTGAATACCGCGTTTTTCGAATGACTTACGCACTGCTGCAGACACCTCGGCATCTTCCACTGGCAAAATCTGCGACGCCAGCTCGACCAGCGTCACTTTACAGCCCAGATCGTTATAAAGGCTGGCGAACTCGACGCCAATCGCCCCTGAACCGATGATTAATAGCGACCTGGGCAATAGCTTAGGCCGCAGCGCCTCGAAATAGGTCCAGATATATTCGCCATCTGGCGCGATGCCTGGTAATGCGCGTGGTCGGGCGCCCGTGGCCAGGATCACGTGATCGGCCCGGTAATCGCGCGTCTCCCCTCGGGCATCCTCGACCGTTATTTGCCCCTTGCCGCGCAGCCGCGCGGTGCCATCAATGACCTGCACGCCATTTTTCTTCAACAGGTACGCCACCCCGCCGGTGAGCTGTTGCGATACGGTACGGCTAAACTGCACCAGTTTCTGCAGATCGATGTTCACCTCACCCACGCTGATGCCCAGCTGACTGGCATGGGTGATACTGTGCGCGACCTCAGCGCCATGCAACAGCGCCTTGGTTGGAATGCATCCCCAGTTCAGGCAGATGCCGCCCAGATGTTGTTTCTCCACTAATGCGGTACGAAGCCCTAGCTGGCCGGCACGGATGGCGGCCACGTATCCCCCAGGACCACCGCCGATGATCAGCACATCGTATTTATCGTGCATAGCTCGTCTCCTGGATAAACATCAAGGTTGGGGTTTCCGTCAGTCGCCTGAGTTCCCGGAGAAAAGCCGCACCTGCCGCGCCATCGATAACCCGGTGATCGCAGGATAGCGATACCGTCATTTGCTGGCGCGCGACGATTTGCCCGTCGCGTACTACCGCCCGCATTTCGCCGGCGCCAATGGCGAGGATTGCGCTTTGCGGTGGATTGATGATGGCGTCAAACTGCCGGACGCCAAGCATCCCCAGATTTGACACGCTAAAGGTCCCCCCCTGGAACTCTTCCGGCTTCAGCGTGCCCGCTTTGGCCCTGGTCACCAGCGAGTGAATTTCGTTCGATATGTCGCTAATTGATTTCCGGTTCGCCGAGCGGACAATAGGGGTAATTAGCCCGGCAGGCAGCGCAACGGCCACCGAAATGTCGGCATCCGCAAAGCGGCGGATACTTTGTGTCGCTTCATCAAACTGAATGTTGACGTCAGGCACGGCCACCAGCGCCAGGGCGCAGGCCTTCACCAGCAGGTCATTAACCGAAATCTTGACGCCGGGTACTTCGCGGTTAATTTCCTGACGTAGCGCTAACAGTCGTTCCAGATCGAGATCGACGCTCAAACGGAAATGGGGAGACTGTTGCTTGGACGTTTGCAGGCGAGAGGCGATAGCCCGGCGCATACCGGACATGGGGATGCTTTCATAGGGTACCGGGGTACTCTCCTGTACCGGGCTGGTCTGCGGGTGCTCGTCGAGTAACAACGCCGCGGCCAGCACATCATCGCGACTCACCCGGCCGCGTGAACCGCTGCTTCGGCAGTCATGCAAGTTGATACCCAGCTTGCCGGCCAGACGGCGCGCCAGCGGGGTGGCCGATACCTGGCTGTCATCGGCATGCGAGCGGGGCGCTTTGCTGCGACGAACGGGGGGCGTCGGAGAGGCCAGGCGACCGCCGGCGGCAAGGATCGCGCTTTCCAGATCAGAAACAGAGATACGATCCCCGCGCCCGCTGCCGCGGACTTTTTTCAGGTCGACACCCCAGCGGGCAGAGAGTCGTAACGCATGGGGCGTGGCATTAACCTGAGTCACATCGGTCACGCCTTGCAGACTGACGGGGATGTCGGTCTGCCCAACGGGGGGCTCGGGGCTGTTGGATGGCGGCGAAACAACGGAAGGTGGCTTAGCGCCTGCCTGTGCCGCTACGTCCGGCGCGGCAGCCTCCGTGCCAGGGGCTGCGGATTTCGCCGTAGCCAGAGTGGCAGCGAATTCGTCCAGGTCAGCATCGCTGACCGAAGCGTCAGCCGCCAGGGCCAGCACGGCGCCTACCTGAAGCGTTTCACCCTCTCGGGCGAGTATCCGACGTAACGTACCGGCAAAGGGGGCCTCCAGCACATTGACGATTTTACTGGTTTCAATCTCACAGATTTCCTGCCCTGGGGTGAAGCTGTCACCCTCCTGGATTGCCCACCGAGCGAGCAAGCCTTCTTCCATGGAAAGCCCCCACTTTGGCATTTCAAGCGTCTTGATTTCGCTCATAGGTTAATCCTCCAGCACTTGACGGACGGCGGCTTCGATACGTTCTACGCCAGGGATCCAGAGTTTTTCGAGAGCAGGGGAGAACGGGACCGGCGTGTGTGGCGGCGTCACCAGCAGAACGGGCGCTTTGAGGAAATGGAATGCCTGGGACGCGATCAGCGCCGCGACATCATGAGCAAAACCGAAGCGTGCCGCGGATTCGTCGACAATCACTACCCGCCCCGTGGACGCCACCGATTCCAGAATCCCTTCCTCATCCAGCGGCGAAATGGTCCGCGGGTCGACCACCTCGACCGAGATCCCCTCTCTGGCCAGTTTGTCCGCCACCTGATTGGCTTTATGCACCATTGCCGACAACGCAATGATGGTGACGTCTTCTCCTTCGCGGGTATAGTTGGCTACACCTAGCGGGATGGTATAGCTCTCGTCCGGTACCTCGCCCTTGAGGTCGTACAGCATTTTATGCTCGCAGAAAACCACCGGGTCGTCGTCGCGAATTGACTGGATTAACAGACCTTTGACGTCATAAGGCGTCGAGGGCACCACCACCTTCAGCCCTGGCGTGGTGGCAAAGATATTATAGGGTGACTGTGAATGCTGGGCCGCGGCGGAAAACCCCGCGCCGATCATACCTCGCATCACCAGCGGGGCTCTGGCTTTGCCACCAAACATGTAGCGGAACTTAGCCGCCTGGTTGTACAGCGCATCGTGACTCACGCCAAAAAAATCCATGAACATCAATTCCGCGACCGGCCGCAGACCCGTCGCTGCGGCGCCGGCCGCCATTCCGATGATGGCCGACTCGGTAATGGGCGTGTCGATCACCCGATCGGAGCCGAACTGCGTCCACAGCCCTTTAGTGACGCCGAGCACACCGCCAAAGGCTTCTATCTTCGCCTCTTCGGGCGCATTTCCGCCATGACCGCCACGCAAATCTTCACCGATGAGCACCACGCGTTCATCGCGTTCCATTTCCTGAGCCAGGGCTTCCTTGACCGCTTCACGATAGGTTTTAATCGCCATAGTTATCACCCTCAGTATGAGACATAAACGTCTGTCAGCAGGTCTTCCGGAGCCGGATAGGCGGCGGCGCGGGCCTTCAATACCGCATCGTTGACAAGGGCTTCGACTTCCTCGTCAATCGCCGCCAGTTCTTCCTGGGTGATATGCTGTTTGACCTTAGCGGTGAAAATCTTCAGCGGATCATGTTGTTCACGCAGGCGTTGCACTTCACCTTCCGCGCGGTATAGCGCGGGATCCCCCTCAAAATGACCGTGCCAGCGGAAGGCTTTGGCCTCAATGACGCTTGGGCCACCGCCTTCTCGCGCACGTTTGACCGCCTCTGAAGTGGCCTCATAAACGGCAAAGAAATCGGTGCCATCAACGGTCACTGCCGGCAGGCCGAAGCCAGCGGCGCGTCGGGCGATATCACGCCCACCCACGGCGTAGTCATGACCGGTCCCTTCGCCGTAACCGTTGTTTTCGAAAATAAAGACGGCCGGAAGCTGGAGCACGACGGCCATATTGATGGCTTCAAAGACCAGGCCCTGATTAGAACCCCCATCGCCCGTAAAAGAGACACCGACGTTGCCGGTTTTTAGCGTCTTTGCCGTTAGCGCGGCGCCGATGGCCAGGGGAGGGGCTCCCCCAACGATAGCGTTCGCTCCCAGCATTCCTTTCGACAGATCGGCAATGTGCATCGACCCACCCTTACCGCGACATAACCCGCTGTCCTTACCGAATATTTCGGCCATCATGCCGTGAATGTCGCACCCTTTAGCAATACAGTGGCCATGTCCACGGTGTGTTGAACCAATAAAATCTGCGCTCGTTAAATTTTCGCAGACCCCCACCGCGATGGCCTCCTCACCGGTGTAAAGGTGAATGAAGCCGGGAATATCACCGCTGGTATTTTCCTGATGCAACCGCTCTTCAAAGGTCCTGATCTCCCGCATCTTGCGGTAAGCCTGCAATAACGCCTGTTTGCTGAGCATGATTTAATTCTCCTCAATAAAGGTCACCCAGGCGGGGCCAACAGACAGGGCGGATAACCCTGGCCACACCCATGCAATGAATCTACGAGCGGTTAAAGGGAGTGCGAAGCCACCTTCATGGGGGGGTAGGTGGGGGTTTTCATGCTTGAGGTCAAACTTTCTAAATTTTGTGTAGCTATAAAGTTTGGCGGCCCCATGTCATCCCGGGGGCTGGCGTACAATTGAAAAAAACAAAGCGAGTAGATAACCACGGATGAAGCCATTGGATTTAGAAAGTCGCCAATCACCATCACTGGTCTCCGGGCCATTGCGGCTGACGCGAGGCTTGCCGCTAATCCTGACCAAATTCGTCCCGCCTCGCTCCTCGATACAATTGCTGGAGCGCCCGCGGCTTCTTCAGCTTCTCAATCCCGTTCAGCAGTGCCGGCTGGGCGTCGTTTGCGCTGGCGCTGGATTTGGCAAAACCACGCTGTTGGCGCAATGGCATCAGCAGATGGTCGCCCAGGGGGAACGTATCGCCTGGCTGAGCCTCGATGAGGATGATGATGACGTATGGCAGTTTATTCCTTACCTGCTGCAAGCATTGCGTCCACTCTATGCTGACTGGGACGCCGATTTCTGGCGTGATATGGAAGAACAGAAGCTCTCCAGCTCCGAGCAGCTGCTGGCCGGGCTCATTAACCAGCTACACTACTGCCCGCATGACATATACCTGATTATCGACGACTTCCACGTGATTAACGATCGTGGGGTCTATGAAGCGCTGGGGTATTTACTCAAGCATGCGCCTGCCGCCTTGCATCTGATCATTGGCAGCCGTTTCCACCCCAATCTTGCGCTGAGCCAGCTGCAGGCCCAGGACCAACTGGTGGAAATCTATGATCGAGACCTGCAATTCACGCTCGAAGAAACGAAACACTATTTTAGCCGCACGGTTGCGCTACCCCTCAGCAACCACCATGCACAGCGGCTGCAGTCCGTGACTGAGGGCTGGATCGCAGGGATGAAGATCGCTTCATTGTCCGCAGAATTACAGCATGATCCCGAGCATCTGTTGCGCAATATGCATGGAGGAACACGGTCCATTGCCCGCTATCTTAAAGAGGTGGTCCTGGACCCGCTGCCGGAAGAGGTGCTTGATTTCCTGGTGAAAACGTCCTTCCTCAGTCGGTTAAATGCCGAACTATGCAATGCAGTGACTGGACGAGATGACAGCCAAGCAATGCTGGCATGGATTGAGCGACACAACCTTTTTTTGTCAGCCCTTGACGAACAAGGCTACTGGTTCCGCTACCATCCTCTGTTGCAGGAAAATCTTCGGACCATGCTGCAGCAGAACAACGATATTGATCGCAAACAGCTACATGAATTAGCCAGTCATTGGTTCGTCGAACAGAAGCTGTGGTCTGAGGCGGTACGCCATGCGCTCAGCGCAGGCAAGCCGGTGCATAGCCCCGGGCAGGACGGCGCAAGCGCTCAGTCACTGGCGGAAGAAGGGGATATCGATACCCTGATCTCATGGATGCATCATTTACCGCCCAGCACCGATCCTGCGCGCATTGACCTGCAAATTAACCTGGCCTGGGCACTGGCGCATTATTTCCACTTTGATGAGTCGAGGCAGCTGCTTGATAACCTCGATCAGATGGTGCTTCATCACCGTGATGATTTAACCCGCAGCACCTGGTGTAAATTGCGCGTTGTGCGGGCAATTTGCGAAGCCTTTGCTGAAAACATCCCGGAGAGTCTGGCTATTGTTCAGCCGTTGCTGGCCGAAGTGCCCTGCGGCGACACCTGGGTAGATGGTCTGATATGCAATATTCTCAGCTATTGCCATGTTGTTAAGCAGCGCTATCACGACGCGCTGGAGGTTCAACAGCATATGCCCTCTCCGGAAAGCCCTTTAGATAATCTGTTTGTCTCGGTTTATCGCGCGTTTATCATTGCCCAGTGCCATCTTTGTCAGGGGGATCTGGGAAAAGCCGGGTGGTACGCAGAGAAAACGTTGCGCCAGGCTGAATGTTATACTGGCACCCAGTCGACCAGTGGCGCGACGCTGGCGCCGCTGCTGGCGGAGATAGCCTATGAATGTCAGAGGGGTGACTCGCCCGAGCATCTGTTAGCCGACCGGCTCGAATTCATCGACCGATTCAGTCCACCCGACGCGCTGAGGCGTTGCTATACCTATCTCGCGCGTCAGGCCTTAGATAGCGATATGCCCTATGAGGCCGAGCGATTGCTGGAGCATGCGCAGCGCCTTGCGGTGTCTCGCGGCTGGCAACGGCTCCAGGCCATGTTGTTAGCCGAGCAGGTGAGGGTGCGACTGCAGCGCGGCAATTTCACCGGCGCAGAGCAACTGCAACGGCAGCTTGAACAAATGGTCGCCAGCTTCAGAATGGATGCCGAACATCCCTGCCAACGCGCCATCGTTATGTCTGCATCCCTTAGCCGCAGCCGGCTTCTTCTCGCCAGAGGCCAGGCGCCGCAAGCCTGCATTTTACTGGCTGAGATGGTCTCCGATCAGGAAAGCCGGGGGGACAGGTTAACCGCAGCGCGTCTGCGTACGCTCTGGTCATTAGCCTTGTGGAACAGCGGCAAAATTGCCGCTGCGCGCACGACATTTCAGCCAGTGCTGCAGCTGGCTGAACAACAGCATCTCAAGGGCCTCTTTCTTGACGCTGGCGATACCTTGCAACCTTTGCTTGCCGGTATGAATGAAACCTCTTCGGCTTGTACAGAGGAAGGGGGAGTGCAAGGTCCCTGGGCAGACAAGCGCGCGCCTGCAGACAGTACACCGTTTAATAGTGGAAGCCCCGATATTCATGGGGAACTCAGCGAGCGAGAATTTCAGATATTACAGCTGATCGCTGAAGGTCAGATGAACAAAGAAATCGCTCGCTCCCTCGCTATTTCTGCCGAGACGGTCAAATGGCACATCAAAAACATCTACGCGAAGCTTAAAGTGAATAGCCGCACTCAAGCGATGAGCCGGGCGCTGGAGATGAAATTACTGGATTAACGGATTGAACAGGGGGGCTGGATAGAAAATCTTATTAAGACGAGCCACTTTCTTAACGGGGCTATGAGCCATGGATAATCGAGGTGCTGCTGAGCACATGGGGTTATCTTTGAACAATGATGGCAGTTTTGATGCCCTGGCTCAGTGATATGAACATTGAGGTTAGGGGGGGCGACGCCAGGGGAAAGTCATCCCAGAGAGACTTTAGGCGATTGTTTTCTTTAACGTTTTGATTGATGTGGTGCGATAATAGGAACATAACACACCACATAAAACAATTGATAAATATACACTTTTCCTTGTTTCATCTTTATAAATGCCCCCATTTATGCCCCCATCTTGTTTTTTATGCGACTCGATGAGCCTTTCATCAAGTCGCTAATCCCACTAATATCTTCACAGACCGTATAAATTTTCTCAGCTATTGAAGTACACCTCACTGCCGCGGTCGGCTAAGAACAATATTACTTACCGATAAGGACAACTGTTCGTTAATCCACATTCTCTCCTGGCATGAAGGATATCTGTCACGGTCAAATATGGCACTTGTCCCTGTGAGCTAAATCCTCTGCGATCGATACGGATCAATTCGTACTTCTCCACCAGAAAATTAACGGCATCGACAAGCGTGATACCAGCTTCGATATGTCTTTTAAGAACAGCCTCATCGCTGAACGGCGTGTCATTTAAGGTCAGGCCATAGTGCTGCTCAAGTAGTCGAGCAAGCAGCATTTGCCAGACAACCACGGGTGATAAGCATGTCTGAACAGCCCGCTGGTTTATTGCAGGTAAAGTATTCATGAGTTGTTCTCGTAAAAGTGAGTTCTAAAGTTAATTAGCGTTGAGTAGGATAAATGGAGATATAGACGTGACCACAGGAACCCAGTGTATCAGCTTCGCAGGTCAGCCCCTTTGCATAGAGGGTGACGCAATGCTGGTGTCGGGGATTCAGTTCGCCGCTGGTAAGCATGAGCTCCGCCTGCTTCAGCAGAACAGGAAATGCCTGGTCAAGACGGAGCAAATCCGCTTTATTGAATAGGCCTATTATGCTGGCGCGGTCAGACAGGTAATATAGGCGGTTACCTTCCTGGACCAGACGCGCACCAAAACAAGGAATGACATTACGATTCAGCCCCCACCAGGGCTCAGCGGTATCATCATTCACTGTGAGTGTCTTACTCGACATCTGAAGCTCCTTTAATAAGGTTAATTGAGAGTGACGCTGCGCAGAGAGACATACGGTCCGTTCCGGTCCTTGCGTCGCTCGGCAAAGACAGCCAGAACACCCTTGATATCCGGAACTTCACGACCGTAGTAATGGCAGACGCTCCCGGACCAGCAATATTTCCCGGTACAGAATTGAAACAATCGGGATTCAGGATGCAGACGATAAATTGCCATCGCCTGACGCTTACTGATGATTTTCATTAGCCCTTCCTCTTCTTATAGCCATCCATGCTCAGCAAACGACAACGCTTCACCATCACCAATGATGAAATGATCCAGTAGCCGGACATCGACCAGCCCCAGAGCCTCTATAATCCTGGACGTAATGGCTCTGTCAGCTTTACTGGCATCGGTAATGCCAGATGGGTGGTTATGGGAGATGATTACCGCAGCTGCATTATGACGCAGTGCAGATTTCACAATTTCGCGAGGATGAATTTCGGTATGGTTAATCGTACCGAGGAAGAGCGTTTCATGCTCCAGCAGACGATGTTGATTATCGAGATAGATAACAACAAAGACTTCGCGCTCCTGCTTTGCCAAATAGAGCTGTAACCAGTTTTTCGCGAAACTAGCGGCAAGGAACGACTCACTGGGCTGCCGCTGATATTTCTCCAGTAATCGCAGGGCACGACGGATGGTACGTTGCTCATTCATCGGGAAGACCGAAGGTAAAATCAGTTCGGACATGGCGGCTCCTTAAAAGAAAAAGCCCCGTAACAACCAGCTACAGGGCTATAAACAAACACGGAGATATCGTTCATGAGGCGAGATGCAGCATATTTTCTGCCATCACCCACAGAGCTCGATTCAGCTTCACATCACCATCAATACCTTTAATTGCACGTGTATGTGAGCGTCCTCCTTTTGCATTGTGACCGTTCAAACCACCTTTGATTAGGTTCTCCTGAATACGCTGATAAGTTGTCCAGAGATCTCCGGACTCATCCTGCCAGCGACGAGGGGCCAATAGCTGTGATTCCGTCACGGGCTGATGCTCCTCGCCAAAGCGATATGTCAGTGCAGCTTTTGCCAATGCCTGTTGTGCTGGTGGCGGAAGCATTAGTGACTGCATGGCGTCGCGTTTTTCCTCCACCCTGTCAAACACCCCAAGCACCTCGTAAGCCCCTTCGACAACCTTTTCCACCACGTTGCCCTTATGGGGCACTCGCACCTCTCCAAAGCTCTCGCCGCAAATCAGTCCGTTCTGACAGACCGCTCGGAACAGTCCCGGCAGCATCTGGTAGGAACTAGAACCGTCATGGCTGTTAAGCAGGATAATTTCCGGCACCTGTTTACCGGTAATCTGCCCTTCGCGGCGCAGACGTAGCATATGTTTGGTGTGTTCCCGCTTGTCGGGGTTACGCACACGGGTCTGGCAGGCAAAGAACGGCTGAAAACCTTCGCGCTGCAGGTTATCCAACAGAGTGATGGTCGGGATGCAGGTATAGCGCTCGCTGCGCGATTCATGCTTTTCCTCACTGAACACGCTGGGAACATAGTGAGCAAGTTCATCACGGGTTAAGGGACGGTCACGGCGAACAAGGTTCACCGCACCAAAGCGGGATGCTAATCGCATAATTCACTCCTTTGTGCGTTTATCGGTATAAAAAGAAAAGGCCACGCTCCCGAAGGAACATGGCCTTTAACATTAAAAATGGCGTGGCGGATAAGACGTTATTGCCCCATATATTCAACCCTGGCACTGGTGGCCTTACCATCAGCACCTACGGTCACCACCACCTTATCGTAGGTACGATACCCGGCATTGTAGACCTCATAAACCACAGTATTTCCCTCCACTTTGTAGCTGCCAAAATCAGCGGCCTCAGCCGTGTCACGGTCATACTCTTTCGTGTACGCTTCTTTGGCCGCTTTCATGACTGAGCCTTTGTTAATCTCCGTCGCTCGACTACCAGCACTGGCAGCAAGGCCAGATACGTATTTCGGGCAGACCGTCATCATGTCCCCGCGGGTGAATGTCAGTTGCGCACCAAAGACCTGAAGGGTCGATGTTTCCTGACCTGCAATCGAAGCAATTGCCTTTCTGGCGGCTGCAGGTGCCTGCCCACCTTCAACCTCAACAGCCTTAAATCCTGTTTGCTGGTTGCACAACTGAGACGTGGGTACCAGATTGCCGTTTACATTTATGCGACTCCCCATCAGCTCCTGCGGGCCATTGGGGCAGCCCTGCAACTGACCAAAGATGCCAATGGTATTGTTTTTCAGCATCACCAGTGCCTGACCATTATCGGTCAGCGTCTGACACCAGCCGTTTTTCACAGCCCAGTTACCCGCCTGAGCAGAAACCGAAACGGCTGACAAAACAAGTGCAATCACGGTCTGAATTTTCATATGTCACCTTATTAATGAATCAGAAGCGGCAACGGGGGACGCGGTACACAGAACCTGATGCACCTTTGTATCCGGACCATCATGTCAACGTCCCTGTGCGTCGTGCTCATGAACACTTTTGAGAAAGAAATATCCCTTTGCTTTGATAGGTAAAAGCGATCAATAGGGGCTTATACATCGATATTTTAATAGATAAAAACGATCGATATTCTATTATCGATCGTTTTTACAGATCAATATACTGTTTTTTGAATGTGGTAATTGAGGGGTAAAGCGGCAGATTTCAGCCAAATACTCGGTCCCATAATGTCGTGGCAAGTTGCACTAATTTTTGTCGGAGACTCCTTAACAGAGCAGTCCAGACAGAAGGCAGGTGGTCAGGATTAATCACAGAGTCAAAAGCCTTACCCGCTGCCTCACCAAACTGCTGCCGTACAGCGGCGTCAGTGCCCGGGGTCTGATGCTCTGGTTTCAGCTGGCAATACACGGCACTGCTGGCCTGTACGGGCAAGGCATGCACAATCAACTCCACCAGGGCGGGCAGGTTATAGCCGGTATGTGCTGAGACAGCCATGACCGGGAAAGAGGACGGCAACTGACCGGCAACCTGCGCACTGACTGCAGCCAGTGAAAAGCATTGCTCAGAAGAAGGTGATGCCTGCCAAGGCTCACCATCCCTTAGGGGTGGAATACGGTCGGCCTGAGTCAGTACAAACAGGAAACGTGAAGGGTCAGCACCGGCTTCCATCAGTGCCCTGTATGCCGTGATATCCGTTGCCCGGGCACGGTCATCGGCACGCAGTACCCAGATAATCAAATCCAGCTCTCCCAGCAACGCCTTATAGAGCGCCAGATATTCCTCGTCGTATTCTGGTGTCTCACCCACACCCGGTAAATCCACCAGTGTCATGCTGCGGTCACCAACGGTGAGTAACAGACGCTGGGGTTCGCGGGTGCAGCCTAGCAAATCACTGGTCAGACAAACGGGTTGCTGAAAAAGCGCGTTGCATAATGAACTCTTGCCCGCACCACTTTTGCCCATGATGCCTATCACGGGTTCATAGTTAATCGCCTCCTGGAGACGGGATTGAATACGTTCAGTAGCCTGCCGGGGTAAGAGATTGAGGCAGGTACGCACCGCATCACTGGTATCCTGCGGATCGGGGATTTGAGGCATGATTTACTCCTGTGGAAAAATAGCGCCGAAAAATGGTTAACCGTCTGTTCAAAGGAGTAATATAGGTTTAAATTTTTCTGGAATGAGGGAATATGAAATGGCTAAATGTGTACGAAAAAACTGCAAGCGTTTAGTGTCCCCATTACCTGAAGCAAAACGTAAAAGGCTCTGTAAAAAACATTATTTGCGCTTCTGCGAGCTGAGTGAACGCAAGAAAAAAGACCTTGTTTATCAGATTAATAAATATATCCCTCGTAAAATAAAACGATTAAAGAAGGGGCGAATTTACTATTGCGCATTCAATAGCAGGAGGGGATATGTCAGAAAGATATCTTCAATTGAAGATGCTGGATTAATAAGACAGGCCAGAGAGAAGCTTGTATTAATACGAAAAACACCGGCCTGGAGAAACACAGAAAGCTATGTACGCCGTATAAGAATCGGGTCAGAACTCCCTGTCTCATTAAATGAAGTAACGGAACTGTATAGTATCTACTCCTGGATTGATTTTTGTAAAAACAGCACGCTTTATGCAAAAAATCATCTTGGTGGCGGCGAAGGAAATTTAAAATTGCAACTTTATAAACTTCCGTTCCCAGGTAAGACAGAAGATTCCTCATCCCAACAAAACATTATTATACCTATTACTTTAAAAAACAAAGTAATTAATCAACTCGCAAAAAACCGCAACATCAGGGGTACTGCCAACATAAAAAAACCACTCAGCCTGTACAAATCTTTAATTGCGTTAGAGGATGAACGGTCTGTGGCATTAAAATTACTCCAATTAACAATTGAGACACCTTTACACCCTCACCAATATAGTAATAACCTACCATATCTTAGCCCTGGTGATGCTCCTCCATTATTTGGCCTCTTATTAAATGAACTGAAAAGATTGAATGTCATTGGTGTGAATGATTCGATGTTAAAACTCGCTAAAAAATATAAAAATGAATCCTTTACGTTAGAGTTGATAGCAATTTATATTATTTTTAACATAGCAAGAAATGGCACCCCTGAGGTTTATTCATTTTTATCAAACTTATTTGATAAAAATGGTTATTTGTACAGGTCCGTAATGATTACCTTCATGATGCTTGAGTTGGATTTGGATTCTTATTCTGAATTAGTAGGGTTTTACAACTCTTTCTTTAGTACGGATGTAATCAAAATCAAAGATAATATATTGCTATGGGCGTCAGGCAAGAAAGAAATACTCCCTTTTGAATACCGACCTGGAATTTAAGAATTAAAGGTATCTAACACCAATAAATCTGATGTCGATTGTCATTCTCATTTTTAAGTTTCGTTTTTTAAGCATGCGCGAAAAAAACGATCATGGCGGTGAAAGCCTCGTTAGCGCTATGACATAGCTTGCTATGCGCTAAACGCGCAGAGCTGTGAATCTCAACCTTGAGAGGTACTTCTGGAAAATCAACATAGCTTTACACAGTCTAAAATTTGCTTGCAGGCGGCTCGACAGGACTCTCTTAAGTACATCCTAAAAAAGGGGCTCATACTGAGCATAAAAGATATTAACTGTATTTTTTTACTGTTGAGTACCATGGTGTGAGGTGAATATCCAAGGTACCACTGGGTACCACGCATCGCCTCCCGAACTCACACTAAATTGCGGGAGCTTTTCCATGACAAACAAAACTCATCCGATATCATCCAGCACCCAGACAACCACATCTTTACTGAATGATCAGCTCGTTGATATGACGTTCATCACCGCCTATACAAACATGACAGACAAATGGTTCTACCGATTAATTTCAGAGAATGCGTTCCCTGCACCAATTAAGCTGGGTCGCAGTTCACGCTGGCTAAAAAGCGAAGTGGAAAAATGGATGCTGGATAGAATACAAGCATCTCGAGGTTAGAACCTTTAATGCTGGTGTTTTATACAGGAAGGCTACGTAATTTAATATAGGTTTTTTAATATAATTACACTCACTCTCATTTGTTCTTATATTCACCGCTTACTGTCAATGTCTCTTTTAAACACCCTCGCAAATACTATTGCAACAACCAACCTCATCTTTAAAGCAATAATTAATTTAAGCATCAACTCAGCATTGCCTTAAAAAAAGTCTTGCATGAAACATCACTAACTTAGTGCTTGCACTGACCTCTCTCATCATCAGCAGTGGAATAATCATGCTCAAAAATTCAGATAGAAATTTTAATGAAGACTGGTTCCTGGCTTCAGTTCTCAATGCACACATCGATGAAATGATAAACAGATACTCATGCCTTTTGGCATTACGCATGGATTTTTTCTACAAAAAGAAAAGTGCCAGGTATTCACACTTAAATCACCAAACACTTGAACATGACTTGCGTGTACTAATGGAGAAAATGACAAAAGAGAAAGGTGTGGTGGGCTATTTCTGGGTTGTCGAATGGACTGAACGACATAGATACCATGCGCATGTCGTATTCTGGCTGGACAGACAAAAAACACAGCACTCTTATCCCTTTGCCCTTACAGCAAATACACTTTGGGAGGAAATAACGCACCGGGACGGCGTATCGCACCGATGTGAATATCGGCCGCAGTATTCTGTAAATATCAATATACCTGTTCGGTATAACGATCCGGAAAGCATTAACAATATCCGTCATGTTCTGAGCTATCTGGCTAAGGAAGAACAAAAAGAAGGTTTGTGTGCATACGGCTGTAATGACGTTCCTCCACGCTCAGCGGCAGGGCGTCCACGTAAGCCAGGCCCCTGATCCTACGGCTACGCAACTGGCTCGGCCATCCTGTACAAACCCCGTTATTACGGCGATAAATAATGTCCTCGCAGTCGTGACTGAACCTGCCCCTGGAAGCCTGACGTTCCGACCTTTACTGAATCAACAATTCACAACTCCATTTATACCCGACAGCTTACCTGTCGGGTATTTCTCATACCTGTCAAACAAGGGAAATCAAAAATGAAACAGCATAGAACACAATCGCGGTAAAAGTGGCGGAATACCGTTTACACATCACCCGGCTAAGGGTCTGCCGGGATAGCCTGGCTGGATGTTGCAGTGATGCCGAGCGGCGTGGCTGGCGTTTGAGAGCACTTGAGCAGTTAAGTACAGCCTCATCGCTCTACTGCCAAAGGGCTAACTCTGCCGATACCAGCAGTGGAACAGCCCTTCAACTCAGGTTTAGCATCGTGACCACTGGAACCTCCGTTGCAAATTAAGTCGTTTCTCCAGTTTGGCTCTCAGGCATGTTGACTATGGTTTCCTGGGAAAATAAGTTATTATTTCCATAATTCCGGAGATATAGAAATGAGATGCAAATGGAGCTTTCGAAAGCAGCAGAAACCCTGAAAGAGCTGGGTCATCCTACGCGCCTGAGCTTGTATAGAGAGCTGGTTAAAGCCGGGCATGAAGGTTTACCTGTTGGCGAGCTGCAGAAGCGGCTCGAAATCCCAGCGTCTACGCTGAGCCATCATCTTTCCTCGTTGATATCAGTTTCTCTGATACGACAGGAACGTCAGGGCAGAACGCTCTTTTGCCATGCTCGATATGAAAACCTTGAGGCTCTGATTGCCTTCCTGACCGAAGAATGCTGCTCAGGAACTGACGACTGCCTCACCATGCCCCAGAAGACGGAGAACTAAAATGACAGGTGATCTTAAGAATGTTGATTCGGGTTTGTTCGACACCTCAATCACAGAGGCAAGATTCGGTGTTCCTGCCGTTCCCCATCCTCCACGTATCCTCATGTTGTACGGCTCTGTGCGCGAACGTTCCTATAGCCGACTGGCAACGGAAGAAGCGGCAAGGTTACTGACCGCAATGGGCGCAGACGTGCGGATCTTCAATCCTTCTGGCTTGCCTCTTCCTGATGATGCACCTGACTCGCATCCTAAAGTCATGGAACTGCGCGAGCTGCTTCGTTGGTCCGAAGGGATGGTGTGGTGTTCCCCTGAACGCCATGGTGCGATGACCGGCATCATGAAGGCCCAGATTGATTGGATACCGTTATCAGAAGGTGCAGTTCGCCCTTCGCAGGGTAAGACGCTGGCCGTAATGCAGGTCTGCGGTGGCTCTCAGTCTTTCAATGCCGTAAACCAGATGCGCATTCTTGGCCGCTGGATGCGGATGATCACCATCCCGAATCAGTCCTCTGTCGCAAAAGCCTGGCAGGAGTTTGATGAAGATGGACGCATGAAGCCGTCGTCTTATTACGACCGGATCGTGGATGTGATGGAAGAACTGGTGAAATTTACTCTGCTGACCCGAGGTAACTCAGCCTATCTCGTTGATCGCTACAGCGAACGAAAAGAGTCAGCAGAAGAACTTTCCCGGCGGGTTAATCAGAGCAAAATCTGAGGGCTGGTATGAGTGATATAACGGCATTCAACAACTGCATGAGCGTGTTCTGGCGGCAACATGAAGCCGAACTCTCTCGCTTCCTGACATCGAAGACAGGTGATAGCGAAAAAGCAGCCGACCTTCTGCAAGAGCTATTCCTGCGTGCCCGCGCTCATTCAGACAGTTTCTGCGAGATGGAGAATCCGCGAGCCTGGCTATATCGGGCGGCGAGGAATCTGCTGATTGATGAGTACCGCACCACCAGGGAGTTTGTTGAGCTGGAAGAAGATGCCCTATTAACAGACGCATCCCCTGATGCAATCTCAATGCTGGGTATATGCCTGCCTGAAACATTACAGGCTTTACCCGAAGATGAGCGGTGGTTGATTGAAGAGTCCGACCTTAACCGGCGTCCCCAGCAGTCTCTGGCCGATGAACTGGGAATCACGCTTACGGCGTTTAAATCCCGTCTGCTTCGGGCCAGGAAGCACCTGAAAGAAACGATGACAGAACTTTGTCAGATTGAGGCGGATGACACGTCTCCCGTCTGCTGCCACAAAAAAATGAATTAATCGCGCATCTTTTTCCCACCACCTTCGTTTACCTCAGTGTAAAGCCAAATGACTAAACACAGAGGTAAACAGTCCATGTCAAAAATTGAGATCTTTGAAGCTGCAGGCTGCTGCGCAACCAGTAGCGTTGTGGTCAGTGACGAAGCCGTCAAATGGAACGCCAGCGCCGAATGGGCGAAAAAAAATGGCGTTGATATTCAGCGCTACAGCCTCGCGAAGAATCCGCAGCAGTTCCTGAATACGCCTGTCATCAAAGAGTTCCTGAACACATCAGGGATGGAATCCCTTCCTGTCACCTTACTTGACGGCAAGCTGGTAATGGCAGGCAAACTGCCGACTCGTGAAGATATCGCCCGTTGGGCCGGTATTCAGCTTCCTCAGGGCTGGAGTGAAGACAGCGCGGAACCAAGCTGCTGCTGCATTCCACGTATGCCTTAATTCCAGAGGAGCTATCGCTGATGAATATGCCATTTTTAAAAGACATTCCCCCGTTCATCTTCTTCACCGGTAAAGGTGGCGTGGGTAAAACATCCCTCGCTTGTGCTACTGCGGTGTGGCTGGCCGATCAGGGTAAGAGAACGCTTCTGGTGAGTACCGATCCGGCTTCCAATGTCGGTCAGGTATTTAGCCAGACTATCGGCCACCGAATAACAGATATCAGTACCGTCCAAAATCTTGCGGCGATGGAAGTTGACCCGATGGCTGCAGCACAAGCCTATCGTGACCGAGTGCTCGACCCTGTTCGCGGGCTGATGCCTGCCGATGTAGTCAGCAGTATTGAAGAGCAACTCTCCGGTTCTTGTACTACGGAAATCGCGGCATTTGATGAGTTTACTGGTCTTCTTACCAACCATGAGTTGCGGGAAAAGTATGACCATATCGTATTTGATACCGCGCCAACCGGTCACACTATCCGCATGCTTGAGTTGCCGGGGGCCTGGAGCGGTTATCTCGAAGCGAACCCTGATGCCGCCGCTAACCTCGGGCCGCTGGTGGGGCTGGAGAAACAACAGCACCAGTACTCAGACGCGGTTAAGGCTCTCTCTGATGCTGCACTCACGCGTCTGGTTCTGGTTGCCCGTGCCCAGGTTTCGACACTAAAAGAGGTTTCCCATACGCATGATGAGCTGTCTGCTATCGGTTTGCAGCATCAACACCTTGCCATTAATGGTGTCTTGCCACCATTTGTGGGTGAGAATGATCCGCTGGCGCAAAGTATTTTGGCTCGGGAGGGAAAAGCACTACTTGCTATGCCAGAGAATCTGGCGAACCTTCCCCGCTCGCAGCTGTTTCTGAAGCCATTTAATCTGGTCGGTCTCGAAGCCTTGCGTGAGTTATTTACAGAGAGCGAAGCCTCGATGTCTCTCCCAACTACCACGCTAAATACTCTGGATTTACCGAAACTTGCCTCATTGGTGGATGAACTCAGCCTGACAGGTAAAGGTCTGGTAATGACGATGGGTAAAGGCGGTGTGGGCAAAACGACTGTTGCGGCATCGGTGGCGGTATCTCTGGCAAAACGCGGCCATAAAGTCCATCTGACGACGTCCGATCCGGCAGCACATCTGTCTTATACGCTGGATGGCTCGCTACCAAACCTTCAGGTCAGCTGTATTGACCCGAAAGTAGAGACAGAACGCTATCGTCGCTTTGTTCTGGAAAATCAGGGGAAAGGGTTAGATGCAGAAGGGCTGGCGGTGCTGGAGGAAGATCTCCGCTCACCATGTACTGAAGAGATCGCCGTCTTCCAGGCATTCTCGCGGATCATCAAAGAGGCAGACGATCATTTTGTCATTATGGACACAGCACCAACAGGCCACACGCTTCTGCTACTGGATGCAACAGGAGCCTATCACCGGGAAATGGTGCGCCAGATGGGGCAAACGCATGACAATGTGTTGACGCCAATGATGCAATTGCAGGACCCGGAGAAGACGAAGGTGATTATCGTGACGCTTGCCGAAACGACACCTGTACTGGAAGCAGCAAACCTGCAGCAGGATTTGCGTCGGGCTGAAATTGAGCCATGGGCATGGGTAATTAATAGCAGTCTGGCTGCTGCGAAACCGTCCTCACCGTTCCTCGTAACCCGAGCAAGTCGCGAACTGTCATTGATAAATGACGTTATAGAGCAGTATGCAAAGCGTATTGCATTAACGCCACTGCAGAATGAAGAACCTGTGGGTACGGCTCTGCTGGCAGAAATGGCGGGCTAATAGATGGGGCTGCGGCCCCATTTACTGCAGCCAAACTTTTGCTTATACAGGTTATAAGTTTAAGTACTTAACCTGCTGTCGCGAATTCCGGTAGTTTGTAAAACACCATTACTGGAGCAATTCGATGCACATTATTAAAGCTGAAGAACAGCACATTACCGCGATACGCAATATCTATGCTCACCATGTTCTGCATGGTACAGGTAGCTTCGAAACCGAACCTCCGGATACGCAGGAAATGCTTAACCGACTGAGGAGCATTCAGTCTCGGGGATTCCCTTGGTATGTCGCTCTGCATGGCGATACGGTCATCGGCTACTGTTATATTTCCCGTTACCGTGAACGCCATGCCTATCGGTATACGGTCGAAAATTCGATATATATTGATTCGGCTTATCAGCGACAGGGCGTCGGAAAAGCACTGCTCGATCATGCATTAAAATGGGCCGAGTCCGAAGGCTATCGCCAGATGATTGCTGTTGTGGGTGACAGCGCTAACGTCGCTTCTGTAGCGCTTCATATCCGCGCAGGATTTACTGAAATAGGTACATTAAAGGACATTGGTTTCAAACATGGCCGCTGGCTTGACACGGTTTTGCTGCAAATGAAACTTGGTGAAGGAAATAGTACTCTGCCAGAAGATTCAGATCTTATGCTCTGAGGCAGGAATAAGGGGGCGTCTGCCCCCTTTATGTTTATTTCAATCGCTTACCTGTTTCATCAACGACTTTCTCGCCGTCTTCCTTAGCAAATGCGCCTTTTTGCGCATCCGGAAGAATATCCAGTACCACTTCGGAAGGGCGGCAAAGGCGCGTTCCCAACGGTGTTACCACAATCGGGCGGTTAATCAGGATCGGATGCTGAAGCATAAAATCGATTAACTGATCGTCAGTAAACTTGTCTTCGGCAAGCCCCAGTTCTTCATAAGGCTCGACATTTTTACGCAGCAGCGCCCGTACTGTAATCCCCATATCTGCGATAAGTTTGACCAACTCATCGCGTGACGGTGGATTTTCAAGGTAATGAATGACTGTCGGTTCATTACCGCTGTTGCGGATCATCTCCAGCGTATTACGCGACGTGCCGCAGGCTGGGTTGTGATAAATGGTGATGTTGCTCATATCAGTATCTCATTACAAAGTGAAAGAGAGACGTAGCGCCAGCGCGGCTAGCGTTACAAACAGCACAGGCAGAGTCATGACGATCCCGGTGCGGAAATAGTATCCCCAGGTGATGGTCATATTCTTCTGTGAAAGGACATGCAGCCAGAGCAGCGTTGCCAGGCTACCAATAGGTGTAATTTTCGGGCCCAGATCGCAGCCAATCACGTTGGCGTAGATCATCGCTTCTTTGATAACGCCTGTTGCGGTGCTTCCATCGATAGAAAGAGCGCCAACCAGCACGGTAGGCATGTTGTTCATGATGGAAGACAGGAAAGCCGTCAGGAAGCCAGTACCCAGCGTCGCAGCCCAGAGTCCTTTATCCGCCAGTACGTTCAGCACACCGGAAAGGTATTCGGTTAGCCCGGCGTTGCGCAGACCGTAGACCACCAGGTACATCCCCAATGAGAAGATGACGATCTGCCATGGCGCACCGCGCAGCACTTTGCCAGTGTTAATGGCATGGCCTCGTTTCGCCACCGCAAACAGAATGACAGCTCCTACAGCAGCAATCGCGCTGACCGGGATACCCAACGGCTCAAGGACGAAAAAGCCAACCAGAAGAAGGATCAACACTATCCAGCCGGTTCTGAAGGTTGCCAGATCTTTAATCGCCTTTGCCGGTGCTTTAAGGAGAGCCAGGTCGTAAGTCGGTGGAATATCTTTGCGGAAGAACAGATGCAGCATCACCAGCGTGGCGATAATAGCGGCAATATCCACCGGCACCATCACCGACGCATATTCGGTGAATCCCAGACCAAAGAAGTCCGCCGAGACGATATTCACCAGGTTCGACACGATAAGCGGCAGGCTGGCCGTATCGGCAATAAACCCGGCAGCCATGACAAATGCCAGTGTCGTGCCTTTGCTGAACCCTAATGCCAGTAGCATGGCGATGACAATTGGAGTAAGAATCAATGCCGCACCATCGTTGGCAAACAATGCCGCCACCGCTGCACCTAGCAGGACGATATACGTAAAGAGCAAACGGCCACGACCGTTACCCCAGCGCGAAACATGCAATGCCGCCCATTCGAAAAAGCCTGATTCATCAAGCAGCAGGCTGATAATAATCACGGCAATAAAGGTCGCCGTCGCGTTCCAGACGATATTCCACACCACCGGAATATCGCCCACATGCACAACGCCAGATATCAGAGCCAGTCCCGCGCCCAGCATTGCACTCCAGCCGATCCCTAATCCCTTTGGTTGCCAGATAACCAAAACAATGGTCAGGACAAAAATAGCGCCTGCCAGTAACATAAAACCTCCTGACAGGGCGACTTTGTCGCCCTGTATATGCCAAAAAATTAACTCATCAACTCTCTGAGCTTTTCAATACCGGCGGGCTCTGACGCCAGTACCGGAACGAGCGCTATACGGGTAGCGTGCTGATTCTTAACAGCCTCAATCTGAGGCAGTTCCTGCTGGGCGCGCTGGCAAAGCAACGGAGAACGCGTATCCGCAATGGAAAGGCTGTTATTGATAATCCAGCCCCACGGATGAATCCCCGCTCTTTCAAGGTCAGCCTGCAGGTTTGCCGCTTCCAGCACCGGTGTGGTTTCAGGAAGCGTAACCAGCAGAACTTTGGTTCTATCCGGGTCCTGAAGCTGCATCATTGGGGTAGTAAAATGACCTTTACTCCCCATTTTCTTGGCAATCTCTCGGTGGTAAGCCCCAGTCGCATCCAGCAGCAACAGCGTGTGTCCGGTAGGGGCGGTATCCATGACAACAAACCGTTTACCCGCTTCACGAATCACCCTGGAAAAGGCCTGAAACACGGCAATTTCTTCAGTACAGGGAGAGCGCAAATCCTCTTCCAGTAGCCGTTTCCCTGCTTCGTCCAGATCTCTTCCTTTCGTCTCAAGAACATGCTGGCGATAGCGTTCGGTTTCATCGTGAGGGTTGATGCGGCTGACCTGAAGGTTTTTGAGGCTGCCGTTCAGCGTTGTACTCAGGTGCGCAGCAGGATCAGAGGTCGTGAGATGCACGTCAAATCCCATGTCTGCCAGCCTTACGGCGATGGCAGCAGCCATCGTGGTTTTCCCTACGCCACCTTTGCCCATCAGCATAATCAGGCCGTGTTCGCTGCGAGCGATATCATTGACCAGGCCAGAGAGCGATAAATTTTCAGGCGTGTACTGGATGTTCGTTACCGGGAGCGGTAATGCCTCAGAACCGGTATCCAGCAGTCCCTTCAATGCTGAAACACCAACCATATTGACTGGCTGTAGTAATAGGGTATCTGTCGGTAGCCCAGATAAACCGGCAGGAAGATTTGCCAGTGCCTCCTGCTCACGTTGCCAAATCGCAGCGGCCAGGGCGTCATGTTCAGTTTCGGCTTTAGGCAGCACACCATTAATCACCAGGTATTGGTTTTTCAGGCCAATTGCGGCGAGTTCTTCATGGGTGCGGGCGACTTCCTGCAGCGTAGATTTTTGCAGTCGTGCAACCAGAACCAGGCGGGTACGTTCAGGATCGGACAACGCCTCTACTGCATGAGCATACTGCTCACGCTGCTTTTCCAGCCCGGCCATTGGGCCAAGACAGGAAGCACCATCTGGATTACTTTCAATGAAGCTACTCCAGGCACCGGGAAGCTGGAGAAGGCGAATCGTGTGGCCCGTCGGCGCTGTATCAAAAATGATGTGATCGAAACGGGTCAGCAGGGAAGCGTCTGTCAATAAGCCGGTGAACTCATCAAACGCCGCAATCTCAGTCGTACAGGCTCCTGAAAGCTGCTCGCTGATACTGTTAACAACATCATCAGGCAGAAGACCTTTGATAGGATCAACGATTCTGGCGCGGTATTGCTGGGCGGCTTCCTGCGGGTCAATCTCCAGAGCAGAAAGCCCAGGAACTGCCGTCACAGGGCGAATGGTATTACCGATAGCCTGATCGAATACCTGACCGACATTGGAGGCCGGATCGGTACTGACCAGCAAAACCCGCTTACCCTGTTCAGCAAGGCGGATTGCCGTCGCGCAGGAAATAGAAGTTTTACCTACACCTCCCTTACCGGTAAAAAACAGGTAAGGCGGGATATTCTGTAAGAATTTCATATGTCCTCCTGACATATTCAGCAACAGGAAGTATTACCACCACAGCAGCTGGTGGGAGCTAACCCTACCTTCTCCAGCGGAATACCGAACCAGCGAGCCAGCTCAGCGCGTTTTGGGTATCGCCCTGCCATCACCGTTTCACCGTCCAATAGCAGTAACGGAAGACCTTCTGCTCCAGATGCTTCGAGGAATGCTTTCGCTTTCTCATTCTGAACAAAGCTCATGGGCTGCTGCGCCAGGTTGTAACGTTCAACCTGTACACCACGTCCTTTCAGCCACTGCACATCAGCAGAAAAATCAACCAGAACCTGATCGACATCTGAGCCACATACGCCGGTACTGCAGCACATTGCCGGGTCAAACACCGTTAACGTCTTCATTTTGAATACCTCACATTTGGAAAAACATATATGTTCAGGCAAATTTTTTAGATGCAAACAGCCTTACCGCTACCAGAGCAGTTTGCCGATGCCAGCTTACGGGCGATGGCCTGTACGTCGTCCTGTTGGCTTAACCAGGCCTGCTCAATCACCTGAGCAGCCCAGGATGGAATATGCGGGGATAAGCGATAATGAACCCATTTCCCCTGCTTGCGATCCAGCAATAGACCGCTTTCCCGGAGCATTGCCAGATGGCGGGAGATCTTGGGCTGCGACTGATCCAGCGCTGTACAGAGATCGCACACGCACAGCTCTCCCATCTCTCTGAGCAGCAGTACGATCCCTAGACGGGTTTCATCGGAGAGGTTTTTGAAGAGTTGTAGGGGCTTCATAGGAATTTCTCCTCTGACGGAAACATTCATTATCACGCGGAAAAATGAAACGATCAACATCACATGCATTTTTTCATATATGAAAGCAAAACTCAAAATTTTTAAAATTTAATAGTAAAAAATGTGAATAGGAAATATGATTTAACATCATGTTTTAAAACAATAAAACGTTTCAGCTTAATAACTTAGTAGGACTTTGATATGTACACTAATGTAGGAAGCTATTGGTATAAATTTGATTTTCATACACACACTCCTGCCTCATCAGATTACAAAGCGCCAGCAGAAACAGCAAAAGAGTGGCTCATTGCCCTGATGGAAAGAGAGGTTGACTGCGTTGCAGTAACTGACCATGTTAGTGGGGCATGGATTGATATCTTGAAGCAAGAGCTAAAAGCGCTTGAAACATCCTATCAAGAATATCGCCCATTAATTTTATTCCCAGGATGTGAAATAACCGTAAGCACCGGGCAATCTAGGGTTCATATATTATCAATTTTTGACCCCTCTTGTGGCACAGCTAAAATTAATGGTGTGCTTGGCATGTGTGGGATTACGGAAGGACATGGAGATGCAGAGTCAACATGCGCTACCGAATCTGTTGATAAAGTAATTGAGCTGATAAGCAAGGAAAATGGAATTGCTATTCCTGCGCATATTGATGGTCCTAAAGGGCTATTAAAGGGAATAAAAAACAACAACTCAGAAATAAGTACATGGGCAAAAAAAATTGTTGCAGCAGAATTTGTCGATTTAAACTTCCTTGATAGCGTAGATGTAGAACTACAAAAGACATTTCAAGATATAGGTAGAGTTAAAGGTTCTGATGCTCACGAAAAGTCTAGACTAGGAGCTAATACCTCTTGGATCAAGATGGGAAAACCAACAATTGATGGTTTAAGGCTTGCCTTATACGATAATAAATTCTGCGTAAGTAACGAAATTGACGATCCTAATTCTCTACCAAACCTGTCAATTAACAACCTAACAATTAAAAAAATGACCCACTGTGGAATTATCCCAGGAAAACCTGTTGAGATAAAACTGCACCCTCTCTTCAATGCTATAATTGGTGGACGTGGCGCTGGTAAATCAACATTTGTTGAATCACTACGAATTGCGATGGGTAGATCTGAAGAGTTAGTCGGCTTACAATCTATAAAAAGAGATCTAGATTCTTTTATTGATGGAGTTACTAGAGATGATACCGAAATCAGTGTAGGAATAAAGAGGCGTGATGATTTATTTAATGTTATATGGACAAAAAATAATGACATTGAAATAAAGAAATTTGAAAATGAAGAGTGGCAAGATGCTCCGGGCAAACCAGAGGAAAGATTCAATATAAGCATTTATAGCCAAAAGCAAATCAATGCCTTAGCATCTAATCCTGAAAGTTTACTAAACATAGTTGATCGAACACCACAAGTAGATATTTCCAGCTGGAAACAGAAATTAGCTTCCCAACAAGTTACATCAATTAATTTAGCAAAAAGCATTAGGAAAATTGAGCTGAGCGCTCTTGAAAAAACCTCTATTCAAGCTCAAATTGATGACTTAAACTCTGATATATCCAGCTTTGAAAAGGGTGGGCATAAAGATGTTTTTAATAACTATCAAACGCTATCAAAAAAACAAACAAAAATAGAAGATAGTTTCCAAATAGAAAGTTTGAGCAATGCATTACAATCAATTATTGATTTTAACACAGTCCCTCTTGATTTATCTAATTTAGGACATGAGTTAGAAAATGAAAATGAAGTAAGTGAAATTCATAAAAATTTCACTGCTGAAATTGATAAAGTCATATCTGATATCAAATCATCAAAAGAAAAGATTGACAACATTGTACAGCAAACCGTACAAGCACTCGATAACTCTGAATGGAAAAAAATAGTAAAAAAATCATTGATCGGTATAAGGACGTTGTTCAAACTTACGAAAGCAAAGGGCATGAACTGAACCCTCAAGAATATGAACAATGGATCGAAAAAAGAAATAACACACAAAAACAGTTAGATGAAATCGTAGAAGAAGAAAATAAACTTGAGTCTTACAAAACAGATTTTAATCGTTCGATTTCCTTGAGTTACATCTTACGTAGACGCCTACAAAAAAAACGAGAGAAATTCATCCGTTCAGTAATTGGGAATAATAAATATGTTAAAATGTCAATCATTCCATTTGGAGATAAAAACAATATTGAAAATGATTTCCGTTCTATTCTAGGTTATAGCAATGGGTTCAATTCATCCATTTATCAAGATGATCGTGAAGATAGTTTACTTTATAAAGTGATAAATGATGGTGGAGATTTAAGAAAAACGATAAAATATATCTCAGAAATAAAGGATACTATATTCAAAATTGCAGCAAGTGAAGATGTAACTATACATAGAGTCGATGGCAGATTTAAAACATCGTTATGTGAAAAAATAAAGTCGCAGCCAGAAATATTAGAAAGAATAATTAATTGGCTTCCACAAGACCGTTTACTGGTAGAATATGCAAGAGATGTTGAAAAAGGGAAGTTCGCCTCAATTGACAGAGGTTCTGCGGGACAGAAAGCCGCTGCAATTCTCGCATTCCTGTTAAGTCATGGAGATAATCCAATAGTAGTCGATCAACCAGAAGATGATTTAGATAATGCTCTAATCAATAAGTTAATAGTATCTCAAATACATAGCAATAAAAGAAGAAGACAAATTATAATCATTACCCACAACCCAAACATAGTTGTAAATGGAGATGCTGAGTACATAAATGTTATGCATTTTAACGGCGGTCAGGTGCAATTACTATCTGCAGGTGGTTTATGTGACACTGATGTCAGACTTAATGTTTGTGAGATAATGGAAGGTGGAAAAGAGGCCTTCAACTTAAGATATAATCGCTTACTTAAAATGTAAGAATAATCTAATTGTAGCAAAGGATTGCTACAATTAGACTCAAGAATATATAGCTCTTAGTATTTTAAAAGTAAACAAGAGTTCTCTATATCACTATATAACCCACATAAACGCTAGCGTGTTATACGTTTCGCGGATTAGTTTTTATCGACGTGAGCAAGCTGTAACTCACTCAAGACAGTGTTAAATTTCTATTCATGCAAAATGGTACGCATCATGTGGTGGAACCCATGCAGCATAATGCACCGTGCTACGAGTCCACCAGACATCAGTATGAGCTTAAAACGTAATTGAAATAAGCAGGGGTTCCTTTGACAACTTGCTCAATAACGCTTAAATGATTTTGCCTAGCCTCATCAAATGAGCTGCCTCCATATCCATCCTGGAGGAGAGCGTCGCGAATAGCTTGAGAAATAAAACGGTCAGCAAATCCCGCCTCAAATATACTCATGGATAGCACGTCAGGGAGGCCATTTTTTAGGCTCTTCTGAAAATGAGCGAGCGATGCCCCTTGCTCTCCGATTATTTCCTCTGGACTAAAAAGGAATTGTGCAAGAGCTGCCAGAATGAGCGAACAATCAAATGCCAGTGTGCTCTCCAAGAACTTAAGAATATCGTCGTCACTCACTTTTTGTTTACGCTTACCGGCTTTCTTTTTAACCTGCATCTGAGATGCTTTCTTGAAGATTTCTCCGTAACTCATTCCGCACATCCACGAAAGTGCGATCTCGAACCCTGCACCTGCAGGCTCGACGCTACGGAAAAAACGATTGTCGCAGAGCTCGGTCAGTAGTGGCCAGACGGCATTGAGCCATCCATTAGAGGAATCCAGCGCTAGCAGCATTGCTCTATGTTCGCCTGACCATACTTCAATAAATTTAGTCTGCTTTGCGCCCAGCAATGTCTTGCCGAAGAATGCCTGCTTTAAGGGTGAGCTCTCAACCGACTCAATACGTCTGGCAACCAATCTGAAGTATTCTTCAAGTTTCTCAGCCTCTTCGGCAGAGGCAAGCGAGTACGCCAATGTCTCGCGTGCAAGTTCCCCGGCCCTCTGTTCAAAGGCGGTTGCATCCATCGCAGCACAGTTTGCCATTAGATAGCTTTCAAGTGTATGCGTCATCTTTTTCCGTTCTGCCAAGGAGCTCAACAGCGCTTTTACTAGAGCATCTTTTTGCGACTTACTGAGGCGAGGGTCTGAATCCGCCACCAGATTAGCCCAGCCTTCCCACTCAACCTCCTTATCCATAAAATCCAGCAAATCGCCCCCAGCAAAGGGCAATTCTTGGTTACGGGGGAGTGCAAAAGGTTTTAACAATAAAAGGAGTGAACTGGTAACGCCTTCAGCGCGGTCAGGAGAGAGAAGCTCCACAGCGCTTTGAAATTTCCATCCTTCCTGCCAATTTTTCCTTCTGTCCCAAACTGTTGAATCAGCGAAGATTACAACCCCCTCAGTATGCATCCCTGCACGACCGGCACGCCCAATAAGATTCTGGAAGTCGCGAACTTTGACACGTCCTACCCCCTGATATACTCCCTGCACGATAAGATAGCGAATAGGCAAGTTTACACCTTGAGCAAGCGTAGATGTGCATGCAATAAAGTTAATCAGTCCTTTCTGCATACCATGTTCTAGTGCTAAGCGTATACCCTGAGGTGTATTACTGTGATGCGTGTATATACCCAGCTTTGCAGCTTTTAAAAGAAAGGAATTGCTACCGAAATTACCCTCAATAATAGTTTTCAGTGCCATGACTTCTTCAGGATTAGCGTAGGTTGAAGGCCATAACGTGTTATATCCTGCATCCGCAATCTGGACAGCCCTTTTTGCTATACCATTTGCAATCAACTTTGTCCCACAGAAAATAGCTACGGATCCCTTACTAATAACGCGTAGACCCAAATAGAGCGATACGTCGCTCGATTTCGTCCGGGTCGGAAATATCGAGCTGTCTGCTTTAATTCCCGATAGCTGTGCCGCTTCGATTATTCTCGGAACAAAGTAGTCCTCTTTGTCATATCCATTTTCATAAAACATTAACTGTCCAAGCGACTCTGTCCAGCTTGCAAAGGCAACAGACCGGCTCGTAGGTAATAGCGTTGCGCCGTCAATAACCTGTGCCTTATCCTCACCCATCAGCCAGCTAGCAATGGCCTGTGGATTTTGCATCACAGCTGAAATAAGTAGAGTCTGCGCTGTATCAGGCAGCAATCCCTTGATTTCGGTGAGCAACAATTCATAGGTTATACCTCTCACGCCAGTATCAAACTGGTGCCCCTCGTCGTAAACGACAAGACCAATGTGTTTCAAAGCCTGAGAGGACTGACGCAGCACATAGAGAAACTTTTCGGGTGTGAGGACTAATACGTTCGATGTTGAGGGCGGGGCACTTCCCAGAAGGTCAGCAATTTGTTCAACGAAGTCAATCTGCAAGGCATCCGTCAGTTCATTGACTTTAATGTCATCGCCGGCCAAATCTTGCCGAAGTGATAAGGCAATTTCATGGCAGAGTGCCCGAAAGGGTGCAACCACAACCGCAAGCTTCGTGCGCCCAGACATGAATGCACTGCGCAGAACTAACTCAATCGACCTAGTTTTCCCGGCACTTGTAGGCATCTGAATCAAGCCCGAGTCACCTCTGAATATCCCTCTTTCCCCTAAAAGAATCTGAGAAGGCCAGAGTTCTTTAGGAAAGCGTTCCCTCTGAATGACCGGCCGCCAATGATCCACTGATAAACCTGAATATTGGGAGAGGGTTACCCAAGCAGATGCTGCAAGCCTCATACGACAAATCGATATGGCGACATCTGCATAAAGCACTTCCTCGGGAGTGCCCATTTTATAAGCCTCATTCCTGAGGAGTTTCATCAGTACATCAATCTCTTGTAGCTGGGTACCTTCGGCAAAATGGTTAGCAACAGCACGCGAAAACGATGTTAGCAGCGGTCCATAACGTTTGTCGTCTAAAAGCCAGTAAGTCCTCCAGTCCGCTTTGAGCAACCATTGAAGCAAATGCTCAACATTGTTGTCTTCTTCTTTAGGTTCAATTCGACGGGCAAGGACTAAGCTACTTCCCGGGCGTCGAGCCACATAATAGGCGGCAGAGGCTAATAGTAATGTTGTGCTTTCGAGGCCTTGTGCAAATCCTGAATCCAGAACTGCGTCAAAAAAGCTGGCGCAGAAATTCAGCTCCGCTTGCGGCTCAGGGGGAAGAGAAACTAATGGCAGTGACAGCTCAGCCAGCACCCCGGTAACGTCGCCCAAGGTTGCTACGGTCATAATAAACAGCTGCAGAGGATCTGAACCTTCAGGCATTCTGAGATGCAGAGACTCATCCAGACCAAACTCGTACATCTTACCTTTCGAGCGTGTTATGCCAAAGAGGCGTTTGCTATTGAATCCAGCCTTCATTTGCAGGCCCTCTCGTAAAGTTCATGAACCAGTTTCATCTGAAGATCGGATCTCACAACCATCAGATAAAGTGCTGCCTCATTTGAGTGCGTGTTGGCCAGTGTCTTGGCAAGCTCTTCTTCATTGAAAGCTGTGTTGCAAAGAACAGCAACCGCACCTGAGTAATATGTATAAGGGTTATCTGCAGGATTCTGAAACCGTGCAATTCGGCTCACTTCCAGTGTCTTTCCTTCACGAAGGTACCTACGTTTAGTGGCGTTTAACGTGAAAGCTTGCCTTATGTGTTGATCGTTAGAACCATCGTCAACAGCATTTTGGAGCTGGCCACCATATATACCACCTGAAAGAGACGCTTTAACTTCAAAGGCATAAAGGGCATCCCCTCGATTGGGAGTAGCAATATCCAACTGATGGAAGCCTAGTATATCAACGCCTTTGACGGACTCATTGTTGCTGGCTTTGTCAGCGTATTTTCCTCGGGGCACCCACAGATTGAGCGTGAACTCCAAGTAGTCGGAAATGAGAAATTCAGCGAAATCACCAGAACGAATTGATGGCCCGGGAGCCTTGACTTTGTCGGGGAAAATATGTGCATTTAGATACTGTTCTATCGTCATTCCTGTCCCGCACAAGAGCTCAGGAAGCTCCTGGTCTGTACAGTATTGCCGACGAAAATGCAGTGCCCAACTGTCAAGAATCGCCGGATCAGTTGGGGGCGAGAACTCCCAAACATTTATGGTCCGGCCTTCAACGGTTATCAAACCTGCTGACCTTAAATGTAAACCTTTTAAATGGTCGGGTAGCATAACAGCTCCTTTTGTTGGGCATTCACCTTAAAACAAGATCGGCAATCCATTACTACTGTAACAATGCTGTCAAAACATTAGATTAAACGGGGGATAGTAACCTCGTAAACAATTACTGGTTTGCAGTGGGGTAATTTACGGCATACTTGCCACCGCAATTAGTAGTTTTGGGGCTGACATTTATGACGGACGTCCTCGAGTCTGAGTTAAGGTATCTTATTCTGTTTATACGCACCCGCGAAACCCTAGCCTGCCTCCTCTTAATCAGCTCAAACACATGCTAAAATGTCAGCCCTCAACACAGGTCTGACCAGATACCTATTCACCGCCCGTTGAATGCCACTGGAGCGATGATTCAATAATACGCCGATACATGGTGTCGATCTGACGCGGTGCACGACGAATGTATTGCTCCGCCCTATCTCTTTGTTCTCCAGATAGTTGTTCTAAATACTTCACAATTTTTTCGGCTGTTGGAAGGATTTCTTTACCGTTGAATTTTGGAGGGAGACCGGTCCATACCACATGGTCCACGTTATTGGTGTCAGCCCATTCAGACAATCCTGGGATCAGTTTTGGAGAAGGCTGACCAGCAGACCACCTGCAAACATGCTTTTCAATATTTTTTATTGGGATACCTTCACGGCAACGTAAAGCCTCAATACTAGAGGTAAGATCCACTGATTCCATTATCGCCCACAGGGAAGGCACTAATCGATCAGTTTCGACTAGCACAAGCGTAATCCGTCCATCTAGCGACTGTCTGGCGAATTCAACGGATATAAGTGGGCCATCCTCAGACCATTTCCCCTGAACAGGTAAACCTCTTGGCTCCCAAATTAAGGAACCCCATCCAAGACAAGCGATACGAGCCATTATGCCTCCATTAGCATGGTCAGTTTAAAGGTAAAACTCACATATCTTACCGTGCCCCATTGGCACTACATTCAATCGACTTTCTGAATCCCTCACAGAGCGTTATAGCCTGCGTTTGTATCTATCGTTTGAACTTACATAACTAAGCAGATCTTCAGAAGTAAATGTAATTTTTCTCCAGAAAGCAGAAATGAAACTCAGCAAAAAAAGAAATTTTCTGGTATGGAACTCCTCCGTTTTGAAGGAGACCTGCTTGTATTTTCACTTTATCTAACGAATAAGTAGCTAAGTTTGTAGGTGAAATTATGATGCTATGATTAGATTAATTTTACCAATGTTATCAATGTAATCCGCATACCACTGCATCATCTCCCTCCGCCCTTCCAGATACAACGCATGGTTGTACGTCCCACGAATCGCATTCTTATCGACATGCGCAAGCTGGGTTTCAATCCATGCCGTATTGAACCCTTCCTCGTGCAAAATCGTACTCATCGTGTGACGGAAACCATGCCCCGTTACCTTCCCCGTGTATCCAATCCGCTTGAACACCTGATTTATACTCGCTTCGCTCATCGTTTTACGGGGGTCATTCCTTCCTGGAAACACCAGAGGATATTGCCCAGACATCACTTTGAGCTGCTGTACGATCTCCAGCGCTTGGGTAGAGAGGGGGATAAGGTGAGGCCGTTTCATCTTCATTCGCTCGGCAGGAATTTCCCACACCGCTTTCTCAAGATCAAACTCACTCCAGAAAGCACCTCGAAGCTCGCCAGTACGGACTCCCGTAAGGATCAGCAGACGAGCGGCAAGAACAACCAGCGGACTTCCTGTATAGCCTGAGAGAGCTTTGAAGAAATCAGGTAACTCCTCAACAGTAAGGAAGGGATAATGCTTTGATTCATGCCCTGACATCGCGCTGGTTAGATCCGCCGCAGGATTGTATTCCGCACGGCCGGTAACGATGGCGTAACGAAAGACTTCGCTGCAGCGCTGGCGAACCTTCTTAGCCTTCTCTGTCGCACCACGGCTTTCCATTCGACGTAGCACATTCAGCAGAACTAGCGGTTTGATTTCATTCACCGGTTGCTGGCCTATATAGGGGAAAATATCTTTATTGAAAGCTTCGATAATGTCGGAGGCATAACCTTCTGACCATCGGCTCACCTTCGTTCCGTGCCATTCAAGCGCAACTGCCTGAAACGTATTATTGAGCTGCACATCCCGAACCAGCTTTTCTTCTTTCTTGGCAAACGATGGATCGATACCCTCGGCCAGTTTTTTCTTGGCTTCATCACGCAGTGCTCTCGCTTGTGCAAGGGACACTGCCGGATAGACCCCAAAAGCCATACGCTTCTCTTTTCCATTGAAGCGATATTTCATCCGCCAGTATCGGGAGCCAGAGGGAACAACCTCAAGATACAAACCAGCACCATCTGCCAGCTTATAGGCTTTCTCTCTGGGTTTAGCTGCATCTACCTGTCGCGCATTTAGCTTCATTGGGGGCATCTCCCTGGACCGAACACAGAATGCCCCCACTTATGCCCCCAACTGTAACTTGATTTCGGTTGAATACAGTTGATAACAGGAGATAAGATACGGGCTAGAAACCGCAGTATAAGGGCTTTGAGTTGATTTCGGTAGACTTGAGAAGAGTTTGAAATGGTGCCGATAATAGGAGTCGAACCTACGACCTTCGCATTACGAATGCGCTGCTCTACCAACTGAGCTATATCGGCCCTGCAAGAGGTGTTCACGAGCGTGAATCACGAGGCAAAAGGTTAGAACTTAGCGGGCGATGCGTCAATAGCCAGTGGAATCAACTGCCTATTTTTGCATCGCCCGTTCTCATTTACGCACGAATGGTATCGTCGCCGAAACCAATCCACTTATAGGTGGTTAACGCTTCCAGCCCCATCGGGCCGCGGGCGTGCAGCTTCTGGGTGCTGACCGCCACTTCCGCGCCGAGGCCGAACTGGCCGCCGTCGGTGAAGCGCGTGGAGGCGTTCACATATACCGCGGAAGAGTCCACTTCATTGATAAAGCGGTTGGCGTTACGCAGGGTCCGGGTCAGGATGGCGTCGGAGTGCTGGGTGCCATGCTCGCGGATATGGGCGATAGCCTCATCCATATCGGCCACCACTTTGACGTTCAGATCCAGCGACAGATACTCGTCGTCATACTGCTCCGCTTTCACCGGCTCGACCTTTGCAGGGCCATTTTGCAGCGCGGGCAGGGCGGAGGGGGCGGCGTGCAGGGTGACGCCGCTCTCGGCCATCTGCTTGCTTAACGCCGGCAGGAAGGTGTCGGCGATGTTGCGGTGTACCAGCAGCGTTTCCACGGTATTGCAGGTGCTCGGCCGCTGGGTCTTGGCGTTGACAATGATCTTCAGCGCAGGGGCGATCTCGGCGGTTTCATCAACAAAGATATGGCACACGCCAATCCCGCCGGTGATCACCGGGATCGTTGACTGCTCGCGGCACAGCTTGTGCAGGCCCGCGCCGCCGCGGGGGATCAGCATATCGATGTATTTATCCATCTTCAGCATTTCCCCCACCAGCGCGCGATCCGGGCTCTCGATAGCCTGTACCGCGGCGGCCGGCAGACCGCACTCCTGCAGCGCCTGCTGGATCACCTTCACCGTGGCGGCGTTGGTGCGCCAGGTCTCTTTCCCGCCGCGCAGGATCGCTGCGTTGCCGGTTTTCAGGCACAGGGAGGCGACGTCGACCGTCACGTTGGGACGCGCTTCATAAATCACGCCAATCACCCCCAGCGGGACGCGGCGACGTTCAATACGCAGACCGCTGTCCAGCAGCCCGCCGTCGATCACCTGGCCGACCGGGTCGGCCAGATTGCACACCTGGCGCACATCGCTGGCGATGCCGCTCAGACGCGCCGGGGTCAGCGCAAGGCGATCGAGCATCGCTTCACTCAGACCATTGGCGCGAGCTTCCGCTAAATCTTCCGCGTTGGCGCGCAGAATATCGTCGGTCTGCGCTTCCAGATAATCGGCGATCTTTTCCAGTACCTGGTTCTTTTCCCGGCTGGAGAGTAACGCCAGCTGCCAGGAGGCCGCTTTGGCGGCAATGCCCATTTGTTCCAGCATTTTCAGCTCCTTAACGGATGATCATATCATCGCGGTGGACGGCCACCGGGCCGTATTCATAGCCCAGAATGGCATCGATTTGCTGCGAGTGCTGGCCGGCGATAAGGCGCAGCGCGTCGCTGTTGTAGCGGCTGACGCCGTGCGCGATATCGCGTCCTTCGCTATTGCGGATGCGGATCACTTCGCCGCGGGAGAAGTTGCCGCTGACGATTTTGATGCCTTTTGGCAGCAGCGAGCTGCCTCGTTCGAGGATCGCCTGGGTCGCGCCCGCATCGACGGTCAGTTCACCGGCCGGCGGGGCGCCGAAGATCCAGCGCTTACGGTTCTCCAGCGGAGACTCCTGCGCGTGGAAGCAGGTGCCTACCGGCAGACCTTCCATCGCGTGGCCGATGACGTCCGGGCGGTTGCCGGCGGCGATAATAGTATCAATCCCCGCGCGGCAGGCGACGTCCGCGGCCTGCAGCTTGGTGCCCATGCCGCCGGTGCCGAGACCGGAGACGCTGTCGCCGGCGATGGCGCGCAGCGCGTCGTCGATGCCGTAGACGTCTTTAATCAGCTCCGCCTGCGGGTTGCTGCGCGGGTCGGCGGTGAACAGGCCAGGCTGGTCGGTTAACAGCAGCAGCTTATCCGCCCCGGCGAGGATCGCGGCCAGCGCGGAGAGATTGTCGTTATCGCCCACTTTGATTTCCGCGGTGGCGACGGCGTCATTTTCGTTAATGACCGGGACGATGCTGTTATCCAGCAGGGCGCGCAGGGTGTCGCGGGCGTTGAGGAACCGTTCTCTGTCTTCCATGTCGGCGCGAGTCAGCAGCATCTGGCCAACGTGAATGCCATAGATAGAAAACAGCTGTTCCCACAGCTGGATCAGACGGCTTTGTCCCACCGCCGCCAGCAGCTGCTTGGAGGCGATGGTGGCGGGCAGTTCCGGGTAACCAAGGTGCTCGCGCCCGGCGGCAATGGCCCCGGAGGTCACGATGACAATACGGTGTCCCATGGCGTGCAGCTGTGCGCACTGGCGCACGAGCTCGACGATATGGGCGCGGTTCAGGCGACGGGACCCGCCTGTTAAAACACTGGTGCCCAGTTTTACCACCAGCGTCTGGCTTTCACTCATGATTCTCTGCCGTTCAAAAGGAATATCGATATCGAGCTGATGTTGTAGCAGGAGTCGGCCCGCTTGCCAACACCCGGGGCGGCGGGCGCGCCATTTTATTGCGCGGGATCGGGCATTCTGGAGAGGGAGTATGACAAAAATATGTCAGATACATTTAAATACGCTTTTTTATAAAAAGTTCCACCTTGTCATAAATATTTAATCTCACGGCGTTAAAAAACCTCCTGTTTTTGATGGGCGAGCGCCCGCAATTGAATAGCGCGTATAAATAAATCACCAGGACTGAATAATGAAAAAGAGTACTCTGGCATTAATGATGATGGGCTTTGTGGCTTCGACGGCGACGCAGGCAGCGGAAGTTTATAATAAGAACGCGAACAAGCTGGATGTGTACGGCAAGATCAAAGCCATGCATTACTTCAGCGACTATGACAGCAAGGATGGCGATCAGACCTACGTGCGTTTCGGTATTAAAGGCGAAACGCAGATTAACGAAGACCTGACCGGCTATGGCCGTTGGGAATCTGAATTCTCCGGTAACAAAACCGAGAGCGACTCCAGCCAGAAGACTCGTCTGGCGTTTGCCGGGCTGAAGCTGAAGAACTACGGCTCCTTCGACTACGGTCGTAACCTTGGCGCTCTGTACGACGTGGAAGCCTGGACCGATATGTTCCCGGAATTCGGCGGCGATTCCTCTGCTCAGACCGATAACTTTATGACCAAGCGCGCCAGCGGCCTGGCGACCTACCGCAACACCGATTTCTTCGGTCTGGTGGATGGTCTGGATATGACCCTGCAGTACCAGGGTAAAAACGAAGGCCGTGAAGCGAAGAAACAGAACGGCGACGGCGTCGGCACCTCGTTAAGCTATGATTTCGGCGGCAGCGACTTCGCCGTCAGCGCGGCCTACACCAGCTCCGACCGTACCAACGATCAGAACCTGCTGGCCCGCGGCCAGGGTTCGAAAGCGGAAGCCTGGGCGACCGGCCTGAAATATGACGCCAACAACATCTATCTGGCGACCATGTACTCTGAAACCCGCAAGATGACCCCGATCAGCGGCGGCTTTGCCAACAAAGCGCAGAACTTTGAAGCGGTGGCGCAGTACCAGTTCGACTTCGGTCTGCGTCCGTCCCTCGGCTATGTGCTGTCGAAAGGGAAGGATATTGAAGGGGTGGGGAGTGAAGATCTGGTTAACTACATTGACGTGGGCCTGACCTACTACTTCAACAAAAACATGAACGCCTTCGTGGATTACAAAATCAACCAGCTGAAAAGCGATAACAAACTCGGCATCAACGATGACGACATCGTCGCGCTGGGCATGACCTACCAGTTCTGATCTACTTCAGAACTATCCGCCGCAGCCCTGGCTGCGGCTTTTTTTTAGCGGCGGTTCTTCGCCAGATGCAGGGTGTCGCTGTTCATGGTGATCTGCGCGTTATACTCCTTCGGCAGACGGCGCGCCTGATAGAACGCCGACTCCCAGTAAGGGTTGTCCAGCGAAGAGCGCATCACGCCCTGGCTGCTCGAAGCGTGAAGGAAATTATGATCGGTATCGTAAAAGCCAACGTGCATGCCGGCCCGGGTGCGGAAGAAAACCAGATCGCCGGGACGTAAATCGCGCTTATTGACCCGCACGCCCATGTGCAACAGCTCGCGGGTGGTGATCCGCTCCATCGGCAGGTTAAAGCGATCCTTCAGCGTGCGCCAGACGAAACCCGAGCAGTCGACGCCGCTTTGTTCAGTCCCGCCCCATTCATAGGGGGTTCCCTGCCAGGTGTGCATCTGGTCATGCAGGGCCGCCACCACCGGGATCAGATCGTCCGATCCGCTATCAATGGTCATATCCGCATGAGATTTTGTGTGTTTTGCCTGTTTCGGTGAGGAGGAGCATCCTGCCAACAACAAAAAAGGAATTAACAAGAGAGCATGCTTCAGTTTTGGCTTCATATCGTTATTTTCGAAGTAGCAAGCAGACTGCTTTGTTTTATAGCCGATTAAAAAGAACGGCTAAATAAGCTGATGCCGCCTTTACGTTTATTTACGATTAAAAATAAACAACGATGGGATGGATCAGCCATAAAGGGCAGTTGTCACTTCGCAACAGTCTGTGCCAGGATTCTGTCATCAACATCTCACGAGGCATTCCATGACGCATAACGCCATCGCCACCGAGACTTTACCCGGCGCCGCTTTCGACGCGGGGTGGATGACGTCTGCGCCTCATTATTGCTTCGCCACGCTCTGCCCACCGCCTCCCCCTCCAGACCGGGTTGTTTTCGGCGCTTAACGCCGTCTTTCCAGGTGCTTACCTGCCGGTATGACGCTTGATACCTTGTGTTTGACGTTCGGGAGCATGCTATGCACGTTCGCTATTCTCTGCTCGCCTCGCAGGCGACAACGGCCACCTTTGTGCTGCTGTGGGGCAGCGCGGCCATTTTTACCCGCTGGGGACTGGACAACGCCTCGCCGATGGCGCTGCTGGTCTTTCGTTTTCTGATTGCCCTGGCAGCGCTGGCGCCGCTGGCCATCGCCCGTCGACGCTGGCTGCCCGCGCCGGGCACTCGCCTGCAGACAGCGGCCACCGGCCTGATGCTAATTGGCGGCTATTCGGTCTGTTACTTCGAGGCGATGGCCAACGGCGTGACGCCGGGGCTTATCGCCACCATCATGGGGATCCAGCCCATCCTTACGCTTTGCGTGGTGGAGCGCCGCCTGCAGGGGCGGCGGCTGTTGGGGCTGCTGATTGCCCTGGCGGGGCTGGTGCTGCTGGTGTGGCGCAGCCTGGCGGCGTCGCCCATGGCGATGGCAGGGATCCTGTTTGCGCTGGCGGCTCTGCTGCTGATGACCTTTGGCGCGCTGTGGCAAAAGCGCAGCCGCCAGTCGCCGGCGGATGTCCTGCCGCTGCAGTATGCCGTTAGTCTGGGACTGTGCCTGTTGATCGCCCCGTTCAGCGGCTTCCGGTTTACCGTTAACGCCGGGTTGATTATTCCGGTGCTGTTTCTCGGGCTGCTGATTTCGGTGGTCGCCCAGCTGCTGCTGTACCGTCTGCTGAGCGCGGGGAATATCGTCAATGTCACCAGCCTCTTTTATCTGGTGCCAGCGATCACGGCGCTGCTGGATTATCTGCTGCTGGGCAATCGTCTGCCGGCGGCGGCGATGGTCGGTATGGTGGCGATCGTCGGCGGGATCGTGCTGGTGTTCCGCACCGGCAAGGTCCGCGCCGGCTGACGGCGAGCCGGGCGCGGTGGCGTCCGGTTCATTTTCCTGTCATCTTTTTTACGCATGCTCCCGGCAGCTTATTTTGACCAGTAAGGGAAGGTACCATGGGCAACACGCTGACGATTTTCGATCTCGATAACACCCTGATACAGGGCGATAGCAGTACGATCTGGAGCCAGTTTATGGTTCGCGAAGGGCTGGCGACGCAGAAGGGGTATCTTGCCCGCGAGGCGCGGCTGATGGCGGATTATGACCGGGGAGAGATGAATATCGCCGATTATGTGGCCCTGATCCAGGCCCCGCTGGCCGGAATACCGAAATCGGACGTAGACGCGCTGGTGGCCCGCTGCGTGCGCGAGGCGATCCTGCCCCGGGTCTATCCGAAGGCGTGGGAACTGATTCGTCGTCTGCGGGCCGAGGGGGAGCAGATGCTGATTATCTCCGCCTCGGTTAGCCTGCTGGTGCAGGCGGTGGCCGCCGCGCTGGAGATTGAGCAGGCGCTGGGCATTGACGTGGCGATGGTCGACGGCGGCTACAGCGGGGAGATTGCCGGGATCCCCAGCTATCAGCAAGGGAAGGTGGCGCGTCTGGCGCAGTGGCGCGAGGCGCATCCGCAGTATGACGGCGAGGTGACTTTTTACACCGATTCCATTAACGATCTGCCGCTGTGCCTGCATGCGGATCGCGTGCGGCTGGTCAATCCCTGTCCGCAGCTGCAGGCGGCCGGTGCCGGATATGGCTGGCCGGTGCTGAGCTGGCGGCTGGAATAGCGGAACGGATAAATGCTTCTGCGGGTTCAGTCGTTGTCGGCCGGGCAAGGCGTGAGCCGCTATCCGGCATAAAGGGGGCTTCGTACTGGCGGTTATTGCCCGGCGGCGCTACGCTTGCGCGGGCCTACAGACTGAGCTGGCGGCTGGAATAGCGGAGCGGATAAATGTTTCTGCGGGTTCAGTCGTTGTAGGCCGGATAAGGCGTGAGTCGCCATCCGGCATAAAGACGGCTTCGTGCCGGCGGTCGTTGCCCGGCGGCGCTGCGCTTGCGCGGGCCTACGGGGTGTGAGCCTGTGAGAGGAACTTGTAGGCCGGGTAAGGCGCAGCCGCCACCCGGCAACATCACGGGTACCGCGCCTGGCGTCTCGCCCGGCGGCGCTGCGCTTGCACGGGCCTGAACGCCAGCCGGACTGTTTCCTGGAGAGGGGAAGCATTGCCGTGTGGTTGTTTATGTTATCTGTGGCTTCAGCGTAGTTTGCGCTCCCGGTTCGTCTTCTGAGTTATGTCCCTTATGGCGCAGGGAGCGCACAGGGGGCGGCCAGTCGCCGCCGCCCCCTGTACCCCCGGGCTCCGGCCAGCAAAATCGCCACTGCGTGGTGCCTTCGACTTATCCCTGCAGGCTTCGGGTCGGGCCGAGGCAGCGTCCGTGCAAAACACGGCCCTCAGCCCGCATCCATGCGGGCTGCCCCGGCCTTCCGGGAACGTCTCAGCGATTTTGAGGCCGTCAGCACCGGCAGTTTCAGCAACAATGATGAATAAATTAACGACAGGTCGTAAGAACGTAGGCCGGGTAAGGCGCAGCCGCCACCCGGCGAAATCAAGGATACCGTGCCTGATATCTTGCCCGGCGGCGCTGCGCTTGCGCGGGCCTACGGGGTGTGAGCCTGTGAGAGGATCCTCCAGGCCGGGCAAGGCGCAGCCGCCACCCGGCACAAAGGCGCGCTAGCGTTCCTCCTGATACAGCGGCACTACGGCGCCGCCGATATAGCGACGGCGCAGCCAGGCGGAGAGGGTGTCCATGATCATCACCACCGCCACCAGCAGCAGCGTGATAAACATCACCACATCCCAGTTCCACAGGCGCATATTCTCGGCATAGATAAGCCCGATACCGCCGGCGCCGACGAAGCCCAGCACCGCCGCGGAGCGGGTGTTGGATTCAATCTGGTACAGGCTCAGCGCGAGGAAGGTCGGGAAAGACTGGGTAAAAATACCAAAACGATGCTTTTGCAGGCCGTTCGCGCCCACGGCGGTCAGCCCGCGCCCGGGGGAGCGGTCCACGGCTTCGTGTCCTTCCGCGTACAGCCGTCCCAGCAGACCGGTGTCCTGCATGATGATCGCCAGCACCCCGGCCAGCGGCCCGAGGCCTACCGCGCGCACGAAAATCAGCCCCCAGATAGCCATGTCGATCCCGCGCAGCACATCAAACAGGCGGCGCATCAGCAGGGCGAGGGTCCCCAGCACCATGCCGCGCATGATGTTGCGGGCGGCGAAGAAGGAGAGCAGCAGCGCCAGCACCGTGGCGGTGAGCGTCCCGGCGAAGACGATAGCCAGGGTAATGCCGATTTGCATGAAGTAATAGCCAAACGGCCAGTTCCAGAAGTCGTGCCAGACGAACATCCGCGCCAGATAGCGGCCAATCTGCTGCAGGCCGGTGGTCAGCTGTTCGCCGCTGATGCCGAACTGCAGAAAAAACCAGGCGTAATAGAGCACGCAGGCCAGCTCCACCAGCCCGACGTAGCGCAGGTAGCGCCCCTGGACCTGATAGAGCTGTTTATGCTGCCGACGGCTGGCGGCGATATCCGGTTGCATGTGCCAGACGCTCATTTCTTACCCTCCAGTACCCACAGGCGCAAACGACCGGACAGCATGTCCAGCGCCGACACCACCAGAATGATCAGCAGCAGGGTGATGCTCACCTGATCGTAACGGTCGAGCTTGATGTTGGTCATCAGCTCCTGGCCGATGCCGCCCGCGCCCACCAGCCCGAGAATGGTCGACGAGCGGAAGTTGATTTCAAGCCGCATAAAGCCGTAGGAGAGAAACAGCGGTTTCACCTGCGGCCACAGGGCGAAGCGAATTTTCTGCAGCGGCGATGCGCCGCAGGCCGCCAGGCCGCGTACCGGTTTGTTTTGCGCGCTTTCCACCGCCTCGTAGAACAGTTTGGTCAGACTGCCGACGGTATGCAGCATGAGCGCCAGAAAGCCCGGGATCGCGCCGATGCCGAACGCCATCACAAAGATCACCGCCCACGCCAGCTCGGGCATGGTGCGCAAAAACGCCACCAGCACGCGAATGGCAAAGCGCACCGGCGCCGGGGACCAGGCGTTATTGGCGGCGAGAAACGCGAAAACCGTGGCAATGGCGACCGCCACCAGGGTTGAGGCCAGCGCCAGCTGCAGGGTTTCCCAGATCAGCGGCAGCTGGATCGGCAGGCGATAGCCCCACCAGGCCAGCGACCCTTTGGTCTGCACGTCGGCGAACAGGTTGCCGGCGCTCAGGGGCGGAATGGTCTCTGCCATATAGTCCAGGAAGTGGGGCAGCGAGTGCCAGATAGTCAGCAGATTAAATTCCGCGGCGCTGCCGGCGGCAAAATAGAGCGCCAGCAACAGCAGCGACCAGCAGACGGCATCGCGCTTTTGCCGCGAGCGTACCTGCTGGTAATAGCGTTCAAATTCGATGTGGGTCGTCTTCATGCGTCGGGGATCTTCAACGTAGCGCCGCCGCTCACCTCAGGGCAAGCCGGCGGCGTTGAGGCAGGATTAACGCGCGCTCACCAGCTCGCGTTTCATATCGATAATCTGCTGGAAATCAGCCACGCTGCCCGGGCCGATGTGCTGCGTACCGCCCATCGCTTTGATAAAGCAGGCGTGATCCTCAGTATCCAGTTTTTTCACCGCCGCCACGACCTTCGCCTTAAAGTCCGCCGGCAGCGCATTGCTCACCAGGATCGGGCCGTTCGGGATCAGCGGCGATTGCCAGATAATGCGGATCTGCTTCATCAGATCCGGATGATCCATGCGAATCAGGCGGTTGAACGCGCCGGTGGTGTAGCCGGTGTTGTAATCGCCAACCATCGAGGCCCAGGTCACCGCTCCCGCGAACTGGCCATTCAGCACGCCGAGGATGTCCTGCTCGTGGCCACCGGAGAAGGTGACGCTGGAGAAGGTGTTGTTGTATTTGTTGTCGGCGTTGCCGCCAAATTTTTCTTTAAACGCATGGTTTGGGATCAGATACCCGGAAGTGGAATCCGGGTCGGCGAAGCCAAAGGCTTTGCCTTTTAAATCGTCCAGCGTTTTATACGGGGAGTCGGCTTTGACAATCACCACCGAGTGATAGCCGCGAGACTGATCTTTGTCGTCCACGGCGATGCCGACGATATCCACCGCTTTCGGGTTATTGAGATAAACCGAGGCGTAAGAGGAGGGGGACATGCTCAGCACCACGTCGACTTTACCCCCCAGCAGACCCTGAATCACCCCGGAATAGTCGGAAGAGTTACGCAGTTTGGTATCCACGTTCAGCTCTTTATCGAGGAAGGTCTTCACGCACTGGTTATCGCCGATTTGCTGGGTGGCGTTCTGGCCGCCGAGAATGCCCAGATTCAGCTCTTTCGGCTGCGCCGCCGCTGCCTGCCATGCCATCATCATGCCCGCGACCATTGCGGATAAACGAACTGCGCCAGTCATATATTTTTTCATTATCTTGCCCGTGTGAGTGAAATTAATGCAATTGGCTAACGTCATCGCCGTACAGCTGCTGCAGTACATCCTGCGTCAGCCGGGCGGGGTGATCGTCAAAAATAAGCTGTCCGTTGGCGACGCCGATAACCCGGGTGCAGTAGGTCCTGACCAGCTCCACCGAATGCAGGTTGACCATCACGCTGATGCCCTGCTCGCTAATCTCGCGCAGCACATCCATGATGCGCTGAGTGTTTTTCGGATCCAGCGAGGCGACAGGCTCGTCGGCGAGCAAGATCCCGGGGTTTTGCATCAGCGCCCGGCAGATCGCCACCCGCTGCATCTGCCCGCCGGAGAGGTTCTCCGCCCGCTGCAGCGCGTGCGGCAGCATGTTCATCCATTCAAGCAGCGCAATGGCGCGCGCCCGGTCGGCTGCGGGAAAGATTTTAAACAGCGATTTCAGGGTTGAAGTCTGGCTGAGGCGGCCCAGCAGAACGTTGGTGAGCACGTCGAGGCGCGGCACCAGGCAGAAGTCCTGGAAGATCATCCCGCAGTGGCTGCGCCAGGCGTTGAGCGCGCGGCCTTTCAGCCGGGAGACATCGTGCGGGGTACCGACTTCCGGGTAGCTAAGAATTTCGCCGCCGCTGGCGCTGTGGGTGCCATTGAGAACATGCAGGAGCGTCGATTTACCGGCGCCGGAGCGGCCAATAACCCCGACCATTTCACCGGCGTGCAGATCAAAGCTGATGCCGTCCAGCACCTTGTGCTGAGCATGATAGGCTTTCGTCAGGTTACGCACGCTTAAGACCTTCCGCTGCAGGCCGGCATTGAGATCGGTGAACGGCTGGAAATCAGTTTCGGCCACCGCGGCAAGAGAGCTGTTCATAAGAGTGTCCAGGTTCGTCATTAACTGGCCACTATTAATAGGTTTTTATGTGAAATTTCGATGACGGTATTGCGAACAAACCGTGAACAGGCGGGAAAGGGCGGTGGTGAGCGGTCCACCCGCGCGCGCGGTACGCTGGCGAAGCGCCGAAAAGCGGCTATGCTTTCGGGGGCGCGGAGGCAGGCGCCCCTTGACGGCAGGAACCCTCGTCAATCTTCGCTTAATCTTGCTGATGAGAACTGTTATATCGAATAGATAATGCGTCTGCCTTTGTTTAGCATTCAACATTCCGCAGGTATTAACATATACATAACTATTTTGTGCGGCAGGTTAATCTATTCATGAGTCTTATGTATTGGTGAATCATCCTGGTTGTTGCTTGTTTTTGGATTTATATTCTTTATTTTTTAATAAATTTGGTTTATTCGACAACTTCATTCTATCCTCCATTAAGAATATTCCTAACATAATAGGGTGAAGATCCTGGGTAATATAAAATTCAGCTAAGAATCGACGGTAATATTGTCAATAACCTCATGAAAATAAATGTCTTTTTTCTTTCCTCAAAAAAACGATATTTTCAGTTTTTGTAAATATTGACCTGGGCGCGAAATTCATTGCCTTTCCGCATGTTGACACTCTATAGGAAAAAACTTAAATTCAACGCCAAGCAGAAAATAATTATAGTTTAACCCCGCTTATCCAATATTGATAGGTAATGCGTGTCTTATTTAATGGCGATTTATTAAAGGAATGGAATACGCCAGTTAACTTTATAGGCCTGGCAAGCAGTGACGTTGTAAAAATGATTACTTCAAGGACTATGAGGTTAAAAACTATATGGAATATAAAAGCTGTTCCGATAAGTATATTTGGTCTGCCCATGACTCCTACTTCTATAAAGGATTATCCGAACTGATTGTAGATATCGACGAATTAATTTATCTGTCGCTAGAGAAAATCAGAAGAGATTTCGTGTTTATCAATCTCAATACGGCTTCGTTAAACGAGTTTATCAGGCGCGACAGCGAATGGCTATCCGCGGTAAAGGGGAAACAGGTCGTATTAATTGCGGCCAGAAAGTCAGAGGCCTTAGCGAATTACTGGTATTACAATAGCGATATTCGCGGCGTGGTATATGTTGGCCTGAGTCGCGATATTCGAAAAGAGCTGGCCTATGTGATTAATGGCAGGTTTCTCCGTAAAGATATTAAGAAAGATAAAATTACAGACCGGGAAATGAAAATTATCCGCATGACCGCCCAGGGCATGCAGCCGAAATCGATCGCCAGAATTGAAAATTGTAGCGTGAAGACAGTGTATACCCATCGGCGCAATGCTGAGGCCAAGCTGTATTCCAAAATATATAAGTTAGTTCAGTAACACCCAGGCAAGTTAATTTTTGAATGGTTCACCGGGACATCATGTCCTTAATTCAACTCAGGAAGAAAAAGCGATGAAAAAAAAGGTTCTGGCAATAGCTCTGGTAACGGCGTTTACCGGTATGGGTGTGGCGCAGGCTGCTGACGTAACGGCTCAGGCTGTAGCGACCTGGTCTGCGACCGCCAAAAAAGACACCACCAGCAAACTGGTCGTCACCCCGCTCGGCAGCCTGGCGTTCCAGTATGCCGAAGGCGTGAAAGGTTTTAACTCACAGAAAGGTCTGTTTGACGTGGCAATTGAGGGTGACGCAACAGCGACCGCCTTTAAGCTGACCTCGCGTCTTATCACCAACACCTTAACCCAGCTGGATACCTCCGGCTCCACGCTGAGCGTGGGCGTGGATTATAACGGCGCAGCGGTGGAAAAAACCGGTGATACCGTGATGATCGATACCGCCAACAACATTCTGGGCGGCAACCTCAGCGCGCTGGCTAATGGCTACAACGCCAGCGGCCGCACCACCGCGCAGGATGGTTTCACCTTCTCTATCATCAGCGGCACCACTGACGGCACCACCGCTGTGACCGATTACAGCACCCTGCCGGAAGGGATCTGGAGCGGCGACGTTAGCGTACAGTTCGACGCCACCTGGACCAGCTGATCCTTCTGATGCACCAGCAGGGGGGGCTCCCCCTGCTTTTTTCACGGACGGAATTGTTATGAAAAAGCACCTTCTTGCCCTCGGGCTGCTGTTTGCCGGAGTGTCGCCGGCGCAGGCGCTGGATGTCGGCGATATCTCATCTTTTATGAACAGCGGCAGCAGCACGCTGAGCAAAACGATCAAGAACAGCACCGACAGCGGCCGGCTGATCAATATCCATCTCGAACGGCTCTCTTCCCCGCTGGATGACGGACAGGTTATCCCGATGGATAAACCGGACGAGGTGCTGCTCACTCCCGCCAGCCTGCTGCTACCCGCTCAGGCCAGCGATGTGATCCGCTTCTTCTACAAAGGCCCGGCGGATGACAAAGAGCGCTACTACCGCATTGTCTGGTTCGACCAGGCGCTCAGCGATGCCCAGCGCGATAACGCCACCCGCAGCGCGGTGGCCACCGCTTCCGCCCGCATCGGCACCATCCTGGTGGTGGCGCCCCGGCAGGTGAACTACCGCTTTCAGTACGCCAACGGCTCCCTGACCAACACCGGGAACGCGACGCTGCGGATCCTCGCCTACGGCCCTTGCCTGAAGGCCGCCGAGGGTAAGGAGTGTAAAGAGAACTACTACCTGATGCCGGGTAAATCACGCCGTTTTACGCGCGTGGACACGGCGGATAAAAAAGGACGGGTTGCGCTTTGGCAGGGTGAGCAGTTTGTTCCCGTGAAATAGACAGCTGTGCAGATGGATAACGACGATGCCTCAACAACGGATTTCCCCAGGACTGAAAACACGGCTTGCCTTCGGCATGTTTTTTTTGTTCGTTCAGCCCGACGCCAGCGCGGCTGCCCCAGGGGCGCAGCAGATTGGCGGGGTGATTATTCCGCAGGCCTTCAGCCAGGCGCTGCAGGACGGCATGAGCGTTCCTCTCTATATTCATCTTGCCGGCAGCCAGGACACCCGGGACGATCAGCGGATCGGCAGCGCCTTTATCTGGCTGGACGGCGGCCAGCTGCGCGTTCGGCAGATCCGGCTGGAGGACAATGAGGGTAACGCCAGCGTCAGCGAACAGACCCGCCAGCAGCTGACTGGCCTCGCCAACGCCCCGTTCAGCGAGGCGCTCACCATCACGCTGACCGACAGCGCGAAGTTGGATCTCAGCCTGCGCCAGCTGCTGCTGCAGCTGGTGGTCAAGCGCGAGGCGCTGGGCACCGTGCTGCGCTCGCGCAGCGAAGACATCGGCCAGTCGAGCGTCAACGCCCTCAGCAGCAACCTGAGCTATAACCTCGGCGTCTATAACAACCAGATGCGCAACGGCGGGAGCAACACCTCCAGCTATCTGTCGCTGAACAACGTCACGGCGCTGCGTGAGCATCATGTGGTGCTCGACGGCTCGCTGTACGGGATCGGCAGCGGTCAGCAGGACAGTGAATTATATAAGGCCATGTATGAACGCGATTTCGCCGGCCACCGCTTTGCCGGCGGGATGCTTGACACCTGGAACCTGCAGTCCCTGGGGCCGATGACCGCTATTTCGGCGGGCAAGATTTACGGCCTTTCCTGGGGGAACCAGGCCAGCTCCACCGTCTTCGACAACAGCCAGTCCGCCACGCCGGTGATCGCCTTTCTGCCGGCGGCGGGCGAGGTGCATCTCACTCGTGACGGCCGGTTGCTGAGCGTCCAGAACTTCGCCATGGGGAACCATGAAGTGGATACCCGCGGCCTGCCGTACGGTATTTACGACGTGGAGGTCGAGGTGATCGTCAACGGGCGGGTGGTCAGCAAACGCACCCAGCGGGTCAATAAGCTGTTCAGCCGGGGACGCGGCGCCGGCGCGCCGCTGGCGTGGCAGGTGTGGGGCGGCAGTTTTCATATGGATCGCTGGTCGGAGAGCGGGAAAAAGACCCGGCCGGCGAAAGAGAGCTGGCTGGCGGGCCTCTCGGCCTCCGGGTCGCTCAGCACCCTGAGCTGGGCGGCAACGGGCTATGGCTACGACAACCAGGCGGTGGGAGAAACCCGCCTGACGCTGCCGCTGGGCGAGTCGATCAACGTTAACCTGCAAAATATGCTGGCCAGCGACAGCTCGTGGAGCAGCGTCGGCAGCATCAGCGCCACGCTGCCGGGGGGCTTTAGTTCAGTGTGGGTCAACCAGGAGAGAACCCGCATTGGCGATCAGTTGCGGCGCAGCGATGCCGACAACCGGGCGATCGGCGGCACCCTCAACCTCAACGCGCTGTGGTCGAAGCTGGGGACGTTCAGCGTCAGCTACAACGATGACCGTCGCTACAACAGCCATTACTACACCGCGGATTACTATCAGACGGTCTACAGCGGCGCCTTTGGCTCGCTCGGCCTGCGGGCGGGGATCCAGCGCTATAACAATGGCGACAGCAGCGCCAACACCGGGAAATATATCGCCCTCGATCTGTCGCTGCCGCTGGGCAACTGGTTCAGCGCCGGGATGACCCATCAGAACGGCTACACCATGGCTAACCTCTCAGCGCGCAAGCAGTTTGATGAAGGCACCATTCGCACCATCGGCGCCAATCTGTCGCGGGCCATCTCTGGCGATACCGGGGATGACAAAACCCTCAGCGGCGGGGCGTATGCCCAGTTCGACGCCCGCTACGCCAGCGGCACGCTGAACGTTAACAGCGCGGCGGACGGCTACGTCAACACCAACCTCATCGCCAGCGGCAGCGTCGGCTGGCAGGGCAAAAACATCGCTGCCAGCGGACGAACCGACGGCAACGCCGGGGTGATCTTCAACACCGGGCTGGAGGATGACGGTCAGATCAGCGCCAGGGTCAACGGGCGGATCTTCCCGCTCAGCGGCAAGCGTAACTATCTGCCGCTCTCACCCTATGGCCGCTATGAGGTGGAGCTGCAAAACAGCAAAAACTCGCTCGACAGTTACGACATCGTCAGCGGGCGCAAGAGTCATCTGACCCTCTATCCCGGCAACGTGGCGGTGATTGAGCCTGAGGTGAAGCAGATGGTCACCGTTTCCGGTCGTATTCGGGCGGAAGACGGCACGCTGCTGGCGAATGCGCGGATTAACAACCATATCGGCCGTACCCGCACCGATGAAAACGGCGAGTTCGTCATGGATGTGGATAAGAAATACCCCACGATCGATTTCAGCTACGGCGGCAATAAAACCTGCGAAGTGGCGCTGGAGCTCAGCCAGGCGCGCGGCGCCGTCTGGGTGGGGGATGTGGTTTGCAGCGGCCTCTCGTCGTGGGCGGCGGCGCAGCAGACAGGAGAAGAGAATGAAAGTTAACCCTTTAATCGCCCTGGCGATCCTCGCGCTGCTCTGGCCGGCGGCCGCGCTCAGGGCGGCGGTGTCGAAGACCACCTGGTCGGATGCGCCGGCGCGCGAGTTTGTGTTTGTGGAAAACAACTCCGACGACAACTTTTTCGTCACCCCCGGCGGGGCGCTGGATCCGCGCATGACCGGCGCCAACCGCTGGACCGGCTTAAAATACACCGGCTCCGGGACCATCTATCAGCAGAGTCTCGGCTATATCGATAACGGCTACAACACCGGGCTCAATGCCAACTGGAAGTTTGATATGTGGCTGGAAAACTCGCCGGTTTCGCACCCCTTAACCGGCCTGCGCTGCATCAACTGGTACGCCGGGTGCGATATGGCCACCAGTCTGATCCTGCCGCAAACCACCGACGCCAGCGGGTTCTATGGCGCGACGGTGACCAGCGGCGGCGCGAAGTGGATGCACGGTATGATGTCGGACGCCTTCTATCAGTATCTGCAACAGATGCCGGTCGGCGGCAGCTTCACGATGACCATCAATGCCTGCCAGACCTCGGTGAACTACGACGCCAGCAGCGGCGCGCGCTGTAAGGATCAGGCCTCCGGCAACTGGTATGTGCGCAACGTCACCCACACCAAAGCCGCGAGCCTGCGGTTGATAAACACCCACTCGCTGGCGGAGGTGTTTATCAACAGCGATGGCGTGCCGACGCTCGGGGAAGGGAACGCCGACTGCCGGACGCAGACCATCGGCAGCCGCTCAGGATTAAGCTGTAAGATGGTCAACTATACCTTGCAGACCAATGGGTTAAGCAACACCTCGATCCATATTTTCCCGGCGATCGCCAACTCGTCGCTGGCCTCGGCCGTCGGGGCGTACGATATGCAGTTCAGCCTCAACGGCAGCTCATGGAAGCCGGTGAGCAATACCGCCTATTACTACACCTTCAACGAGATGAAGAGCTCAGACGCGATCTATGTGTTCTTCTCCAGCAACTTCTTTAAGCAGATGGTGAATCTCGGGATCAGCGATATCAATACCAAGGATCTGTTCAACTTTCGCTTCCAGAACACCACCTCGCCGGAGTCAGGCTGGTATGAGTTTTCCACCTCCAATACGCTGATTATCAAGCCTCGTGATTTCAGCATCAGCATTATCTCCGACGAATATACCTCGGCGCCGTCGCGGGAGGGGTATGTCGGCAGCGGCGAACCGGCGCTCGATTTCGGCTACATCGTCACCACCAGCGGTAAAACGGCCGCCGACGAAGTGCTGATCAAAGTGACCGGACCGGCGCAGGTGATTGGCGGGCGCTCCTACTGTCTCTTTAGCTCCGATGACGGTACGGCGAAAGTGCCGTTCCCGGCGACGCTCTCTTTTATCACCCGCAGCGGCGCGACGCAGACCTACGACGCCGGGTGCGATGACAGCTGGCGGGATATGACCGATGCGCTGTGGCTGACCACGCCGTGGACCGATATCTCCGGCGAAGTGGGGCAGATGGATAAGACCACGGTGAAATTCTCGATTCCGATGGATAACGCCATTTCACTGCGGACGGTAGACGATAACGGCTGGTTTGGCGAAGTCAGCGCTTCAGGAGAGATTCATGTCCAGGCGACGTGGCGCAACATTAACTAAGGCCCTGCTGACGGTGGGCTGCCTGCTGGTGGCTCCGCTGGCGCAGGCTATCTCGGTCGGCAACCTGACCTTTTCCCTGCCGGCTGAAGCGGATTTCGCCAGCAAACGGGTGGTCAACAACAATAAAAGCGCGCGGCTGTACCGCATCGCCGTCAGCGCCATCGATCGCCCGGGCGGCAGCGAAGTACGCTCCCGGCCGGTGGATGGCGAGCTGCTGTTCGCCCCTCGTCAGCTGGCGCTGCAGGCCGGGGAGAGCGAATACTTCAAATTTTACTATCATGGCCCGCGGGACAACCGCGAGCGCTATTATCGGGTCTCGTTTCGCGAAATCCCCACCCGCAACCTGACGAGGCGCAGCCCGACCGGCGGCGAGGTCAGCATGGAGCCGGTGGTGGTGATGGATACCATTCTGGTGGTGCGCCCGCGCGAGGTGCAGTTTAAATGGTCTTTCGATAAGGTGGCCGGGACGGTGAGCAACACCGGCAATACCTGGTTTAAGCTGCTGATTAAGCCAGGATGCGATTCGACCGAAGAGGAGGGGGACGCGTGGTATCTGCGTCCCGGGGACGTGGTTCGCCAGCCGGCGCTGCGCCAGCCGGGGAACCACTATCTGGTCTATAACGACAAATTTATTAAGATCAGCGATACCTGCCCGCTGAAGCCCCGCCCCGCGGAGTGAACCTTACCCGGCGGTCGCACGGCGGGTAAAGCGCCGGCTGGCCAGCAGGCTCAGACCGCAGCACAGCAGGTAGTACACCGCGCCGGTGAAGACGAAGATCGCCAGGGGATAGATTTGCACCCGGTTGTTGACCTGGCCGGCCACGGTGGTCAGCTCCGGGACGTTGACGATAAACGCCAGCGACGTGTCTTTCAGCAGGCCGATAAAGATCCCCACCAGCGAGGGCTGAACGTTACGCAGCGCCTGTGGGAGCAGCACCAGGCGCAGCGTTTGCCCGGGGGCGAACCCCTGGGTCAGCGCCGCCTCATACTGTCCTTTCGGCAGCGACTGCAGCCCGGCCAGCACCGAGTGCATCACCGAGGCGGCGGTAAACCACGCCAGCGCCAGGGTCACGGTCACCGCGCCGGGCAGATCGCCGCCGGTCAGCATCGGCAGCAGATACCACAGCCAGAAGATGACAAATATCAGCGGGATGCCGCGGATAATTTCCGCCCACAGAAACAGCAGACGCCGCGTCAGTCCTCCGTAGCGCCAGGCCAGGCCCGCCAGCGCAATGCCTCCCGGCAGCGCCAGCAGCGTGGCGCCGATAGCCATCAGCAGGGTCAGGGCCACGCCGCCGGGCTGGCCCTCCGCCAGCCGGCCCCACAGCAGGTAATCAAGGTTATCGGCGATCACCGCCAGATTAGCGTTCATGTTGGGCGCTCCGTTGCAGTTTTCTTCCCGGGCCGAGACGCGTTAGCGCCACGCCCATCGCCACCCCCAGCGCCAGATACAGCGCGGTGCCGACGGCAAAAGCCTCCAGGGCGTGCGCGTTATAGCTCTCAATCTGCCGCACCTGATAGGTCAGTTCCGCAAAGCCGATGCCGCTGGCCAGCGATGAGAGTTTCATCAGGTTGAGATACTGGCCGACAATCGGCTGCCAGGCGTTGGCCAACCCCTGCGGCAGGAGGATAAAGCGCAGCTCCTGCCACGGCGTAAAGCCCTGCGACAGCGCGGCTTCCCGCTGCCCGTGGCTGACGGCGCGCAGTCCGGAGGCGATCTCTTCCACCAGAAAGGCGGAGGTAAAGACCCCCAGCCCCCACATTGAGCAGAGGAACTCCGGCGTCAGCCACCAGACGTTGCCCGGCAGAATGGACCAGGCGTGCTCGTCGTTCACCACGTTCTTCACCGCCAGCGGCAGCAGGTTCCAGGCGGCAAAGTACCAGAACAGCAGCTGGACCAGCAGCGGGGTATTGCGAAACAGCGAGACCCACGCGGCCACCAGCCCGCGCCCCGCGCGGCCGCCGCCGAGACGCAGGGCCAGCAGCAGAACCGCCAGCGCAGTGGCGAGCAGGATCCCGGCGACGCTGACCCAGACGGTGGTGAGAAAACCAGAGATAATCCATTGCAACGGCTGTCCGCTCAGGACGCCGTGCCAGTCAAGCATCGGCGTCACTCGAGGCTCTCCTGGTGCAGCGGATCCAGCACCTTCTGCAGAAAACGCCGCGCGCGGGCATGCTGCGGATGGGCGAAAAACTCAGCCGGCGGGGCGACCTCGAGAATGTCGCCGCCGTCGATAAACACCACCCGGTCGGCAATTTCGCGGGCAAACTGCATCTCGTGGGTCACCACCAGCATGGTGATCCCGCTGTGGGCGAGGTTTTTCATCACCTGCAGCACTTCGCCGATCATCTCCGGGTCGAGCGCTGAAGTGGGCTCATCGAACAGGATAATCTGCGGCGAGGAGGCCAGGGCGCGGGCGATCGCCACCCGCTGCTGCTGGCCGCCGGAGAGCTGCGCCGGCATCTGCTGCGCTTTCTCCTCCAGCCCGACCTGACGCAGCAGCGCCAGCGCCCGCTCCTGTGCCGCGCTTTTTCCCCAGCCGTGGACGCGCTCCAGCGCCAGCGTGATGTTCTCCTGCGCCGTCAGGTGGGCGTAAAGGTTGAACTGCTGGAAGACAAAGCCGACGCGGCTGCGCAGCTGGCGCAAGGCGCTGCCGCTCAGCCGGCTGGTGGGTTTGCCGTCGATCAGGATCTCGCCGCCGCTTAAGGATTCGAGCTGGTTGATCAGGCGGATCAGCGTCGATTTTCCCGATCCGGAAGGGCCGAGGATCGCCACCACTTCGCCGGGATCGACCTGCAGGTTGATGGCGTTGAGCACCTGATGATCGCCGTAGCGCTTGGCCACCTCACGAAAGGTAATGCTGGCGCGCTGCAGACGTGAAAAATCCGCGGCCGGGGCCGCGGAGTGGGAGAATAAACCCGAGAACATATTATTTCGCTTCTATGGTAAAGGCGCGCGGCTGCGGCGTTTTAGTGGCAGGGCCAAACCAGACATCGTAAATTTTCGCGGCTTCGCCGGTTTTCTCCAGCTTCACCAGCTCATCGTTGACGGCCTTCAGCAGGGCCGGTTCGCCTTTCTTCACCCCCACGCCAATCTCTTCTTTGCTGAGCAGGTCGGGCAGAATTTTAAACTTGGCTTTATCCGGCGCTTCCGCCAGCAGACCGGCAAGGATGGTGCTGTCCTGGGTGATGGCCTGCACGTTGCCGTTGCGCAGGGCGGTCAGGGCCAGCGGAATATCGTCATAGGAGAGGACGCGAGCCTGCGGGAAACGCTGGTGCAGCGCCTGTTCGCCGGTGGTGCCTTTCACCGCGCCGATGCGCGCTTTGCTGTACTCATCAAGCTTATCCGGAGAGCCGGCCGGCACGAGGAACTGCTGGCCGGTGACGAAATACGGCGTTGAGAAATCAATAACCTGGGCCCGCTCCGGGGTGATGGTAATGTCGGCGACGATCAGGTCGGCTTTGCCGGACTGCAGCAGCGGAATACGGTTGGCCGGGTTAGTGGTCACCAGTTCGAGTTTGACGCCGAGCGCTTTCGCCAGCGCCTGGGCAAAGTCGACGTCGTAGCCGACGATATGGTGGGTTTTGGCGTCCACGGAGCCGAACGGCGGGTTGGCGTCAAAGGTGGCGACTTTCACGACGCCGGCGGCTTTGATGTCAGCCAGCTGGTCGGCCTGCGCCTGCGAGGCGAGCAGCAGCATACCCAGCGCCAGTGCGATTTTTGTGGTTTTGTTGCGCATATTTTTTCCCCTGAATCCCTGTTTTGTTTTGTGGACATCACGCTCCCACACATTGCCCGTCGGCGGCAAAGAAGAAAAAATTCTTATCTATAACGAAAAAGAACTTAACAAACCTGTGGGTATTCTTTATGCGCTGGTAGCGTTTTACCGGCGCAGTCACGACTGCCGGGCGGTCCCTTCTTCCTCAGGGAGAGGGCCAGGGTGAGGGTGACAGGACCGGGCGTAATATGCGCCAGCCAGGATTGCAAATTCGGAATTAATATTTCCCGCGCCCGGCCAGCTGTGGTTGAAATAGACCCAGGCGATTCGCTTCCCGACAGAGGAGAAAACGAAAGTGGCATTGTGGCAACGGTTAACGGGCTGGCTGGCTTTTTTGTCCAACGGTGAAGCCGGACAGCAAGATACTCAACGCGTCATGGAGGCGATCCTGCCGGTGGCCAGCCTCTACGGCGTGGACATTGGCAACGTGGAAACCCGGTGGTTCCGTCATGATAAGACATACTGAGCGACGCAGGACGCGAGAAGCCTACTGGAACGAGGTGTGCTTTGTGTAGCAAGAGACTGCCTGAGGTTGCGGCATCGCAGGAGGCGCCGCCGCAGCCCAGGCAGTTTTAACCACCCTTATCCCCCCAGATACATCCGCTTAATTTCCGGGTTAGTCAGCATCTCCCGCGCCGCGCCTGACAAGGTGATCCGGCCATTCTCCAGGACATACGCCCGATCGGCGATCGCCAGCGCGGCCGTCGCATTCTGCTCCACCAGCAGCACCGTCATATTCTCTTCGCGCAGTTGCTTAATGATGCCGAACAGCTCGCCGACAATTTTCGGCGCCAGCCCGAGGCTCGGTTCATCCAGCATCAATAACACCGGCTCGCTCATCAGCGCCCGGGCGATGGCCAGCATCTGCTGCTCGCCGCCGCTCATGGTGCCCGCCATCTGATGGCGCCGCTCCTTGAGCCGTGGAAAGAGGGCGTACATACGATCGCGCAGGCGGGTGTAGCCGGCGAGATTATTGTAAGCGCCCATGCGCAGGTTCTCTTCGATGGTCAGGTTGGTAAAGACCCGGCGTCCCTCCGGCACCAGCGCCAGCCCGCGACGTACGATCTGGTGGGTCTGGCTGCGCGAGATATCGTCGTTGAGGAAGCTGACGCGCCCGCTGGAGCGCACCAGGTTGACGATCCCATTGAGGGTGGAGGTTTTACCGGCGCCATTGCTGCCGATCAGGGTGACGATCTCCCGGTCATAAACATCGATATCGACGCCTTTCAGTCCCTGGATCACGCCGTAAAAGACCTTCAGTTCCCTGGCGTTAAGCATAATTGGCTTCTCCCAGATAAGCGGAAATGACGTCCGGATGCTGGATCGCCTCGGCCATCAGGCCGCTGAACAATGGCTTACCATACTCCAGGACCATCACCCGTTCGCACAGGCGGTTGACGAAGGGCATATCGTGCTCGATTAACAGGACGCTGAGCTGATAGTCATGGCGCATGCGGAAGATCAGCTCCGCCAGATCCTCGGTCTCCTTTGGGTTCATCCCGGCGGCCGGCTCATCGAGCAGCAGCAGCTTCGGCGAGGTGGCCAGCGCGCGGGCGATCTCCACTTTGCGCTGGTTGCCATAGCTCAGGTTCGTGGCCTGCATATGGGCGAAGTGGGCGATGCCGATGTCTTCCAGAATGGCCATCGCTTTGGCCTTCGCCGCCCGCTCGGCCGGAAAGTAGCGGCCAATGTGCAGGGCCGCCTCCAGCAGCGAGTAGCGGCTGGCGCGGTCGAGTCCAACCATCACGTTCTCCAGCACCGTCATCGAGTTAAACAGCCGGATATTCTGGAAGGTACGGGCGATCCCGGCGTTCACCACCTGGTTGGGCTTTAGCCCCTTCAGCGACGTGCCCGCGAGGGTGACGCTGCCGCTGGTGGGCTTATAGTTGGCGGTGATGACGTTAAACAGGGTGGTCTTGCCCGCGCCGTTAGGGCCGATAAGGCCAAAGATCTCCGCTTCGTCAACATGGAAGCTGACGTTGTCGATGGCCCGCAGGCCGCCAAACTGCATGGTGACGTCCTGCACCTGCAGGATGATTTTATTTTCCGCCATAGCTGCTGTTCCTTCTTCCCATCTGCCAAATCTCTTTTTTCCCCAGCAGCCCTTCGCGGGCGAAAAGCATGATGATCAGCAGCAGCAGGGAGAAGACCACCATTCTCAGGCCCGGATAGGCGCCGAGATCGTGACCGAAGAACTGCAGCGGCTGGTCGAGAAAGCGCAGCCACTCGCCGCTGCCGACCACCAGCACGGTGCCGAGCAGGGCGCCGGTGGTGCTGCCGAGCCCGCCGAGGACAATAATAATCAGCAGCTGGAAGGTGAGCATAAAGTCGAACAGCCCCGGGGAAATGGTGGTCAGCAGGGAAGCCAGCAGACCGCCGCCGATCCCTTCGAAGAAGGCGCTGGTGGCGAAGGCGCAGGTTTTAATGCGGAAGGTGTTGACCCCCATGGCGATCGCCGCATCTTCATCGTCGCGAATGGCTTTCATCATCCGGCCATACTTCGACCACACCAGCTGGAGGATCATGCCGGTAGCCAGCAGGGCGAACAGGCCGCACCAGAACAGGAGATGCGGCTGCTGCGGAATATCGTTCAGCCCGATGGCGCCGTTGGTGATTTGCGGGTTGTTAATGGCGAGGATCTTGATGATAAACCCGAAGCCGAGGGTGACGATGGCCAGGTAGTCGCCGCGCACCCGGAAGACCGGCACGGCGAGGCACACCGCCAGCGCCGCCGCGCACAGGCCGCTTATCAGCAGGGCGGGGAGGAAGCCCGCGTGCAGGCTGAGGATCCACGGGCTGGGGGCGGCCATTTCAAACATGTCTACCTTGCTGTCGCTGGAGAGGATCAGCAGGGCGGTGACGTAGGCGCCCACCGCCACGAAGCCGTTCGGCTCCAGCGACAGCTGGCCGGTCACGCCGTTGATCAGGTTGTAGCTGACCGCGAGGATCATAAAGATAAAAATGGTGCTGATGACGCGAACAATGTAGTCATTGAAAACCACGTTGATTCCGGCCAGCAGCGCGATACAGATGACAATAATGGCCAGGTTGCGCAGCTGCGCCCCGGCGGTGGTCGTCGCGTTGAGCATCAGAAACGGCTCCTTTCCAGACGTTCGTCGCCCATAATGCCGACCGGGCGGAACAAGAGGACCAGAATCAAGAACAGGAAGGCGAAAGCGTCTTTATAGCCGCCCAGTTCGGGGAAGATCGCCACCGCGACCACCTCGGTAAAACCGAGGATAAAGCCGCCCAGCACCGCGCCGGTGACGCTGCCGATCCCGCCCAGCACGGCGGCGGCGAAGGCCTTCAGGCCGATAAGCACGCCCATCAGGGGATCGATCGTCGGGTAGCTGATGGAGTAGAACACGCCGCCGAGCGCCGCGAGGCTGCTGCCGAGGGCGAAGACCAGGGAGATGATCCGGTTGGCGTCAATGCCCATCAGACGCACGGTGTTGACGTCAAAGGCTACCGCGCGGATCGCCATTCCATAGCGGGTGCGGTACAGCAGCCAGAGGATCGCCAGCAGCAGCAGGACGGTGATCAGCGGCACAATCCACGCCACGTTGGTAATGATGACGCTGCCGAAGGCCCGGGTCTGGTTGAAAAAGTCAGGGGCGGAGAAGAAGCGCGAGCTGCCGCCAAACAGCACGTTAAACAGGTTTTCGAGGAAGAAGCTGACGCCGATGGCGGTGATCAGCATGGAAATTTTCGAGGCCTGGCGCAGCGGACGATAGGCGACCCGGTCAATCAGCATGCCAAACAGGCCGCACAGCCCGAGAGTCAGGAAAACGGCTACCCCGAAGGGTAGCCCAACCGAAGAAAATAAAAACAGCGTACTAAACGCGCCGACCATCATCACGTCCGCATGGGCGAAGTTGATCAGCCTTAGCACGCCATAAACCATCGTATAACCGATGGCAATCAGGGCGTACATGCCCCCAAGACTCATTCCATTGACCACTTGCTGGAGAAAAATGGCGCCGTCCATTTTGTAGCCTCGTCACAACTTAAGGGTTAACCACGGTACGAAACGCCAGCTTGCCATCTTTCACTTCGTTGATGACCGCGCTGCGAATGGCGTCGCCGTTCTGTAACGTCAGCGTGCCGGTCACGCCCTGGAAATCTTTGGTGGCGCGGATTTTTTCATTCACGCAGACCCGATCGTGGGGATCGCTGCACTGGTTCATGGCGTTGACGATGACGTTATAGGCGTCCGCTGCCATTGCGCCCCAGGTATGGGTCGGCTGCTGGTATTTGGCTTCCCAGGCTTTGATGAAGGTTTCCCCGGCCGGGGTCTGCTCTTTGGCGTTCGGCGAGTAGTAATCGGTGGTCATATAGCCGTTGACCGCGTCTTTACCCACATCGAAGAAGACCTGATCTGCGGCCAGACCGTCGCCGCCCACCACCGGTTTGTTGAGCCCCAGCTGTTTTGACTGCACGGCAATCAGCGCCCCTTCGGTGTAGTAGATCGGCATATAAATCATGTCGACATTCTTCGCCTTGACGCTCGCCAGCTGGGCTTTAAAGTCCTTGCTGCCGCCCGGGGCCTGTACCTCGATGGGAATGGTGCCGCCGTTTTTCAGGAATTGGGTGCGGAACGCTTTCGCCAGGCCGACGGAGTAATCGTTGCTACTGTCAAACACGATGGCGGCGGTTTTGGCTTTCAGATCGCGGGAGGCCAGATTGGCCCCGACCACCCCCTGGAAGCTGTCCGAGAAGCAGACCCGGCTGACGTACGGATGGTTGCGGGTGACGCGGTCGTTGGTGGCGGTGGAGGAGACCAGCGGCGTTTTGCTGTCGTCGGCGATCTTGGTCATCGCCAGGGTGTTGGAGGAGGTGACTTCCCCGATCACGGCATCCACTTTATCGCTGGAGACCAGCCGCTGCATGGCGTTGGCCGCTTCGACTTTGTCGCTTTTATCATCGATAACGATAAGCTTGATGGTATCGCCATTTTTTAACGTCGGGGTGATGGTCTGAATAATGTCCAGCCCTTTCTGCGACGGCTGACCATAGCCGCTGAGGGCGCCGCTCAGGGGTAATACCACCCCGATTTTAATTTCCGCTGCCTGCGCGCTGCTCGCGCCGGCCAGCGCGGCTACCAGCGTGGCCATTAAAGACGCTTTCCCGGAAAACGATTTCATTGGTATTTCTCCGTCGGTCGATTATTTATCTTTAACCATCAATGACTGCATAACATTGAGGAATAATTCGCCAGCGTATCTGGCGAATTATTGGCTGTTATGTTGAATAGATAACGAGATATATACCCTAAATAATTCGAGTCGCATGAAGGCGGCATGTGAGCGAGTCCCCAGACGCTTACAGAAGTCAGTGACTGGGGGGGAGAAAACGCAGCCAACACACATGCAACTTAAAGTATGACGGGTATTTTTAAGGCGCTGAATTACCTTACAACGTCCGTTTCGTTTTTACTCATGCAATATTCTTATTACCTGCAGGCAAGGGCATAAGGCTGGTGACAACACGGCTTTTGATACGCTGAATGTATTTTTCCGGGTGGTGACTGGCGCCTTATCCGGCCTGGACAATACGCAATATAAACCGGTTGAACGGTTTCCACAGGCTCGCGCCAGCGAAGCGCCGCCGGGTGATTTCAGCGCGCACCCGAATATAATATTCAGGTGCGCCAGGTAATATTAAAAATCTATTCTTCGGCTCGCGTGACTTATTATTTTAAAGGGGTCAATGGTTTTATTTTTCCATGCAGCGCCGGATTATCGCTTTCATCTTTCAGGCGCACGCCGGTAAGTCGTCGTAAAAAAGCCTGCTCCAGCAGCCAGGCCAGTTTAAAGGCGGCGGCGTCATGGCTCAGCCCTTCCGGGCGAATATTGGAGATACAGTTGCGCTCTGACTCCAGCCGCTGCCGATGGGGCTGCCAGGTGAGGTAGACGCCGAGGCTGTCCGGCGAGGAGAGGCCCGGTCGTTCGCCAATCAGGATCGCCACCGCGCGGGCTTTCAGGGTTTCGCCAATATCATCCCCCAGCGCCACCCGCGACTGATGGGCCAGCACCACCGGCGCCAGGCCGATCCCCAGCGTCTGCAGCCAGGGCAGCAGGGCGCGGATCAACGGCACCGCCTGACGCTCTACCGCCCAGGAAGAGAGGCCGTCGCCGATCACCAGCAGCAGGTCGGCGGGGCGGACGCCGCTGGCGGCGAGGTCGGCGCGACTCTCGTCGGCGAGCTGCCGCCCGAGATCCGGGCGCCGCAGATAGGTATGACGGTCCTGCGCGGCGCTGTGCACCGTCAGGGTGTCGAGGCCGAGCGCCGCCAGCGGCGCCACCAGCAGCTGGCTGGCGAACGGCTGATGAATGGCGTCCCGCGCTCTGGCGTGGGCCAGACCAAAGTTAAGGACTTCGCGGGTCGGCAGGCTGGCGCCGCTGCGGCCCAGGGCGATCCGCGCATCGGTAAATTCACGCAGCGGGTTCCAGGCGTCGGGACGGTTCATACGGGGGCTCCTTGCGGCAGAACGGACAGCAGCGGATGGCGGGCGTCGGTGAGCCGCAGCGCGCCGTGCGGATCGATAATTTGCATCTTCGCCAGCCAGTCGGCGAACTCCGGGGCATGCTTTAAGCCCAGCAGACGACGGGCGTAGAGCGCGTCATGGAACGAGGTGCTCTGGTAATTAAGCATGATATCGTCCGCCCCTGGCACGCCGATCAGGAAGGTGAGCCCGGCGGCGCACAGCAGGGTCAGCAGGGTGTCCATATCATCCTGATCCGCTTCCGCGTGGTTGGTATAGCAGACGTCGCAGCCGATCGGCAGGCCCATCAGCTTGCCGCAGAAGTGATCCTCCAGCCCGGCGCGAATAATCTGCTTACCGTCGTAGAGATACTCCGGACCGATAAAGCCGACCACCGTATTGACCAGCAGCGGTTCAAAGTGGCGGGCGACGGCGTAGGCCCGCGCCTCGCAGGTCTGTTGGTCGACGCCGTGGTGGGCGTTGGCCGACAGGCAGCTCCCCTGGCCGGTCTCAAAATACATTACATTGTTGCCGAGGGTGCCGCGACCGAGGCTGAGGGCCGCCTCGCGGGCCTCCTGCAGCATGGCAAGGTTGATGCCGAAGCCGCTGTTGGCCGCTTCGGTTCCCGCCACCGACTGAAACACCAGATCCACCGGCGCGCCGCGCTCAATCAGCTGCAGCGTATTGGTGACGTGGGTCAGAATGCAGGACTGGGTGGGAATGGCGAAGCGCTGGATAATATCGTCCAGCATCACGTTCAGCTGCGCCAGCACCGGTAAGCTGTCGCTGGCCGGGTTGATGCCGATCACCGCATCCCCGGCGCCGTACAGCAGTCCGTCGAGCATACTGGCGGCGATGCCTTTCAGGTCATCGGTGGGATGATTGGGCTGCAGGCGCACGCTGAGGTGGCCGGGCAGGCCGATGGTGTTGCGAAAGCGCGTCACCACCTGACACTTGCTGGCGGCGAGGATCAGATCCTGATTGCGCATCAGCTTGCTTACCGCCGCCGCCATCTCCGGGGTGATAGCGCGGGCGACCCGCTGCAGCGTGGCGGTATCGGTGGCATCGTCCAGCAGCCAGTCGCGGAAATCGCCGACCGTCAGGTGACGCAGGGCGGCAAAGCCCTGCGCATCATGGGTGTCGAGGATCAGGCGGGTCACTTCGTCCTGCTCGTAGGGGATAAGCGGGTTGTCGAGAATGTCGGTCAGCGGCACCTCGGCGAGGGTCATTTTCGCCGCCATCCGCTCTTCGGCCGAGTGGGCGATAACGCCCGCCAGGGCGTCGCCGGAGCGGGCCGGCGACGCTTTCGCCATCAGCGTTTTCAGACTATCAAAGCGCCATACCTGGCCCGATAGCGTGGTTTTATACATGCCGCCTCCTCAGGAGACCGTGCGCAGTTGAGGATCCACTGGCGCCCGTTCACGGGCCGCTGCGGTTTTGCGGAACCACAGGTAGCCGCCGAGCATCATCGCCGCGAAAATCAGCGCCAGCAGCAGGTTATACCAGACCATCGCCACCAGGCAGATCACCGCCATGCCGAGGGCAAAGGCCGGCGCCAGCGGGTAGAGCGGCGCGCGGAACGGACGGATCAGCTTCGGCTCGCTACGGCGCAGTTTGAACAGCGCCGCCATGGAAGTGATATACATAACAATAGCCCCAAATACCGACATGGTGACGATGCAGGCGGTCAACGGCATGCCGCTGATGGTGATCAGCGAGTCGGAGAAGATCGCGGCGATACCCACCACGCCGCCGGCGAGGATCGCCAGATGCGGGGTGCGGGTGCGGCGGTTGAGGGAGGCCAGCCCGGCGGGCAGATAGCCGGCGCGGGCGAGGGAGTAGATCTGCCGCGAGTAGCCCATAATGATGCCGTGGAAGGAGGCGACGAGGCCAAACAGCCCCAGCCACACCAGCATATGCAGCCAGCCGCTGCCGTTGCCCACCACCGTCTTCATCGCCTGAGGCAGCGGGTCGTTGATATTGGACAGCGCGCGCCAGTCGCCGACGCCGCCGGCGAAGACCATCACGCCGATCGCCAGCACCGTCAGCGTCAGAATGCCGCCGCCCAGGGCGCGCGGAATGGTGCGCTGCGGATCTTTGGCCTCTTCGGCGGCCATGGAAGCCCCCTCAATGGCGAGAAAAAACCAGATAGCGAACGGAATGGCGGCGAACATCCCCGGCAGCGCCAGGCCGCTAAAGCTTTCCGCGCCCGCCCAGCCGTTGGCGGTGAAGTGGCTCCAGGAGAAGCCGGGGGCGACCACGCCCATAAACACCAGCAGCTCGAAGATGGCCAGCAGGGTGACGATCAGCTCGAAGGTGGCGGCGATGCCGACGCCGAGGATATTGAGCGTCATAAAGATCACGTAAGCGCCGCAGGCGACCCACTTCGGATCCAGCGCCGGAAACTGCACGTTGAGGTAGGCGCCGATGGCCATGGCGATGGCCGGCGGGGCGAAGACGAATTCAATCAGAGTGGCAAAACCGGCGATAAATCCGCCTGTGGGCCCGAAGGCGCGGTAGGCGTAGGCGAAAGGGCCGCCAGCGTGCGGGATGGCGGTGGTCAGCTCGGTAAAGCTGAAAATAAAGGCGCAGTACATGGCGGCGACCGCCAGGGCGACGACCATAAACCCCATCGTGCCCGCCTGCGACCAGCCGTAGCTCCAGCCGAAGTACTCCCCGGATATCACCAGTCCGACGGCGATCCCCCATAAACGAAAACTGCCGAGCGTTCTTTTTAAGGTGGTGGTGTGCTCTGTCATACGTGTTGCCTCGCCAGATAGAAAGGTTCTGAACGACAGGCTGCAAAGAGAGTGCCAGAACGTTGTCCGCCGCGATGAGGCGCCAGCCCGTGGCGCGCTCACCGGCGCTGCGCAAAAATGGGGCAGGCTGCACGCTGTCGGCGCGCGACCTGGTGCAGCGGCTTTGCTTTTTCCGCGGTGGCACGGTATAACACTTCTTCTTTTGGATGTTTAGATGTCTATACGTTTATACGCATCATGGCCCGGGCAAGCGGGCTGGCGTGAGAAAATAAAATGCAAAGCACAACACAACAACAAGGTGGGCAACTGAAGCGCACCATGAAAACGCGCCATCTGATCATGTTGTCGCTCGGCGGCGTGATTGGCACCGGCCTGTTCTTTAATACCGGCTATATCATCTCCACCACCGGCGCGGCCGGAACGCTGCTGGCGTATCTGATTGGCGCCCTGGTGGTCTGGCTGGTGATGCAGTGCCTCGGCGAACTGTCGGTGGCGATGCCGGAGACCGGCGCCTTCCATGTTTACGCGGCGCGCTACCTTGGCCCGGCGACGGGCTATACCGTGGCGTGGCTCTACTGGCTGACGTGGACGGTGGCGCTGGGTTCGAGCTTCACCGCCGCCGGCTTCTGTATGCAGTACTGGTTCCCGCAGGTGCCGGTCTGGATCTGGTGCGTGGTGTTCTGCGCGGTGATTTTCGGCCTTAACATCATTTCGACCCGCTTCTTCGCCGAAGGCGAGTTCTGGTTCTCGCTGGTGAAAGTGATCACCATCATCGCGTTTATTATTCTCGGCGGCGCGGCCATTTTCGGCATCATTCCGATGCAGGATGGCTCCCCGGCGCCGGGCCTGCGCAATCTCACCGCCGAAGGCTGGTTCCCGCACGGCGGCCTGCCGATCCTGATGACCATGGTGGCGGTGAACTTTGCCTTCTCCGGGACGGAGCTTATCGGCATTGCCGCCGGAGAGACGGAAAACCCGCATAAGGTCATTCCGGTCGCCATCCGCACCACCATCGCCCGGCTGATTATTTTCTTTATCGGCACCGTGTTTGTGCTGGCGGCGCTGATCCCGATGCAACAGGCGGGGGTGGAGAAAAGCCCCTTCGTGCTGGTGTTTGAAAAGGTGGGCATCCCTTACGCGGCGGATATTTTCAACTTTGTGATCCTGACGGCGATCCTCTCGGCGGCCAACTCCGGCCTGTACGCTTCCGGGCGGATGCTGTGGTCGCTGTCGAACGAGAAGACGCTGCCGGCCTGCTTTGCCAAAGTCAATAAACGGGGCGTGCCGGTGACCGCGCTGTCGGTGAGTATGCTGGGCGGCGTGCTGGCGCTGTTCTCCAGCGTGGTGGCGCCCGATACGGTGTTTGTGGCGCTGTCGGCGATCTCCGGCTTTGCGGTGGTGGCGGTGTGGTTGAGCATCTGCGCCTCGCACTTTATGTTCCGCCGCCGCCATCTGCAGCAGGGTAAGGCGCTGAGCGATCTGCAGTATCGCGCCCCCTGGTATCCGGTGGTGCCGATTCTGGGCTTTGTGCTGTGCCTGGTGGCCTGCGTGGGCCTCGCTTTTGACCCGAGCCAGAGAATTGCGCTGTGGTGCGGGATCCCCTTTGTGGCCCTGTGCTATGGTGCCTGGTATCTTACTCGTTCACGGAAAATGACTCAGGAGCCTCAACATGTCGCAGACTAATCCGTTTACCGCCCTGCTTGCCGCCCAGCCTTTTGTGCTGCTGGACGGCGCCATGGCCACCGAGCTGGAGGCCCGCGGCTGCGATCTGGCTGACAGCCTGTGGTCGGCGAAAGTGCTGCTGGAGAACCCGCAGCTGATCCGCGATGTGCATCTCGACTACTTTCGCGCCGGGGCGCAGGTGGCGATCACCGCCAGCTATCAGGCCACTCCCGCCGGCTTTGCCGCGCGCGGCCTGGATGATGCGCAGTCCCGGGCGCTGATCGGCAAAAGCGTCGAGCTGGCGCGCAAAGCGCGCGAGGCGTACCTCGCCGAGAATCCACACGCCGGCACGCTGCTGGTTGCCGGTTCGGTGGGGCCGTATGGCGCCTTTCTCGCCGACGGCTCGGAGTATCGCGGCGATTATCAGCGCAGTGCGGCAGAGTTCCAGGCCTTCCACCGCCCGCGCGTCGAAGCGCTGCTGGATGCGGGCGCCGACCTGCTGGCCTGTGAAACCCTGCCGTCATTCGCCGAGATCCAGGCCCTGACAGCCCTGCTGCAGGAGTATCCCCGCGCCCGCGCCTGGTACTCCTTCACGCTGCGCGACGCCGAACATCTCAGCGATGGCACGCCGCTGCGCGAGGTGATGGCCGCCCTGGCGGATAACCCGCAGGTGGTGGCGGTGGGCATCAACTGTATCGCGCTGGAAAATACGCCCGCGGCGCTGGCGCATCTGCACAGCCTGACGGCGCTGCCGCTGGTGGTCTATCCTAACTCCGGCGAACATTATGATGCGGTGAGCAAGACCTGGCACCATCATGGCGAAGCCTGCGCCAGCCTGACGGATTATCTGCCGCAGTGGCTGGCGGCCGGGGCGAGGCTGATCGGCGGCTGCTGCCGCACCACGCCGAAGGATATCGCTGAGCTTAACGCGAAGCGCTGAGTTTTGTGCCGGGTGGCGCTGCGCTTACCCGGCCTACACCTTGCGCGATCTGTAGGCCGGGCAAGGCGTAGCCGCCACCCGGCGCCAACCCTCTCCCGCCAATCCACCACGCAAAATCAACTATCCTTTCCCGCTTTTGTTCTAAAAACGATTCGCTATTAGCCAGAATTTTTAATTACTTCATCTCCATCCTGATGCCGGAAATACTGCACCTATAACAACTCAGGGGAAGCAGACATTATGGCATTCACATCGCGAATTACTCTTCTGGCGGCGCTGGCCGTCGCCGCCTTCCAGGCGCAGGCGGTCAATGTGACCGTGGCGTATCAAACCTCCGCTGAGCCGGCGAAAGTCGCCCAGGCGGACAACACCTTCGCCAAAACCAGCGGGGCGACCGTCGACTGGCGGAAATTTGACAGCGGCGCCAGCGTGGTGCGCGCCCTGGCCTCCGGCGATGTGCAGATCGGCAATATCGGCTCCAGCCCGCTGGCGGTGGCCGCCAGCCAGCAGGTGCCGATTGAAGTGTTCCTGCTCGCTTCAAAGCTCGGCAACTCCGAAGCGCTGGTGGTGAAGAAAAGCATCACCAAACCGGAAGATCTGATCGGCAAGCGCATCGCCGTGCCGTTTATCTCCACCACCCACTACAGCCTGCTGTCGGCGCTCAAACACTGGGGCATCAAGCCGGGCCAGGTGCAGATTATTAACCTGCAGCCGCCGGCGATTATCGCCGCCTGGCAGCGCGGGGATATCGACGGGGCTTACGTCTGGGCGCCAGCGGTTAACGAACTGGAAAAAGAGGGCAAGGTGCTGACCGATTCCGCGCAGGTCGGGGAGTGGGGCGCACCGACCCTCGACGTCTGGGTGGTCCGTAAGGACTTCGCCGAGCAGCATCCGGAGATCGTCAAAGCGTTTGCTAAAAGCGCCATCGACGCCCAGCAGCCCTACATCGCCAACCCGGATGAGTGGCTGAAGCAGCCGAACAACATCAGCAAGCTGGCGCGCCTGAGCGGCGTGCCGGAAGCCGATGTCCCGGGGCTGGTGAAGGGGAACACCTACCTGACCGCCGCTGAGCAGGCGCAGGCGCTGAACGGGCCGGTCAATCAGGCCATCGTCGATACTGCGCGCTTTCTGAAAGAGCAGGGCAAAGTGCCCGCGGCGGGAACCGATTATCGTCAGTACGTTACTGACCGTTTCGTGAAGTAAAGGAGGCGGCGATGCTGCAAATCTCGCATCTTTCCGCCGACTATGGCGGTAAACCGGCGCTGGCGGATATCAACCTGACGCTGGAGAGTGGGGAGCTGCTGGTGGTGCTGGGGCCTTCGGGCTGCGGTAAAACTACCCTGCTGAACCTGATTGCCGGATTCGTGCCCTATCAGCACGGCAGCATCACCCTCGAAGGTCAGCGGGTGACCGGGCCGGGCGCAGAGCGCGGCGTGGTCTTCCAGAACGAAGGCCTGCTGCCCTGGCGCAATGTGCAGGATAACGTGGCGCTGGGGCTGCAGCTGGCGGGCGTGGATAAAGCGCAGCGGCGGCAAGCGGCGGCGCAGATGCTGAAAAAGGTCGGCCTCGAAGGGGCGGAAAAGCGGTTTATCTGGCAGCTGTCCGGCGGTCAACGCCAGCGGGTGGGCATCGCCCGGGCGCTGGCGGCGAATCCGCAGCTGTTGCTGCTGGATGAGCCCTTCGGCGCGCTTGACGCCTTTACCCGCGAGCAGATGCAAACGCTGCTGCTGACGCTCTGGCATGAGACCGGCAAACAGGTGCTGCTCATCACCCATGACATTGAAGAGGCCATCTTTATGGCGACCGAGCTGGTGCTGCTGTCGCCGGGGCCGGGGCGGGTGGTGGAGCGGCTGCCGCTGGATTTCAGCCGCCGCTTTGTCGCGGGCGAACCCTGCCGCAGCATCAAATCCGACCCGCGGTTTATTGAACAGCGGGAATACATTCTGAGCCGGGTGTTTGACCAACGGGAGGCTTTCTCATGAGCGTGGTACTGAACGACAAACCGCGTCAACTGACGCTGAAGTGGCGCTGGCCGCTCTCCCGTCAGCTCACCCTCAGCGTGGCGACCCTGGCGGTGTTGCTGGCCGTCTGGTGGGCGGTCGCGGCGCTGCAGCTGATTAGCCCGCTATTTCTGCCGCCGCCGGGCCAGGTGCTGCAGAAGCTTATCACTATCGCCGGGCCGCAGGGCTTTATGGATGCGACGCTCTGGCAGCACCTGGCGGCGAGCCTGACGCGGATCGTTATCGCTCTGCTGGCGGCGGTGCTGATCGGCGTGCCGGTGGGGATCGCCATGGGGCTCAACTCAACGGTGCGCGGGATCCTCGATCCGCTGATCGAGCTTTATCGTCCGGTGCCGCCGCTGGCCTACTTACCGCTGATGGTGATCTGGTTTGGCATCGGTGAAACGTCGAAGATCCTGCTGATCTACCTGGCGATTTTCGCCCCGGTAGCGATGTCGGCGCTGGCGGGGGTAAAAAGCGCGCAGCAGGTGCGGATTCGCGCCGCCCGTTCGCTGGGCGCCAGCCGGGCGCAGGTGCTGTGGCTGGTGATCCTGCCCGGCGCGCTGCCGGAGATCCTCACCGGGCTGCGCATTGGTCTTGGCGTCGGTTGGTCAACGCTGGTGGCCGCTGAGCTGATCGCCGCCACCCGCGGGTTAGGATTTATGGTGCAGTCCGCCGGCGAGTTTCTCGCCACCGATGTGGTGCTGGCGGGGATCGCGGTGATTGCCATTATCGCCTTTTTACTGGAACTGGGTCTGCGCGCGCTGCAGCGGCGCCTGACGCCCTGGCATGGAGAAGTACAATGAGTGAACGTCTGAGCATTACCCCGCTGGGGCCGTATATTGGCGCGCAGGTGACCGGGGCGGATTTAACCCGTCCGCTGAGCGACAACCAGTTTGAGCAGCTGTATCACGCGGTGCTGCGTCATCAGGTGGTATTCCTGCGCGAGCAAAATATCACCCCGGCGCAACAGCGCGACCTGGCGCTGCGGTTTGGCGACCTGCATATCCATCCGGTCTACCCTCACGCCCCAGGCGTCGAGGAGATTATCGTCCTCGATACCCACAACGATAATCCGCCGGATAATGACAACTGGCATACCGATGTCACCTTTATCGACACGCCGCCCGCCGGCGCCATTCTGGCGGCGAAAGCGCTGCCGACGACCGGCGGGGACACCCTGTGGACCAGCGGTATCGCCGCCTGGGAGGCGCTGTCAGAGCCCTTCCGGCAGCTGCTGAGCGGCCTGCATGCGGAACACGATTTCCGTAAATCGTTCCAGGAGTATAAGTACAACCACACGGAAGCCGAGCATCGGCGCTGGCAGGAGGCGGTGGCGAAGCATCCGCCGCTGCTGCATCCGGTGGTGCGTACCCACCCGGTGACCGGCAAGCAGGCGCTGTTCGTTAATGAAGGCTTTACCACGCGGATTGTCGACGTGACCGAGAAAGAGAGCGCGGCGCTGCTGAGCTTCCTGTTTGCCCATATCACCAAACCGGAGTTTCAGGTGCGCTGGCGCTGGCAGCCGAACGATGTCGCTATCTGGGATAACCGGGTAACCCAGCATTACGCCAATGCCGACTATCTGCCGCAGCGGCGGATCATGCACCGGGCGACGATCCTTGGCGATAAGCCGTATTACCGGGCGGGGTAAGGCTTGTATTAGCCGCGAGCCGCGGAGAAAAGCGGATGCTGCATTGCCCGCTGCTTCCCGGAGGCGGCGCCTGACGCGGCTTTTCCGGGCGACCGAACCGTCGGAAACGGTGAACCGTAGCCCGGCTAAGGCGCAACGCGCCGCAAGCCGGGAAAAAGCGTTTATGCCGATTTTTGCGCACCCAGATGCGCGCCAATATAGCGCTGATAGCGATTGGCCTTCAGGTAGGTGAGATCCACCAGCACCAGACCATCCACGCAGTTATTGAAATCCGGATCGCTGCCGAAATCGATAAACTGCACTCCGCCCGGCTCGCACACTTCCGAGTACTGCTTATACAGCGGCGGGATCGCGCAGCCGATATTGCCTAGCAGGGACTTCAGCCGGGCCAGGTCGTCGTTGTAATCCTCCCCGCCAAACTGCGCCAGCACGTCGGGCAGCGAGGCCGGATAAGGGCGACGCGACTCCGCCAGCGGATGCGTCGCCGGGAACCACAGCCGGTAGAACGCCACCAGCAGATCGCGAGCGGCGGGCGGCAGCCCGCCAGAAATCGATACCGGGCCAAACAGATAGCGATAGTGTGGATAGCGCGCCAGATAAGCGCCGATGCCGGACCACAGATAGTCCAGCCCGCGTCGACCCCAGTAGCGCGGCTGGATAAAGCTGCGCCCCAGCTCAATGCCGTGCTGCAGGATGTCGTCCATCCGCCCGTCGTAGTGGAAGAGACTGGAGCTGTAGATCCCCTCGAGGCCGCGCTTTGCCAGCTGTATAGCCGTCGGCATAAAGCGGTAAGCGCCGACGATTTCCAGATCTTCTTCATCCCACAGGATCAGATGCAGATAGTCGTCGTCATACCGGTCGATATCCCGCCGTTTGCCGCTGCCTTCCCCGACCGCGCGGAAGGCGATTTCCCGCAGGCGCCCCAGCTCGCGCAGCAGCGGCGCCTCCTCCTGGCCGTTGCGCTGCCAGAGGTAAATCACTTTGCCGTCGGCGGTGCGGCCCAGGCATTCGGCCTTGTGCAGTTCGCGTTTAAGCCGCGCCCGGTCTTCCGGACGGGCGATGGCGCTTTCGGTTTTAAACCGCCCCGGCAGCCCTTTGCGCAGCTGGTCAAGGTGCTGATAGCAGCGGCCGGTAAGCTCGCGAGCGCTGGACTGGGCATCGAACCAACTCGACCAGGGGATCTGCTGGCCGATACGCACCGGCAGGCTGCTGTTGCGCCGGCGAAACATCTGTTGCATCAGCAGGAGCAGCGGCAGGTTGTCGGAGACCAGGGTGCTGGCGTAAAACAGGGCGCTGTTGTGGGCGTTAATCCACGCCGGCAGCAGCGGGGCGCGATATTTTGCCGCCAGCTTAATAAAGCCCGAGTGCCATTTTTTATCGCGGATGCCGCGACGGGTGAGGCGGGAGACTTCCCCCGCCGGGAAGAAGATCAGCACCCCGCCGGCCTGCAGCTGCTGGTCCATCTGCTGCAGCGCCGTTTTAGCGGTGCGGCCATGAATATTATCCACCGGGATAAACAGCGAGCTCAGGGGCTCAAGGTGGGTGAGCATGCGGTTGGTGACCACTTTGACATCGCGGCGCACGCGGGATACCGCATACAGGAGCGCCAGGCCGTCGAGGGTGCCGGTGGGGTGGTTAGCGATAATGACCAGCGGGCCATATTCGGGGATTTGTTCGAGATCGTGCGCCGGGATAGCGCAGCGGATATTGAGGTATTCCAGCACCTGTTCGACCGTATCAAGCCCCTTCAGGTGGCGGTGACGGTCGGCAAATTGTTGAAACTCTTCCTCATAAAATAGCTTTTTTAACAGTTTCTTTTGCCAGGGGGCGGGCCTCGCCTGAGGCCACAGGTCATCGAGTACGTTGTCGAGACTAAACATAGTGGCTCCTCCTCCGTCCTGCCCAGACAGTAGAAGGTAGAGATGTCGTTCAGATTACAGTTGGGTGAAGTTTCGCTCGCAGCGGGTGAGGTTTCCCGGATAGCGGCTAACGCCTCATCCGGGCTATGGTTGGCGCCGATTTGTAGCCCCGGTAAGCGTCAGCGCCACCGGGGAGAGGCTATCGGCGTTCACCGCAGCTAAGATCAAAGCTATCGCCAGCCCAGTTTGGGGGATATAGCCCGTGCTGGACATCGCGATGAAAGGTTGAAAATGGCCAATCGATCACCCGGGTGACCCAGCCATGCTTAAGTGGATTGATATGGATGTAATCAACGTGTCGGCGGTAATCATCTTCATCGCGTATGGCATGCTCCCAGAAGCGCGGTTGCCAGAGGGGTTGTCGTTTTAACGTTCTGGTAAAACAGCCTTTGATATCTCTCCAGCGTGAAGAAAAATCGTCATCGTTATGAGGTAGTGTCCAGATGCAATGCAGATGTTCAGGCAACACCACCCAGGCATCAATAATAAAGGGGCGATGTTGTTTAACAACAGCGACAGAGTAGCGCAATAATTCTATGTTTTCAGTTAGGTGCATGCTTCTACGGTCTTTAAGGTTAACAGTGAAGAACCAGGTTCCCCCCTTAATGTAATAACGTCGATAAGCCACCACAGGATCTCCTGGAATTCGGTATTTATGATGTGGTTTAACACGTTAGAAGGCGAAATCCGGTACGCCAAGGAGAAGGCGCAGAAGGTGGAAAGCAGCGCGCAAAGTTTTAGCTACAGATATTGATTAGCGCCTGTCCCCGGATAGCGGCGCAAGCGCCTTATCCGGGCTACGGTGTGGTGGTCGCGATAAATACAGCGCACCGGGGATGAGGTTTGGTAGCCCCGGTAAGCGCAGCGCCACCGGGGAGAGGGAGGCTTAACGGAGGATTTTTTTCTCGGCCAGGTCGAGGGCGAAATAGCTGAAGATCAGGTCGGCGCCCGCGCGTTTGATCGCGCCAAGGCTTTCCAGAACCACTTTCTCTTCATCGATAGCGCCCGCCTGGGCGGCGAATTTGATCATCGCGTACTCCCCGCTGACCTGATACGCGCCGAGCGGCAGATCGCTGCGCTCGCGGATATCGCGCAGAATATCCAGGTAGGCGCCAGCCGGTTTCACCATCAGGCAGTCGGCGCCCTGGGCTTCATCGAGCAGCGACTCGCGAATGGCTTCCCGGCGGTTCATCGGGCTCATCTGATAGGTTTTACGATCGCCCTTCAGCGCGGTACCGGCCGCTTCGCGGAACGGGCCGTAGAAGGAAGACGCGAACTTGGTCGAGTAGGACATGATCGCCGTATTGGTGAAGCCGGCAGCGTCCAGCGAGCGGCGAATCGCCTGCACCTGACCATCCATCGCGGCGGAAGGGGCGATGAAGTCCGCGCCGGCGGCGGCGGCGACAACGGCCTGTTTGCCGAGGTTTTCCAGGGTCGCGTCGTTGTCCACCCCGTGGTCGCACAGCACGCCACAGTGGCCGTGGGAGGTGTATTCGCAGAAGCAGGTATCGGACATGACGATCATCTCCGGCACCGTGGACTTACAGATCCGCGACATACGCGCCACCAGACCATTTTCATTCCAGGTATCGCTGCCGATGGCGTCGGTATGATGAGAAATGCCAAAGGTCATCACCGAGCGAATGCCGGCATTGGCGATGCGTTCGATCTCGCGCGCCAGATATTTTTCCGGAATACGCATCACGCCGGGCATAGCCTCGATCGCTTTGTAATCATCAATTTCTTCTTCAACAAAGATCGGCAACACCAGGTCGTTCAAACTCAGTGTTGTCTCTTCAAACAGGGCGCGCAGCGCAGCGGATTGACGCAGGCGGCGGGGGCGAGTGATTAAATCTGTCATGGTTTGCCTGATTTTGTGAAATGAAAGACGGTAGTGTAACTGAAATGGCAGCGGGATGTTTCGCCAAAACGATCGTTATGTCGCATCGGCGAAACCTCCCCCGGGCTTACTGGCTGGCCGTCTGCATGTTGGGCTGCGCGCCGCTCAGCTCGCTGACCAGGTCGTTGATGCCATCGCTCATATTGTTGAAGCGGGTTAACGGCGAGCGGGTCACCACCACAAAAGCGCCGACGTTAGCCTGCGGATTCATCGCCATATAGGTGATAAACCCGCCGCCGCCGCCGGTTTTCTGAATAATCCCCGGATGGCCATTCTTCGGCTTCATATACACCCAGCCAAGCCCCAGCGCGTCGGCGCGGCCCGGCACGTCCATACCGATCACCCGGGTCAGCTGGTTACGCTGATAAATCAGCGTCTGCATCCGGTCGGCCTGCTGGCCGCGGGTATAGAAATCGGATGACAGGAACTGCTGCATCCAGCGCATCATATCCCCCGGCGTCGAGTAGACTCCGCCGCTGCCGATTGCCGCCAGGGTGTTGTTGCACGGGCTGGCGCCTTTTTCCGGGATCATCAGCCGCTGGCACTGGTCCGGCGACGGGGTAAAGGTGGTGTCCTTCATCCCCAGCGGCCGGGTGATCTGTTCTTCAAACAGCTGCGGATAAGGTTTGCCGGCGGCGGTGGAGAGCGCGTCCGCCAGTAAATCAAAGGCCAGGTTGGAGTAGGCTGCCTGCGAGCCCGGCGCGGTCTTCAGGGTCGCGGTAGAGAGCCAGCTCCAGCGCTGCTGGCGGGTCGGCCAGACAAACACCGGGCGATGGGCGGCGCCGCCAGGCTGTTCGCGCGGCAGGGCGCTGGTATGGGTCGCGAGATTCACCAGGGTGATCGGTTTTCCCTGCCAGTCAGGCACCCGGGCGCCCGGCGGGGCGTATTTGCTCAGCGGATCGTCGAGTTTCACCACCCCCTGGTCGAGCAGCTTCACCAGCATCTCGCTGGTCATCAGTTTGCTGAGGGAGGCGATACGGATCACCGAGTCGAGCTGCGGGTGCTGATTATTCCCGGGGCGGGTTTCGCCAAAGCTGCGAAACACACGCTGATTGCCATCGATCACCACCAGCGCCATGCCGGTGGCGCCGCTGCCGTAGTAGATATGATTGGCGTAACGATCGACCACATCCGAGGCGAAAACCGGGTCAACGGTGGGCTGTACGGCCTGCGCCGAGGTCCACGACGCCGCGCACAGCGCAGCAAAAATGAGCAAACTACGTTTCAACGGAAATCATCCATTAAATAAATAAAAGAGAAGAGGGTATTTATACTACGAAGTGGCGCAGAACAAAGCGGGATTCACGACATTCCTGCAGGAAAAAGGTAACGGTGCGTAAAAAAGACTTTTTTACGCTTTCGGATATCGGCTTTTTTCGCCGGCGCGTATGATGACCGTTTGGCTGAAGGTTCGCGGGAGAAAACAATGGCGGCTCAACGGGTAGTGATGGTCGTGGATATGCAAAACGGCGTGTTCGCCACGCCGCGTCTGGCGCGTGAGCGCTGCGTCGCGCAAATTAATCGTCTGGTGCGCGCGGCGGATAAGGTCATTTTTATTCAACATGATGAGGCCGGCGGCCTCGAAGCCGGCAGCGAAGGCTTCGCCCTGCTCCCTGAGCTGGAGCAGCCGGCCGGCGCGCTCTATGTCACTAAAACCGCCTGCGACGCCTTCTACCACACCTCGCTGGAGCAGGTGCTGCGGGAACACGACATTCAGCAGTTTGTCATCTGCGGTTGCGCCACCGACTACTGCCTCGACACCACCATTAAAAACGGCGCCAGCCGCGGATACGGCATTGTTATCGCGGAAGATGCCCACACCACCGCCAACCGCCCCGCCGCGCAGGCCGCGACGCTCATCGCCCACTACAATGAGGTGTGGCGTACGCTGACCGTTCCTGGCAATCCTTTACAGGTGAAACCCACAGAAACAATTCTGCACGCCTGGCAGCAGAACTAAGCTGTTGATATCCGGTCTTATCATCCGTCTGCCCCGCGAGAACGCTTTCACGCGGCGGCCGACGTATGCGTCGTATACAGCAATAGCAGAACGATAAGAAGTTAGCAGGAGACAATGATGTTTAAATCTTTTTTCCCCAAACCGGGGCCGTTTTTTATTTCTGCCTTTATCTGGTCGCTGCTGGCGGTGATCTTTTGGCAGGCGGGCGGCGGCGACTGGCTGCTGCGGGTCACCGGGGCATCGCAGGATGTGGCGATCAGCGCGGCGCGCTTCTGGTCGCTCAACTATCTGGTGTTCTACGCTTACTATCTGTTTTGCGTCGGCGTGTTTGCGCTGTTCTGGTTTGTCTACTGCCCGCATCGCTGGCAGTACTGGTCGATTCTCGGCACGTCGCTCATCATCTTCGTCACCTGGTTTCTGGTGGAAGTGGGGGTGGCGATCAACGCCTGGTATGCGCCGTTCTATGACCTGATCCAGAGCGCGCTGGCCACCCCGCATAAGGTTAGCATCAACCAGTTTTATCATGAGATCGGCATCTTTCTCGGCATCGCGCTCATCGCGGTGATCATCGGCGTGATGAACAACTTTTTCGTCAGCCACTACGTCTTCCGCTGGCGCACGGCGATGAACGAACACTACATGGCCCACTGGCAGCATCTGCGCCATATCGAAGGCGCCGCGCAGCGTGTGCAGGAAGACACCATGCGCTTCGCCTCCACCCTGGAGGATATGGGCGTGAGCTTTATCAACGCGGTGATGACCCTGATCGCCTTCCTGCCGGTGCTGGTGACGCTCTCGCAACACGTTCCCGACCTGCCTATCGTCGGTCACTTGCCGTATGGCCTGGTGATTGCCGCGATCGTCTGGTCGCTGATGGGGACCGGCCTGCTGGCGGTGGTGGGGATTAAGCTGCCGGGTCTGGAGTTTAAAAACCAGCGCGTGGAAGCGGCCTATCGTAAAGAGCTGGTCTACGGCGAGGACGATGAAACCCGCGCCACGCCGCCGACGGTGCGCGAGCTGTTCAGCGCGGTGCGTCGCAACTATTTCCGTCTCTATTTCCACTATATGTATTTCAATATCGCCCGCATTCTCTATCTGCAGGTGGATAACGTTTTCGGCCTTTTCCTGCTGTTTCCGTCGATCGTTGCCGGTACGATTACCCTCGGGCTGATGACGCAAATTACCAACGTTTTCGGCCAGGTGCGCGGTTCGTTCCAGTACCTGATCAGCTCGTGGACGACGCTGGTGGAACTGATGTCCATCTACAAACGTCTGCGCAGCTTTGAGCGCGAACTGGACGGCAAGCCGCTGCAGGAAGCGATCCCGACATTACGTTAATCAAGACAAGGAAGCAGGATGGCCGCACGTTTATCGCGCATTATACCCGGTTCATTGACGCTGCTGGCGGCCGTGGTGCTAAGCGCCTGTACCAGCCAACAGGCGCCGGTGTTGAAAGAGGGCGAGAAGCCCGTTGACGTGGCGTCGGTGGTGCGGCAGAAAATGCCCGCCAGCGTCAAGGATCGGGAGGCCTGGGCGCAAGCCATCGCCACCGCCTTTGACAGCCAGAAGCTGGCGCCGACGGAAGAGAACGTCTGCTCGGTGCTGGCGGTCGCGCAGCAGGAGTCCAATTATCAGTCCGACCCGGTGGTGCCGGGGCTGAATAAAATCGCCTGGCAGGAGATCGACCGCCGGGCGGAAAAAATGCACATTCCGCTGTTTCTGGTCCATACCGCGCTGAAGATCACCTCGCCAAACGGCAAAAGCTACAGCGACCGTCTGGACAACGTGAAGACGGAAAAGCAGCTGAGCGCTATTTTTGATGACTTTATCGGGATGGTGCCGATGGGGCAGAAGCTGTTCGGCTCCCTGAACCCGGTGCACACCGGCGGCCCAATGCAGGTCGGCATCGCCTTTGCCGAGCAGCACACCTCCGGCTACCCGTGGAAAATGAACGGTACGGTGCGCCAGGAGGTCTTCAGCCTGCGCGGCGGCCTGTGGTTTGGCACCTATCATCTGCTGAACTACCCGGCCAGCTACAGCGTGCCGCTGTACCGTTTTGCCGACTTTAACGCCGGCTGGTATGCCAGCCGTAACGCCGCCTTCCAGAACGCGGTGGTGAAAGCCAGCGGGGTGAAACTGGCGCTCGACGGCGACCTTATCCGCTATGACAGCGATGAGCCGGGCAGCACCGAGCTGGCGGTGCGCCGCCTGGCGGGCCAGCTGGGGATGAGCGACAGCGAGATCCATAGCCAGCTGAAAAAGGGCGACAGCCTGGCGTTTGAGAAGACCGACCTCTATCAACAGGTTTTCCGCCTCGCGGATAAAAAAGCGGGCAAAACCCTGCCGCGGGAGATGTTGCCGGGGATCCAGCTTGAGAGTCCGAAAATCACCCGTAATCTGACGACGGCGTGGTTTGCGAAACGGGTCGATGAGCGGCGGGCAAGCTGTATGGCGCGGCGTTAACGGCGCCGACGCCAGCGCACAATGAGCGCCAGCAGCCCGATGAACGAGCAGCCGATCAGAAAAGGGATCAGGCCAAAGAGGGTGCCAACGGCGAGGCTGATGTCGACCTGTGGACGGCTGGCGTCCTGGGCCTGCATCAGGCGCTCAAAGACTCCCGGGGCGTGGATCAGCATGCTGAGCATCTGCGCGCCGGCCCAGCAGCAGATCAGGACGAACAGTCCGTAAGCGACATGGCTGCCGGTCAGCGCCCCTCTTTTTTTATTTCCCAAAAGCGATTTTGAAAAACTGAATTCAGCCATAGGCCCTCCCACCTCTGTACTGCTGGTTTTTTCTCCAGCTCTATGGCAGGTATTCTGGCAGTGCGACGCCGTCGCCAGTATCAGATTGCTGGTAATTGCCCTCCAGGAATAATCCTGTTTTCGCCGTTGTGTTAACCGCGCCACAGGAAGGGAAAAGGGAGACCGGCGTCGCAATCCAGCAACATTCTCCATATCGCTACAGACCGCCGCGGGCGGCTATGCGAAGATGCGTTTTTTGCTGTTGGAGGCCGCATGAAGCTCACTGATAAAATTCGCCGCGACTGGCACTACTACGCGGTGGCGCTGGGGTTAATTTTTATTCTTAATGGCGTGGTGGGGCTGCTGGGGTTTGAGACGCAGGGCTGGCAATCTTACGCCGTCGGTCTGGTCACCTGGGTGATAAGCTTCTGGATCGCGGGCTTTGTGATCCGCCGCCGCCCGGCAGAAGAGGCCTGAGGCCGCCGCTGCCAGGCGGGGTAAACGCGTTTTAGTTCATGGAGGTTTTCAGCGCCCGGTCCGCGGCATGGCGCTCCAGCGCCAGCTCAATCAGGCGAGTGATCAGACTGGTGTAATCGAGGCCGCTGGCCTGCCACAGCTTCGGATACATGCTGATGTTGGTGAAGCCCGGCAGGGTGTTGATCTCGTTGATCACCACCTCGTTGTCGGCGGTGAGGAAGACGTCGACGCGGGCCATGCCGCTGCAGCCCAGGGCCTGGTAAGCCTGCACCGCGATAGCGCGGATCTTGTCGTTGATCTCCGGGGCGATAGCGGCGGGGACCACCACCTGCGCGCCCTGGTCGTCGATATACTTGGTGTCGTAAGCGTAAAACTCGCTGTTGAGGACAATTTCGCCGCAGGTACTGGCCTGCGGGTGGTCGTTACCCAGCACCGCACACTCAATTTCCCGGCCTTGAATGCCTTGCTCTACCACCACTTTATGGTCAAATTCAAAGGCCAGGGCCACCGCCTGATGGTACTGCTCTTCGTTTTTAACTTTGCTGACGCCAACCGACGATCCCTGGTTGGCCGGCTTAACGAACAGCGGCAGGCCCAGCTTCGCTTCGACATCGGCAAAGCTGAACTGCGCGCGGTTGGCGCGGGTCAGGGTGATAAACGGCGCGACGGCGAGCCCGGCGTCGCGCAGCAGGCGTTTGGTCACATCTTTGTCCATACAGGCCGCAGAGCCCAGCACATCGGATCCGACGAAAGGCAGATTGGCCATGCGCAGCATCCCCTGCAGGGAGCCATCTTCGCCCAGCGTGCCGTGGACGATGGGGAAAATCACATCGATGGCCGCCAGCGGCTGGCCGCTTTCGGCGTTAATCAGCTGCTGCGCTTCACGGCCCGGGATCTGCGCCAGGGTCACCGTTGAAGGGCGCAGGGCGATGCGGGCAGGATCCTGAGCATTGAGCAGGTAGTTGCCGGCGTCGTTGATGTGCCATAGCCCCTGTTTATCAATCCCCAACAGAACCACATCGAAGCGTGATTTATCAATCGCTTCCACGATATTCTTCGCTGACTGCAGCGACACTTCATGCTCTGCCGACTTACCGCCAAAAACGATCCCAACCCTCATCTTTGCCATTTCAACTTCCATCCAGATTACATCAAAGGGCATAACATACCATGTGAAACCGCCGCCTGCCTGCCATAATATTTACCTGATCAATTGACGGGAGCGGGCGTGAGAGGAAAGACGCTGCTGGTGCTGGCCGGGCTGCTCGGCGCGGGCCTGGTGGGATATCGCTATCTGCCGCCACACCTGAATCCGCTGGCGCCGCTGGCCCTTGACGATCCCCCTGGCTGGCTGACGTCGTTCAAGTTGCGCAGCCTGACGGCCGACCAGTGCGCCTCTCTGCTGGCGGAGGCCAACCGTCGGCGGCTCATCGCCAGCCAGCCGGTGGCCGACAGCGAGGGCGCCTGCCCGCTGCGTAACGTGGTGCGGGTGGCTAATTTTGGCTCGGTGCAGCTGAGCAGCAGTTTCCTCGCCAGCTGCCCGCTGGCGCTCAGCAGCGCGCTGTACGTCGAACAGCAGGCGAAGCCGCTGACCCGTCAGCTGATGGCCAGCGATCTGCGCCAGATCGATCATCTCGGCAGCTTCGCCTGCCGTAATATCTACCATCGGGAACAGGCGCGGCGCAGTGAACACGCGACGGCGGATGCCCTTGATGTCAGCGGCTTCCGCCTGACGGACGGCAGACGCATCAGCGTCCTGCAGGGCTGGCGCAGCGAGCGCTCTCACCCCTGGCTGGCGGCGCTGTTGAGCAACAGCTGCCCTTACTTCGGCAACGCGCTGGGGCCGGAGTACAACGCGGCGCACGCCAACCATTTTCACTTTGGCATGCGCGGGCAGGGCTTCTGCTTTTGAGCATAAAGCCCTGTGAGCAGCCTGAATAACCAGAAAATGCTTCGTCAGCCTCTCATGCGCATTCATAAAACACCAAACTCACCGCCAGCGCATCTATGGTAGTACACCAGTGGAATGAAATTGCTAAGCTAGGTAATAATTGGCAAATCATTAATGAATACGCGTAGTTATGGAATCCTGGAAGGTTAATCTCATCTCCGTCTGGTTTGGGTGCTTTTTTACCGGCCTGGCGATCAGTCAAATTCTCCCCTTTTTACCCCTCTACGTCTCCCAGCTGGGCGTCACCTCGCATGAAGCGCTGTCGATGTGGTCGGGGCTGACCTTCAGCGTCACCTTTCTGGTCTCGGCGATCGTCTCGCCGATGTGGGGGAGCCTCGCGGACCGCAAAGGCCGCAAGCTGATGCTGCTGCGCGCCTCGCTGGGAATGGCGATCGCCATTTTACTTCAGGCCTTCGCCACCAACGTCTGGCAGCTGTTTATCCTGCGGGCGATCATGGGCTTAACCTCCGGTTATATCCCCAACGCCATGGCGCTGGTGGCCTCCCAGGTGCCGCGCGAGCGTAGCGGCTGGGCGCTGAGCACCCTGTCGACGGCGCAAATCAGCGGGGTGATCGGCGGCCCGCTGCTGGGCGGTTTCCTGGCGGACCACGTCGGGCTGCGGATGGTCTTTTTTATTACGGCGATCCTGCTGACCATCAGTTTTCTGGTCACCCTGTTTCTGATCAAAGAGGGGGGCCGCCCGCCGGTCAGCAAAACCGATCGTCTCACCGGGAAACAGGTCTTTGCCTCCTTGCCCTATCCGGGGCTGGTGATCAGCCTCTTTTTCACCACCCTGGTGATCCAGTTGTGTAACGGCTCAATTGGCCCGATCCTGGCGCTGTTTATCAAGTCGATGGCGCCGGACAGCAACAATATCGCTTTTCTGGCCGGGATGATCGCCGCGGTGCCCGGGGTGTCGGCGCTGATCTCTGCCCCACGGCTGGGTAAGCTTGGCGACCGCATCGGCACTTCGCGGATCCTGCTGGCGACGCTCTGTTGCGCGGTGGTGATGTTCTTCGCCATGTCCTTTGTCACCACCCCGCTGCAGTTGGGGACGCTACGTTTTCTGCTCGGCTTTGCCGATGGCGCGATGCTTCCGGCGGTGCAGACCCTGCTGCTGAAATACAGCAGCGACAGCGTCACCGGGCGCATCTTTGGCTATAACCAGTCGTTTATGTATCTGGGCAACGTCGCCGGGCCGCTGATTGGCGCCTCCGTATCGGCGATGGCCGGCTTCCGCTGGGTATTTATTGCCACCGCCATTATCGTCTTCATCAACCTCTGGCAGCTGGCATGGATGCTGCGCCGCACCCGCCGGGCGAAGGCCTGAACCTCGGCTGACGGTATTTAACGCCATACCGTCAGCATTTTTCACCGACAGTAGATTTATCATTACTTTTTGTTATCGCCATGGCGTGAGCGCTATTCCGTTTTATTATTTCCGACGCACTTTGGTTATAAACAGCGCCGCTCATGATTAAACAATACTATTTATAGTGGTATTTTGTTGTGGTAAAACGTTTCGCTGTATATTGGGTGTTGCGACGATTCTTATTTTAAGTAATTCTGAGGTCCGTCATCGGGTATGACATCTCAATCGAAAAACAGACCTCGCATAAGGAACTGGTGCTATGAAGAATCTCATTGCTGAGTTACTGGTTAAACTGGCGCAAAAAGAAGAAGAAGCAAAGGAACTGACGGTGCAGGTTGAAGCGCTGGAGATCGTGGTCACCGCATTATTGCGCCATATGGAGCATGATGCCCAGCAGGCATTGATTCAGGATATTGAGCAGGCGATAGACCAGGTGACGCCCTGTCCGCCGGTCAACGACCAGGATGCCATCCTGCTGCAGCAATATCTAAAGAAGCTGTTGCGGCATCCTCGTAGCTAATCTTTGCGACGCGACAAGGATGCCGTCATTTTTCTGTCATCTCCCTTTTATAAAGTCTCCCACGTTTTGTTTTTTTAAGTATTTTTTACATGGAGATGACAAAAGTGAAATTAAGCGCCCTGTTTATTGCCCTGCTGCCTCTGCTGGGCTCGCCGGTTATTCATGCGGAAACTACTGCCGCGCCGGTTCTGGAAAATCGCGCTGCCCAGGGAGATATCACCACTCCCGGCGGCGCGCGTCGTTTAACGGGCGATCAAACCGAAGCGCTGCGCGCCTCGATAATCAATAAGCCGGCCAAAAACGTTATTTTGCTGATTGGCGATGGCATGGGTGATTCTGAAATTACCGCTGCGCGAAATTATGCGGAAGGGGCGGGCGGTTTCTTTAAAGGCATTGACGCCCTGCCGTTAACCGGGCAGTACACGCACTATTCGCTGGATAAAAAAACCGGTAAACCGGACTACGTCACCGACTCGGCGGCCTCCGCCACCGCCTGGACCACCGGCGTGAAGACCTATAACGGCGCGCTGGGCGTCGATATTCATGAGAACGCGCATCAGACCATCCTCGAGCTGGCGAAAGCGGCGGGCCTGGCCACCGGCAACGTTTCTACCGCCGAGCTGCAGGACGCCACCCCCGCGGCGCTGGTGGCGCATGTGACATCGCGTAAATGCTACGGCCCCACGGTCACCAGCGAAAAATGCCCCAGTAATGCGCTGGAGAAAGGGGGCAAAGGCTCCATTACCGAACAGCTGCTGAACGCCCGGCCGGATGTCACCCTGGGCGGCGGCGCGAAGACCTTTGCCGAAACGGCGATGGCGGGCGAGTGGCAGGGCAAAACCCTGCGCGAGCAGGCGGAAGCGCGCGGCTACCAGATTGTGACCGACGCGGCCTCTCTTGCCGCCGCGACGGCAGCCAGCCAGGATAAACCGCTGCTGGGACTCTTCGCCGACGGCAATATGCCGGTACGCTGGGAAGGGCCCAAGGCGTCTTATCACGGTAATATCGATAAGCCGCCGGTGACCTGTACGCCAAACCCGAAACGCGACGCCTCGGTGCCGACGCTGGCGCAGATGACGGAGAAAGCGATTGACCTGCTGAGCCGCAACGAGAAAGGCTTCTTCCTGCAGGTGGAAGGCGCCTCCATCGATAAGCAGGATCATGCGGCGAATCCGTGCGGCCAGATCGGCGAAACCGTTGACCTCGACGAGGCGGTGCAGAAGGCGCTGGAATTTGCCAAAAAAGACGGCAATACCCTGGTGATCGTCACTGCCGACCATGCGCACGCCAGCCAGATTATCCCGGCGGATAGCAAAGCCCCGGGGCTGACCCAGGCCCTGAACACGCACGATGGCGCGGTGATGGTGATGAGTTACGGTAACTCCGAGGAAGAGTCGATGGAGCACACCGGCACCCAGCTGCGCATTGCGGCCTACGGTCCGCATGCGGCTAACGTCGTCGGCCTGACCGACCAGACCGACCTCTTCTCGACCATGAAAGCGGCCCTGAGTCTCAAATAAGTCGCTGCCGGTGGCGAATTCGCGTCACCGGCTGGTTTTTTTTCTATCTGCGTCCAGACTTACAACGTTCCACTCACAGAAGGATGGTGCGATGAAAATAACCTTACTGATGACCCTACTGTTTGGCTTGATCTTTATCAGCGCGGTTGGCGCGGCAGAAAAAACGCCTACTCCCCAGCAGCAAAAGATGACGGACTGCAATCAGCAAGCGTCAGCCAAGGCGCTGAAGGGGGATGAGCGCAAAACCTTTATGAGCCAGTGCCTGAAAAAAGAGACCACCACGCCGCAAGGAAAGACCCTCACGCCTCAGCAGCAGAAGATGAGCGACTGCAACAAAGCGGCTTCGGCAAAATCACTGAAGGGCGATGAACGCAGCACCTTCATGAGTAGCTGCCTGAAGAAAGCCTGAAAAAAAGGGAGCGCTCGCGCGCTCCCTTGTTCTTTGACCTCTCAGGGCTTCCAGCCCGCCTGCTCAGCTTCAGGAGCGGCTCAGTTTCTCTGATTTTTCCATGCACTGGGTGATGGCTTCGATCACCGCGGAGCGGAAGCCTTTCTCTTCCAGCACGCGCACGGCTTCGATGGTGGTCCCGCCAGGAGAGCAGACCATATCTTTCAGCGCTCCCGGATGCTCACCGCTCTCCAGCACCATTTTGGCGGAGCCCATCACCGCCTGAGCGGCGAATTTGTAAGCCTGAGCGCGCGGCATTCCGCCGAGCACGGCGGCATCGGCCATCGCTTCGATAAACATAAAGACATAGGCCGGCGCCGAGCCGCTAACGCCGACCACCGGATGGATCATCGGTTCGGCAATTTGCTCCGCCTGGCCAAAGCAGCGGAAAATGGTCAGCACTTCGGCCACATCTTCGCTGCTCACCAGCGCATTTGGCGTAACGGAGGTCATGCCGGCGTTAACCAGCGACGGCGTATTGGGCATCGCGCGAATAATTTTGCGATCGTGGCCGAGCGCGCGCGCCAGCTGGTCAAGCGTGACGCCGGCGGCGATAGAGACCACCAGAGACTCTTTATTCAGGCTGGAGGCGATATCGCCCAGCACTTTGGTCATGATCCCCGGCTTCACCGCGCCGAAGACGATATCGGCAATCTGCGCCACTTCCTGGGCGCTATCGGCGGCGTTGATGCCGTACTGGTCGCGCAGAGCCGCAACCTTGTCCGGCGACGGGGTGTAGACCCAGATTTGTCCCGGCTGTACCTGGCCGCTGGCGATCAGTCCACCCAGAATGGCCTTACCCATATTGCCGCAGCCGATAAAGCCAATTTTCTTATCCATCACCATTCCCCTCTGCTTTTTTCGTTACGATCTGATTAGCTTATCATCCTGACGCTTTCATGGGGGAGAAAAGCAGGTAACATTGGCGGCACTTATTGCAGGTAACAGGAGCTGGCATGGCCATTTGGGTGGATGCAGACGCGTGTCCGAACGTGATTAAAGAGATATTGTTCCGCGCGGCAGAGCGGACCCAGACGCCGCTGACGCTGGTGGCGAACCAGCCGCTGCGCGTACCGCCGTCGCGTTTCATCCGCACCCTGCGGGTTGAGCAGGGTTTTGACGTGGCGGATAACGAAATCGTCCGTCAGTGCGCGGCGGGGGATTTAGTGATCACCGCCGATATTCCGCTGGCGGCGGAGGTGCTGGCGAAGGGCGGGGCGGCGCTCAATCCGCGCGGAGAGCGCTACAGCGAGGCGACGATCCGCGAGCGGCTGACGATGCGGGATTTTATGGAGACATTACGGGCCAGCGGCGTTCAGACCGGCGGCCCGGATAGTTTATCGCAGCGCGATCGGCAACAGTTTGCCGCCGAGCTGGAGAAGTGGTTGCTGGCGGTTAAACGTCAGCAGGGTTAAACCCAGCTGTCGTCATCGCTGCCGATATCATCATAGCCAAAGCCGGCGTCGAAGTCGTCGTTCCAGGTGTTGTCGGCAAGGAACTGATCGTCTCCCTGACGGAACGGATCGTCTCCTGCGGCGGCGTCCTGCGCGGCGGCATCAGGCTGCGGCTTCTCTTCGATGATATTAACAATCTCCTGCGGGTGCGAGCCGCTGAACATATTGGTCAGCATATTGCCCAGCACCACGCCGCCCGCTACGCCTGCGGCCGTTTGCAGCGCGCCCGCCATAAAGCCGCCGCCGCGTGCGGCAGCCTGCGGGGCATAGCTCTGCTGCTGCTGTGGGGCATACTGCGGCTGCGCGCTGGCCTGCGGGCGACCGTATTGCTCCGCGCCCGGGATCGGGTCAGAACCGCGTGACGAGCCGCCGCCGCCAAACAGGCCGGAGAGGAATCCGCCGCTGCTGGGCTTCGCCGCCTGCAGCTGGCTGACCTGGCTCTCCAGCGCCTGAATGCGATCGTTGAGCTGTTTAATCGCGGCTTCCTGGATAAGAATGGTTTGCGCCATATAGTAGGGGGCCGCCGGCTGCGCGCTCACGTGTTGGGCAATCCGCTCCTCGGCGCTGGCATCGCGCGATGCACTGTGCGCCTCAGCCTCTTTCAGCCGGGAAAACAGTCCATCAATAAGGCGTTGTTCTTCAGATTGCATGTTACATTCCTCTGTCACACTGTCGAATAGGCATCAGGGTGCGTCTGAAACACGATGTTGTAAATATGTTGCTTCGTAAAGCTATGCATAAATGTGTTACCGTTTACGCCAGCAGCGGATAAAAAATAACGCCCGGCAGAAAGTAAAGCTGGTTAAACAGTACATGCAATGATAAGTTTACATTAAGAACCCCTTGTCTCACTGTGGTGATGGGGTGTAAAGAAGTTGTGTAACGTTTTCTTTACGTATGCGTTGCGGAACAGACAGCGATAATACGTTCTTTCGTTTTCCTTTTTTTGCGACAGACGGAACCAGGGGGTCTTCGGTTATGACACAGCCAATCTTTCTCATCGGGCCACGCGGCTGCGGTAAAACCACCGTCGGCCATGCGCTGGCGCGAGCGCGGCATTTTCAGTTCTCCGATACCGATCATCGGCTGCAGGCCCATGAGCAGCGGACGGTGGCGGAGATCGTGCAGGCGGAAGGATGGGCGCGCTTTCGCGAGCTGGAGACTCTGTCGCTGAAGGCCGTGACCCTGCCGAATACGGTGATCGCCACCGGCGGCGGCATCATTCTTGCGGAATGTAACCGCCAGTTTATGCGGGAGAACGGTGTGGTGATCTATCTGCAGGCGTCGGTATCGGCGCTGATTGACCGTCTGGAAGCCTACCCGAAAGCCGAACAGCGGCCGACGCTCACCGGGAAACCGGTGCGTGAGGAAGTGGGCGAGGTGCTGGCGCAGCGTGAAGCGTTATACCGTGACGCTGCCCATCATATTGTCGATGCTACGGCCGCCCCGGATCGGGTGGTGGAACAGATTATGACCATGCTGTGCGGCGCGGCGGCCACCCCGGTAAGTTAAGAATTTACTTACATTAAGGCGGCGAGGGGCGCCTATACTTGATAGTTCTGATACCAGAAGAAGGAAGAACTATGCCAAACAGGCCCCCATATCCGAGAGAAGCGCGCGTGGTTGCGGTAGAGAAAGGCCCGCAGGGTCAGACGGTCACCTGGTATCAACTTCGCGCGGACTATCCTGAACCCAATTCGCTGATCAGCGAACATCCTACCGAGCAGGAAGCCGTGGATGCCAAGCGGCGCTACGAAGATCCTGACAAGTCGTAACCCCTGAGCCCGGATTGCCTGCTCTGCGGGCAATATCGGGCATACCTCACACTTTTTATTTATCAGTCGTACTAATCAATATCTAACACACGGATTTTTCAGGCGCGCCGCCGCCGCCGGGCAATCTTTACATTCTACTGCGGCGTGGAGCTGCTACGCTTCTCGACGGTTGATTTTTACTCACCAGGGGGGCGAATGCTGTGTGTGGTAAGCCTGTGTTGAAGCAGTGGTAGTGAAAAGGTACATGATATGAGTAGTGCAACGATGGCAATTTTGACCATCGGCGTTGTGCCGCTGGCGGGAGTATTACCGCTCCTGACCGAACATATCAGGGAAGAACAGATCGCTCACATCAGCCTGCTGGGCGAGATGACGCGTGATGACGTGATGGCAGAGTACGCCGTGGGTGACGGCGAACAGGGTCTCTTGACCCTGCTCAGCGATAACCAGCTGGTGATGGTGTCGCGACAAAAAATTGAACGTGATGTTCGCAGCGTGATCGCCATGCTGGATCGACAGCATTTTGATGTGATCCTGCTGCTCAGCTCCGAACAGCTGACCGGTTTTACCACCCACCACGCGATCCTCCTCGAGCCGCAGCGGATCATTCCGCCGCTGGTGGCGTCGATCGTTGATGGGCACCAGGTCGGGGTGATCGTGCCGGTGGAAGAGATCATGCCCATGCAGCGACAAAAGTGGCATTCACTGGAGAAGTCGCCGTACTACGCGCTGGCCAACCCGTTTACCGGTAGCGACAGCGAGCTGTTAACCGCCGGTAAAGCGCTGCTGGAGCAGGGCGCCGACGTGCTGGTCCTCGACTGTCTTGGTTACTATCAGCATCATCGCGATGTGTTACAAAAAGCCCTTGATGTCCCGGTTTTGCTGTCGAATGTGCTGGTTTCCCGACTGGCGGCAGAACTATTAGTCTAATGTGTTAATTTCACGTGACAGGGGCAAGGAGCGCCCCCTATATTGAGCCTTTCAACGACGATCAGAAGGGCTTGTTTATGCTTCAAAGCAATGAATACTTTGACGGAAAAGTGAAATCCATTGGCTTCACCAGCAGCAGTACCGGTCGCGCCAGCGTTGGCGTGATGGCAGAAGGAGAATACACCTTTGGTACGGCGCAGCCGGAAGAGATGACGGTGGTCAGCGGGGCGCTGAATGTCCTGCTGCCGGGTGAGACTGAGTGGAAAGTTTACGCCGCCGGCGAAGTCTTCAATGTGCCAGGCAACAGCGAATTCCATCTGCAGGTGGCTGAGCCAACCTCTTATCTGTGCCGCTATCTGTAAGCCAGCGTAACGCCCGGCGCTTGCCGCCGGGTTGTATTTTTCCTTCCTGCCTGGCAGGAAGGAAAGCGGCGCTTAGCGCTGCGCTTCGCCACCGAGCCCTTCCACCAGGCTTTGGATCAGGGCAGCCAGTTCGCCGGTCATTAAGATAAAGTCGGCGTCAAAGCGCTGGGCGAAATCTTCCCGATCGATATCTTCGTTTTGGTCGCGTAATTCATCGCAGAACTTGAGGCGCTTAATTGACGCGTCGTCGCAGATCACAAACTGAATACGCTGCTGCCAGTCCAGCGCCAGCTTGGTGACGACCTTCCCGGCCTCAATATGCACAGCGATTTCGTCGCTGACCAGATCCTGCTTCTTGGCGCGGATCACGCCGCCATCTTCCAGCATCGCTTTCAGCTCGGCTTCGTCCAGCAGCTGGAAGCCCTGCGCCACGGTGCCGGAGCGGACCCACTCGGTCAGCGTCAGCTCAATCGGATTCTCCAGGGTCAGCGGCACCACCGGCAGCGAGCCGAGGGTTTTACGCAGCAGGGCCAGGGTATCTTCCGCTTTCTTCGCGCTGGCGCAGTCCACCATGATCAGGCCGTTGACGGTGTCGATCCACATCATCGTCTGGCTGAAGCGGCTGAAGGCGCGCGGCAGCAGCGAGTGCAGCACTTCATCTTTCAGGGAATCTTTCTCAGTTTTCTTCAGCTTGCGCCCCTGATCGGCTTCCAGCTTCTGGATCTTCGCCTCCAGCGCCTGCTTGATCACCGGCGACGGCAGGATCTTTTCTTCTTTACGCGCGCAGATAATGATCTGGCCGTTCGCCGTATGCGTCAGCGCGTCGCTGTGCGATCCCATCGGCGATACCCAACCGGTTTTCGCCATATCCTGGCTGCCACAAGGGGTAAATGTCAGCTCGGCCAGCTGTTTTTCCATCTCCTCGGCGCGCAATTCGATATCGCGGCTGAGACGGTAAACCATTAAATTTTTGAACCACAGCATGATAATTTCCACGGCTTTGTCGTTAAATCAGGCGGGCATGATAGCGAATTGTCGCTATGCTTGCATTGTTAATCGGGGTGAGGAGCTGAGCGTGCGTATTGGTATTGATTTAGGTGGCACAAAAACCGAAGTGATAGCCCTGAGCGACCAGGGAGAGCAGCTGTTTCGCCATCGGTTACCCACGCCGCGGGAGCATTACCGGCAAACCATCGAGACTATCGCCACCCTGGTGGCGATGGCCGAGCAGGCGACCGGACAGCGTGGCACCGTGGGGATGGGGATCCCGGGCACGATTTCGCCCTATACCGGGGTGGTGAAAAACGCCAACTCGACCTGGCTCAACGGCCAGCCCTTTGATAAGGACCTCAGCCTGCGCCTCGACCGTGAAGTGCGGCTGGCTAACGACGCCAACTGTCTGGCGGTGTCGGAAGCGGTGGACGGCGCGGCGGCGGGGGCGCACACGGTGTTCGCGGTGATTATCGGCACCGGCTGCGGCGCGGGCGTGGCGCTCAACGGGCGGGCGCATATCGGCGGCAATGGTAACGCCGGCGAGTGGGGACATAACCCATTGCCGTGGATGAACGACGATGAGCTGCGCTACCGTGCGGAAGTGCCTTGCTACTGCGGTAAACAGGGATGTATCGAAACCTTTATCTCCGGCACCGGCTTTGCCACTGACTACCAGCGGCTGAGCGGCAAGGGGTTAACCGGCAGCGAGATTATGCGCCTGGTGGGGGAAGGTGACGAAAAAGCCGAACTGGCGCTGAGCCGCTACGAGCAGCGGCTGGCGAAATCGCTGGCCCACGTGGTGAATATCCTCGACCCGGACGTTATCGTGCTGGGCGGCGGGATGAGCAACGTCGAGCGGCTGTATCAGACGGTGCCGGACCTGGTGAAACAGTGGGTCTTCGGCGGCGAGTGTGCAACGCCGATCCGCAAAGCGATGCACGGCGACTCCAGCGGAGTACGCGGCGCGGCATGGCTGTGGCCGCTCCAGGGGACCTGAACCGCTCCCCTTCACCCCGACCCTCTCGCTCCGGAAGAGGGTTAGGGTGAGGGGACATCGCAATGATTCAAACCTCACTCCACCGCAAACGCTCTGTCCAGCCGACTGTAGCCCAGACCATTGATCTTCTTCACTTTGATCTGCACCGGAATGCGATCTTTCATCGCCTCCACGTGGCTGATCACCCCGATAATCTTGCCGCTGGCGTTCAGCGCGTCCAGCGCGTCCAGCGCCGTGTCCAGCGTTTCGCTGTCGAGGGTGCCGAAGCCTTCATCAAGAAACAGGGAATCAATCCGCGTCTTATGGCTCACCAGATCTGATAGCGCCAGGGCCAGCGCCAGGCTGACGAGGAAACTTTCGCCACCGGAGAGGGTGCGGGTGTCGCGCACGGCGTCGGCCTGCCAGGTATCGACAACCTCCAGCTCCAGCGCTTCGCTGGCTTTGCGCTGCAGCAGATAGCGCCCGTGCAGGCGGTTAAGCTGCTGGTTTGCCAGCCAGACCAGATTATCCAGCGTCAGCCCCTGGGCGAATTTGCGGAACCGGTCGCCGGTGCTGGAGCCGATCAGCGAATTGAGATAGCCCCAGTCATCCGCCCGCTGCGCCGCCTCTGCAATCTGTCGCCCCAGCGCCTGCTGATGTTGACGGCTCTCTGTGTCCTGCCTGAGCTGCTGGCGGATCTCGCCCTGGCGGGTGGTGTTGTCCCGCAGCCGCTGGGCCAGGGCGTGCAGCTGGGTTTGCAGGGCGGGGATGTCCGCGTCCGTCCCTTGCGAACGCAGCGCCAGGTGCGCCTGCTGCTGACGGGTTGCCTGCTCGCAGAGCGCCGTCGCCTGCTGGAGCTGCTGCTCCAGCGTCTGTTTTAACTGCGTCAGCCGCTGGACGGTCTCGTCATCCAGCAGCGCGGCGAGAAACGCCTGCCGATCGCTAAAGCGGCTGGCGGCCAGGGCGGCGGTAAATTGCGCCTGCGACTGGTCCAGGCGCGCCTTCTCTTCGGTCTCCAGCTGCTGCTGGGCGACAAGCTGGCTGTGCAACGCCAGGCACTCCTCATGGATAGCGCGCCAGTTGTCGGGAACCACCGGCTCAGCTTCAGCCTCTGCCTCGTCGCTGGCTGGCAGCGTCTCCAGCAGCGGCTGCAGGGCGGCAATCTGCTCCTGAATGGCGCCATGCCGGGTCTGTTGCGCCTGCCACTGGGCAAATTCGCTTTCGCGAGCGTTCAGCCAGGCGGCTTCTGTCCCTTCTTCCGGCAGGTTGAGCGTCAGGGTCTGCAGGGCGCTCTCCAGCCCCTGGCGCGTGGCCGTCAGCTGCTGCTGAGCCTGGCGCGCCAGCGCCTCCTGATCGTTAAGCTGGCTCTGCAGCATCAGGCGCTGGCTGAGCTGGTAGAGCTGTTGCTCGTAGCGCTCCTGCTCCTGTATCCAGTCGTTTATCTCTTGCGCAATATCCCGCGTGACCTGAAGAGAGGCGCAGGTTTCCTGCCACGCTTTAGTGAGCGCTTGCTCTTCCTCAGCGAGCCGCCCGGCCGCTTCGGTTTCACGCTGGAGCTGCTGCGTCAGGGCGTTGACCTGCCCGAGGATCAGCAAACCTTCTTCTTTCAGCGCGGCGACCTCTTTTTCCAGCGCATCGCGGCGGCGCTGGTTATCCGTGACCGTCAGCGAGGCGTATTGTTCAATCGCCGGGTGTTCACAGGAGCCGCACAGCGGGCAGGGTTTACCGGCCTCTAGCCGGGCGCGGTAACCTTCCAGATCTTTAATCGTTTCTTCCCGCTGGCAGAGCGCCTTCAGGTCGAGATAGTGCTGGTTTTTGTCTTTGTACTGCTCCCGGCGCTGCGCCAGTGTGGCGTTGAGTTTTGCCTGCTCCGCCTGCGCCTGCTGTACGCTTTCGGCGTTCTGGCGCAGACGCTTGCGCAGCAGCTGATGCTGTTCATGAAGGGAGAGCAGCCGCTGGCGCAGCGGTCGCGACTGGGTTTGCTGCGCCATCGCCGCCGCAACGTCATCGGCGGTCAGCGACAGAGGGCTGGCCGGCAGATCGGCCAGCTTCTGGCGCAGCGCGGCCAGGCGGGTGGTCTGGGCCGTCAGCTGCTGATTATCCCGAGTCAGCTGCGAAAATTGCGCCCGCCAGCCGGCGATCTCCTGGCCCCATAAGCGAAATCGCTCATGGGCCGCCAGCCACTGCGCCAGGTCGGCCAGTTCAGCCTGACGCTGCCGCTGGGCATGCAGGGCGCTGCGGCGAATGCGCGCGCGCAGCGCCGTGCTGGTAAGTAAGCGAGCATTCACTTCATTGATTCGCTGGCGGGTTTGCGCCAGGCCTGCCGCGTGCTCCTGTTGCCGCTCCCATAAGGGGCGCAACTGGGCGGCGGGCTGGGCCAGCTCAAGCCTGGCCAGCGCCGGCGCGGCGTCGGCCAGCGCCTGACGGGCCTGCTGCTGGCCGCTGACCGCCTGCTGCTGCTGCTGCGCCAGCTCATCGCGACGCGTTAGCCACTGAAGCTGCTGCTGCTGGTTTTGCTGCTGCGCCAGCAGGGCTTTCTCTTCGTCAGTAAGTACCTGCAAACTTTCCTGCAGCGCCTGCTGCTGGGCCTCCGTCAGCAGGACGATGCCCGCCGCCTGGGCTTCGAACTTCTCCAGCGTATGGCGAGCGGCTTTGTGCTGCTCATAGACCATCGCCGAAATCTGACCGTAGATTTCCGTGCCGGTCAGCTCCTCCAGCAGCTCCGCGCGATCGCTCGGCTTCGCGTTCAGAAAGGCGGCAAATTGCCCCTGGGAGAGCAGCATCGAGCGGGTGAAGCGGCCATAGTCGAGGCCGGTGAGCGTCGCGGTTTGCTCCAGCTTATCCGAGACCTTATCGGCGAGGATTTTGCCGTCGGCGCAGCGCGCCAGCTCGACGCGGGGCGCCTGCAGGTTGCCATCTGGCTGGTTACGCGCCCGGTTCTGGCTCCAGAAGGCGCGGTAGGCGATGCCTTTCACTTCAAACTCCACCTCCGCCAGACACTCGGCGGTATCGCGGGTCATCAGGTCATTTTGCGACTGGGAGACTTTATTCAGGCGCGGCGTCTCGTGATAGAGCGCGAGGCAAATGGCGTCGAGCAGGGTGGTTTTCCCGGCGCCGGTGGCGCCGGTAATGGCGAACAGGCCGTTGCTGGCGAACGGCTCGGCGGTAAAGTCTATCTTCCATTCCCCTTTCAGGGAGTTGAGGTTTTTCAGACGCAGACTGAGGATTTTCATGCGTTTTCGTCCTCCGCGGTGAGCGTATGCAGCGTATGAGCGAACAGCTCGTGCAGCCGGGCGCGCTTCTCATCGTCAATCTCGGTCAGCGCCAGCCGGCGCTCGAACACCTCTTCCACCTTCAGTTCGCTGAGGGTCTCCCGCTGGGCGTTGAGCAGTATTTTCTCGCGCTGCTCGCGGCTGCGGCGCACCAGCAAGACTTCCACCGGCAGATCCTCCGTCAGCGCCTGAATATGACGCTGAATATCGTGCAGGTACTCCTCGGTGGTGATTTCGATATCCAGCCACACCGGCGGGTCCTGTTCAACGCCGCGCCACTGCGCCAGCTGGGCGGTGATGGCGGCCAGATCGCCTTTGATGACCGCCAGCGGCTGGGTGACGGGCACCTCAAGGGTCTCCACGGCGCTGAGTCGCCCATCGCTAAAGCTCACCAGATGCACCGATTTCGCTTTGCCGGTTTCATCAAAGCTCAGCGGCAGCGGCGAGCCGCTGTAGCGGATGTGCTCGCAGCCGCCAACCACCTGCGCCCGGTGAATATGGCCCAGCGCAATGTAGTCGGCAGGGGGGAAGTGCTGCGCCGGGAAGGCATCCAGCGTGCCAATATAAATGTCGCGAACGGCATCGCTTTTGCTGGCGCCGACGGTAGTCAGATGGCCGCTGGCAATCACGGGCAGCGGCCGATCGCCGCGCAGGGCGCAGGCCTGCTGATACTGCTCCTGATAATAGTCGCTGATGGCGTGCAGCAGCAGCTGCTGTTTTTCCCGACCGGAGTGGCCAGCCTGGCTGGTGACCAGCTCGCGCGGGCGTAAAAACGGCACCGGGCAGAAGATAGCGCCTGGGGTGCCGTCGCGCCGCGGCAGCTCAATAGGCGGGCAGCCGGCGTTCGCCACGACGGTGGTGTGTAAAAAGGCGAGGATATCGCGGGATTCATTGAGCATCGCCACCGAATCATGGTTGCCCGCCAGCACCACCAGGCGACAGCCGGTCTGCTGCAGCTGGACGACAAAGCGGTTATACAGTTCGCGAGCGTAGCTCGGCGGCGATCCGGTATCAAAAATATCGCCGGCCACGATGATGGCGTCGACTTCATGCTCCTGCGCGCGGGCCAGCAGCCAGGTCAGGAAGGCGTCATGTTCGGCCGCACGGCTTTTGCTGTAAAAATTCTGGCCCAGGTGCCAGTCGGAGGTGTGAAGGATGCGCATAAATCTTCCCTAGCGAAAAAAGCATGAGCGGCAGTATACCATTTGTCGGAGAGGGGTAAGTCCGCGTCATGCTTCAAAATACCCGATCGTCAGACGGTCATTTTTTTCATAAATCTGTCACAAAAGTGACGCATAATGACGCCGCACTTCTATACTGATGGCTAAAAAACACAGGGTAAATAATGGCGAGAAGAATTCTGGTCGTTGAAGATGAAGCTCCAATCCGCGAAATGGTCTGCTTTGTTCTGGAGCAAAATGGCTTTCAGCCTGTCGAAGCGGAAGATTATGACAGCGCGGTGAATCAACTCAATGAACCCTGGCCTGATTTGATTCTCCTTGACTGGATGCTGCCGGGCGGTTCGGGGCTGCAGTTTATTAAGCTGCTCAAGCGCGAGGCGATGACCCGGGATATTCCGGTGGTGATGCTGACCGCGCGCGGAGAAGAAGAGGATCGCGTTCGCGGCCTGGAGACCGGGGCGGACGACTACATTACCAAGCCTTTCTCACCGAAGGAGCTGGTGGCGCGAATCAAAGCGGTGATGCGCCGTATTTCGCCGATGGCGGTGGAAGAGGTGATTGAAATGCAGGGGCTGAGCCTCGATCCCTCATCGCACCGGGTGATGACCGGCGAAAGTCCGCTGGACATGGGGCCAACGGAATTTAAATTATTGCACTTCTTTATGACCCATCCGGAGCGGGTGTACAGCCGCGAGCAGCTGCTGAACCACGTCTGGGGAACCAACGTCTATGTGGAAGACCGCACGGTAGACGTCCATATTCGCCGCCTGCGTAAAGCGCTGGAACACAGTGGCCATGATCGCATGGTGCAAACGGTTCGCGGCACGGGGTATCGTTTCTCCGCCCGTTTCTGAATTTTGACAGGAGTGTGACCCGTGCTGGAACGGCTGTCATGGAAAAGGCTGGCGCTGGAGCTCTTTTTAGCGTGTATTCCGGCCCTGATTCTGGGGGCGTTTGTGGGTCATTTGCCGTGGTTTTTACTGGCGGCAGTGACCGGTTTGTTGATTTGGCATTTCTGGAATTTGATGCGCCTGTCGTGGTGGCTGTGGGTGGACCGGAGCATGACCCCTCCGCCCGGCCGCGGCAGCTGGGAGCCGCTGCTGTATGGTCTGCACCAGATGCAGATGCGTAATAAAAAGCGTCGACGTGAGCTGGGAAGCCTGATCAAGCGCTTTCGCAGCGGGGCGGAATCCCTGCCGGACGCGGTGGTCCTGACCACGGAAGAGGGGGCCATTTTCTGGTGTAACGGTCTGGCGCAGCAGATTTTAAACCTGCGCTGGCCGGACGACAGTGGGCAAAACATTCTTAACCTTCTGCGCTATCCTGAATTCGCCAACTACCTGAAACAGCGTGATTTTTCAAAGCCGCTCAATCTGGTGCTGAATAATGCCCGTCATCTGGAAATTCGCGTGATGCCCTACAGCGACAAAGAGTGGCTGATGGTGGCGCGCGACGTGACGCAGATGCATCAGCTGGAAGGGGCGCGGCGTAACTTTTTCGCCAACGTCAGCCATGAGCTGCGCACCCCGCTGACGGTGCTGCAGGGCTATCTGGAGATGATGCAGGAGCAGGTGCTGGAAGGGGCGACCCGTGAAAAGGCCCTGCACACCATGCGTGAGCAAACCCAGCGTATGGAGGGGCTGGTGAAGCAGTTGCTCACGCTGTCGCGTATTGAAGCCGCGCCGGCGCTGGCGATGAATGACCGCATCGACGTGCCGATGATGCTGCGGGTCGTGGAGCGCGAGGCGCAGACCCTCAGCCAGGATAAGCAGACGCTGATTTTTACCGTCGATGAGCAGCTCAAGGTGCTGGGCAACGAGGAACAACTGCGCAGCGCCATTTCTAACCTGGTCTATAACGCGGTGAACCACACCCCGCCGGGCACCGAAATTCGCGTCAGCTGGCAGCGAACGCCCCAGGGGGCGCTGTTCAGCGTCGAGGATAATGGGCCGGGCATTGCGCCGGAGCATATTCCCCGTCTGACCGAGCGCTTCTATCGGGTGGATAAGGCTCGCTCCCGGCAAACCGGGGGCAGCGGCCTGGGGCTGGCGATCGTCAAACACGCGGTCAACCATCATGACAGCCGGCTGGAGATCGCCAGCACGGTGGGCAAGGGAACCCGTTTTAGCTTCCTGCTCCCGGAACGATTAATTGCCAGAAACGACGCCTGAGCGGCGCGCTGTCAGCTTATCTTGCCAATGACCAGCTTCGGCTGGTCATTTTCCCTGGCAGTCGTTTTTCTCTCGCCTATTTAATGAACGCGCGCTGCTTTTTTGTTCGCATGATAAGCCACGGGTTTTCCATCAATATGGTAAATGATTCTGGTGTGAAACTGATAACCAGCATAATCATCTGCTTTTGCGATCGTGCCTTGCTTTAAAACGTTATAAGCGTTTAAATTGCGCCTGCGCAGTCGATGACAGACTGCTTTTGCGTGGTAATACCAAAAACAATTCTTTCCCACGCCGCTTCGGGAGCATATCTCGCTGAGTTTACCGGCAATCGCCGCTGTATCGTCCCTGAGAGGGTAGCGCGGTATTTTTCCATTTTTTTACAACACCACATCCACAGGCAGTAATGAATTTATGACCCATCAGTTAAAATCTCGCGACATCATAGCGTTGGGCTTTATGACCTTCGCGTTGTTCGTTGGCGCAGGCAACATTATTTTCCCGCCGATGGTTGGCTTACAGGCGGGCGAGCACGTCTGGACGGCGGCGATCGGCTTCCTGATCACCGCGGTGGGTCTGCCGGTGCTGACGGTGGTGGCGCTGGCGAAAGTCGGCGGCGGCGTTGAAAGCCTGAGCACCCCGATTGGTAAAGTGGCTGGTATCCTGCTGGCGGTGGTGTGTTATCTCGCGGTGGGACCGCTGTTCGCGACCCCGCGCACCGCGACCGTCTCTTTTGAGGTCGGGATTGCGCCGCTGACCGGCGACGGCCCGCTGCCGCTGCTGATCTACAGCGTTATCTACTTCGCGCTGGTGATCCTGGTCTCGCTCTATCCGGGCAAACTGCTGGATACGGTGGGCAATTTCCTGGCGCCGCTGAAAATTATTGCCCTGATTGTGCTGGCGGTCGCCGCTATTGTCTGGCCGGCAGGCCCGATCAGCGACGCGCTGGAAGCGTATCGTACCGCGCCATTCTCCAATGGCTTCGTCAACGGCTACCTGACCATGGACACCCTCGGCGCGATGGTGTTCGGGATCGTGATTGTCAATGCCGCACGCTCCCGCGGCGTCAGCGAAGCGCGTCTGTTGACCCGCTACACCGTCTGGGCGGGCCTGATGGCAGGCGTCGGTCTGACCCTGCTGTATCTGGCGCTGTTCCGTCTGGGCTCGGATAGCGCCACCCTCGTGGACCAGTCCGCTAACGGCGCGGCGATCCTCCACGCCTACGTGCAGCATACCTTCGGCGGGGCGGGCAGCTTCCTGCTGGCGGCGCTGATCTTCATCGCCTGCCTGGTGACGGCGGTGGGCCTGACCTGCGCCTGCGCCGAATTCTTTGCCCAGTATCTGCCGTTCTCCTATCGCACGCTGGTCTTTATCCTCGGCCTGTTCTCGATGGCGGTCTCCAACCTCGGTCTGAGCCACCTGATTCAGGTGTCGATTCCGGTGCTGACCGCTATCTACCCGCCGTGTATCGCACTGGTTGTATTAAGCTTTACCCGCAGTTGGTGGCATAATTCGTCCCGTGTTATCGCGCCGGCCATGTTTATCAGTCTGATGTTTGGTATCATTGACGGGATTAAGTCATCGGCGTTTGCCGCTATCCTGCCGGCCTGGACCGCGCGTCTGCCGCTGGCGGAGCAGGGCCTGGCCTGGCTGATGCCGACCGCCGTGATGGCAATTCTCGCGGTGATCTGGGACCGTGCCGCCGGACGTCAGGTGACCTCCAGCGCGCACTAACCGGCGTTGAGGACAAGCGTTTAACCACGGGACTTCGGGTTCCGTGGTTTTTTATTTTTTGTGTTAAACGGCATTGAAAAACCACGATGGAAAGTAGTAACAAGCTTAAGCGCGGGCTAAGCACCCGGCACATTCGCTTTATGGCCCTGGGTTCCGCCATCGGCACCGGGCTTTTTTACGGTTCAGCCGACGCGATTAAAATGGCCGGACCCAGCGTACTGTTGGCCTACATTATCGGCGGCGTCGCGGCATATATCATTATGCGCGCGCTCGGTGAGATGTCGGTGCATAACCCTTCCGCCAGCTCATTCTCCCGCTATGCCCAGGAAAACCTCGGCGGACTGGCGGGGTATATCACCGGCTGGACCTACTGCTTTGAAATCCTGATTGTCGCCATCGCCGACGTCACCGCCTTCGGGATCTACATGGGCGTCTGGTTCCCGACGGTGCCGCACTGGATCTGGGTGCTCAGCGTGGTGCTGATCATCTGCGCCGTCAACCTGATGAGCGTCAAGGTATTTGGCGAGCTGGAGTTCTGGTTCTCGTTCTTCAAAGTGGCCACCATCATCATCATGATCCTCGCCGGGTTCGGCATCATTATCTGGGGGATCGGCAACGGCGGCCAGCCGACGGGGATTCATAATCTGTGGAGCAACGGCGGCTTCTTCAGCAACGGTTGGCTGGGAATGGTGATGTCGCTGCAGATGGTGATGTTCGCCTACGGCGGTATTGAAATCATCGGCATTACCGCCGGTGAGGCGAAAGATCCGGAGAAATCCATTCCACGCGCCATCAACTCGGTGCCGATGCGCATTCTGGTGTTCTATGTCGGCACGCTGTTCGTCATTATGTCTATCTATCCGTGGAACCAGGTGGGTACCGACGGCAGCCCCTTTGTCCTGACCTTCCAGCATCTGGGCATTACCTTCGCGGCCAGCATTCTTAACTTCGTGGTCCTGACGGCCTCGCTGTCGGCGATTAACTCCGACGTGTTCGGCGTGGGCCGTATGCTGCACGGCATGGCCGAGCAGGGGAGCGCGCCGAAGGTGTTCGCCAAAACCTCGCGTCGCGGTATTCCGTGGGTGACGGTGATGGTGATGACCATTGCGCTGCTGTTTGCGGTATACCTCAATTACATCATGCCGGAAAACGTCTTCCTGGTGATCGCCTCGCTGGCCACCTTCGCCACCGTGTGGGTGTGGATTATGATCCTGCTGTCGCAGATTGCCTTCCGCCGCCGTCTGTCGCCGGAGGAGGTCAAGGCCCTGAAATTCAAAGTCCCCGGCGGGGTGGCGACCACGGTTGTCGGCCTGGTGTTCCTGGCGTTTATTATCGCCCTGATCGGCTATCATCCGGACACCCGCATTTCGTTGTATGTCGGTATGGCGTGGATTGCGCTGCTGCTGCTGGGCTGGGTCTTTAAGACCCGTCGCGAGCGCCGCCTGGCGCAGGCTCAGTAATCGACATCGCCCCGGTCAGCATCGCGCGACCGGGGCGGCTTGCCGACCCGCGTCCTCCCCCGTTATCCTCCCCCAAAAAATCCTGTGACGATGAGTTCTGCGCCTGACGGCTATGGCAAGGTGTGCCCATTCTGCACAATGAGGATTCACGATGTTGAAGGCATGGCACCTTCCGGTTGCACCCTTTATCAAGGTGCAACAGGACCGACTGTTTATTACCCTGTGGTTAAGCGGTGAGTCGCTGCCGCAGCGGATCACGCTGCGCGCGGAAGAAGATAACGAAGAGCTGTCGCTGCCGATGCAGCGCCTCCGCCAGGCGCCGAGGCCGGGGGTGGTGGCATGGCGCGGTGAAATCCATCTCGCCAGCGGTCAGCCGCGCCGCCGCTACAGCTTTAAGCTGCTGTGGGCCGATCATCAGCGCTGGTTTACGCCGCAGGGCTTCAGCCGTTTCCCGCCGGCCAGGCTGGAGCAGTTCGCCGTCGACCTGCCGGACGCCGGCCCGCAGTGGGTGGCCGATCAGGTTTTCTATCAGATTTTCCCCGATCGCTTTGCCCGCAGCGCTGCGCGTGACGCCGAACAGGACGCGGTCTATTACCATCACGCGGCGGGACGGGAGATTGTGCGCAAGGCGTGGGACGAACCGCTTACCGGCGAGGCGGGCGGTTCGACGTTCTACGGCGGCGATCTCGACGGCATCAGCGAAAAACTGCCGTACCTGAAGCAGCTCGGCGTGACCGCCCTGTATCTGAACCCGGTCTTCGCCGCCCCCAGTGTGCATAAATATGACACGGAGGATTATCGGCGCGTCGATCCGCAGTTTGGCGGCGACGCGGCGCTGCTCCGCTTGCGCCATAACACCCAGCGGGCGGGAATGCGCATGATCCTCGACGGCGTGTTCAACCATACCGGCGATTCCCATCCCTGGTTCGACCGTCACCAGCAGGGCAGCGGCGGCGCCGGCCATCATCCGGACTCCCCGTGGCGCGACTGGTTTACCTTCTCCGGGGAGGGGCAGGCGCACAACTGGCTGGGTTATGCCAGTCTGCCGAAGCTCGACTATCGGTCGACCAGCCTGGTCAACGAGATCTATGCCGGCGAGGACAGCATCGTACGCCACTGGCTGAAGGCGCCGTGGAGCATGGACGGCTGGCGTCTGGACGTGGTGCATATGCTCGGCGAAGGCGGCGGGGCGCGAAATAACCTGCGGCATATCGCCGGCATCACCCAGGCGGCGAAGCAAACGCAGCCGGAAGCCTTTGTCTTTGGCGAACATTTTGGCGACGCGCGCCAGTGGCTGCAGGCGGATGCCGAAGATTCGGCAATGAACTACCGCGGCTTCACCTTCCCGATCTGGGGATTCCTTGCCAATACCGATATCTCTTACGATCCGCAGAAGATAGACGCCCAGACCTGTATGGCGTGGATGGATAATTATCGCGCCGGGCTGTCGCATCAGCAGCAGCTACGGATGTTCAATCAGCTCGACAGCCATGATACGGCGCGTTTTAAATCTCTCCTTGGCAAAGACGTAGCGCGCCTGCCGCTGGCGGTGGTGTGGCTGTTCAGCTGGCCGGGGGTACCGTGCATCTACTACGGCGACGAGGTGGGCGTGGATGGCAATAACGATCCGTTCTGCCGTAAACCGTTCCCGTGGGATCCGGCGCTGCAGGATACCCAGCTGCTGGCGCTGTATCAGCGGATGGCGAAACTGCGTAAAGCCCAGCAGGCGCTGCGCTACGGCGGCTGCCAGGTGATTTACGCCGAGGATAACGTGGTGGTGTTTGTCCGCGTCTATAAACAGCAGCGGGTGCTGGTGGCGATTAACCGCGGCGAAGCCTGCGAGGTGGTTATCGAGGATTCGCCGCTGCTGGACGTGGAGGCCTGGACGCTGCAGGAAGGCGCCGGCGCCTTCCATGACGGGGTGCTGACCCTCCCGGCTATCTCCGCCTGCGTCTGGTCAGGCCGTTAACGATAGAGCTGGCTCAGCAGGTCGTCGCGGAGGAGCGCCTCCCGCCACCAGCGCTGAGCCAGCCCGTCATTCCCGCTGCGCCAGGCCATGTAGGTGATATCTTTTTCCCGCCAGCAGGCGACGCTTTTCTCCACCAGACAGCCTTTTTCCAGCCACGGGCGGGCGATATGACGCGGCAGAAAGCCGCAGCCCAGCCCGGCGCACAGCAGTTCGACTTTGCTGGCGAAATCATCGACGCCGATTTGCGGTTGTTCATCAAGCAGGTTGCTGTTCAGCGGATGGCAATAGCGGGCGCTGTCGCGGATCACTACCGCCCGGTGCTGGCTGAGCTGCTTATTGCTGAGCGGCGCTTCCGCGCCGGCCAGCGGGTGGGTCGGAGCGACCACGAAAATGTTATCCAGCGCGCCAAGGGTTTGCCATGACCACTCGGCGGAGGTAGGCGGCTCATTGATGGCGCCGAGGATAATATCCGCGCCATGGTGGGTCAGCTCTTCCCACGAACCGGCGAGGGTGTGATGACTGAAGTTCAGCCGCGTCTGCGGGTTTTGCGCGTAGAACTCGGCGATCAGCGGCAGCAGGGCTGAAAAGGGAAACGAGGCGTCGAGGGCGATCGCCAGCTCTCGCTCCCAGCCGGCGCTTAGCTGCTGGGCCTGCTTTTCCAGATCTCTGGCGGCGCTCAACAGCTGGCGTCCTTTCTCGAGCATCAATCGCCCGGTATCGGTAAACTTCGCCCGGTGACCGGAGCGATCCAATAAGACAATATCCAGATCGTTCTCCAGCTTCTGGATCATATAGCTCAGCGCGGCGGGGGTTTTATACAGCGACTCTGCGGCGGTGGCGAAGGATCCGTGTCGGTCCAGCGCATCAAGGATCATCAGAACATCAAAGTTTACGCGCATCAGGGGGTTCCATTAATTTATTTTCCCCTTGTTGTACCTAAGCGCAATAATCAATGCCAGTGAATAAATCAGAACAGTTTGACGTAAAAATTTGATGAAAGCTGGCGTGAGTCAATACTAACCGCTGTCAAAATATAAATCACAAAAAAACTTTAATAACTTGTTAGAAATAACTGGCTATACTCACCATGCTTTATCAGTCAGGATCTACACGACGCATTAACCATCATGTCATCTTTTTAACTTATTGATTAAGAAGGTATTTAATGTCTATTCGTGAACTGCTCGATCCCACTAATTCCGCCCTTATCTTTATTGATCATCAACCACAGATGTCATTTGGCGTGGCGAATATCGATCGCCAGACCCTCAAAAATAACACCGTGGCGCTGGCCAAAGCCGGCAAAATTTTTAATGTACCGGTGATTTACACTTCCGTAGAGACCAAAAGCTTCAGCGGTTATATCTGGCCGGAATTATTGGCCGTGCATCCTGACGTCAAGCCGATTGAGCGTACTTCAATGAACTCCTGGGAAGACGATGCCTTCGTCGCGGCGGTGAAAGCGACCGGCCGTAAAAAGCTGGTGATCTCCGCTCTGTGGACCGAAGTTTGCCTGACGTTTCCGGCGCTGATGGCCCTGGAGGCGGGCTACGAAGTGTATGTGGTCACCGATACCTCCGGCGGTACCTCTGTCGACGCCCATGAGCGTTCTATTGACCGGATGGTGCAAGCGGGTGCGGTGCCGGTGACCTGGCAGCAGGTGTTGCTGGAGTACCAGCGCGACTGGTCGCGCAAAGCGACTTACGATGCGGTCATGGACCTGGTGCGCGAACACAGCGGCGCCTACGGGATGTGCGTGGATTACGCTTATACCATGGTGCACGGCGCGCCAGAGCGTAAAGCGTAACTCACTTCATCCTTCAAGCTGCCTCTTTGTTGGCTGCGTTTGTCAGCCCAGACGCAGCATGAATGATGTTGTGCAGAGCCATTTATCGCTAATGGCAGGAGCAATCCTGCCATTCCCCTGAAGCAAGGAACTCTTTATGGCGCAGCAAAAATCGGTGACCCTGGTCATCAGCCATCTGCTCGATCCGCAACACGGCCAGCGCTACGAAGAGTGGCTCGGCAAAATCATGCCCATCGCGGCTGAATTTCCCGGCCATCTCGGGGCGAATGTGATCCGGCCCGCCGCAGGGCAGAATCTGTGGAGCGTGATTATCCGCTTCGACACCCTGGAGCATCTCTACGCCTGGACGCAGTCGGAAACCCGTCGTCAACTGGTGGCGGAGATTGCCCCGCTGTTGACGGAGGGCGATCGGACGGAGGTGCGGACCGAACCGGCCTTCTGGTTTACCCCGCCGGTGGCGAATGTGCGCCAGCCGCGGCGCTGGAAACAGTTTCTGATCACCCTGCTGGTGATTTTCCCCAGCACCAACCTGGTGCCGGCGGTGACCGGCATGCTGTTGCCGTCGCTGAAGGGGAGCCTGCTGCTGCACCTGATCAATGATGCCTGCGTGGTTGCGCTGGTGGTCTGGTTCTGGATGCCCATCGTGACCCGCCTGTTTGCTGGCTGGTTGAAGAAAAACTGAGTCAGCCTCCCCAAGGAGTGCGTTATGTCGCAAACTGCCACACTGATTCTGACCCACGGCCAGATTCATACCCTCGATCGCGCGAATCCGCTGGCGGAAGCCGTGGCCATCGCCGACGGAAAAATTGTTGCCACCGGAAGCCACGATCGGATCATGAGCTTTGCTGCCGAGGGGACGCAGATCGTCGATCTCAAAGGGCATACGGTGATCCCGGGCCTCAACGATTCTCACCTGCACCTGATCCGCGGTGGGTTGAACTACAACCTTGAGCTCCGCTGGGAGGGGGTGCCCTCGCTGGCCGATGCGCTGCGAATGCTCAAGGAGCAGGCGGATCGCACACCCTCCCCACAGTGGGTGCGGGTGGTCGGCGGCTGGAGCGAATTCCAGTTCGCCGAACGACGGATGCCGACCCTGGAAGAGCTAAACGACGCGGCGCCCGATACGCCGGTGTTTGTGCTGCATCTCTACGATCGCGCGCTGCTGAACCGCGCGGCGCTGAAAGCTGTGGGATATACCAAAGAGACGCCGGATCCGGCGGGCGGCGAGATCGTCCGCGATAGCCACGGCAACCCGACCGGGATGCTGATCGCCAAACCAAACGCCATGATCCTCTATGCCACCCTGGCCAAAGGGCCGAAGCTGCCGCTGGATCTGCAGGTGAACTCCACCCGCCAGTTTATGCGCGAGCTGAACCGGCTGGGGCTGACCAGCGCCATCGACGCCGGGGGCGGTTTCCAGAACTACCCGGAAGATTACGAAATTATCGAACAGCTGCACGCGAAAGAGCAAATGACCGTGCGCATCGCCTACAACCTGTTTACCCAGCGGCCGAAGCAGGAGCTGGAGGACTTCGAACGCTGGACCGACATGCTGAAGCCGGGGCAGGGGACCGACTTCTATCGCGCCAACGGCGCCGGCGAGATGCTGGTATTTTCGGCGGCGGATTTTGAAGATTTCCTGCAGCCGCGGCCGGATCTGCCGCAAGGCATGGAGGATGAGCTGGAGCGGGTGGTGCGCCACCTGGTGGAACATCGCTGGCCGTTCCGCCTGCATGCCACCTACGACGAGTCCATCAGCCGGATGCTGGACGTGTTTGAGAAGGTGAACCGCGACATTCCGTTTAATGGCCTGCACTGGTTCTTCGACCATGCCGAGACCATTACCGAGCGCAACATTGAGCGGGTGAAGGCGCTGGGGGGCGGCATTGCGGTACAGCACCGGATGGCCTTCCAGGGCGAATATTTTGTCGAGCGCTACGGCAAAGAGGCGGTGAAACATACGCCGCCGGTGGCGAAAATGCTGGAGCTGGACGTACCGGTAGGGTTGGGGACCGATGCCACCCGCGTCGCCAGCTATAACCCGTGGACCGCGCTGTACTGGCTGGTCTCCGGGCGCACCGTCGGCGGGATGGCGATGTATGACGATAACAACCGGCTGCCGCGCGATGTCGCGCTGGAGCTGTGGACGGCGGGCAGCGCCTGGTTCTCCAGCGAGCAGGGGAAAAAGGGCCGTCTGGCCGCCGGTCAGCTTGCCGATCTGGTGGTGCTGTCGAAGGACTATTTCAGCGTCGCGGAAGAGGAGATCAAAGGCATTGAGTCGGTGCTGACGGTGGTTGACGGCAAAGTAGTGTATGCCGCCGGTCACTTCTCGCCGCTGGCGCCGCCGCCCATTCCGGTGCTGCCGGAGTGGTCGCCGGTGGTGAAGGTCCCGGGCCATTACCGTTCCGCTCCGCCGGCGGCGGCTAAAATTGGCGCCATGGTACAGATGCACCAGTGCTGCGGTAGCTGCGGCGTTCACGGCCATCAGCATGATATCGCGCGGAAATCGTCGATCCCGGTCTCCGACGAGCAGGCCTTCTGGGGCGTGCTGGGCTGCTCCTGCTTTGCCTTCTGATGCCTGACGCCTCCGCCCCGGTAGCTAAGGGGCGGAGGTTTCAGCCACCTTTCACGCATCAATAGCGCTGCTGTGAGCCAAATAGCGCCATGCGGCGGGCAATCATCTCGCGTACCGGCTGCAGCCCCTGGGCGATCACTTTCCGCGGATCGTTCACATCGTGCCCGGTATCGGCAGCGAAGATCGCCTTCACCTGCTGGCACCAGGCGTACATATTTTCGGTATTAACGTTAATCTTGGCGGTGCCGCAGGCAATCGCCCGGCGCATATCCTCATCGGCAATACCGGTGCCGCCATGCAGCACCAGTGGAACCTTCACCCGCTCGGCAATGGCTTTCATCTCGCTAAATCCCAGCCTGGCTTTGCCTTTATACAGGCCATGGGTGGAGCCCAGCGCGGCGGCGAGGCAGTCCACCTGGGTTTCTGTCACCAGGGTGTAGCACTCCTGCGGATCGGCATAGATGACTTCGGAATTGACAATGCCGTCTTCGCTACCGGCGATAGTCCCCAGTTCAGCCTCCACGGAGATACCTTTGCTGTGCGCCAGCGTCACCAGATGGCGGGTAATGGCCAGGTTTTCCCTGAACGGCAGATGTGAGCCATCAAACATAATGGAACTGAAGCCGGCGGCCATCGCCGCTTCGCAGGCCTCCCGGGTGGTGCCATGATCCAGATGCAGCGCCACCGGAACATCAATATGTAAATACTCCATGGCGTTAACCACGATGTCATGAATACATTTTAACCCGAGCATATGCTTAACCGTGCCGCCGGACACGCCCAAAATAACCGGTGAGCGGCACTGCTGGGCGGTGCTTAATACGGCGCCAACCCACTCCAGATTATTAATGTTGAACTGACCGACGGCGTAGCCGTCCCTCAGGGCATGCTGAAGCATGTCCTTCATCGACACTAACATATTCACCTCTTGATATTTATTAAATACAGTTATTCTTCAAAATATTGCTTTAAGTTTCTCTCGTAGCTATTTAACGAGTGGTGGACGACCGCCAGGTCCGGCATAGATTCCCGTACCCCTTTTTTCTCAATAGAAATGGCGGCGGTGAGGCTGGCAAATAAAATAATATTATCTATGTGCCATGAGTAGTGGACGCCATAGGTGAAGGCGCCGTGAAATACATCCCCGGCTCCGGTGGTATCCACGGCATTGCACAGCCAGGAAGGAACGATCTGCAGCATACCGCTTTTTAAAAAAGCGCAGCCTTTTTCGCCAAGGGTAATAAATGCCTCGCCGCGGCAAATTTTATTCAGCTCAATCAGCGCCGCTTTAATTTCTGCTTCGGTGCTCAGCGAGCGATAGCTCATATAGTCGCGGGCAAAATGTTCGCTCACCACAAAATAGTCGGTCCAGGCCGCCAGTTTAATATTGCTGGCACGCAGTGACCCACCGTCCATCACGACTCTGGCGTTGGGCAGTTTCTTAATTAAATATTCACTGATTTCCGCCTCATGGCCGTCAATTAAAATAGTGACTGGCTCCTCGGCGGCAATCAGCCGCTCGGCGAGGTCGTCCAGTTTGAGCTTTTGATCGTAGGTCAGGGAAGGCGGTGTTTGCATCTTGCGGGTAATAATCGTCCGCGAACCCGTTAAGCGATTGACGAGCACCGAGGCCAGCGGGGTGATCATGTCATCGGAGAAAACCACCTGGCTGGTATCCACGCCCGCTTCGGCAAACTCATCGATAATGCGCTGACCGTAAAGATCCTGATGCAGATGGCCGATGTAATAGACCTCCTCCCCCCATAATCCCAGCAGCCAGGCCGCATTGGCCGCCGGGCCGCCGCCGCTTTCGATAAAATCATGACAAAAGTTTTTAGTATTCTCCTGGGGCCATTCATTGAGAAAGAAAAACTGATCGAAACAAGCAAATCCAATGGACAAAATAGCCATAACCACTCCTGATTATTTGTCAGCGGCGGGAAGCTTGACCGTCCCGCCGGGAAAAATGACCTCGCTTATTCATTTTTCTGCTTGGCGATAAGCTCCTCATAGCTGAGCGTGTTGCCCACCACCCGTACCTGACGGAAGCAGAAAGGCGCCAGCAGCGCGACGAGCAGCGCCAGACAAATCAGGTAGATAGTGACCTGGCCAAACTGGGTAAACGCGTTACCGATAATGATGCCCCACACCGCGAAGTCGAAATCGGCGAAGGTGCTGTTTTCAAACCCGAGGTTGCCGAGCGCCGGCAGCAGCATCGCCGGCAGGAAGGCCAGGAAGATCCCGCCGATAAAGGCGGCGATGATACAACCGCGCTTACCGCCCAGCTTGTCGGCAAAGACCCCGGAGGTACCGCCGCAGAAGAAGTGCGGCACCATGCCGGGAATAATCAGCGCCATGCCCAGACCGCCGAGCATGAGCATCCCGACCAGCCCGCCCACAAAGGAGCTGATGAATCCCACCACCACCGCGGTGGGGCTAAAGGTAAAGAACACCGCGCAGTCAACGGCCGGGATGGAGTCCGGGATCAGTTTCTGGCTGATGCCCTGGAATGCCGGCACCAGATCGCCCAGGATCAAGCGCACGCCGTTGTAGACAATGGCTACGCCAACGGCGAACTGCAGACCGGTCAGCACGGAGAAGATCAGCATGTTCTGGTCGGTGATGGTGCTCAGGTACGCCGACCCGGCGACAGCGCTGCAGATAAAGTAGATAACAAACATCACGATACCGGTGGTGACGGTGGTATCGCGCAGAAAACCCCATTTCTCTGAGATTTCGGTATCGGCGAAGGAGTTTGCCGGATTACCGGTCCGGCTGGCGATCCACGCCGAGAGGTAGTAGCCCAGAGAGCCGAAATGGCCCATGGCGATCCCGCCGTCCTCGGTCACCTGCCTGGTGTAACGCTGGCCAATGGCGGGGGAGATGGCCGACCATGAGCCCAGCAGGAATCCGCCGATCAGGATCAACATCCAGCCCTGGAACTCCGCCGCCTGCAGGACGGCGGAGAACAGGCAGGCGAGAAAGAATGAGTGATGACCGGTGAGAAAGATATATTTATATTTTGTGCAGCGGGCAATGATCAGATTGAAAATAAAGCCCAACAGCAAAATACTCATGGTTTCCACGCCCAGCATCTTCTGGGCGACGGAGACAATGGCTTCATTGTTCGGAATAACGCCGCGGATATTAAATCCCGCTTCGATAATGCCGCCCAACGGGTTGAGATTGGCAACGATAACGCCTGCGCCAGCGCTCAACATCAAATAGCCTAAAATCGGCTTTAATGTGCCGGTAAGGAGTTTGTTGCCGGGGGAGCGCAGCGCCACTAAGCCAACGAAGGCGATAAGCCCCATTAAAAAAGCGGGTTGACTGAATATTTCCGTTAAGAAACTAAGAATAGCCTGCATGGTCGTTCCCTCTATGCTGATTAAGAGTGAGTCGCAGCAATTTTCATCAGCGCGTCGGTAATATCCTCGGCGATTTTTGCTTTATGGACATAGCTGCGAATAATGGCGACATGACAGTGGGCCGGAAATTGATTTGCCAGTTCTTTGATCGTGACATAAAGGTCGGCTTTTTCCCCGACGGCGTTAGCAAAATCGACCGAGGCGACGTCCGCTTTGATACCTAATTCTTCACAGATCTTCTTCACATTATTCGCAGCCATCAATGAACTGCCAATACCGTTACCACAAACCGTTCTGATAACTAACATAATGACTACTCCATTTGTTTTTGGATGAAATGTAAGACTGAATTCACGTCAGTTTCCTGCTGAAGAAAGGTCACGATATCTGACTCGATCAGCGAGGCTATCAGTTGGATCATTTTGATATGACTGTCAGCATCGGCGCCGGCGATGGCGATGACGACGGTAACCGGATCGAACTCATCGTGGCCGAAGGTCACTGGCGTGGCGGTGGTGACAAGCGAAAATCCGGTCTGCAATGCCCCTTTTTCCGGGCGGGCGTGCGGCATGGCAATCCCGTCATCTATCACGATGGCGGCGCCAAAATCTTCGTATACCGTCAGCATCTCGTTGACATATTCGGCGCTGCAAATCTGACGCCTGGCGAGTAATGAACCCGCCAGTTCGATGGCCTCTTCCGCATGGGAAATATTCTGCTTCAGGGCGATTAACGTCGGGTCAAAAATAATATCCATTCTCTTCTCCTGAACGTATTCCTGTTCCTGAGTAAAATCATGACCAAATACATTGATAAAAATGATGGATGAGATCACATCCGCGGTTTTAAATATTGATGGCGATCACATCGACGGCAAAGTGCCGGCAGAAAACTATATAAATAATTTATATTATTTTCAGTGGGTTACGGAGTGGTTGAGATTTGGCGCTGAAATTTGACAGAGAAAAAATGAGAGGCAGAGCGAAATTTTTCGGCAGAAGTGTATTCCTGGTCACAAATATCGCCGGGTCATTTTCCTAAATTTTGACGTCGCTAACAAAAAAGGCCCGCCTGAGCGAGCCTTTTATAAAAACGTGTGCCGATTACAGGCTGGAGACGTTTTCGGTCAGGTATTTTGCAACGCCTTCCGGAGAGGCAGCCATACCTTCTTTTCCTTTTTCCCACTGCGCCGGGCAAACTTCGCCGTGCTCTTCGTGGAACTGCAGCGCGTCAACCATGCGCAGCATTTCGTCGATGTTACGGCCCAGCGGCAGGTCGTTAACCACCTGGTGGCGAACCACGCCGTTAGCGTCGATCAGGAAGGAACCACGCAGGGCAACGCCTTCGTCCGGATGCTCGATACCGTAAGCTTTCTGGATTTCACGTTTGATGTCAGCAACCATCGCGTATTTAACCGGGCCGATACCGCCCTGGTCTACCGGGGTGTTACGCCATGCGTTGTGCACGAACTCGGAGTCGAAGGAAACGCCAACCACTTCCACACCGCGTTTCTGGAATTCTTCGTAACGTTTGTCGAACGCGATCAGCTCAGACGGGCAAACGAAGGTGAAGTCCATCGGCCAGAAGAACAGAACGGTAGGTTTACCGTTGGTGTGCTGTTTGAAATTGAATTTCTCAACGATCTCACCATTACCCAGCACAGCGGCTGCAGTAAAATCCGGCGCTTGACGAGTGACCAGAACCATTTGATTCTCCTGTAATTACTAAGGTTATTTAAAACGCAACGCCGGCAAGTATAGAGCCTGTCCGCCAATAACACAAAGAGGCACCGACAATCGTTCAGCCAGCTTTTACCTATCAATGTCGCAGCGATTACAGCTGTTTGTTTTTCGCCTGACGCATCATCTGCGGATAAAAGCGCCAGAACTGCCCCTCCAGCCGGTCGTAGTGGGTATCCAGATCCTGCCAGGAGTCGCGCAGCGCCTCGAGACGCGGGCGGCGGCTGGCCATGCCGTTAAGCACGCGCTGAATAAAATCCATCTCCTGATAGCGTTCCAGCCAGCGCTCCGACCAGAGATATTGGTTGAGATTGACGAAGCGGGGCGGCGAGTCGGGCAGGATGGGGACGATCTGCCGCTCGGCGTAGCGCACGAACTCCTCCAGCGGCAGGTCAGGGGAGAGCTGCGCCCAGTGCTGCGACAGGAAATGATCCCACATGACGTCGAGGGTGATCGGGGCGACGCGGCGGGTCTGCGGGCGAAACCACTCCCGCGCCTCTTTGACTTCCGCCAGGTTGTCAGTCAGCACGTCAATCCGCCGATGCATATAGATGCCGTCAACAATCTCCGCCGGATAGTCGCCCTGCGGGTTGCCGCGCACAAAGTCGGCCATCAGATTGCCGGGCAGCGAACTGTCGGCGAGATGGGCCAGGTGCAGGTGGGCGAGAAAATTCATAGTGACGACATCCTTCAAATACTTTCTGGCGGGCAGAGTGAGCGGTGTAGCGCTGCGCGTCGCCCTGAACGGCAGCCCCGGTGCCCGGATGGCGTGCTGTCTGGCCGCGCGCGGCCCTCTGCCACCGGTGATGCATTCGGCTGCCGCATGGCGGCATTCGGAATGATTTGGAATATAGATTATGTCATTCATCCGGAGGGGTAAAGGTTGCAGGCAGACCGCCCCGGCACTAGACTACCCGCCTCTTTATTCAGTCTGAGTTATCGTCATGCGCGTTACCGATTTTGCTTTTGAACTACCCGAATCCCTGATCGCCCACTATCCGATGCCTGAGCGCAGTAGCTGCCGCTTACTCTCCCTGGACGGGCCGACGGGCGCGCTGACGCATGGCACCTTCACCGACATCCTCGATAAGCTCAATCCCGGCGATCTGCTGGTGTTTAACAACACCCGGGTGATCCCGGCGCGTCTGTTCGGCCGCAAGGCCAGCGGCGGCAAGATTGAAGTGCTGGTGGAGCGGATGCTGGATGATAAGCGCATCCTCGCCCATATTCGCGCCTCGAAAGCGCCGAAGCCGGGCGCCGAGCTGCTGCTGGGCGACGACGAGAGCATTCAGGCCACCATGCTGGCGCGTCACGGCGCGCTGTTTGAAGTGGAATTTAACGACGAGCGCCCGGTGCTGGAGATCCTTAACGGGATCGGCCATATGCCGCTGCCGCCCTACATTGATCGCCCGGACGAAGACGCTGACCGCGAGCTCTATCAAACCGTCTACGGCACCCGGCCGGGCGCGGTAGCCGCCCCGACCGCGGGTCTGCACTTCGACGAACCGCTGCTGGACAAACTGCGCGCTAAAGGCGTTGAGATGGCGTTTGTCACCCTGCACGTGGGCGCGGGTACCTTCCAGCCGGTGCGCGTCGACAGCATTGAAGAGCACACTATGCACTCAGAATATGCGGAAGTGCCGCAGGAGGTGGTTGATGCGGTGCTGGCGGCGAAAGCGCGCGGCAATCGCGTGATCGCGGTGGGCACCACCTCGGTACGCTCGCTGGAGAGCGCGGCGCAGGCGGCGAAAGACGCCCTGATCGCGCCGTTCTTCGACGATACGCAGATTTTCATCTATCCGGGTTATCAGTACCAGGTGATCGATGCGCTGGTGACCAACTTCCATCTCCCTGAATCCACACTGATTATGCTGGTGTCGGCGTTTGCGGGTTATCAGCACACCATGAACGCCTATAAGGTAGCGGTGGAGCAGAAATATCGCTTTTTTAGCTACGGGGATGCGATGTTTATCACGTACAATCCGCAGGCTATTTCTGAGCGTCCCTGAAAAGGCCGGCCCGCCGGCTTTTGGCACGCCATGACGCATTTTTAGCCACGGAATCATTCCGTGGCGAGTATCAAAACGTCGGACTGTTTTTCTGACGCAGGAGCAAGCATGAAATTTGAACTGGATACCACCGACGGTCGCGCCCGCCGCGGTCGCCTGGTGTTTGAGCGCGGCGTGGTGGAAACACCGGCCTTTATGCCCGTTGGCACCTACGGCACCGTCAAAGGGATGACGCCGGAAGAGGTGGAAGCCACCGGCGCGCAGATTATTCTCGGCAACACCTTCCACCTGTGGCTGCGCCCGGGTCAGGAGATCATGAAGCTGCACGGCGATCTGCACGATTTTATGCAGTGGAAAGGACCGATCCTGACCGACTCCGGCGGCTTCCAGGTGTTCAGCCTTGGCGATATCCGTAAGATCACCGAGCAGGGCGTCCACTTCCGTAACCCGATCAACGGCGATCCGATTTTCCTCGATCCGGAAAAATCCATGGAGATTCAGTACGATCTCGGTTCCGACATCGTGATGATCTTCGACGAATGTACGCCGTACCCGGCGGACTGGGATTACGCCAAGCGCTCGATGGAGATGTCTCTGCGCTGGGCGAAGCGCAGCCGCGACCGTTTCGATAGCCTTGGCAATAAAAATGCGCTGTTCGGCATCATTCAGGGCAGCGTTTACGAAGATTTACGTGATATCTCGGTGAAAGGTCTGGTAGAGATTGGCTTTGATGGCTACGCTGTCGGCGGTTTGGCGGTCGGCGAGCCGAAGGAAGACATGCACCGTATTCTGGAGCACGTCTGCCCGCAGATCCCGGCCGATAAACCACGATACCTGATGGGCGTCGGGAAGCCGGAAGATCTGGTGGAAGGGGTACGTCGCGGTATCGATATGTTCGACTGCGTCATGCCGACGCGCAACGCGCGTAACGGCCACCTGTTCGTCACCGACGGCGTGGTGAAAATCCGCAACGCGAAGCACAAAAGCGATACCGCGCCGCTGGACGCCGAGTGTGATTGCTATACATGTCGCAATTATTCACGCGCTTACTTGCATCACCTTGACCGTTGCAACGAAATATTGGGCGCGCGTCTCAATACCATTCATAACCTGCGCTACTATCAGCGTTTAATGGCTGGTTTACGCAAGGCTATCGAAGAGGGTAAATTAGAGAGCTTCGTGACCGATTTTTACCAACGTCAGGGGCGCACCGTGCCTCCTTTGAACGTTGATTAATTTTAATAATGAGGGAATTTCAATGAGCTTTTTTATTTCTGATGCGGTAGCGGCAACGGGTGCACCGGCGCAGGGCAGCCCGATGTCTCTGATTCTGATGCTGGTGGTGTTCGGTCTGATTTTTTACTTCATGATCCTGCGTCCACAGCAGAAGCGCACCAAGGAACATAAGAACCTGATGAACTCCATCGCCAAAGGTGATGAAGTGCTGACCAACGGCGGTCTGGTCGGTCGCGTGACCAAAGTAGCGGAAACTGGCTACATTGCTATCGCGCTGAACGATACCACTGAAGTGGTTATCAAACGTGACTTCGTTGCTGCCGTTCTGCCGAAAGGCACCATGAAGGCGCTGTAATCTAACTTTTCCCAAAGGGAACTGCCGTGTTAAACCGTTATCCTTTGTGGAAGTATGTCATGCTGGTCGTCGTCATTGTCGTCGGCCTGATCTATGCGCTTCCCAACCTGTATGGTGAGGATCCGGCTGTTCAAATCACTGGCGCGCGCGGCGTCGCCGCCAGTGAGCAAACGCTGATCCAGGTCCAGAAAACTTTACAAGAAGAAAAAATTACCGCGAAGTCTGTGGCACTGGAAGAGGGCGCTATTCTTGCGCGCTTCGACACCACTGATACCCAGCTGCGCGCGCGTGAAGCGCTGCTTACCGTGTTGGGTGACAAATACGTCGTGGCGCTAAACCTTGCTCCGGCAACCCCACGCTGGCTGGCGGCACTCTATGCCGAGCCGATGAAGCTGGGTCTTGATCTGCGCGGCGGCGTGCACTTCCTGATGGAAGTCGACATGGACACCGCGTTAGGCAAACTGCAGGAACAGAACATCGATAGCCTGCGCAGCGAGCTGCGCGATAAAGGCATTCCTTACGCGACCGTGCGCAAGGAAGACAACTATGGTCTGAGCATCGTCTTCCGCGACAGCGCGGCGCGCGACCAGGCTATCTCTTATCTCAGCCCTCGCCATCGCGATCTGGTGATCTCCTCTCAGGGTGACAACAGCCTGAAAGCGGTGATGACCGATGAGCGCCTGAAAGAAGCTCGTGAGTATGCGGTTCAGCAGAACATTAACATTCTGCGTAACCGTGTGAACCAGCTGGGCGTCGCCGAACCGCTGGTTCAGCGTCAGGGCGCTGACCGCATCGTGGTTGAGCTGCCGGGTATCCAGGATACCGCGCGGGCGAAGGAGATCCTTGGCGCGACCGCGACCCTCGAGTTCCGTCTGGTCAATACCAACGTGGACCAGTCCGCCGCCGCCTCAGGCCGCGTGCCGGGCGACTCGGAAGTGAAAGAGACGCGTGAAGGCCAGCCGGTGGTGCTGTACAAGCGGGTGATCCTGACCGGTGACCATATCACCGACTCGACCTCCAGCATGGATGAGTACAACCAGCCGCAGGTCAACATCTCGCTGGACAGCGCGGGCGGCAACATCATGTCCAACTTCACCAAGGACAACATCGGCAAGCCGATGGCGACCCTGTTCGTGGAGTATAAAGACAGCGGTAAGAAAGACGCCAACGGTCGCGCTATCCTGGCGAAAGAGGAAGAGGTGATTAACATCGCCAACATCCAGTCGCGTCTGGGCAACAGCTTCCGTATTACCGGTATCAGCAACCCGAACGAAGCGCGCCAGCTGTCGCTGCTGCTGCGTGCCGGCGCGTTGATTGCGCCGATTCAGATCGTCGAAGAGCGGACTATCGGCCCAACCCTTGGCATGCAGAACATCAAGCAGGGGCTGGAAGCCTGTCTGGCCGGCCTGGTGGTCTCTATCCTGTTCATGATCCTCTTCTATAAGAAGTTCGGTCTGATTGCGACCTCGGCGCTGATTGCCAACCTGGTGCTGATTGTCGGCATTATGTCCCTGATCCCGGGGGCGACGCTGACCATGCCGGGCATCGCGGGTATCGTGTTAACCCTTGCGGTGGCGGTCGATGCTAACGTTCTGATCAACGAGCGTATCAAAGAAGAGCTGAGCAACGGGCGTACCGTTCAGCAGGCGATTGACGAAGGTTATCGCGGCGCGTTCAGCTCGATCTTCGACGCCAACGTGACGACGCTTATCAAAGTGATCATCCTGTACGCGGTCGGTACCGGTGCCATTAAAGGGTTTGCGATTACCACCGGTATCGGTATCGCGACCTCAATGTTTACCGCTATCGTCGGCACCCGTGCCATCGTGAACCTGCTGTACGGCGGCAAGCGCGTTAAAAAGCTGTCTATCTGAGGAGTGCGTTGTGGCACAGGAATATACTGTTGAACAATTGAACCACGGCCGTAAAGTCTGGGACTTTATGCGCTGGGATTACTGGGCCTTCGGCATTTCAGGCTTTCTGCTGATTGTGTCGATCGCCATCATCGGCGTCCGCGGCTTTAACTGGGGTCTCGATTTCACCGGCGGTACGGTGATCGAAATTACCCTTGAGAAGCCGGTCGATCTGGACCAGATGCGCGATTCCCTGCAGAAAGCGGGCTTTGAAGAGCCGCAGGTGCAGAACTTTGGCAGCAGCCGCGACATCATGGTACGTATGCCGCCGGTGCATGACGCCAACGTCAGCCAGGAGCTGGGCAGCAAGGTCGTGACGGTGATTAACGAATCGACCAGCCAGAACGCAGCGGTGAAGCGTATTGAGTTTGTCGGCCCGAGCGTCGGCGCGGACCTTGCGCAAACCGGCGCCCTGGCGCTGATTGCCGCGCTGGTCTGTATCCTGATCTACGTCGGCTTCCGCTTCGAATGGCGTCTGGCGGCGGGGGTGGTTATCGCCCTGGCGCACGACGTGGTGATCACCATGGGGGTGCTGTCGCTGTTCCATATCGAGATCGACCTGACCATTGTGGCCTCGTTGATGTCGGTTATCGGCTACTCGCTGAACGACAGTATCGTGGTATCGGACCGTATCCGTGAAAACTTCCGTAAGATCCGCCGCGGTACGCCGTACGAGATCTTCAACGTGTCGTTGACCCAGACGCTGCACCGTACCTTGATCACCTCCGGGACCACCCTGATGGTGATCCTGATGCTGTTCCTGTTCGGCGGCCCGATTCTGGAAGGCTTCTCGCTGACCATGCTGATCGGTGTCTCCATCGGTACGGCTTCTTCTATCTACGTCGCCTCCGCGCTGGCGTTGAAGCTGGGCATGAAGCGCGAGCATCTGCTGCAGCAGAAGGTCGAAAAAGAAGGGGCGGACCAGCCGTCTATTCTGCCGTAATACAGTTCAGTTGAAATAACGCAATCCCGGCCAGGCGCCGGGATTTTTTTTGCCCGCGACAAAACCTGCTGACAGTATGCTGTCAGGAGCCCTCCCATACACTCCTTCTGAACTCACTAACGAGCAGGAGGAAGTATGAATAACGTGATTAACTGGTTTGAAATTCCGGTCGCCGATATGGATCGCGCCGTCGCGTTTTATGAGCCGGTGATGCAGGTGACGCTGCGTCGCGAAACCATGGACTGCGCCGAGCTGGCGGTGTTCCCGCATCAGGATCCGGCCCCCGGCGGCGCGCTGGCCAAATTTGAGGGTATCGCGCCCTCTGCGCAGGGCGCTATTATTTACCTGCATACAGACCATCTTGCCGCCACCCTCGACCGCGTTGCCTCGGCGGGTGGGGCATGTGTTTTCGGGCCGCTGACGCTGCCGAATGATATTGGCACCATCGCGCTGTTTACTGACAGCGAGGGCAACCGCGTCGGCCTGCACCAACCGGCTTAACCTGAACTTTTTGTGAAGTGAGACATGACCCGACGCGCCGACCGTTTATTTCAGATTGTGCAGATCCTGCGCGGCAGGCGGCTCACCACCGCCGCGCTGCTGGCGGAGCGGCTGGGCGTGTCGGAGCGCACCGTGTATCGCGATATTCGCGATCTCTCCCTCTCCGGCGTGCCGGTGGAGGGCGAGGCGGGGAGCGGTTATCGCCTGCTGGCGGGCTACGATCTGCCGCCGCTAATGCTGACCACCAAAGAATCCGAAGCGCTGATCGCCGCGATCCGGCTGCTGAAAACCTGGGGCGGCGAGGCGCTGTCGCAATCGCTGGAGTCTGCCCAGGAGAAGATGCTGGCGATCCTGCCGGAGGCGCGCCGGCGCCAGGCGGAGCAGACCCGCCTGTTTGCCCCCGATCTTGGCGCCCATCGCTATGCCAAAACCTTCTTTGACGTCATTCATCAGGCGGTCTCCGGCCAGCAGGTGCTGGCGCTGCGCTATCAGGATGAGTCCGGTCGGGTGACCGAGCGCGACGTGCTGCCGCTGGGGCTGTTTTTCTGGGGGGAGCGCTGGCTGCTGGTGGCCTGGTGCGAGCTGCGCAATGATTATCGCAACTTTCGCCTCGACCGCTGTCTGACGGTCAGGGCGACCGAGCGTCGATTCAGCGAGTGCGCCGACCGCTCGTTAAGCGATTTTCTGCGCAAGGTCCGCTGCGACGTGTGGGAGAAATAAAAACGCCCGGGTGGCCCGGGCGCTGTCCTGCCGTTTCAGCAATCAGAAGTTGTAACCAACCACAAAGTAACCACCCCAACCGGTTGAGCGGACGCTGAAATCGCCATCGCCGAAGTTCAGTTTGGCATCGTCAGCCCACTGGCCGCCGTTATGGAAGTAACGGGCCACCACCGAGTAGTGCCAGTGCGCGTAGTTCAGCGCCAGGATATGGCTGGAGGCGATGGAGTTGCTGGTGCGCGCGTGCTTCCCGTTCAGATCGTAGAAGTTGTCATCGCCGAGGTCAGAGCCCCAGTCAAAGTTGGTGAAGCCGATGTAGCTCAGCGAACCGCCCCACAGGTCGGTCAGCGGCACAAAGTATTTCACTTTGAAGCGGTAGCCGTCCCACTCGTTTTCGTTGGACGCGCCGTAGTTCTGCCACTGGTATTTGGCGTAGACGTTCAGCGACAGGCTCATCGGCAGGCCGGTGTCGATATCGGTACCCAGACCCATATACCAGGTGCTCTGCTCCTGGGAGTCATTGCGGCCCATATCGTAGATATAGTTGTTCGCGAAATACCACTCTTTGAACGGCCCGAAGCTCAGGTCGGTGTTGGTCAGCTTATCGATAGAGAAGCGCGGTTCGATCTCCATAAACAGCGGGGAGCCGTTGTTCCAGATACCTTTTGCCGTGCTGTTGCCGCCGAAGAATACCGGGGCATCGATATAACCGTAGAAATCAAACCAGTCTTTTTTGGCGAACGCTTCGTATTCCAGGTAGGTATCGTTACGGATCTGCGGTCCAAAACGGGTGTGGTAGCTGCCCACCACGTTAACACTCTGGTGCCACCAGTCAGACAGATACTGCGGTTTGTCGTTTTCTGCCGCGCCCGCGGTAAAAGAAGTGGAGAGCGCCACAACCGCACCCGCTGCCAGTAATGTTTTTTTCATAGTAATGCCACTGTTTAAATTGAGCCTGAAGGCGTTAAAAGAAGTGCCGAAGCGTTTCTAAATATTTCGTGTTTCTGTGGGGGTCTATTATAGGAATCATTGCTCACAAAAATACGTGTTGTTTCACATAACCAGAACATGCGTAATCGATTGCGTTCACGATTCTATGCATTTCTTGACAAAATGCTACTGAAAATCGCGATGCAGAACGATTTCTAATGAACTCTTGCGAAAAGTTGTAAGTGGATAAGAATAACGGGACAGGACGTCGCCGGGCAGGGGGAAGCCCGGCGGCAAGGCTTACTGCGCGGCGGCTGGCTGGATATCGTGGACGCGAATAAAACCGACTTTGTCCGGCGTCACGTTCAGGCGCAGCGGGATATCGACATCGCTGGGGGCGAGAATGCTGGCCGGGGCGCTGATCAATTGATCCTGAACATTCACTTCCTGGTAGCTGTGGGTAGTACCGGTGATCTGTCCGGAGGCGACGGTGGCGGTAAAGGCCGGCAGCGGATCGTTGGATTCGCCCTGAATACGTAAGGTCAGGCGTGACCCGTCGCCATCCGGCGTAATGCTCGCCACCGACATGCGCAGGGTGCCGATCTGGCTCTCCAGCCGCGCCGGGGTTTTCGCCTCCGGCAGCAGATAGACGCCGCGGGTGGATTTCGCGTTCAGCGCGTTTTGCTGGGTAATTTTGATCGTTTGCTGATTGAGCTGGGTCATCTCCTGGCTCAGCGTACTCACGCTCTGGTGCATCTGGCGGATTTCGCTTTGCTGGGCGCAGGCGGTCAGGGTAAACAGGCTGCCCGCGATGGCGAGTTTCAGGTAACGTCTTGTCATGGTCAGGATTCCGTTTGCAGAGGATGCTTAATGGTAGCCAAACCGCCTGACTCTCCCATAGATCCTTTGTCTCAAAAGCTCTTTCTTTGTAGTCAGGTCACTTCGCGGTAAACTACCCTTCAGTTTAACTACCTGTCAGGACGCGCTATGCATTGCCCTTTCTGTTTCGCCGTGGATACCAAAGTGATCGACTCTCGTCTGGTAGGGGAAGGCTCTTCCGTGCGTCGCCGTCGGCAGTGTCTGGTCTGTAATGAGCGCTTTACCACCTTCGAAGTGGCGGAGCTGGTCATGCCGCGGGTGGTGAAGAGTAACGATGTGCGTGAACCCTTCAACGAAGACAAGCTGCGCAGTGGGATGCTGAAAGCGCTGGAGAAACGTCCGGTCAGCGCCGATGACGTCGAAATGGCGGTCAACCATATCAAAACCCATCTGCGCGGCACCGGCGAGCGCGAAGTGGCCAGCAAAATGATCGGCAACCTGGTGATGGAGCAGCTGAAAAAACTGGATAAAGTCGCCTATATTCGCTTCGCGTCGGTCTATCGCAGCTTCGAAGATATCAAAGAATTCGGCGAAGAGATCGCCCGCTTACAGGACTAAGCCATGCAGGACGAAATGTACATGGCGCGTGCGCTCAAGCTCGCCGCCCGCGGTCGTTTTACCACCCATCCTAACCCTAACGTTGGCTGCGTCATTGTTAAAGACGGCGAGATCGTCGGCGAAGGGTTCCACTATCGCGCCGGCGAGCCGCATGCCGAAGTGCACGCCCTGCGGATGGCCGGGGAAAAGGCGCGCGGCGCCACCGCCTACGTCACCCTCGAGCCCTGCAGCCACCACGGTCGTACGCCGCCGTGCTGCGACGCCCTGATTGCCGCCGGCGTCAGCCGCGTGGTCGCCGCGATGCAGGATCCGAACCCGCAGGTGGCGGGGCGCGGCCTGTACCGTCTGCAGCAGGCCGGTATTGACGTCAGCCACGGGCTGATGATGAACGAGGCGGAAGCGCTGAATAAGGGCTTCCTGAAGCGGATGCGCACCGGTTTTCCCTGGGTCCAGCTCAAGCTGGGCGCCTCGCTGGACGGCCGCACGGCGATGGCCAGCGGCGAAAGCCAGTGGATCACCTCCCCGCAGGCGCGACGCGACGTGCAGCGTTTGCGCGCCCAGAGCCATGCTATCCTGACCAGCAGCGCCACCGTGCTGGCGGACGATCCGGCGCTGACAGTGCGCTGGCAGGAGCTGAGCGCCGATACCCAGGCGCTGTATCCCGAAGCGAATTTGCGCCAGCCGCTGCGCGTCGTTATCGACAGCCAGAACCGCGTCACGCCCGAGCATCGTATTGTGCAGCAGGCGGGGGAAACGCTGTTTGCCCGCCTGAGCGCCGATGAGCGCCAGTGGCCGGACAGCGTGCGCACGCTGCTGGTTCCGGAACATAACGGCCATCTCGATCTGGTGCTGCTGATGATGCTGCTCGGCAAACAGCAGATCAACAGCGTCTGGGTGGAGGCGGGGGCCATGCTTGCCGGGGCGCTGCTGCAGGCGGGCCTGGTCGACGAGCTTATCGTCTATATTGCGCCTAAACTGTTAGGCAATGCGGCGCGTGGATTATGCGCGCTGCCGGGGCTTGAAGAACTGAGCCAGGCGCCCCATTTCAAATTCAATGAGATACGTCAGGTTGGCCCGGATGTCTGCCTGCATTTAACCACTGCGTGAGGCTTTCCTGATTATTAGGAAGCAGCGCTCAGAATAATATGATAAAATCCGCCCCCCTTGCGGGGCACATGAACCCGAAGGAAGAGTATGAACATTATTGAAGCTAACGTTGCTACCCCGGACGCTCGCGTCGCCATCACCATTGCGCGTTTCAACAACTTTATCAATGACAGCCTGCTGGAAGGTGCGATTGACGCCCTGAAACGCATTGGTCAGGTAAAAGATGAAAACATCACCGTTGTTTGGGTTCCAGGCGCGTACGAGCTGCCGCTGGCGGCTGGCGCACTGGCGAAAACCGGTAAATATGACGCGGTGATTGCGCTGGGTACGGTGATTCGCGGCGGTACCGCCCACTTTGAATATGTGGCTGGCGGTGCCAGCAATGGCCTGGCGCACGTCGCTCAGGACAGCGAAATCCCGGTAGCCTTTGGTGTTCTGACCACTGAAAGTATTGAACAAGCCATCGAGCGCGCTGGCACCAAAGCCGGTAACAAAGGCGCAGAAGCTGCGCTGACCGCGCTGGAAATGATTAACGTATTGAAAGCCATCAAGGCCTGATTTTTGTAAGGGGAATTCCGTGAAACCTGCTGCTCGTCGCCGCGCCCGTGAGTGTGCCGTTCAGGCGCTCTACTCCTGGCAGTTGTCCCACAACGACATCGTTGATGTCGAATACCAGTTCCTGGCGGAACAGGACGTAAAAGATGTTGATGTTCTGTATTTCCGCGAACTGCTGTCCGGAGTGGCGACTAACAGCGCGTACCTCGACGGCCTGATGAAGCCCTACCTGTCCCGTCAGCTGGAAGAGCTGGGTCAGGTGGAAAAAGCGGTGCTGCGTATCGCGCTGTTTGAGCTATCCAAACGTGATGACGTACCGTATAAAGTGGCCATCAATGAAGCTATCGAACTGGCGAAAACCTTCGGCGCTGAAGATAGCCACAAGTTCGTCAACGGCGTGCTGGACAAAGCGGCTCCGGTAATTCGTCCCCACAAGAAGTAAACTGCAGGCCGGGTTTTGCGAGGGTCGCCTCGCAACCCGGCCTTATTTATTATTTTGCTGAGGCATAACGTATGGCATGTGGCGAATTCTCCCTGATTGCCCGTTATTTTGATCGCGTTAAAAGCGCTCGTCTTGATGTCGAAACCGGTATCGGCGACGACTGCGCTCTCCTGAATATTCCCGAGAAAAAAACGCTGGCAATCAGCACCGACACTCTGGTGGCGGGCAATCACTTCTTACCCGATATCGACCCGGCCGACCTCGCCTATAAAGCGCTGGCGGTAAACCTGAGCGACCTCGCGGCGATGGGCGCGGAGCCGGCGTGGCTCACCCTGGCGCTGACCTTGCCGGAGGTGGATGAAGCCTGGCTGGAAGCCTTCAGCGACAGCCTGTTTGTCCAGCTTGACTACTACGATATGCAGCTGATTGGCGGCGACACCACCCGCGGCCCGCTCGCCATGACCCTGGGTATCCACGGCTTTGTGCCGCCAGGGCGCGCCATGAAACGTTCAGGCGCGAAGCCGGGAGACTGGATCTATGTCACCGGCACCCCGGGGGACAGCGCCGCCGGCCTGGCGCTGTTGCAGAACCGTCTGACGGTGGATGCGCCGACGGATGCCGATTACCTGCTGGCCCGTCACCTGCGTCCGATGCCCCGCGTGCTGCAGGGCCAGGCGCTGCGCGACCTGGCGACGTCGGCCATCGATCTCTCCGACGGCCTGATCTCCGATCTGGGTCATATTCTCAAAGCCAGCGACTGCGGCGCGCGCATCGATCTTGATGCCATGCCGTACTCCGACGCCATGCTGCGCCAGGTTGAGCCCGAGCAGGCGCTGCGCTGGGCGCTCGCCGGTGGAGAAGATTACGAACTGTGCTTTACCGTACCGGAACTGAACCGCGGGGCGTTGGACGTGGCCCTTGGCCATCTAGGCGCGCGTTTTACCTGTATCGGACAGATTGCGCCGGAGAGCGAAGGTTTGCAGTTTATCCGTGACGGTAAGCCGGTCACGCTTGATTTAAAGGGATACGATCACTTTGCGTAGTCGAGACGAGGCGCTTAGCCGCCTGAGTATGCGTAATCCGTGGCATCTGCTGGCGACCGGCTTTGGCAGCGGCTTAAGCCCGGTGGTGCCGGGGACGATGGGCTCGCTGGCGGCGATCCCGTTCTGGTATCTGATGACTTTTCTCCCCTGGCAGCTCTACTCGCTGGTGGTGATGATGAGCATCTGTATCGGAGTCTATCTGTGCCATCGTACGGCCAAAGATATGGGCACCCATGACCACGGCAGCATCGTCTGGGACGAGTTCGTCGGGATGTGGATCACCCTGATGGCGCTGCCGACCCTGGACTGGCAGTGGGTGGCCGCCGGCTTCGCCATTTTCCGTATCTTCGATATGTGGAAACCGTGGCCGATTCGCTGGTTTGACCGCAATATTCACGGCGGAATGGGGATCATGGTGGACGATATCGTCGCCGGCGTGATCTCCGCCGGCGTGCTGTATGTTATTGGCCATCACTGGCCGATCGGTCTGCTTTGACCGCTGCTCCCCGGCAGCGCCATGCTGTCGGGGAAATCACGCCCGTCATTTAAATCCCACCACCGGATGCGGCTGATAGGGCGCCTCCAGTTTGTCGATCTGTTCCGAAGATAGCGTCAAATCCACCGCCTGCAGCAGGTCATCGAGCTGCTCCTGACGCGACGGACCGATAATCGGCGCGGCGACGCCGGGCTTGCTTAATAGCCAGGCGAGGGCGACCTGTGCGCGACTGGCGTCGAGCTCTTCCGCCACGTCCGCGAGATTCCCGGCGATCTGCGCGTCGTTCTCTTCGCTGGTGCTGTAAAGCGATTTGCCGAACTCATCCGAGACCAGCCGGGCGGTGGTCTCACCCCATGGGCGGGTCAGCCTGCCGCGCGCCAGCGGGCTCCACGGGATCACCGCCACGCCGTTACGCTGGCACAGGGGCAGCATCTCATTCTCTTCTTCCCGGTAAATCAGGTTGTAGTGATCCTGCATGGTGACGAAGCGCGCCCAGCCGTTCTGCTGCTGAAGCGCCAGCGCCTGGGCAAACTGCCGGGCATGCATGGACGAGGCGCCGATATAGCGCGCTTTGCCGGCTTTCACCACCTCGTCCAGCGCTTCGAGCGTCTCTTCAATCGGGGTGCTGTAGTCCCAGCGGTGGATCTGCAGCAGGTCGACATAGTCCATCCCGAGACGGCGCAGGCTGTCGTCGATGGAGCGCAGGATCTGCGCCCGGGAAAGCCCTTCCGCCAGATCGCCGACCTGATGATAGACCTTGGTGGCGACAATCACCTCATCGCGGCGGGCAAAGTCGCGCAGGGCGCGGCCGACGATCTCTTCGCTGCTGCCGTCGGAGTAGCTGTTGGCGGTATCGAAGAAGTTGATGCCGCCTTCAATGGCGTGCTGAATGAGCGGGCGACTGCTCTCTTCCGGAAGCGTCCAGGCGTGCCTGCCGCGGTCCGGCTCGCCGAAGGTCATGCAGCCGAGGCAGAGTCGGGAAACACGTAAGGCAGTATCGCCGAGGGGGATATAGTGCATAGTGCGCTCCTGCTATTCATCAAGGGTATCCCTTAAGCATAGCAGGAGCGGGAGGGGCGATTATGCCAGCCAGTCGAGGATTTTGGCTTCAATGCCGGCGGCATCAAGGCCGAGGTCGGCGCGGATCTCTTCCTGAGTGCCCTGCGGAATAAAGACATCCGGCAGGCCAATATTGAGTACCGGTACCGCCCGGCGATGGGCCATCAGCACTTCATTCACGCCGCTGCCGGCGCCGCCCATAATGGCGTTCTCTTCCAGCGTCACCAGAACGTCGTGCTCGCCTGCCAGCTGCAGGATCAGCGCGGTATCCAGCGGCTTCACAAAGCGCATATCCACCAGGGTGGCGTTGAGTTTGTCCGCCACCGCCGCGGCTTCCGGCAGCAGGGTGCCGAAGTTAAGGATCGCGACCTTCTCGCCCTGGCGCTTCACGACCCCTTTGCCGATCGGCAGCGATGCCAGCGGCTCCAGCGTCGCGCCGGTGCCGCTGCCGCGCGGATAGCGCACCGCGCAGGGTCCGTCGCTGTAGTGGTAGCCGGTGTGCAGCATCTGGCGGCATTCATTTTCATCGCTCGGCGTCATCACCACCATATCCGGAATACAGCGCAGGAAGGAGAGATCGAACGCCCCCTGATGCGTCTGGCCGTCTGCGCCGACAATCCCGGCGCGGTCGATGGCAAACAGCACCGGCAGCTTCTGAATAGCCACATCGTGGATCACCTGATCGTAGGCTCGTTGCAGGAACGTGGAGTAGATGGCGACGACGGGCTTGTAGTCGCCAATCGCCAGTCCGGCGGCGAAAGTGACCGCATGCTGCTCGGCGATGGCGACGTCAAAGTACTGATCGGGGAATTTCTTCGAAAATTCCACCATCCCTGAACCTTCGCGCATCGCCGGGGTGATGGCCATCAGCTTGCTGTCTTTGGCCGCCGTTTCGCACAGCCAGTCGCCGAAGATTTTCGAGTAGGAGGGGAGACCGCCGCTGCTTTTGGGCAGCACACCGCTGGTATGGTCGAACTTCGGCACCGCGTGGAAAGTGATCGGGTCTTTCTCGGCGGGCTCATAGCCGCGGCCTTTTTTGGTCATAATATGCAGGAACTGCGGCCCCTTCAGGTCGCGCATGTTCTTCAGAGTGCTGACCAGACCGAGCACATCGTGGCCATCCACCGGGCCGATATAGTTAAAGCCCAGCTCTTCAAACAGCGTCCCAGGCACCACCATGCCTTTGATATGCTCTTCGGTCCGCTTAAGCAGCTCTTTAATCGGCGGTACGCCGGAGAAGACCTTTTTGCCGCCTTCGCGCAGGGTGGAGTAGAGCTTACCGGAGAGCAGCTGCGCCAGATGATTGTTCAGCGCGCCGACGTTCTCGGAGATCGACATTTCATTGTCATTCAGCACCACCAGCAGATCGGGTTTGATATCCCCGGCGTGGTTCATCGCCTCAAACGCCATGCCGGCGGTGATCGCCCCGTCGCCAATCACGCACACCGCGCGCCGCTGCTTATCCTCTTTCACGGCGGCGATAGCCACCCCGATGCCAGCGGAAATGGAGGTGGAGGAGTGACCGACGCTCAGTACGTCGTACTCGCTCTCACCGCGCCACGGGAAGGGGTGCAGGCCGCCTTTCTGGCGAATGGTGCCGATTTTGTCGCGGCGGCCGGTCAGAATTTTATGCGGGTAGGCCTGGTGGCCGACGTCCCAGATCAGGCGATCGAAGGGCGTGTTATAGACGTAGTGCAGCGCCACGGTCAGTTCCACGGTGCCGAGGCCAGAGGCAAAGTGACCGCTGGAGCGGCTGACGCTGTCCAGCAGGTAGCGCCGCAGCTCATCACACAGCTTCGGCAGGCTCTCTTTTGGCAACAGGCGCAACTCCTGGGTGGAATCTACCAGCGCCAGGGTCGGGTATTTGGCAATATCAAAACTCATCAGAGACTCATTTATTGTTTATTTATCGCGCTGAATAATGTAATTCGCGAGCGCTTCCAGTGCCGAAGTATCCAGAGATTGTGCGGCCAGTTCATCTAACGACCGGCGGGCATCAGCGATCAGGTCGTGCGCTTTCTTCCGGGCTTGCTCAAGGCCCAGGAGGGCGGGATAGGTGCTTTTACCCAATTGCTGGTCGGCACCCTGACGTTTGCCAAGGGTCGCAGTATCCCCTACCACGTCGAGAATGTCATCCTGGACCTGGAAGGCCAGGCCGATATTTTCCGCATAGCGATCCAGCGCGGGAAGGGCGGCGCGCCCACGTTCGCCGGCGCTCAGCGCCCCCATGCGGACGGCGGCGCGGATCAGCGCGCCCGTTTTGTGGCGGTGGATACGCTCCAGCGCCTGCAGATTCACCTGCTGTCCTTCCGCCTGCAGATCCAGCGCCTGGCCGCCGCACATGCCCGCCACGCCGCTGGCCTGCGCCAGTTCGGAAACCATCGCCAGACGATCCCGGTCAGGGACGTCCGTCATCGGCGCATCACTGAGTATAGAAAACGCCAGCGTTTGCAGGGCATCTCCCGCAAGAATTGCGTTGGCTTCGCCAAATTTAATATGGCAGGTCGGCAGTCCGCGACGCAGATCGTCATCATCCATCGCCGGCAAATCATCATGCATCAGGGAATAAGCATGAATGCATTCGACCGCGGCGGCAGGGGCGTCCAGCGTGGTGCGGCTCACGCCGAACATCTCGCCGGTAGCGTAGACAAGGAAGGGACGCAGGCGTTTACCGCCTAAGAGTGCGCCATAATGCATCGCTTCCACCAGCGGAGTGTTCTGAAAGGGCTGCGGCGCGATAAAACGGCGCAGCGCCTCGTTAGCCTGTTCCACACAGGCCTGCAATTGTTGCGGGAAATCCATTTATTCAGCGTCCGGCGTAAAAGGCGTGGTCGGGGAATCTTCACTATCCGCCAGCAGGATCTGCACGCGCTGTTCGGCCTGCTGTAGCTGGCTTTGCCCCTGGCGGGCCAGCTGGACCCCGCGCTCAAATTCGCTGAGCGCTTCTTCTAACGGCAAATCGCCGCTTTCCAGACGGTTAACGATCTGCTCCAGTTCGCCCAGCGCAGTTTCAAAGCTGGCCGGGGCCTCATTTTTCTTTGGCATAGTGAATGTAGACTCTTGTTATGTCGCGACGGCAATACCGGGTATGGTAACGAAGTCACGCGTGTAAGCAAATAACGCGCAATGGTGATATACTCCGCGCCCAGGATGCAGGCACCGGTGTGCGCTGCTTTACAACTTTTGCTTAAAGCCCCGTCGGGCTTGCCAACGAACTATTGTCGCCATGAAGTTTATCATTAAATTGTTCCCGGAAATCACCATCAAAAGCCAATCTGTGCGGTTGCGCTTCATTAAAATCTTAACCGGGAACATTCGTAACGTTCTCAAAAACTATGACGAGACGCTGGCCGTCGTTCGTCATTGGGATCATATCGAAGTTCGCGCGAAAGATGAAAATCAGCGCCCGGCTATTCGCGATGCGCTGACCCGTATTCCCGGCATCCACCATATTCTGGAAGTCGAAGACGTACCGTTCACCTCGCTGCACGATATTTTTGAGCAGACGCTGCCGCTGTGGCGCGAGGCGCTGGAAGGCAAAACCTTCTGCGTGCGGGTGAAGCGTCGCGGCAAACATGAATTCACCTCAATTGAGGTGGAGCGCTACGTCGGCGGCGGCCTGAATCAGCATATTGAAACGGCGCGCGTGAAGCTGACCGACCCGGACGTCACCGTCAATCTTGAGATTGAAAACGATCGCCTGCTGCTGGTGAAAGGCCGCTATGAAGGTATCGGCGGCTTCCCGATCGGCACGCAGGAAGATGTGCTGTCGCTGATTTCCGGCGGCTTTGACTCCGGCGTCTCCAGCTACATGCTGATGCGCCGCGGCTGCCGTGTGCACTACTGCTTCTTTAACCTTGGCGGCGCCGCCCATGAGATTGGCGTCCGCCAGGTCGCGCATTATCTGTGGAACCGCTTCGGCAGCTCGCACCGCGTTCGCTTTGTGGCGATTAACTTTGAGCCGGTGGTCGGCGAAATCCTCGAAAAAGTGGATGACGGTCAGATGGGCGTGGTGCTCAAGCGCATGATGGTCCGCGCCGCGTCAAAGGTCGCGGAACGCTACGGCGTGCAGGCGCTGGTCACCGGCGAAGCGCTGGGCCAGGTCTCCAGTCAGACTCTCACCAACCTGCGCCTGATCGACAACGTCTCCGATACCCTGATCCTGCGTCCGCTGATTTCGCACGATAAAGAGCACATCATCGACCTGGCCCGCGAGATCGGCACGGAAGATTTCGCCCGCACCATGCCGGAGTACTGCGGCGTGATCTCCAAAAGCCCGACCGTGAAGGCGGTGAAGGCGAAGATTGAAGCGGAAGAAGAACACTTCGATTTCAGCATCCTCGATAAAGTGGTGGAAGAGGCGAGCAATATCGATATCCGCGAAATCGCCCAGCAGACGGAAGAGACGGTGGTGGAAGTGGAAACCGTGACCGGCTTTGGCGCCAACGATGCAATCCTCGATATTCGCTCCATCGACGAGCAGGAAGACAAGCCGCTGAAGGTCGAGGGGGTTGAGGTCGTTTCCCTGCCGTTCTACAAGCTGAGCACCAAATTTGGCGATCTCGATCAGAGCAAAACCTGGCTGCTGTGGTGCGAACGCGGGGTGATGAGCCGTCTGCAGGCGCTTTATCTGCGCGAGCAGGGTTTCAGCAACGTAAAAGTTTATCGCCCGTAACAGGTTGTTATGATGCAAAAGGCCTTCCCTGATGGAAGGCCTTTTTACTATTGGCAGGGGCGTGTATTAGCGCAGGGTCAGCGCCAGGTCATTCAGCTGATCGATGACAATATTCCAGCCCTCGAAAAATCCCATCTGCTCATGCTGCTCGCGGGTTTCATCGTCGGCATGCAGCACCGTGGCCGTATAGCGACACCCGCCCTGTTCATCGGCAAAGGTGATGATGGCCGTCATCGCGAAGGGGGAAACGGCGGGACGATAATCCGCCGTCAGCATCGAGGTCATGACGATTTTTTGTTGCGGGATAACCTCAAGAAAACAGCCGGGGTTATCGCTGCGTTCACCGTCAGGGCCGTGCATCACGGTGTGAAAGGCCCCGCCGGCGCGAAAATCAAAGGCCAGCACCTCGGTTTGCCAGGGCTTCGGGCACCACCAGGTTTTGAGTAATGCCGGGTCGGCCCACGCGCGCCACAGGGCAGGGACGGGCGCGCTGAGCTGGCGGCTGATAACAAGATCGCGAGAATCGGTTGCGCTTCGGGACATGCTACGACTCCTCAGGAAAAGGGGGAGCCAGTCCGCGGCGCGGACCGGCTATCAGGCTTCGTAGTAATTATAGATGCCGGCGGCCATCACCAGCTGCGAGGCGACCTCATACGCTTTCTCGCGCCCCACCAGCAGATCGATCATTTTCAGGGCGAAATCAATCGATGTTCCCGGCGCCTGGCTGGTTAACAGATTCACCCGTGGATCCCAGACCACCCGTTTATCCTGCCACTGATCGGCGGGGATATGATCCTTCAGCGCCGGAAAACCGGTCATGTTGCCGATCGGGAACAGCTGATGGGGCACCAGTACGGTCGCCGGGGCGGCACAGATGGCGGCCACAATGCGCCCGGAGAGATGGAACTGTCGGACGGTTTCCACCAGCAACGGGCTGTCGCGGAAGCACTCTGCGCCCTTGATACCGCCCGGGAGGACGATGATATCGAAATCGCCATCGGCCACCTCGACCAGCGGGGCATCCGCCAGCAGTTTGACGCCGCGCGAGCAGACGATGGTCAGGTTGCCGTCGCTGGCGACGCTGGCGGTGGTCACTTTGACTCCGCCGCGGACCAGCAGGTCGATGGTGGTGACCGCTTCGGTCTCTTCGCTACCAGGGGCGAGGCAAATCAGTGCCGACGCGCTCATATTCATTCTCCTTACGCTTGACCAGTTCAAATAAGCGGGCGTTTTCCGGTACGGCAACGCCGTGGGCGCGGGCGCGGTTGAGCAGAAAACCGGTGATATAGTCGATCTCGGTGTGCCGCTGGGCGCGAACGTCCTGCAGCATGGATGAGATATTTTCTGCCGTACTTTCAATCACCTGTTCGACATAAAATAGCAGGTTTTCCGCCGAGGTATGAATACCTTCGCGCTCCATCACTGCCGCCACCTCGCGACAAATGGCCGCAACTTCCTGCGGATAGTCGCGCAGATCGCCGTTTTTACATCCTTTTAGCGCGGTCAGGGGGTTAATCACGCAGTTAACCGCCAGCTTGCGCCAGGTGGCCGAGAAGATATTGTTGTGCCAGGCGACATCCGGCAGCACGCTCTGCAGCACTTCAGCGAGGTAGCTGTAGTCCTCTTCGTAGCTTTTCGCCGGCCCGATATGCGTGGTGCCCTGGGCGACGTGGATGATGACATTCCCGTCGCGGCGCGCCGCCTGGGTGGTGGAGGCCAGCAGCAACGGCTGTTTCACGCTGCGCAGCTCCTCGACGGTTCCCATGCCGTTATGCACCAGCACAATCGGCGTGGTGACCGGCAGGATCGCGGCCAGGTGCTTCACCGCGTTTGAAACCTGCCAGGCTTTTAAGGTGACAATCAGCAGCTCGCTGCTGGCAAGAAAATCGGGGTCGTTGGCCGTCAGCGACTCGTTGAACACCGAGCCGTCGGTTTCAATGACGTTGACGCTACAGAATGGCTGCGGTACGCGTAGCCAGCCCTGGACTTCATGTCCCTGTTTGCACAACGCGGTCAGCCATAGTTGTCCCAGTGCACCGCATCCCAGTACGGTTACTTTCATTGTTCCTCCTCATCTGCCGCTACCCCAGGCGCTGATGGCTAAAGTATATCTCGTCGCTTTTCGCATCGTCGGACGGAAAGGGGGTTTCGGCGTCGTCGGGCAGCATGGGGAGAATAGCGCGAGCGTTGCGTAATCAGCTAAGCTTCCGGGATAACAAGTTGAGTTATGCCGCGTTGCAGGTATTATGCAACGCAAAAGAAACGGAAGGAGAGGAAAAGATGCCATCTTTCGATATTGTCTCTGAAGTTGATCTTCAGGAAGCCCGTAACGCGGTGGACAACGCGAGCCGCGAAGTCGAGTCGCGTTTTGATTTTCGTGGCGTTGAAGCCACGTTTGAATTAAACGACGCCAACAAGACCATTAAAGTGCTGAGCGAGTCTGACTTCCAGGTGAATCAGCTGCTGGATATCCTGCGCGCCAAGCTGCTCAAGCGCGGCATTGAAGGCACCTCCCTCGACGTGCCGGAAGATATCGTACACAGCGGTAAAACCTGGTTTGTTGAAGCGAAGCTGAAGCAGGGCATTGAAAGCGCGGTGCAGAAGAAGATCGTTAAACTGATCAAAGACAGCAAGCTGAAAGTGCAGGCCCAGATTCAGGGCGAAGAGATCCGCGTGACCGGTAAGTCCCGCGACGATCTGCAGTCGGTGATGGCGCTGGTGCGCGGTGGCGATCTGGGACAACCGTTCCAGTTCAAAAACTTCCGCGACTAAGGCGGCCGACAGACAGCAAAAAGCGGGGAATTCCCCGCTTTTTTTATACCCCTTTGATGAGCTGCTCTATCTCGAAGCGGTTGGTGACTTTGCTGTCGATTTTGATATACACCGAACGCTCCTCGGGCACCACCAGCGCCTGATGAACCCCGCTGGCATTCAGCAGAAGCGCCTGCAGCGCGCTGTCGACCACCACGCCGTCCGGTACCTCTACCCGCAGGCTGCTGACGTAGGGCGGCTCGCTCATGGTGCTGGCCACCAGCAGCCACAGCATCGCCAGCAGCGCGCCCAGCAGAAACACGGTCTGTGAATCAAAGAAACCATCGACCCAGCCGCCAAGGGCGCCGCCAATCGCCACCCCGAGGAACTGGCTGGTGGAGTAGACGCCCATCGCGGTGCCTTTATAGCCCGCCGGCGACTCTTTGCTAATCAATGACGGCAGTAGCGCTTCCAGCAGGTTAAACGCCAGGAAGAAGAGCTGCACGCCCGCTACCAGCTCCCAGAAGTAGCCTCCGGCGCCCCAGAGGACAATTTCCGCAATCAGCAGGATGGCCACGCAGAGCAAAAAGACGCGCTTCATCTTGCGCTTCACTTCGGCGTAGATAATAAACGGCACCACCGAGATGAAGGAGATAACCATGGTGACCAGGTAAATCTTCCAGTGCTCGGCGGCCGGGAAGCCGGCAGCCTCCAGCTGTCCGGGCAGCGCGACAAACGTGGACATCAGCATGATGTGCAGGCACATGATGCCAAAGTTGAGCTTCAGCAGGCGCGGCTCCGCCAGCACCTTGCTAAAGCAGCCCTTCACCATCCCGGATTCGCGGTTAAGCACATGATTCTGGCTGTTGGGAACCACCCACAGGGTGAGCAGGATGCCGACGGTCGCCAGGATGGCGATCATCCAGAACAGGGCGTGCAGGCCCAGCTGATGGGTAATAATCGGCCCCAGCACCATGGCGATAGCGAAAGTGACGCCGAAGCTGACGCCAATAAACGCCATCGCTTTGGTGCGGTTCTGTTCGCGGGTGAGATCGGAGAGCAGGGCCATGACCGCGGCGGCGATGGCGCCGGAACCCTGCAGGGCGCGGCCAAGAATGATGCCCCAAATGGAGTCGGTGAGCGCGGCGATGACGCTGCCGAGCACGAAGATAAGCAGGCCGCCGACGATCAACGGCTTACGGCCAATACGGTCAGATAACAGTCCGAAGGGGATCTGGAACACCGCCTGCGCCAGACCGTAGATGCCGATCGCCAGGCCAATCAGCGCTTCACTGGCGCCCTGCAATGCCATGCCATACGTGGTCAGAACCGGCAGGACCATAAACATGCCAAGCATGCGCAGGGAGAATACCGTCCCCAAACCCCAGGTCGCGCGCAGTTCCCCTGGCGTCATTTTGTTATCGTTCATTACCACCTCAATATAAAAACTGCGCCTAGTGTAGCGGCGGGGGGTAAGAAGCGTAAATAAATGTTTGTTTAACAGATATTACGGGGCTGTTGCGCGATGCGACAAGTTGGTAAAAATCAATAAACCAGTGGAGGGGGACTCCACTGGCGAGGGGGAAAATTAAGGTAAAGTAAAGTCAACCCACTGGCTGCCGGCATCAGCCGATTTGACGCACTGCTCGACCCAGTAGACGCCGTGTAGCCCGGCTTCGACGTCCGGATACCAGAAGTCTTGCAGGAAGGCGCGATCGTCACGGTCCGTGGCGTCAATCGCCTGCGCATAGCGGCGATAGAGATTGGCCCAGGCTTCAAACAGCCCTTCCGGGTGGCCGCCGCCGATGCGATCGTCCGCCAGCGCGTTTGCGCTCAGGTAGGGCATCCCGCGTTCCAGAATGCGCGCCGGCTCGCCCTGCACCTCATAGCTGAGCTGGTTAGGATGCTCATCCCACCATTCGATACTCGCCTTTTCGCCGACGATGCGCACTTTTTGCGAGTGCATGGCGCCGCTGTTCACCGCGCTGGTCCACATCGAGCCAACCGCGCCGTTGTCATACTCCATCAGGACAAAGGCGTTATCTTCCAGCGGCGCGCGGGAGGGGACAAAGCTCTGGCGGGAGCACATCAGCCGTTTGATATTGAGCTGCGGCGCCATGGTTTCGGCGACAAACAGGGGATGGGTGGCCAGATCCCCCAGCACATAGCTGGGCCCGGCGAACTTCGGCGTTACGCGCCAGCGGGTGGATTCTGCCTGCAGCTCGACGGCCTGGTTATGAAAGCCGTGGGCGAACTGCATATTGACGATGCGGATCTCGCCGAGCAGCCCATCGGCAATCATCTGCCGCGCCTGCTGGATCATCTGATAGCCGGCGTAGCCGTAGGTGACGCCGACGATTTTGTTCTGTTTTTTGCTCAGGTCCACCAGCTCGCGCGCCTCTTCGGCGGTAAAGCAGAGGGGCTTTTCACAGATGACGTGGAGGCCCGCTTCCAGCGCCGCTTTGGTGATGGCGAAATGGGTATTGTTCGGGGTGGTGACCGAGACGACCTCGATCCCGTCAGGACGGCGGGCTTCTTCACGAAACAGGGTCTGGTAGTCGGCGTAGCAGCGCTCCGGCGCGATGCCCAGCTGCTCACCAAACGCGCGCCCGCGCTCGGCATCAACGTCAAGCGCGCCGGCCAGCAGGGTGTAAACATTGTCACGCAGCGCCGCACAGCGGTGGCTGTAGCCGATCTGGCTGGTTCCCCCGCCGCCGACCATGCCCCAACGCAGGGAACGGGATAAGGGTTTCAGACCGTTTAACATGGTGCTCTCCTTTTTGAAATCATTCGCACTCTGAGGCGCTCAATGCCGACGCCTGCGGCAACGCGCATCCGGATAAACTGACCTAAACTTAAGGAAATGTTTGTTCTGTTTCAATTGTTATGTGGAATTTATTTTTCATATATGCGAAGGGGATCGAATAAGCAGAAGTTTATTTTCTGCTGGCTTGAAAAGAGGAGAGGGGAAACAACGGCAATGGGTGCAGGCCGGACGGTTGCTGAGTACTTTTCGTTACACGGCAAGATGAAATAAATGTTCTTTTTAGCCGCAGCGCGCGGTGCAATCCGCAGATTGCACCGGAGGAAGGATACCGCATTACGCTCCGCGCACAGACGCGGGGGCTGGCGAAGCGGCGGGAGGATTACCAGCGGCGAAGATGCCCTTCGCCGCCAGGCCTGCGACGGTGAGGGCAGCCGGGATGCCGAGGATCAAAAAGACGCTTTCGAAGGGCAGGTTGAGCGCCATCATCTCAGCGCCGGCAAAGGCGCTGAGGATCGCGCCGATCCGCCCGACGCCGTGCATCCAACTGGAGCCGGTCGCCCGCGCCTGCGTGGGGTAGTAACGGGCGGAGAGGGCGTTCATGCCCGTATTGGCGCCGTTCAGGCAGGCGCCGCTGATAAACGCCAGCATGCAGAGCAAGGCAAAGCTGCCCGCGGCGTAGCCCATCGCCATGGTAAACAGGCCGCCGACGGCGTAGATCATTCCCAGCGCGCGATGGGGATTGATGCGGTCCATCAGCCAGCCGGCAAACAGCGAGCCGAGGGTGCCTCCCGCCTGGTAGATCGCCGTCATCACGGCCGCCTGGCTGACGGTAAGCCCGACCTCCTTAACCAGCGTTGGCAGCCAGCTGCCGAGAATATAGACCAGGAACAGCCCCATAAAATAGACCAGCCATAGCATCAACGAGCCAAAGCCGTACTGGCGGGAAAGCACAATGCGCATCGCGTTGCCGGCCGCCGGCTGCGCCGGCAGGATAAACGTCACGTTGTCGCTGATTTGTCCGGGATAAAGACGATTAAGGATGGCGCGAATGCGCGCCGCTGGCGCTTGTTTGATCACCAGAAAACGAACCGATTCCGGCAGCCGCCAGATAAGCAGGGGGGCAAACAGCAGCGGCAGAATGCCGCCGAGCGCCATCAGCGAGTGCCAGCCAAACTGCGGGATCAGCCATGATGCGGTGAATCCTCCGGCCGCCGCGCCGAAGGTGAAGCCGCAGAAGATGACGGTAATAATAAATGAGCGCTGGCGTTCCGGAGCGTATTCCGACACCAGCGTCCCGATGTTCGGCATCGCGGCGCCCAGTCCAAGGCCGGTCATAAAGCGGAAGAACATCATCTGCTCAATGTTGTGCGAGAAGGCGGTGGCGATGGTCCAGAAGCCGAAGAAGAAGACGCTGTTGATGATGATCTTTTTGCGTCCCAGCCAGTCGGCGAGCGGGCCAGAGAAAATAGCGCCCAGCGCGAGGCCGATCAGCGCGGCGCTGATCACCAGGCCCAGCTGGTGGTTGCTTACCCCCCACTCCAGCTTCAGCGTCGGGGCGATAAAGCCCATGATCGCGATATCAAACCCATCGAGAGCGATAACGCAAAAGCCGAGAAAAATAATCTGCTTTTGAAAGCGGCTCAGCGGGTTACGGTTAATTAACTCTCTGACATCCAGGCGTTGAGTCTGTGTCATAGCGGATTCCTTATGCGCAGGAGCGCAGGTAGGGCTGCGCGGCAGTGAACAGTAATTGCGCCCGCTGGAGGGGCGGCAGGGCGCCCTGCTCGCCGTCGAGCGGCACCTCGAGGGAGACCGGCAGCGTCGCCGGCAGAGCCGACATCAGACCGTACAGATCCAAACCGCCTTCCCCCGGCACGTTGCGCGCTGAGCGGGCCTGGCGGATGAGCTCCTGCTCGCTTTCCGGCCGCTGCGCCGCGCCATCGCAGAGCTGCATATAGTTCAGATGATGCGCGGGCAGGCTGGAGAGGGCGGCGAGCGATTCTCCCGCGCGCCAGAAATGAAGGGCGTCCACCAGGATGCCAATATCCTCCCGCCCGCTGGCGGCGATCAGCGCCTGCGCATCGGCGATCGTGCGCAGCTGGGTCCAGGGCATTGGCTCAAGGTTCATGGTCAGGCCAAACGGGCGGCCGGCCGCGGCGAGAGTGGCCAGGTTGTCGGCGCTGCGCTGCAGGTTGTCGTCATTCCCGGCGACTAACACCTGCCCGGCGCCAAGCCGCGCGGCGGTCTCCATAAAGCGCAGCAGCCGATCGTCGAGGGTAAACCCCGGGCTCAGGCGGACGATCTCCACGTCCGAGACGCGGATGCCGGTTTCCATCAGCGCGGCCAGGGTCGCGCGGACGGCGGGGGTATCGCCCAGCATATCGTAGTCCGGGTCGGCGGGGGTGGCGGGCAGCAGCCGCAGACCCACGTGGGTAAAACCGGTTCTGGCCGCTATCCGCACCTGTTCGGGGGGAGAGACATCGAGCAGGCTCAGCGCGGCGAGCGATAGGGTACGCATGTTCATAAATGGCTCCGGTTCAGTTGCAGGTGAAGTTAGCCAGGGGTATTGCCGTCCCTGGCTTTTATTGCTTTGTTTTTATTGTGTTTTCAGCCAGTTTTTTGCCCACCAGGTAGCCGAAGGTCATCGCCGGCCCGAGGGTGATCCCTCCGCTGGGGTAATAGCCGCGCATCACGCTCGACATGTCGTTGCCGATGGCGAACAGGCCCGGTATCGGCTGCTGCTGCCCGTCCAGCACCCGAGCGTGTTCGTCGGTTTGCAATCCGCTGAAGGTGCCCAGCGAGCCGGGCAGAATGCGCACCGCGTAGAACGGCCCTTCGCGCAGCGGTCCGAGCGTCACCTGATGGTCACCCTGCGCGCGGTTATAGGCCGATGCGCCGCGGTGAAAATCGACGTCTTCACCGGTGCTGGCGAAGTGATTAAAGCGTTCAACGGTTTCCGCCAGCGCATCGGTATCGATGGCGCAAAGTTTCGCCAGCTCGGCCAAGGTGTTTCCTCGCAGCAGATAGCCGGTACGCAGCCAGGCGGTAGGGGTGAACGGGAAGGGCCTGGCGTGGCCCAGGCCATAGCGGCGCAGCGCGCGCCGATCGGCCAGCAGCCAGGCCTGCGGCGTGTTGCCCGCGGGCGTCGCCGCCAGCAGGGCGGCGATAAAGTCGTGATAGGAATCGGCCTCGTTAACAAAGCGTTTGCCGTTAGGCAGGACGGCGATCACCCCGGGCTTGGCTCGCTCCACCAGATGGGGAAACATCAGCTGCTGGCCGCTGGCGAGGGTGACGCGGGACACCGGCGCCCAGGCCAGCGGGTGGCGCAGGCGGGTATCGAACTGGCCGCCGATGGATTCGCCAAGGCGGATCCCCTCGCCCTGATTGTCAGGCGGCGCGGCGGAGAAATGGCCGTAGCCCTCCGCGGCGTGAGGCACCACCTGCGCCAGGCGCTGCCGATCGTGGGGAAAACCGCCGCAGGCCAGCACCACGGCGCCCGCTTCGACGTGCATCTCCCCGTCATCACTGCGCAGCACCGCGCCGGACACGCCCTGCGGCCCCTGCAGCAGCCGAACCGCAGGCGCATTGAGTTGAAAGCGCACTCCGGCGTCGAGGGCGGATCGCAGCAGACGGGCGACCAGCGCATTGCCATTGACCAGATGCTGCCCCCGTCCGGCGCGCAGCCGCTGCCAGCCGTGGCGCAGCAGGCGGCGGGCGGCATACAGCGCGGAGCGCGGCGAGCGGGTGGCGTTAAAAAAATGCGCCATGTCCGCGCCGCCGGCGATGCCCATCCCGGCCAGGCTGATGGTCTCCAGCGGCGGCCGCAGTCGGTGGAGCCAGTCGCCGAGCAGGCGGCCATCGTAGGGCTGAGCGGTGACCGACCGCCCACCGTTCGCCGCGCCCGGCGACGCGTGAAAGTCCGGCATGGCGCTGCCCGACAGAAACTTCACCGCCGTCCGCTGATGAAAAAAATCCACCATTTCCGGCCCGTGACGGAGGAAAGTCTGCAGCCGTTCGTCGGCGGCTTCGCCCCCCATCTCATGCTGCAGATAGGTCAGCGGAGCATCGGCCGCTTCGTCGATGCCCTCCGCCCGCGCCAGCGGGTTGCGGGGGATCCACAGCCAGCCGCCGGACCAGGCGCTGGTTCCGCCGAGCACTGACGCCTTCTCCGCCACCATGACGCTGGTGCCGTGCATTGCCGCGGTGACCGCGGCAGAGAGTCCCGCCGCGCCGGAGCCGACCACCAGCACATCTACCTTCACAGGCCCGCTCATGATGGACTCCTTACTGCAATGGTGAAAAAGCGGTGGGGCGCATCAGCACCGACTCGAGGCGCTCCACGGCGGCCAGTTCGCGATTTTTCCGCGAGAAGGTCTGCCAGCGCTCGTCCTGGGCCATCCGCGCGCGGCGTACCAGGCGATCGTCCAGGCTTTCGTAAGCCCAGATGTGCACTACCTGATTGACCACGCCGATCTCGGTAAAGAAGAAGCCGATCAGTTTGCCGAGATGGTCAGTTTGCACCGCCAGGGCATCGCTTTGGTACAGCGCCAGCCAGTCGGCCATTTTCAGCGGATTGATGGTGTAGGTGCGTTTTTCGTAGATCATGATGTTTTCCTGATTAGTGGGTGGCGGGTTGCGCCAGATGGCAGGCGGCGAGGTAGCCAAACGTCAGCCCCGGGCCAAGGGTGATGCCGGGACCCGGGTAGGTGCCGGCCATCAGCGAATCCATGTCGTTTCCTACCGCGTACAGCCCCGCGATAGGCTTTCCTTCGGCGTTGACGACCTGGGCATCGGCGGTGGTGACCAGACCCCGGGAAGTCCCCAGATCGCCGGTATAGAGTTTGATGGCATAGAACGGCGCGCTGAGCAGGGGAGCGTTGCAGGCGTCAGGGTGATGGCCCGGATCGCCCATCGCCCGGTTATAGCTGTTGCCGCCTTTGGCAAACTCACGGTCCACGCCCTGCGCGGCGTCACGATTGTAGCGGGCGACCGTCTCGCTCAGGGTGTGGGCATCCAGCCCAAGCTGCTGCGCCAGCGCGGCCAGGGTGTCGGCTTTGTGCAGATAGCCGGCGGCGATCAGGGCGTCATTGTTCACCGGCGCCGGGCGCGCCAGCCCGAGGCCGTAACGCTTCATCGCCTGGGCGTCGCACAGTAAAAAGCAGGGGGCATTCTCCGCAGCATGCTGCATCGCGCTGGCAAAATGGTGATAGGAGCTGGACTCATTAACGAAGCGTACCGCCCGCTGATTGACGGCAATCACGCCCGGCTTGGCCCGGTCGGTCACCAGGTGGGGGAAGCGCTCCTCGCTGCCGTCGGCCCGGGTCAGCACCGATACCGGCGCCCAGAAAAAGTTGGATGCCCGATCGGCTCCCTCGCGAGCGTTAAGCGCCGCCGCGAGACGCAGCGCGGCGCCATCATTGGCCGGCGGCGACATGGTGAAGTGCTCTCGGGTGTCAGGCCGATAGCGCGCCGCCAGCGCGCCAGCGGCAAAACCGCCTGCGGCCAGCACCACTCCGCGCCGGGCGTGCAGCGTCTCTCTTTGCCCCTGACACTCGATCTCTACCCCGGTGACCGCGCCTTGCGCTTCGCACAGCGCCAGAACATTGACATTCAGCCGCAGGCTCATGCCTTTACGCAGCGCCGTGGTCGCCATGCGGGCAATCAGGGCATTGCCCATCGCCAGGCGGGTGCCGCGAGGGTATGTCACCCGGTCGCGGGCGTAGCGCAGCAGCAGTCGGGTGCAATGGGCCAGGGAGCGCAGCGAGCGACGCATATCGAGAAAATGTTGAATGTCGACGCGGTTGACCATCATTCCGCCAAACAGCAGCATCCCCGGCGGCGGCGAGCGCAGGTCGCGAAACGCGTCACCCAGTTCACGGCCGTCATACTCCACCACCTCCAGCGCCCGACCGACGTCGACGGCGCCGGGCTCATCCGGATAGTAATCAGGTGAGAGTGGGCGCAGGCTATACTTCACCGCCCCCTCGCGCTCCAGAAAGGCGAGGGCCTCTCGCCCGGCGCTGACAAACGCCTCGGCGATATCTTCGCGGTAGTGGGCCTCGCCGATAATGGTTCGCAGATAGGTTTTGATCGCTTCGGCGCTACCGCTTTTGCCCGCGGCGCGCGCCTGGTCGGTATCGTGCAGCCACACGGCGCCGCCAGAGATGGCCGAGGTGCCGCCGAACTGACCGGCTTTCTCCAGCATCAGCACCGACAGCCCTTTGCAGCTGGCGGTGACCGCGGCGGCAAAGCCAGCGGCGCCGCTGCCGATGACGATCACGTCCCAGCTCTTCATGCCGCCGCTCCCTGCGCCGGCGGGATGGCGCCGATAAACTGGCCCATCAGCGTCATCTGCGCCAGCGCCATTTCCGGCCCGGTCTGTACCCGGCAGCCGCGGGCGGCGGCGAAGGTGAGCAACGGCGTCATCACCGGGGCGGTGACAACGTCAGCCACGTGGGTGGCGCTGTCGAGGGTCTCCAGCAGCGCCTGCGGCAGGGGCAGCGCATCAAATCCGGCCATGCCGGCCGGCGAGCCGTTGACCAGCAGATCGACGCCGTGCAGGGTGTCCGGCAGCGCGCTCAGTCGCACCGCCGGAAAGGCTTCAGCCAGAAGGTCGTGCAGGCGTTGCCGGGTGGCGGGGTTTTGATCGTGCAGAGCCAGCTGACGAAGCCCCGCCTCGCACAATCCCCAGGCGATGGCGCTGCCGACGCCGCCGCAACCGGAGAGCAGCGCCTGCTTACCCGCCGGCTGAAAACCCTGTGCCTCGGCGGCGAGCAGAAAGCCGACGCCGTCCAGCATATCGCCCTGTAACCGGCCATCCGCCAGCTTGCGGATCACATTGATGGCGTTGAGTCGGCGGGCGCGCGGCGTAAGCTCGTCGACCAGCGCGGCGGCGCGTTGTTTATGCGGCACCGTCACCAGCACGCCGCTCATGTTCTGCCAGCCGCGCAGGGCGTTGAGATAGGCGGCCACCGCGTCCGGGGCGATATCCACCGGGATCATGACGCTGTCCATGTGCTGTTCGGCAAAGTAGCGGTTGAAGTTATCCGGTGATTTCACCTGGGCAATCGGATGACCAATCACGGCGACAACCTGGGTAGTTCCACTGACCATTGCAAACCTCATTTGTTAAATGAATGTTGTGAAAGTATTTCAGTGGAAGCTGGGAGCGACAACGCAGAATTCGGACATGTCGGTTGTTAATCGCACGATCGCTGCGATAATCGCAGGAAATCGATAATGATGTTGCAAAAATGTGAGCGAATATGCAAAACACCATTCATCCTCGCGATCTGATCGTCGGTTTACAAAAAGGGTTGGCGCTCATCCAGCTTTTTTCTAAAACCTGCCCAAAGCTCACCGTCGCTCAGGCGGCGAAAATGAGCGGCCTGACGCAAAGCGCGGCACGACGTTTTCTGTTGACGCTGCTGCATGAGCGCTATTTGCAAACCGATGGGCGCTATTACTGGCTTACCCCGAAGACGCTGCGGCTTGGTCAGGCCTACGTCGATTCGGCGCAGTTTCCCCGCATGGTGCGGCCGATTGTCGAATACATCGCCAGCCGGACCGAGGAGCACGCCTCGGTGGGGGTGGTGGATGAAGATGAACTGGTCTATATCGCCCGCAGCCGTCACACGCCATTTAACTCCACGTCGGTTCGGCTTGGGGAGCGGGTGCCCATCTTTTGTACCGCCGGGGGGCGGTTATGGCTGGCTTCGCTGCCGGAAGCAGAGTGTGAAGCGGTTCTACAGCGCATTACCCGGGAACAACGCACGCCCTATACGGTGACCGACGTCGCGTCGTTGATGGAGAAGATTGCCCAGGTGCGGCGTCAGGGGTATGCCACTATCGAGCAGGAGTTTGAGATTGGTATGCTGGTGCTGGCGGTACCGTTAACCGACAGGGAAGGGACCTGGTGGGGAGCGTTAAGTCTGACCAGTCATCAATCGCGGACTTCGCTGGACGCGTTATGCCGCGACCACCTTGATCTGCTCTATAGCGCGCAGGCGATGCTGGTGGGTTAAACAGGGCAGCCGATGCGCTGCCCTCGGCGAGACGTCGCTTAGGCTGACGCTTTGTTGAGGAAGCTGCTCCAGTCGCTGGCGGCGTTATCGACAAAGGTGTTCCAGCTGTTGCCGGCGGTATTGACGAAGCTACCCCAGTTTTCCTTACCGGTGGTCACAAAGGTTTCCCAGTTTGTCTGGCCGGTCAGGAAGGAACCAAACGCCATCGCGCTGTCGCCAACGAATGAGGCGAAGGCGGTACCGGAGGTGAGGACAAACGAGGTGAAGCCGACGGCAGAGTTGGCGACAAAGCTGGCGAAGCCGTTGGCCGCGCCGAACAGGTTAAAGCCGCCGGAGATGTACTCCATTTCGTTCAGTGTTAATTCTTTCATTGCGATTCCTTGTAGTGAATATTTCCCAAACGGGTGTAAACCCGAGGCGAAAAGTAGCATCGCGGGCGCGTGCGGCGCGAGCGATACCCGGTTAGCACAAGCTCATTTTTTCCTCATTTTTTGGGCGTGAGATAGCGAAACCGATGCGGGGGAGGGGAGGGGAAGTATGAAATGAGAAAGGAACCAATTTGCAACAGAAAAGAAAAAGCCCCGTCAAAACGGGGCTTTATATCGTACTGGAGAGCGAGATTATCTCACGTAAGCCAGCAGGCTATGTGAATCCGGCACCATAAAGTCAACGGACATCATCACGGACAGCGCAGTGATGGCGACGATGGAAAAGACGAACAGCTTGCGCGCCCAGACTTTGTCATCTGCCACTTTGTAGCCACGCAGCGCCATACCCAGCCACCAGACGCTGACCGCTGCCGCCACGACCAGGTATTTATACCCGGCGTAACCGCCCAGCGAGAGCATCAGGGTCGCAACGGCAAAGGCGACGATGTACAGCGTAATATGGTTTTTGGCGACCGAAATGCCTTTCACCACCGGCAGCACCGGAATATTCGCCGCCTGATAATCCTTAAAGCGGAAAATCGCGATGGCGTAGGAGTGAGGCATCTGCCACAGGCTAAAGATAGCCAGCAGGATCGCCGCACCGCTGTCGAAATCACCGGTGACCGCGCAGTAGCCAATCACCGGCGGCGCGGCGCCGGAGAGTGAGCCAATCAGCGTGCCGTAGACAGAGTGACGTTTCATGTACAGGCTGTAGACGCCGACATAAACCACGAACCCCATCACCCCCAGCCAGCAGGCCAGCGGATTTGCGCCGAACCACAGCAGCATAAAGCCAGCAATACCCAGCAAGGTGGCGTACACCAGCGAAGCTTCTGGCGAGATCAGCCCTTTGACCAGCACCCGGTTTTTCGTCCGTTCCATCTTACGATCGATGTCCCGGTCGATGTAGTTGTTGAATACACAACCCGAGGCGACCACCAGGGATACTCCAAGGAGCGTCCAGACGAACAGCGGATAGTCGATGTGGCCTTTGGAGGCCAGCAGGAAACCGCCGATCACGGAGATCAGGTTGCCAAAAATAATGCCTGGTTTCGTAACTTGCAGGTATTGCTTAAACATACTCGCCGCTCTTAGTGCATCATCATGTTGTAGTTCAGGTTCCACATAATCCAGATGGAGCCGACAACCACGATCGCAATGATGATTACGGTGAAGATAAATGCGGTCAGGTTCCAGCCTTCATCGGACTTGCTGTTCATATGCAGGAAGTACACGAGGTGTACCACGATCTGCACCACAGCGGTCACCAGAATGGTGCCAAGGATAACCGCATGCGAGGCGGAGCCACTCATCACCATGGCGAACGGAATGACCGTCAGGATGATGGACAGGATAAATCCTGTCATGTAGCTCTTCACGCTGCCGTGAGAAGCGCCGCTATGATCGGTAGAATGACTCATTACATCGCCCCCATCAGATAGACAACCGAGAACACGCAGATCCACACGACGTCCAGGAAGTGCCAGAACAGGCTCAGGCACAGGATACGCGTGCGGTTAGTGCTGGTCAGGCCACGACGTGAAACCTGGAACATCAGCACCGCCATCCAGATAAGGCCAGAGGTTACGTGCAGACCGTGGGTGCCGACCAGCGCGAAGAACGCGGACAGGAAGCCACTACGATCCGGACCAAAGCCTTCCATGATCAGGTGATGGAATTCATAGATTTCCATCCCGATAAATCCGGCGCCAAACAGCCAGGTCAACGCCAGCCAGGAAACCACCTGGCTCTTGTTGTTTTTGTACATGGCGATAGCCGCCATGCCGTAGGTGATGGAGCTGAACAGCAGCAGTGCGGTTTCAACCAGAACGAACGGCAGTTCGAAAATATCTTTGCCAGTCGGTCCGCCGGCCGTGCCGTTCACCAGAACGGCATAGGTAGCAAACAGCGTAGCGAAGATAATGCAGTCGCTCATCAGGTAGATCCAGAAACCGAATACCTTCATCGGTCCTGTATCATGGTGCCCGTGTTCATGCGCGTGGGCAGTATGCGCAAGAGTATCAGTTGCCATTTTTCAGCCCTGCTTTGTTAATCTCATCGAAATGCTGTTTTTCCAGTTTTTCGACTTCTGCAACCGGTACGTAGTAATCCACGTCCTCGTCAAAGCTCTTAATAATCCAGGTCGCTACGATGCCGATGAAGCTGGCGATCGCCATCCACCAGATATGCCAGATCATGGCGAAACCAAATACCGTCGCGAAGGCGGCAATGACGATGCCGGCGCCGCTGTTTTTCGGCATATGAATTTCTTCATAGTGAGCAGGCTGTTTGTACGCTTCACCTTTCTCTTTCATTTCCCAGAAGGCGTCACGCTCGTGAACCTGAGGAACGATAGCGAAGTTGTAGAACGGCGGTGGAGAAGAGGTTGCCCACTCCAGCGTACGGCCACCCCACGGGTCACCGGTCAGGTCACGGTTCTGATCGCGGTCGCGAATAGAGACGTAGAACTGAATCAGCTGGCACAGGATACCGCAGGCGATCAGCGCCGCACCGCAAGCTGCAACAACCAGCATCGGGTGGAACTGCGGATCGATCTGCTGGCTCAGACGACGGGTCATCCCCATGAAGCCCAGCACGTACAGCGGCATAAATGCTACGAAGAAGCCGATGATCCAGAACCAGAAAGCGCGTTTGCCCCAGGTTTCGTTCAGGGTGAAGCCAAAGGCTTTCGGCCACCAGTAGGTCAGACCTGCGAAGCAACCGAATACCACGCCGCCGATGATAACGTTATGGAAGTGCGCGATCAGGAACAGGCTGTTGTGCAGAACGAAGTCCGCGCCCGGTACCGCCAGCAGCACGCCGGTCATCCCACCTACGGAGAAGGTCACGATAAAGCCGATAGTCCACATCATCGCCGAGTTGAAGACGATGCGACCCTGATACATGGTGAACAGCCAGTTGAAGATCTTAACCCCGGTCGGGATCGCGATAATCATGGTGGTAATACCGAAGAAGGCGTTTACGTTTGCGCCGGCACCCATGGTGAAGAAGTGGTGCAGCCAAACGATGAACGACAGAACGGTAATACAGACGGTTGCCCACACCAGAGAGGTGTAACCGAACAGACGCTTACGCGAGAAGGTCGCGGCGATTTCGGAGAAGACCCCGAACACCGGCAGAACCAGGATGTACACTTCCGGGTGACCCCAGGCCCAAATCAGGTTGATGTACATCATCATGTTGCCACCCATATCGTTGGTAAAGAAATGGGTGCCCAGGTAACGATCCAGGGTCAGCAGCGCGATGGTGACGGTCAGAATTGGGAAAGAGGCGATAATCAGGATGTTAGCGCACAGAGATGCCCAGGAGAATACCGGCATCTTGAACATGGTCATGCCCGGGGCGCGCATCTTGATAATGGTCACGAAGAAGTTAATACCGGTCAGGGTAGTACCGATACCGGAGAGCTGCAGCGCCCAAATCCAGTAGTCGACCCCTACGCCAGGACTGTACTCAATTCCCGACAGCGGCGGATAGGCCAGCCAACCGGTCTGCGCGAACTCACCGACGCCCAGAGACAGGTTAACCAGAATCACGCCCACAACGGTGAACCAGAAGCTCAGGTTGTTGAGGAACGGGAAGGCTACGTCGCGTGCGCCGAGCTGAAGCGGAACCACCAGGTTCATCAGACCGATAACGAACGGCATCGCCACGAAGAAGATCATGATAACGCCGTGGGCGGTAAAGATCTGATCGTAGTGATGAGGCGGCAGGAAGCCTGCTTCCCCGGCCGAGGCCAGCACCTGCTGGCTACGCATCATGATAGCGTCAGCAAAGCCACGCAGCAGCATGACGATTGCCACGATAACGTACATGATACCGAGACGTTTGTGGTCGACAGAGGTCAGCCACTCGTTCCATAGGTAGGACCACTTACCGAAGTAAGTGATGGCCGCCAGAAGCGCCAGTCCCCCAATGATAATCGCAGCCACCGTTACCACGATAATAGGTTCGTGGTAGGGCACTGCATCCAGTGTAAGTTTTCCGAACATCGTTTTCTTCCTCGGCCCCTTAGTGAGCGGTTTCCGCGTGGCTCATGTCCATGCCTTCCATCCCGTCGTGAGCGGCATGCTCGCCTTCAGGTTTGGACATGTTCATGCTCTCGTGAGACATGAATTTGTTCACAACATCTTTGAACAGATCCGGCTTCACGTTAGAGAAGTATTCCACTTTGTTATATTCGCTAGGCACAGCCACTTTCTCGAACGCGGCCATAGAGTCCATAGCGTTCGGAGACTGTTTCGCTTTTTCAACCCACTGATCGAAAGTTGCACGATCCGGGGTAGCAATCGCTTTGAACTTCATACCAGAGAAGCCCGGGCCACTGTAGCTAGCGGAGATACCGTCATAAGTACCAGCTTCGTCAGCAATGAGGTGCAGCTGAGTCTGCATCCCGGCCATTGCGTAGATCTGGCTGCCTAAGCGCGGAATAAAGAACGAGTTCATCACCGAGTTAGAGGTCACTTTGAAGTGTACCGGTACGTTCGCCGGGAAGGCGATTTCGTTAACGGTAGCAATACCCTGTTCCGGATAGATAAAGAACCATTTCCAGTCCATCGATACGACTTCGATGGTGATTGGTTTCTCGTCATGGACAAGCGGTTTGCTTGGCTCCAGTGCGTGAGTGGTTTTCCAGGTCAGAACGGCCAGGAACAGGATGATCAGAATAGGTACCGTCCAGACCACAGCTTCCACTTTATTGGAGTGTGACCAGTTCGGGCTATACTTCGCATCTTTATTGCTCGCGCGATACTTCCAGGCAAATCCTACTGCCATCAAGACGGCGGGAATAACGACAATCATCATCAGGCCGAAGGCCGTCAGAATCAAAGAGCGTTGCTCCAGTCCAATCTGTCCTTTTGGGTCAAGGAGTGCAGAATCACAACCACTGAGTAATACAGTACCTGCGATTAATGACATCCATCCCAAACTTTTATTGTATTTCCTGAGTCTCATTGAACGACCTCAATTCCACGGGATCTGGTGGCGTTTAAAGTGTACGGGCATTTTACGGTAAGGTTGCATTACTGTAAACATGATTGGATCTCTGTCAGTTCTGTGTTAGCGGCTTCTGCTTGCTTTGTCACATATGTTACGTAGTGTTACGTAATCGCTTGCAAAGCCTGATTTTCGTGGGATCGATAACGAAAGGGATAAGAAAAGGAGTGCTTAGCGGCGAATGGGCATAACCACCCAAAAATTAGAACAATTGTTTAACATTTAATTATCAAATAAAAGACATTGTGGAAACGTAAAATAAAATCGGCTTAGCTGAATCGGTTAAATTATTTAAAGAATCGAATAAAAACTGTCAATAATTTCCAGAAAACAAAAACGCACAAAACAACAAATAGCGCGGCGGGCAATATAAAAGCGTTAATAAGCCGTTATAATTACGTTTCGTAATTACAACGGCTAATAATGATGCAGCGTCCTTAAATCAGGTGGGTTTTACGCAGCGCCAGGTAGTCGAGCAGGCCGCCGAGCAAAATACCGCCAACGGCCGTCAGCGCGGCAACCTCCAGCAGGCCGGACAGGAAGCTGAACGACGTATAATCCAGCGCGTTGAGGATCAGCAGACCCAGCCATACCGCCAGCAGCAGGCAGCCCAGCGTCAGGATCCCCAGCGCCAGCGCATAGGCCTGCGGGTATTCGCTACGCGGTATAAAGCTTGCCGTGCGTTGGGTATGCTCGAGCGTTTGCCGGCACAGCAGCAGCAGCGCGATCCCCGGCACCGCCGCGACCACAGAGAAGAGATAGAAGGTGGACCAGCCGTGGGCCTCGACGAACCAGCCGGCAATCGGCCCGACGTACACGCGGCCAACCGCGGACAGCGCCGAGAGCAGCGCGAACTGGGTGGCGGAGAACGACTTGTTGCACAGCGTCATCAGCAGCGCCACAAACGCCGCCGTGCCCATTCCCCCGCACAGGTTCTCAAAGAATACCGCGGTCGCCATGGAATAGAGGTGCTTATCGGTAATCGACAGCAGCCAGTAGCCGGCGTTGGAGACCCCCTGCAGCAGACCGAAGATCAGCAGCGCCCGGAACAGCGTCAACCGCTGCATCAGGACGCCGCCGTACAGGGCGCCGAGAATGGTGGCGAAGAGGCCTAAGGTTTTGTTCACCATCCCCACTTCACCGGCGTCAAAACCGACGCCGCGGATGAGAAAGGTGGTGGTCAGGCTCATGGCAAACGCATCGCCAAGCTTATAAAGAACGATGAGCAACAGAATAAGCCAGGCGTTGTTACGGCCGAAAAAATCACGCAGCGGCGCAACCACCGCCTGCTCCAGCGATCGGGGAACCGGGATGACGTCGCTCGGCTCGGGCGCCAGCAGCGTGGCGATGATGCAGGGCACCAGCAGCGCCGCCATCAGCCAGTACATCCCCTGCCAGCCGAGATAGCGGTCGGCGAGCCACAGGGCCAGACCGCCGGAGACCAGCATCCCGAGGCGATAGCCCAGCACGCTGATCGCGGCGCCGGCGCCGCGCTCTTCCGCCGGCAGAACGTCGGTTTTCCAGGCGTCAAAGACAATATCCTGCGACGCTGAACAGAAGGCGATCACCACCGCCAGCGCCGCCATCCAGCGCAGCTGGGAGACGGGTTCAAGAAAGCCCATCGCCGCGATGGCCAACAGGAGCAGGATCTGGGTGGTGACCAGCCAGCCGCGACGTCGGCCGAGGAACGGCGGCGTGTAGCGGTCCATCAGCGGGGACCAGAGAAATTTAAAGACATAGGCCTGGCCGACCAGCGAGAAAAAACCGATCGTTTTCAGATCGATATTTTCCACCGTCATCCAGGCCTGCAGGGTACCGGAGGTGAGGGCCAGCGGCAGACCGGAGGCGAAGCCGAGGATCAGCAAAATCGCTGATTTAGGCTGCTGAAAAATGCGTAAGTAATGACTGGACATAGCATAAAGCACGAACCCGGCGGAGGCCGGGTTCGTGGTGGCATTAACGCGCGTTTTGCTTGATGAAATCGTGAATGCTGGTGTCCTGCGCCATATCGGCGATGGTATCGGTCAGGACGCTGTTAACGGCATCAGCGATGTTTTTGTTCGAGGCCTGGAAGGCGCCTTCAACCGAGTAGCTGGCGCGGTAGTTTTTGGTCATCTTCGTGCCGTTTGCCGCGGTGGCGATGATGGCGATATCGGCTTTGGTGGCGATGTTGTAGCGCACGTTGCCCTGGGAGACGTCAGCGTAGAGTTTGTTGACGATGATCTGCAGATCGACTGCGCCGTTCGGGCCAATCATATAGCCGCGCGCGGTCATTTGTTTCTCCAGCACTTCCTGCAGCAGGAAGCGCAGGTCGCGGGAGGCGGTGAGGGTGACCTGTTGGTTGTCGCGCGTCACTTTCGCCAGCGCCTGGTCCGGACGCTGGTCGGCGCCGTTGATGCTGACGGTCACGCCCATCAGGCTCGGATCCTGCTGCGGCAGCGTGATTTTCGGCGATACTTCAATGGTGGTCGGCGGCGTGGCGCATCCTGCCAGCATAAACATGGCGACCAACGGGAAAAGGATCTTCTTAAGCATGTTCAGGTCTCAACGCATGGTGTTGTTATAAGGAAAATTACCGCCATCATAGCATTGCCAACGGCAAGGGGAAGTGGCAACGCGTGTAAATCCATCGCCCTGGCGGTTTTCTGAGCGCCCCGCTACGGTTAATCGCTCTTTCACCGGCGGATCTGGCGACCAGAGCCAGTAAACGTGATACTTTTGAATGAAAATATCAGAACAATGCTAATTTTTTGTTGTTTTCTCCTAATGGAAGCGGTAAAAGCGGCTAACATTTAAAAGGAGTGGCGGCATCTCAGCGTTGTCGGAGGAGAAAATTCATGATGATACGTGAACAGATCGAAGCAAAACTTAGAGCAGCGTTCGACCCGATGTATCTCGAAGTCGTGGATGAAAGTTATCGTCACAACGTCCCTGCGGGCTCTGAAAGTCATTTTAAAGTGGTGTTAGTGAGCGATCGCTTCACTGGCGAGCGTTTCCTTAATCGCCACCGTATGATCTACGGCACGCTAACCGAGGAGCTGTCGAATACGGTGCACGCCCTGGCGTTGCACACCTACACGATTAAAGAATGGGAAGCGCTACAGGATACGGTTTTCGCCTCGCCGCCGTGCCGCGGCGCGGGGAGCATCGCCTAGAAATCCCATTTGCAACCGCTGGCGCTTTTCCAGTATGTTGCTTGCAGATTTAGCAAAAACGGCCTACGGGCCGTTTTGTTTTGCCTGGAAAATGCGCAAAGTCAGCGCTTTTGCGGACAAAATTGAGCGGGAAATGTGAAAAATGCCGCAGCACCAGGCGACAACCGTTCTCGACTCACAAAAGTGATGCCGCTATAATGCCGCGTCTTATATATGAATGTCTTCGGGATGATTCTGACGACAGGGAATGTGTTTCTGATTTGAAGAGGGCATCCCGGTTCTGCGAAGCCACCTACACGCGCTTCCAGAGTTGACCGAGCACTGTGATTTTTTTGAGGTAACAAGATGCAAGTTTCAGTTGAAACCACTCAGGGCCTTGGGCGCCGTGTAACGATTACTATCGCCGCTGACAGCATCGAGAATGCTGTCAAAAGCGAGCTGGTCAACGTAGCGAAAAAAGTTCGCATTGACGGCTTCCGTAAAGGCAAAGTGCCGATGAATGTTGTTGCTCAGCGTTATGGCGCATCCGTTCGCCAGGACGTGCTGGGCGACCTGATGAGCCGTCATTTCGTTGACGCGATCATCAAAGAAAAAATCAATCCGGCCGGCGCGCCGAACTACGTTCCGGGCGAATACAAACTGGGCGAAGACTTCACCTACGCGGTAGAGTTCGAAGTGTACCCGGAAGTTGAACTGCAGGGTCTGGAAGCGATCGAAGTAGAAAAACCGGTTGTTGAAGTGACCGACGCTGACGTTGACACCATGCTGGAAACCCTGCGCAAGCAGCAGGCCACCTGGAAAGACAAAGAAGGCGCAGTTGACGCTGAAGATCGCGTAACCATCGACTTCACCGGTTCCGTAGACGGCGAAGAGTTCGAAGGCGGCAAAGCGTCTGACTTCGTACTGGCGATGGGTCAGGGTCGTATGATCCCGGGCTTCGAAGACGGTATCAAAGGCCACAAAGCGGGTGACGAGTTCACCATCGACGTGACCTTCCCGGAAGAGTACCACGCTGAAAACCTGAAAGGTAAAGCGGCTAAGTTCGTTATCAACCTGAAGAAAGTTGAAGAACGTGAACTGCCGGAGCTGACCGAAGAATTCATCAAACGTTTCGGCGTGGAAGATGGTTCCGTCGCTGGCCTGCGCGCTGAAGTGCGTAAAAACATGGAACGCGAGCTGAAAGGCGCTGTGCGTAACCGCGTGAAGTCTCAGGCTATCGAAGGTCTGGTTAAAGCTAACGAAATCGACGTTCCGGCGGCCCTGATCGACAGCGAAATCGACGTGCTGCGTCGCCAGGCTGCTCAGCGTTTCGGTGGCAACGAGAAACAGGCTCTGGAACTGCCGCGTGAGCTGTTCGAAGAGCAGGCTAAACGCCGCGTAGTGGTTGGCCTGCTGCTGGGCGAAGTGATTCGCACCAACGAGCTGAAAGCTGACGAAGAGCGCGTGAAAGGCCTGATCGAAGAGATGGCTTCTGCTTACGAAGATCCGTCAGAAGTGGTTGAGTTCTACAGCAAGAACAAAGAGCTGATGGACAACATGCGCAACGTGGCGCTGGAAGAGCAGGCTGTTGAAGCCGTGCTGGCGAAAGCCAAAGTGTCTGAAAAAGCCACTTCCTTCAACGAACTGATGAACCAGCAGGCGTAATTTCGTCGCGATGGTTTAAGGTTCGGGCAAAAACCCGTTGCCGAAAGGCGGCGGGTTTTTTTTTAGGATAATGCCAGCCTCAGGCACGGTGCTAAAACGCATTTACCATGATAGCGTTACAGCAAAAGCTTGTTATGCTTGAAATATGGCAACGCCATCCCCATTACCGGGGGAGGCAACTGCATCCGCAATTGCACGCGTGTTGAAGAGGCGGTGACGCGTTCAGCGGATAGAAACTGTGGCTGATAATCCGTCCGTAAGGTTACAATCAGTGCAGCAGGTATTTTAAAATTACTCCAGGAGACGGAAATGTCATACAGTGGCGAACGAGACAACTTTGCACCCCATATGGCCCTGGTGCCGATGGTCATTGAACAGACCTCACGCGGTGAACGTTCTTTTGATATCTACTCCCGTCTGCTTAAGGAACGCGTCATTTTTCTGACCGGCCAGGTCGAAGACCACATGGCAAACCTGATCGTGGCGCAGATGCTGTTTCTGGAAGCGGAAAACCCGGAAAAAGACATTTACCTGTACATTAACTCTCCGGGCGGGGTGATCACCGCCGGGATGTCGATCTATGACACCATGCAGTTCATCAAGCCGGACGTCAGCACCATCTGTATGGGCCAGGCCGCGTCCATGGGCGCGTTCCTGTTGACCGCCGGGGCGAAGGGCAAGCGTTTCTGCCTGCCGAACTCCCGCGTGATGATCCACCAGCCGCTGGGCGGCTATCAGGGGCAGGCGACGGATATTGAGATCCACGCCCGTGAAATCCTGAAGGTGAAAGGACGCATGAATGAGCTGATGGCGCATCATACCGGCCAGTCTCTTGAGCAGATTGAGCGTGACACCGAGCGTGACCGCTTCCTCTCTGCTGCGGAAGCCGTGGAGTACGGACTGGTCGACTCTATTTTGACCCATCGTAATTGATGCCCGAGGCGCAAGGGTGCCGCTTTACGCTGCATCCTTCTCGCCACGTCTGCTAAGCGGTTGGCATTTTTCCGGAGGCTTGCCGGGCAGGCAGGCGGCCGGTAGCTTCGCTACCGCCTCGATGTAGCGCGAAGGATTTTGTGTATATACTAATGAAGGGCGGCACAACGCTATATGGCGGCTTGCGCCTGAGAATGGCATTTGCGTCGTCGTGTGCGGCACAAAGAACTTAAAAAGAGGTTTGGACTCATGACAGATAAACGCAAAGATGGATCGGGCAAATTGTTGTATTGCTCTTTTTGCGGCAAAAGCCAGCATGAAGTGCGTAAGCTGATCGCCGGGCCATCCGTGTATATCTGCGACGAATGCGTTGATTTATGTAACGACATCATTCGCGAAGAGATTAAAGAAGTTGCGCCGCACCGCGAGCGCAGCGCGCTGCCGACGCCGCACGAGATTCGCCACCACCTTGATGACTACGTCATCGGTCAGGAACAGGCGAAAAAAGTGTTGGCGGTCGCGGTATACAACCACTACAAACGTCTGCGCAATGGCGATACCAGCAATGGCGTAGAGCTGGGTAAAAGTAACATTCTGCTGATCGGGCCGACCGGCTCCGGTAAAACGCTGCTGGCGGAAACGCTGGCGCGCCTGCTGGATGTGCCGTTTACCATGGCGGACGCCACCACCCTGACCGAAGCCGGTTATGTGGGTGAGGACGTCGAAAATATCATTCAGAAACTGCTGCAGAAGTGCGACTACGACGTGCAGAAAGCGCAGCGCGGCATCGTCTATATCGACGAAATCGACAAAATTTCGCGTAAATCCGACAACCCGTCGATTACCCGCGACGTCTCCGGCGAAGGCGTGCAGCAGGCGCTGCTGAAGCTTATCGAAGGCACCGTCGCCGCCGTTCCGCCGCAGGGCGGGCGTAAACACCCGCAGCAGGAGTTCCTGCAGGTTGATACCTCCAAGATCCTGTTTATCTGCGGCGGCGCGTTTGCCGGTCTGGATAAAGTGATTTCCCACCGTGTGGAAACCGGCTCCGGCATTGGTTTTGGCGCGACGGTTAAAGCGAAGTCCGACAAAGCGAGCGAAGGCGAACTGCTGGCCCAGGTCGAGCCGGAAGATCTGATCAAGTTTGGTTTGATTCCGGAATTCATTGGCCGTCTGCCGGTAGTGGCAACCCTGAACGAGCTGAGCGAAGAAGCGCTGATCCAGATCCTGAAAGAGCCGAAAAACGCCCTGACCAAGCAGTATCAGGCGCTGTTTAGCCTGGAAGGCGCAGAGCTTGAATTCCGCGACGAAGCGCTGGATGCCATCGCCAAGAAAGCGATGGCGCGTAAAACCGGCGCCCGTGGCCTGCGTTCCATTGTGGAAGCGGCGCTGCTGGACACCATGTATGACCTGCCTTCGATGGAAGATGTCGAAAAAGTGGTCATTGATGAGTCGGTTATCGCCGGGCAGAGCAAACCGCTGCTGATCTACGGCAAACCGGAAGCTCAGCAGGCATCTGGCGAATAATTAGCCATTTCACTCAAGCAGTTAACAAAAAGGGGGGATTTTATCTCCCCTTTTATTTTTCCTGCATTCCCGCCGTTGAATGTGTGGAATACATCCCCATATACTGGATTACATATTAACGACGATGCAGTGGAGTGTGGCGTCGTCGGCTACCTGGCGGACTTTAAACTAAGAGAGAGCTCTATGAATCCTGAGCGTTCTGAACGCATTGAAATCCCCGTATTGCCGTTGCGCGATGTGGTGGTTTATCCGCACATGGTCATACCCCTGTTCGTAGGGCGGGAAAAATCTATCCGTTGCCTCGAAGCGGCCATGGACCATGATAAAAAAATCATGCTGGTTGCGCAGAAAGAAGCGTCGACGGATGAGCCGGGTGTAAACGATCTTTTCACCGTTGGAACCGTGGCGTCTATTTTGCAGATGCTGAAGCTGCCGGACGGCACCGTGAAGGTGCTGGTCGAAGGGCTACAGCGTGCACGCATTTCTGCGCTGTCTGATAATGGCGAACATTTCTCGGCGAAAGCGGAGTATCTCGACTCGCCGGCGATTGACGAACGTGAGCAGGAAGTGCTGGTTCGTACCGCTATCAGCCAGTTTGAAGGCTATATCAAGCTGAATAAAAAGATCCCACCGGAAGTGCTGACGTCGCTGAACAGCATCGACGATCCGGCGCGCCTGGCGGATACCATCGCGGCGCATATGCCGCTGAAGCTGGCGGACAAGCAGTCCGTGCTGGAGATGTCCGACGTCAACGAACGTCTGGAATATCTGATGGCGATGATGGAATCGGAAATCGATCTGCTGCAGGTTGAGAAGCGCATTCGCAACCGCGTCAAAAAGCAGATGGAGAAATCCCAGCGCGAGTACTATCTGAACGAGCAAATGAAAGCGATTCAGAAAGAACTCGGCGAGATGGACGACGCCCCGGACGAAAACGAAGCGCTGAAGCGCAAGATCGACGCGGCGAAAATGCCGAAAGAGGCGAAAGAGAAAACCGAAGCGGAACTGCAGAAGCTGAAGATGATGTCGCCGATGTCTGCGGAAGCGACCGTCGTGCGTGGCTACATCGACTGGATGGTGCAGGTGCCGTGGAATGCGCGCAGTAAGGTCAAAAAAGACCTGCGTCAGGCCCAGGAGATCCTCGATACCGATCACTATGGTCTGGAGCGCGTGAAGGACCGCATCCTTGAGTATCTCGCGGTGCAGAGCCGGGTCAACAAAATCAAGGGGCCGATCCTCTGCCTGGTGGGACCGCCGGGGGTAGGTAAAACCTCATTGGGTCAATCTATCGCCAAAGCGACCGGCCGGAAATACGTCCGCATGGCGCTGGGCGGCGTGCGCGATGAAGCGGAAATTCGCGGGCATCGTCGGACCTATATTGGCTCGATGCCGGGCAAACTGATCCAGAAAATGGCGAAAGTGGGGGTGAAAAACCCGCTGTTCCTGCTGGATGAGATCGACAAAATGTCTTCCGACATGCGCGGCGACCCGGCTTCCGCGTTGCTTGAGGTGCTGGATCCGGAACAGAACGTGGCCTTTAACGACCACTATCTGGAAGTGGATTACGATCTCAGCGACGTGATGTTCGTGGCGACGTCCAACTCCATGAACATTCCGGCGCCGCTGCTGGACCGTATGGAAGTAATTCGCCTCTCGGGTTACACCGAAGATGAAAAACTGAACATCGCCAAGCGTCACCTGCTGCCGAAGCAGATCGAACGCAACGCGCTGAAGAAAGGCGAACTGACCGTCGACGATAGCGCCATTATCGGCATTATTCGTTACTACACCCGTGAAGCGGGCGTTCGTAGCCTGGAGCGTGAAATCTCCAAGCTGTGCCGTAAGGCCGTTAAGCAGCTGTTGCTGGATAAAACGCTGAAACACATCGAAATTAACGGTGAGAATCTGCATGATTATCTCGGCGTGCAGCGCTTCGACTATGGCCGCGCCGATAGTGAGAACCGCGTCGGTCAGGTGACCGGTCTGGCGTGGACGGAAGTGGGCGGCGATCTGCTGACCATCGAAACCGCCTGCGTACCGGGTAAAGGCAAACTGACCTACACCGGCTCGCTTGGCGAGGTGATGCAGGAGTCGATTCAGGCTGCGCTGACCGTGGTACGTTCGCGTGCGGACAAGCTGGGCATTAACGCCGACTTCTACGAGAAGCGTGATATTCACGTCCACGTACCGGAAGGGGCGACGCCGAAGGATGGTCCGAGCGCGGGTATCGCCATGTGTACGGCGCTGGTCTCCTGCCTGACCGGCAACCCGGTACGCGCCGATGTGGCGATGACCGGGGAGATTACGCTGCGTGGTCAGGTGCTGCCGATCGGCGGTCTGAAGGAAAAACTGCTGGCGGCGCATCGCGGCGGTATTAAGACTGTTCTGATTCCTGATGAGAACAAACGCGACCTTGAAGAAATTCCGGATAACGTTATCGCCGATTTGGATATCCATCCGGTGAAACGAATCGAGGAAGTTCTGACACTTGCGCTGCAGAACGAACCGTTCGGCATGCAGGTTGTGACCGCGAAATAGTGATTCTGCGCAAATTGCGCTAATAAAAATAGGGCTGGTAAGTCATTTCGGACTTGCCAGCCTTTTTTTGTGTAGCTAACTTAGATCGCTGGCAGGGGGGTCATCGACAACTGCTGTTGTAAGGGCATGACAGTCCTGATATAACTGCTGCGCGGTCGCACTATGAAGGACTCTGGTGCGATATAAATTATAAAGAGAGGAAGAGAACAGTGAATAAATCTCAACTGATTGACAAAATTGCTGCGGGTGCGGACATTTCTAAAGCTGCAGCTGGACGTGCGTTAGATGCTTTAATCGCTTCTGTTACTGAATCTCTGCAGGCTGGGGATGACGTTGCGCTAGTAGGTTTCGGTACCTTTGCTGTTAAAGAACGTGCCGCCCGTACTGGTCGCAACCCACAAACAGGTAAAGAAATTACTATCGCTGCCGCAAAAGTGCCGGGCTTCCGTGCTGGTAAAGCGCTGAAAGACGCGGTGAACTGATCGGCTTTCCCGTCAGGGAATGTGACGAAGTACAAGGGCGCATCGTGAGATGTGCCTTTTTTATTGCCTTTTCAGACCACTTTATGTGTGTTTATCGCCACTTGTGGGCTGACAATCACCCTGTTTTCTTGTCAAAATACGTCCTCACGCGCGGCGGCCATCACGTGCTATGCTGCGCGAGCTAAAGTCATCTACAGCGGAGCGTTGTTACACCATGATGGACAACCTACGCACGGCCGCCAACAGCGTCGTGCTCAAGATTATTTTCGGTATCATTATCGTCTCGTTCATTTTGACCGGGGTGAGTGGTTACCTGATTGGCGGTGGCAAAAACTATGCCGCAAAAGTGAATGGCCAGGAGATTGGCCGTGGGCAGTTTGAAAACGCCGTCGCCAGCGAACGTAACCGTATGCAGCAGCAGCTTGGCGACCAGTTCTCCGAGCTGGCGGCGAACGAAAACTACATGAAAACCATGCGCCAGCAGGTGCTGAACCGCCTGATCGATGAGTCGCTTCTGGATCAGTATGCCCGCGAGCTGGGCCTCAGCATCAGCGATGAGCAGGTGAAGCAGGCGATCTTCCAGACCCAGGCGTTCCAGACGAACGGTAAGTTCGACAACCAGCGTTTCAGCGGTATTGTCGCCCAGATGGGAATGACCACCGATCAGTACGCCCAGGCGCTGCGTAACCAGCTGACCACGCAGCAGCTGATTAACGCCATTGCGGGTACCGACTTCATGCTGCCGGGTGAGTCCGATCAGCTGGCGGCGCTGGTGTCTCAGCAGCGTGTCGTCCGCGAAGCGACCATCAACGTCAACGCCCTGGCGGCAAAACAGACCGCCAGCGATGAGGAAATCAACGCTTTCTGGCAGCAGAATCAGGCCCGTTTTATGGCGCCGGAGCAGTTCCGCGTGAGCTACATCAAGATGGATGCCGCCAGCATGCAGGAAAACGCCTCTGACGAAGAAATCCAGTCATGGTATGACCAGCATAAAGATCAGTTCACTCAGCCGCAGCGTAATCGCTACAGCGTGATTCAGACTAAAACTGAAGCCGACGCGAAAGCGGTGCTGGCCGAGCTGCAAAAAGGCGCTGATTTCGCCACGCTGGCAAAAGAAAAATCGACCGATATTATCTCTGCCCGCAACGGCGGCGATATGGGGTGGATGGAAGATGCCTCTACCGTGCCTGAGCTGAAAGAGGCCGGCCTGAAAGAGAAAGGCCAGCTCTCCGGGGTGATCAAATCCTCGGTTGGCTTCCTGGTGGCCCGTCTGGACGACGTCCAGCCGGCGCAGGTCAAACCGCTGGCTGACGTGCGCAATGACATTGCGGCGAAAGTGAAGCAGGAGAAAGCGCTAGATGCTTACTATGCGCTGCAGCAGAAGGTGAGCGATGCGGCCAGCAACGATAATGAATCGCTGGCGGGCGCGGCGCAGGTCGCCGGAGTGCAGGTGGTGGAAACCGGCTGGTTTGGCCGCGATAACCTGCCGGAAGAGCTGAACTTTAAACCGGTCGCTGACGCTATCTTCAACGGCGGTCTGGTCGGTGTGAACGGCGCGCCGGGCAGCAACTCTGACATCATTACCGTTGATGGCGATCGCGCTTTTGTTCTGCGTATCAGCGAGCACAAAGCCGAGGCGGTGAAACCGCTGGCCGAAGTGAAGGCGCAGGTCAGCGATATCGTTAAGCACAATAAAGCGGAACAGCAGGCGAAGCTGGATGCCGATAAGCTGCTGGCGGCGCTGAAAGACGGCAAAGGCGATGAGGCGATGAAGGCGGCTGGCCTGAGCTTTGGCGCGCCGCAGACGCTTTCCCGTACCGGCCAGGATCCGCTGAGCCAGCTGGCATTCACTCTGCCGCTGCCGCAGCAGGGCAAACCGGTCTATGGCGTTGGCAGCAACATGCAAGGCGATGTGGTGCTGGTGGCGCTGGATGAAGTGAAAGCAGGCAGCATGCCGGAAGAGCAGAAGAAGGCTATGGTTCAGGGGATTACCCAGAACAATGCCCAAATCGCTTTCGAAGCGCTGATGAGCAACCTGCGCAAGGCGGCGAAAATTAAGCTGGGCGACAGCATCGACCAGCAGCAGTAATTTCGCGTCGTTTCGCAAAAATACGCAACACCATGTAATCCTCAGGGGCCGCTTTCGCGGCCCTTTCCATTTCTGTGATTTGCCTTTTGTCGGCCATCCGCACTGACGCTATCGTAGCCTTGCTGTCTACACACAAGGAGATATCAGCATGAAATATGGAATAAAAGCACTGATGGCCGCGGGCGTTCTGGTTTTCGCGGTAGGCGCACAGGGCGCACAGGGCGCGCTGGCCGCCCCCGCCAGCGGCAAAGCGGTGGTAACCAAAGAGCATGTCCCGGGGTCCTCTTCGGCGAAAGCGAAAGCGAAAGCGGAACCCGGCGAGGCCGACAACGGGGCGACCAAAGTCAGCATTAACCACGCCAGCGCCGAGCAGCTGGCGCAGGCTTTGAATGGCGTGGGGTTGAAAAAAGCCCAGGCGATTGTCAGCTACCGTGAGGAGTATGGGCCATTCAAAACCCTTGATGACCTGAAGCAGGTCCCGGGGATGGGCAGTGCGCTGGTGGAGCGGAATTTAGCCCATCTGACGCTGTAAATTTTATGCCAGCGCTTGCACAGCGGTGATTTTTTGCCAGGATAAAGAGGTTGCATTAAGTGGTGTGACCTCTTACCTCATAAACAACAATAACAGAAAGGCATTGATGCTATGCAGACACAAATTAAAGTTCGCGGCTATCATCTGGACGTCTACCAGCATGTGAATAACGCACGCTACCTGGAGTTCCTTGAGGAAGCCCGCTGGGATGGTCTGGAAAATAGCCCGGCGTTTCAGTGGATGACCGAGAAAAACATCGCCTTCGTGGTGGTGAATATTAATATCAACTACCGCCGTCCGGCGGTCCTGGGCGATGTGCTGACGGTGAGCAGCAAACTGGAGCAACTCAACGGCAAAAGCGGCACGCTCAGCCAGGTGGTCACCCTCAACCCCAATGGCGAGGTGGTGGCCGATGCGCTGATCACCTTCGTCTGTATTGATTTGAAAACCCAGAAGGCGCTGCCGCTGGAAGGGGAACTGCGTGAGAAACTCGACCAGATGAACTTGCGCTGACAACCTTCGCGTGCGTGCCGGGCGGTGGCGCGCCTCGACCTCCTGAAGGTGATGAACCCCTTGCCCCGGTATGCGTAGCGCCACCGGGGAATTTGAACTGAAGCTTCGGGCAGATACCTCTTCGGAGGCTATGCCTGTGTCAAGCCGGTTTTTTGCTTCATCACCGCCATTACCCCGACCTTATCGGCCAGATACTGGTTGAGCCCGTTAGCGCGCAGGTTGCAGGCGGCGCACTGGCCGCAGCCATCGCCCTTAATGCCGTTGTAGCAGGTGAGGGTTTCCCGGCGCACCAGATCCAGCTGACCCCAGTAGTCGGCCAGCGCCCAGGTCTCGGCTTTGTTCAGCCACATCAGCGGGGTTTCAAAGCGAATGTCTTTCGCCATCCCAAGGCTGACGGCGTGGTGCAGCGCTTTGACAAACTCATCGCGGCAGTCCGGGTAGCCGGAGAAATCGGTCTCGCACACGCCGGTGATGATAGCCTCGGCTTTTACCTGATAGGCGTAGATTGCCGTCAGGGTTAAAAACAGAATATTGCGCCCCGGGACAAAAGTATTGGGGATGCCCTCGGCATCAGGCTGATAGTCCGGTACCGGAATGTTATCGCGGGTCAGGCTGCTGACCGCCAGTTCATTGAGCAGGGTAACGTCCAGCACTTTATGCGCGACGGCGCCAAGTTTCAGGGCGAGTTCGCGCGCAACGTCGATTTCCGCGCGGTGGCGTTGGCCATAATCAAAAGTGACGCAATGCACTTCATCATACTGTTGCAGAGCCTGCACCAGACAGGTGGTTGAATCTTGTCCTCCGCTGAAGACAACTACGGCGCGTTTCATGGCAATTCCTGACTTAATGAGTAAAGGCGATATGGTAGCGCCAGACGCCCGCCACCACCAGCTCTCTCACGTCGACGCCGGCAGCCAGGCGCTGGCGAAGTCGAACCAGCCGCGGGCGTTGAGGCGCAAGCCATTGACACCTGGCGGGGCGCTGATCCGATAGTTGTATTTAAACAGCGGCGTCATGATGGCGTCTTCCATCAGGTTGTTAAATACGTTGCGCAGCGCATCGTTGCGGCTGCGGGCTTCCGGCTGCGCCTGTACCGCGTCTAATGTCGCCTGCAGATGGGCATATTGCGCCCCGGTCAGCAAATTGGGCCACAGCATATCGCAGCGCAGCCACTGCTCCAGGGCATACTCTGGCGCTTCGCCGATCAGGCGGTCGCCCATCATCAGGTCGGCCTGCCCCAGATGCTGGCAGCCCTCCCAGTTTTTGGCGTCATGAAACAGAAGCGTCAGCTCGCAGCCCAGCACAGCCAGCCGCTGTCTCAGCTGTTCGGCCATGGCGTGGAGTTCGACCGGCAGATGGTAGAGCAGCGTGAGCCTGGCCGGCAGCGGCACCGCGCTGTTTTCCGGCCCCTGCGGGATGGACCATCCCGGCAACACCTCATGGCTTGGCGTAATCAGATCCTCGTCGAGCGGCAGCGTTTCCAGCAACGACGAGCGGTGAATTATCGATACCAGCCGCTGGGCCTGCGCTTTGCTAAGCCGAGGGCTGTGACGCAGGGTCAGATAGCAGAAGCCAAGACTGATGCTGTTGCTGACCTGACGCAGGTTATGGAGCTCTTCGCGATCGCCAATCGTGATCTGCACCGGGTGGCGGCAGCTGGTCCCGAGATCGCGATCGAAGAGCTGGGGGGTGATCCAGTACTCCACCGCCTGGATCAGCGGATGCCGCAGATGGTAGCGGGGATGGTTCTCCAGGCGGACGAGTTCCGGACTAAACCGCTTCAGGCGGAACGGTCCGCAGCCGATGGCCGGATCGTCAGGATGGGCCAGCACGCTGCAATAGCTGGCGAGGCGGAACGGCAGCCAGTAGTCAGGACGATGCAGCGTGATGGTGAGGCACTGGGCGTGAGTGACATCGATGCGGCTGATGCTGGCGAAGAGGGTCCGCAAGGCGGGCAGATCCAGCAGCAGCAGTAAGCGCTGCCGCAGCTGTGCGGTTTCCACCGCATCGCCGTTGTGCCAGCACAGCGTGGAGCGGATATAAAACTGCCAGCGCAGGCCGTCAGGGGAGACCTGCCAGTGGTGCGCCAGATCGCCGATCGGCATAGTGTCGCCTTCGTCGAAGCGCGTCAGCCCGGCATAGATCTGCCCGGCCAGATGCTGCTCGGCGCGTCCGGGCAGAAAGCCGGGGCGTAGCGGCTCCAGCGGGCGATAGTATGGAATACGCAGCGTCGGGGTATTGTTTTGCCACTGACCGCCCAGAAAGGGGTGGAGCAGGGCTTTCAGCTCCACCGGGGCCAGCTGCGCCAGCTCCAGCGCGTTTTGCTGCTGACCTTTATGCAGCGCCAGCTCCATCATCTCATTGCGCAAACGTTCCGGCGTTTTGTAAAAAGAGAGCAGTCCGCGCTTGCCGCGCCCGGAGCGGGCCTGCCAGCTTAACCATCCGGCCTCTTGCGCCTGACGCAGCAGGGTACGGACATGGCGTTCGCTGCAAAAACAGCGTTCCGCCAGTTCGCCGACGGTGACCTGCTGCGGCGCCCCGGCTGAGGGTTGCCACAGCCGCTGGTACTGATTTAAACGGTGTAAGAGTCGCATAAGCGCTGTCGTCCACCGGGCCGTAATAAACCCGGAACAATTTATATTATCTATTCACTATTACTTCCGTATATCCCAGGTGATACTGCAGCACAAGCGAAGCCCATCACACATTGGGGAAAACACCATGGCAAAACTGGCAGCATTTGATATGGACGGCACCTTGCTGATGCCGGACCATCGTCTCGGAGAAAAGACGCTCACCGCGCTTAAACGGCTGCGGGAACGCGATATCACCCTGACGTTCGCCACCGGCCGCCATGCGCTGGAGATGCACCATGTGATGGGTGAGTTTTCCCTGGACGCCTTTCTGATCACGGGCAACGGGACGCGCATCCACTCGCTGGAAGGGGAGGAGCTGTACCGTCAGGATCTCAATCCCGAGGTAGCGGAAGAAGTGCTGCATAGTCGATGGGATACCCGGGCCAGCATGCACGTGTTTAATGACGGCGGTTGGTTCACCGGCCAGGCAAGGCCAGAGCTGCTGAAGGCGCATGTCTTTAGCGGGTTTCGCTATCAACTGTGCGATCCGAAACGTATGTCGGCGCATCATGTCACCAAGATCTGCTTCTGCGGCGATCATGACGATCTGCGCCGCCTGCGGATCCAACTGAATGAGGCGCTGGGCCAGCGCGCGTTTCTCTGCTTCTCGGCGATGGACTGTCTGGAAGTGCTGCCGGTTGGCTGCAATAAAGGCGCGGCGCTGGCGAGGCTGAGCCAGCACCTGGGCCTCACCCTACAGGAGTGCATGGCCTTCGGCGATGCGATGAACGATCGCGAGATGCTTCGCAGCGTCGGGCGGGGGTTCATCATGGGCAACGCGATGCCGCAGCTGAAAGCCGAGCTGCCGCATCTCCCGGTTATCGGCGACTGCCGGCATCAGGCGGTCTCCCATTTTTTAACGCATTGGCTGGATAATCCTGATCTTCCTTATTCCCCCGAATAGAGAGACCCTTCCAGCAAGCCAGATAGCATTCTATCTGGCTTTTTTTATGTTCTGCCGACCAGCCGGGCGAGCTCCGCCTGCCAGGGGGCGATATCGCCGATGTTGGCCGCCACCCACTGTGGGTTGTAATAGCTTTCCAGATAACGCTCGCCGCTGTCGCACAGCAGGGTCACGAGGGAACCTGTGCGTCCTTCCTCGCGCATCCGCGCGGCCAGCTGCAGCACCCCCCACATATTGGTCCCGGTTGAGGCGCCGACTTTTCGTCCAAGCTGCGTTTCCAGCCACAAAGCAGTGGCCACGCTCGCCGCATCCGGCACGCGCAGCATCTCATCGACAACGTCGGGAATAAATGATGGCTCGACCCGCGGGCGGCCGATGCCTTCAATTTTGCTGCCGACCGGGCTGCGCAGGCTGGCGTCGCGAGTCTGCCAGTAATCGAGGAACACCGAATTTTGCGGGTCGACAACCATCAGCTGCGTCTCGTAGCCCTGGCTGCGAATATAGCGGCCAATGGTCGCTGAGGTGCCGCCGGTGCCGGCGCTCATCACGATCCACGATGGCTGCGGGTGCGGCTCATGGCTCATCTGGCGGAAAATACTGTCGGCGATATTGTTATTGCCGCGCCAGTCGGTGGCCCGCTCGGCGAAGGTAAACTGATCCATATAGTGACCGTTCAGCTCGCGCGCCAGCGTTTCGGAAGCCGCGTAAATTTCGCAGGCGTTCTGCACAAAATGGCAGCGTCCGCCGTAGAACTCGATCTGTTCGATTTTGCGTCTGGCGGTGCAGGAGGGCATCACGGCGATAAACGGCAGCCCCAGCAGGCGGGCGAAATAGGCTTCAGAAACCGCGGTCGAACCCGAAGACGATTCGATAATCGTGGTGCCTTCTTTGATCCAGCCGTTGCACAGGCCATAGAGAAACAGCGACCGCGCCAGACGGTGTTTGAGGCTACCGGTCGGATGCGTACTTTCATCCTTCAGATAAATCGGGATCCCGGGAAAACCAGGCAGCGTCAGGCGAATCAGGTGTGTATCGGCGGAACGCTGATAGTCGGCGTTAATTTCACTAATGGCGTGTTTTACCCAGGCGCTATTCATCTCGGATTCCTGTTTGTCATTTTGTGCCCAGCTTAGCGGATTGTGCGGGAAAAATTGTTGCTATTTAGCCTTTCAATTACAATTGCGGGAGTAAATTATTCTCTCTGGTGGCCTTATGTTAGATAAAATTGACCGTAAGCTGCTGGCGCTGCTGCAGGAAGATTGCACCCTCTCTTTGCAGGCGCTGGCTGATGCCGTTAATCTGACCACGACCCCTTGCTGGAAACGCCTGAAACGACTCGAGGATGAGGGTATTCTCCGCGGGCGCGTCGCCTTACTCGATGCGGAAAAGGTGGGGCTGGGGCTGACGGCGTTTGTCCTGATCAAGACCCAACATCACAGCAGCGACTGGTATTGCCATTTTGTGAGCGAAGTGACGCAGATGGCTGAAGTGCTCGGCTTCTGGCGGATGGCGGGGGAGTATGATTATCTGCTGCGGGTGCAGGTGGCCGATATGAAGCGCTATGACGACTTTTATAAACGTTTGGTGAACAGCGTGCCGGGGCTGTCGGATGTCACTTCGAGTTTTGCCATGGAACAGATAAAATACACCACCGCCTTGCCTGTCGAATAACGGTATTGCGCCGTAACCCATAACAAAATCAGGATCTTACTGCTTGCGATTATTTGCACAACTCAGCTGGTATTTCCGCCGGGAGTGGCGCCGCTATCTTGGCGCCATTGCCCTGCTGGCCATTATTGCCGTCCTGCAGCTTGTTCCGCCGAAGGTGGTGGGCATTGTGGTCGACGGCGTGACGCAACAACATTACACCGCGGAGAAGGTGTGGATGTGGATCGGCGCGCTGGTGCTGATCGCGGTGATGGTTTACCTGCTGCGCTATGTCTGGCGCGTGCTGCTGTTCGGCGCCTCTTACCAGCTGGCGGTTGAACTGCGGGAAGACTTTTACCGGCAGCTGAGCCGCCAGCATCCGGCGTTCTATTTGCGCCATCGCACCGGGGATCTGATCGCCCGCGCCACCAACGACGTGGACCGGGTGGTGTTTGCCGCCGGTGAAGGGGTGTTAACCCTGGTGGATTCCCTGGTGATGGGCTGTGCGGTGTTGATTGTGATGTCGACGCAGATTAGCTGGCAGCTCACCCTGCTGGCGCTGCTGCCGATGCCGCTGATGGCCCTGGCGATCAAACGCAACGGTGATGCCCTTCACGAACGTTTTCGCGTTGCCCAGGCGGCCTTTTCCAGCCTCAACGATCGCACGCAGGAGAGCCTGACCAGCATCCGCATGATTAAGGCGTTCGGGCTGGAGGATCGCCAGTCGGCGCAGTTTGCCGCCGATGCGGCCGATACCGGAGCGAAAAATATGCGCGTGGCGCGCATTGACGCTCGCTTCGACCCTACTATCTATATCGCCATCGGGGCGGCGAATCTGCTGGCCATCGGCGGCGGCAGCTGGATGGTGATCCACGGTAGCCTGACGCTGGGTCAGCTCACCAGCTTTGTGATGTACCTTGGTCTGATGATCTGGCCGATGCTGGCGCTGGCGTGGATGTTTAACATCGTGGAGCGCGGTAGCGCGGCCTATGGTCGTATTCGCACCATGCTCGAAGAGGCGCCGGCGGTGGACGACGGGACCGAGACGGTACCGGCTGGCCGCGGCGTCCTGCAGGTCGCTATCCGCGATTTCATCTATCCGCAGGCGAGCAAGCCTTCGCTGGAACAGGTTAATTTTACCCTGCAGCCGGGGCAAATGCTGGGCATCTGCGGGCCGACGGGCGCTGGCAAAAGCACCATTCTGGCCCTGCTGCAGCGCCATTTTGACGTCACCAGCGGCGAGATCCGCTTTCACGATCTGCCGCTACCGCGTCTGCAGCTCGACAGCTGGCGCGAACGGCTGGCGGTGGTCAATCAGACGCCGTTTTTATTCTCCGATACCGTCGCCAATAATATCGCGCTGGGAAAACCGGACGCGACGCCGGAACAGATTGAGCGGGTGGCGCGGCTGGCCAGCGTGCATGACGACATTCTGCGTCTGCCCCAGGTGTACGATACCGAAGTAGGCGAGCGCGGCGTGATGCTCTCCGGCGGCCAGAAACAGCGCATCTCGATTGCCCGCGCCCTGCTGCTGGAGGCCGAAATTCTGATCCTTGATGATGCTTTATCCGCGGTGGATGGCCGCACCGAACACCAGATCCTGCATAACCTGCGCCAGTGGGGAGAGGGGCGGACGGTGATCATCAGCGCCCACCGCCTGTCGGCGCTGACTGAGGCCAGCGAAATCCTGGTGCTGCAGCATGGGCATGTCGCCCAGCGCGGCCGCCATGAGGCGCTGGCGGTGCAGCCCGGCTGGTACCGCGACATGTATCGGTATCAGCAGCTGGAAGCCGCGCTCGACGAGGTTCCCCAGGAGCAAGAGGAGGCCCTGGATGCGTAGCTTTACCGAACTCTGGCCGACGCTTAAACGCCTGCTGGCCTATGGTTCACCGTGGCGTAAGCCGCTGGCCATCGCGGTGGCGATGATGTGGATCGCGGCGGCGGCGGAGGTGAGCGGCCCGCTGCTTATCAGCTATTTCATCGACAATATGGTGGCGAAACAGACTCTGCCGCTGAAGCTGGTGGCAGGCCTGGCGGCAGCCTATATCGGTCTGCAGCTGCTGGCGGCGCTACTGCATTATAACCAGTCGCTGCTGTTTAACCGCGCCGCGGTCGGCGTGGTCCAGCAGTTACGCAGCGATGTGATGGATGCCGCCCTGCATCAGCCGCTCAGCGAGTTTGATACTCAGCCGGTCGGGCAGCTGATCTCACGCGTGACCAACGATACCGAAGTCATTCGTGACCTGTATGTGACGGTAGTGGCGACGGTGCTCCGCAGCGCGGCGCTGATCGGCGCGATGCTGGTGGCGATGTTTAGCCTCGACTGGCGGATGGCGCTGGTGGCGATCGCGATTTTCCCGGCGGTGCTGATCGTGATGATCATTTATCAGCGCTATAGCACGCCGATCGTGCGCCGGGTGCGCGCCTGGCTTGCCGACATCAACGATGGTTTTAATGAAGTGATCAACGGCATGGGGGTCATCCAGCAGTTCCGCCAGCAGGCGCGCTTTGGCGAACGGATGCGCGAGGCCAGCTACGCCCACTACCTGGCGCGGATGCAGACGCTGCGCCTGGACGGTTTTCTGCTGCGTCCGCTGCTGAGCCTCTTTTCCTCGCTGGTGCTGTGCGGGCTGCTGATGCTGTTCGGCTTTAGCGCGGCGGGCACGATTGAGGTCGGGGTGCTGTACGCGTTTATCAGCTATCTCGGACGCCTCAACGAGCCGCTCATTGAGCTGACCACCCAGCAGTCGATGCTGCAGCAGGCGGTGGTCGCCGGCGAACGCGTTTTCGAACTGATGGACCGTCCGCGCCAGGCGTGGGGCGCCGATGACGCGCCGCTGAGCAGCGGTCGGGTGGAAATCGACCATCTCTCCTTTGCCTACCGCGGGGATCGTCTGGTCCTCCAGGATATCACGCTGGATATACCTTCCCGCAGTTTTGTGGCGCTGGTCGGGCATACCGGCAGTGGGAAGAGTACCCTCGCCAGTCTGATGATGGGCTATTACCCGTTAACCCACGGGGAGATCCGCATCGATGGCCGGCCGCTCTCTTCTCTCAGCCACAGCGCGTTGCGTCGGGGCATCGCGATGGTGCAACAGGATCCGGTGGTGCTGGCGGATACCTTCTACGCCAACGTCGCGCTGGGCCGGGACATCAGCGAAACACAGGTCTGGGAAGCGCTGGAGGCGGTGCAGCTGGCGGCGGTGGCGCGCAGCATGAGCGACGGCCTGTACACCCAGCTAGGCGAGCAGGGCAATAATCTTTCCGTCGGACAGAAGCAGCTGCTGGCGCTGGCGCGCGTGCTGGTGGAGACCCCGCAGGTTCTGATTCTGGATGAGGCGACGGCGAACATCGACTCCGGCACCGAGCAGGCGATCCAGCAGGCGCTGGCGAAGGTTCGCCAGCATACCACCCTGGTGGTTATCGCCCATCGTCTGTCGACCATCGTTGAGGCGGATACCATTCTGGTCCTGCATCGCGGTCAGGCCGTCGAGCGGGGCAACCATCAGCAACTGCTGGCGGCGAAAGGCCGCTACTGGCAGATGTATCAGCTACAGCTGGCTGGTGAAGAGCTGGCGGCCAGCGCCAGAGAAGAGTCGCTCAGCGCCTGATGCACCACCAGCAGGCAGCGAAGGCGGGTCGGCCTGTCGTGGTGCAAAAACGTTACATCAAATGCACCGCCATGGTGCATTTTTGCCCGTTAAACGCCTTTACGCAGGCTAATGCCTGACCTCTCGCCTGTTTTTTGCCATCAAAGGGCCGCTCAGCGGCCTTTTTTCATTTCTGGCATAGCCCTTGCTTTATATCCATCGTGTTAGCTGCGGCCATTACCGAATACTGACTGGAGGGGACTTATGAAGCTGGTTACCGTGGTAATCAAACCATTCAAACTGGAAGACGTGCGTGAAGCCTTGTCTTCCATCGGCATTCAGGGCCTGACGGTCACTGAAGTCAAAGGATTTGGCCGTCAGAAAGGTCATGCGGAGCTCTACCGCGGCGCCGAGTATAGCGTCAACTTTCTGCCAAAAGTGAAGATTGATGTGGCGATCGCCGACGATCAGCTGGATGAAGTTATCGATGTCATCAGCAAAGCGGCTTACACCGGAAAAATTGGCGACGGCAAAATTTTTGTCGCTGAATTGCAGCGCGTCATTCGCATCCGTACCGGCGAAGCTGACGAAGCGGCACTGTAATTTCCAGACCACACAGTGATGGGGAACGAAACAATGAAAATGGCAACAATGAAATCGGGTCTGGGGGCGTTAGCCCTTCTTCCGGGGCTGGCGATGGCCGCGCCTGCGGTGGCGGACAAAGCCGATAATGCGTTTATGATGATTTGCACCGCGCTGGTTCTGTTTATGACTATCCCGGGGATTGCGCTGTTTTACGGCGGGCTGATCCGCGGTAAGAACGTTCTTTCCATGCTGACGCAGGTGATTGTCACCTTTGGCCTCGTCTGCGTACTGTGGGTCATTTATGGCTATACCCTGGCCTTCGGCACCGGCGGCAGCTTCTTCGGCAGCTTTGACTGGGTAATGCTGAAAAATATTGAACTGAAAGCGCTGATGGGCACCTTCTATCAGTATATCCACGTCGCCTTCCAGGGCTCGTTCGCCTGCATCACCGTCGGGCTGATCGTCGGCGCGCTGGCTGAACGTATCCGTTTCTCCGCGGTGCTGATTTTCGTGGTAGTGTGGATGACGCTCTCCTACGTGCCGATTGCGCATATGGTCTGGGGCGGCGGTCTGCTGGCGACCCATGGCGCGCTGGATTTCGCCGGCGGCACCGTTGTGCACATCAACGCCGCGGTCGCCGGGCTGGTGGGCGCCTATATGATGGGCAAACGCGTGGGCTTCGGCAAAGAAGCGTTCAAACCGCATAACCTGCCGATGGTGTTCACCGGCACCGCTATCCTCTATGTGGGCTGGTTCGGCTTCAACGCCGGCTCTGCCAGCGCAGCGAATGAAATCGCGGCCCTGGCGTTCGTTAACACCGTCGTGGCGACCGCCGCGGCTATCCTGGCGTGGACCTTTGGCGAATGGGCTCTGCGCGGCAAACCTTCACTGCTGGGCGCCTGCTCCGGGGCAATTGCCGGTCTGGTTGGCGTTACGCCGGCGTGTGGTTATATCGGTGTCGGCGGCGCGCTGATCGTCGGTATCGCCTCTGGCCTGGCGGGCATCTGGGGCGTGACTGCGCTGAAACGCTGGCTGCGTGTGGATGACCCTTGCGACGTCTTCGGCGTCCACGGCGTCTGCGGCATCGTCGGCTGTATCCTGACCGGTATCTTCGCGGCGACTTCTCTGGGCGGCGTCGGTTATGCGGAAGGCGTCACCATGGGCCATCAGCTGCTGGTGCAGCTGGAAAGTATCGGCATTACCGTGGTCTGGTCCGGCGTCGTCGCTTTCATCGGCTACAAAGTGGCGGATATGACCGTAGGGCTACGCGTACCGGAAGAGCAGGAGCGCGAAGGGCTGGACGTCAACAGCCATGGCGAAAACGCCTACAACGCCTGACAGAAAACCCTTCTCCATGTAGCAAAAAGCCTCCCGTCAGGGAGGCTTTTTTATGCGTTGCGGTTGCGCATCACCCCTTCCTGGACCGTTGAGGCAACCAGCGTGCCATCCTGCGTGTAAAACTCGCCGCGAACGAAGCCGCGGGCGCTGGAGGCCGAGGTGCTTTCAACGCTGTACAGCAGCCACTCATTGATATTAAACGGCCGATGGAACCACATTGAGTGGTCGATGGTGGCGACCTGCATGCCGGGCTCAAGGAAACCAACGCCGTGCGGCTGCAGCGCCACCGGCAGGAAGTTAAAGTCCGAGGCATAGCCCAGCAGATACTGATGAATGCGCAGATCGTCGGGGACGGCGCCGTTGGCGCGCAGCCAGACCTGGCGCGCCGGCTCGGCGATATGGCCTTTCATCGGGTTATGAAATTCCACCGGGCGGATCTCCAGCGGCTTATCGCAGAGGAATTTGTCTTTCACCTGCGGCGGCAGGAGATGCGCCAGCTTGCGGGCGATGTCGGTTTCCGAAGGAAGTCCGTCAGGGGAGGGGGCGTCCGGCATCGCTTTCTGATGCTCATAGCCGTGCTCTGGCGCCTGGAAGGAGGCGGTCATATAGAAGATCGGCTTCCCGTTCTGGATAGCGGCGACCCGGCGGGCGCTAAAGCTGTTGCCGTCGCGCAGGACCTCCACATCGTAGACGATCGGTTTTTGACTGTCGCCGGGGCGCAGAAAGTAGCTGTGAAACGAATGCACCAGACGTTCAACGGGCACGGTCTCTTTTGCGGCATACAGCGCCTGGCCCACCACCTGGCCGCCAAAAACCTGGCGCAATCCCAGGTCTTCGCTCTGTCCACGGAACAACCCTTCCTCAATTTTTTCCAGATCTAATAATGCCAGCAGGTTAGAGAGTGCCTGACTCATACTTATCCTCAATTAACAATGGCGGCGCCGTGCGCGTAATGTGGCAAAGTATAACCTGGAATCGCAAGTGGTCCGATCGGTGTAATAATCTGAATAACAACCGGTCAACAGGAAGAAATCTGAGATCTGTGCCACACTTATTGACGACACGAAAGTTCCTGCCGGCGAAGCGGCGGAACATCCTCCTGGGTATAAAGGGATGATAAGGAGAACATCATGAAATTTGCCTATATGTTTAGTGCCTTAGCCGTCGCCGCGACGCTGACCGCCTGTGCTAATCACCACTCCACCAGTTCTTCCGCTCAGGCAGCCGCACCCGACCCTTACGGTATTGCGACGCTGAGCGTGGCGCAGCAGCAGCCGAGCGTCACGGGGACGATTAATATCCGCCAGAGAATCGCATTACCGCCGGATGCGGTGCTGACGGTGACCCTGTCGGATGCTTCTCTGGCAGATGCGCCAGCCCGCGTATTGTCGCAAAAAGCGGTGCGTACCGAAGGCAAGCAGGCGCCATTTAACTTTGCCCTGCCTTACAACCCGGCAGATATTCAACCGAACGCCCGCATTCTGTTGAGCGCAGCGATTACGGTTAATGGCCAGCTGATGTTCATTACCGATACCGTGCAGACGGTGATCAACCAGGGGGGCACCCATGCCGACCTGACGCTGGTTCCGGTTCAGCAGACCGCCGTGCCTGTCGCACAGTAAGCTCGATGAGCCCCCGGATGGGGGCTTTTTTTTGTCTTCAGTAAACCCAGCGATAGTGCTGGAGATCGATATGGCCGCTGCCGGAGACCTGTACCCCTTCGGCCAGCAATGCCTGACGCTGCCGCTGCAGATCGGGGCCGGTGAGGGAGATATCGCCATGGCGATTGACCACCCGATGCCAGGGCAGAGTGGACCCTTCCGGCAGACGCTTCAGCACACCGCCCACCTGGCGCGCCGCGCGCGGAGAACCGGCCAGCCTGGCGACATCGCCATAGGTCGTGACATACCCTTCCGGTATTGACGCCACAATGTGCCAGACACGTTGGGGAAATGTATCGAGCGGATCCATATTCAGTCCTGTTACCCGAAAAATGCCAGCATAAGCGCTGATCTGCAGGCTGTACAGCCTGCAGATCAGGCGGGCTGTTCGACGGTGAACGTCAGGGCCAGGCCGAGGATCTGCATGCCATGGACATTGTCGGAAGGTGAACTGGCGATGAGGCTCTCCAGGAATTTTAACCGCTGCGAGGTGGCGTTGATGATCAGCTTCGCGCGCAGGCCCGGCATGGTCAGCGACGAGATGGGGTAGACCACCCGACCGCTGATGTAGACCGGTAGCTTGCGCAGTTCCACCTGACGCAGCACGCCAACGGTGGAATAGAGCAGCGCCAGCGGCGTGACCGCCCGCACCGGCGCCTGACTGATAGTCACGAAGTCGAGCATTTTTTCAGGGCGCAGATAATTCACCCCCTGAAAGGCGATGGTCATCCCTTCAATGGCGGGCAAAGGCAGAGTGATGGTCTGTGGTGATGAGTCAGTCATTCGATTACCGTAGAGACAATGCGCTGATGATAAAAGAGAACATAAGGTGGATAAGTATGGTGGATATCCCGGCAGTGTGCTGAGCGCACGCTCTCACTCTCACAGATTGAGCGTGAGTGACTGGTTTTATTCGCGTTATTGCGCAATAAACCAGCAGGCAGTCGGGGCGCGCTTGCAATTCACCAGGTCAGCAGGGATAATGCGCCAGCGCGTTGGGTAACAACGCTCTCAATGGGGGCTCTGTTGGTTCTCCCGCAACGCTACTCTGTTTACCAGGTCAGGTCCGGAAGGAAGCAGCCAGAGCAGACGACGTGTGTGCCGGGATGTAGCTGGCAGGGCCCCCACCCATTTCGCCCTCATGATATATCCCTTATATTTTCCCGGTCTTTATTCCTGCTATATTTAATACCTGATACAGATCACATATTATTTTTTGTTGCTAAAACAACCCGTTTTTATTCCATAATATTGACTTGTCATAAATCTGAAATGCTACTGCAATATTAATGTCATTTTCGTGTCATAAACAAAGCGCATCTTATTGCTGGGAATTTGTTGCCAGATCCATGCTATAAATATATCTCTGGATCAGCATGTTAACTTCGTGTATTAATTATGATGATTTTATTGCACGGGAAGCGTAGCTATGACCACAGTGGTTTTGAATGTAAAAATTGACGCTGAGTTAAAAGAGAAGTTGCGTCATTATGCGGAAGTGAATAACGAGAACCTGGGTACGGCAACGGAAAAGCTGCTGCAGCTGGCTTTTCAGCTGGAGGCATCAGCAGGTGAGGCGGGGGTGACGGAAGAGGACATTGACAGCCAGCATACCGAAGAGGAAGCGACGCCATTAACCCCTAAAGAAATCAAAGCATTAAGAAAACTTCTGAAGAAGAAAAAATGAAACAACAATTCTCTACAGCCAGCAACTATAGCGAAGCCTGCGATATGTTGCGCTCAGGATACGTAAAACACGTCCGCCTGAACTGGAATATCGGTAGTGATGAGTTCTTTCGCATTGCCTCCGACTGGTGTGACACCGGCGCTAAAATTAAAAAAGATGAAGATGGCTTTATTATTTCCCTGAAAGGGTTTCCTATTCCGCGCCAGCATTAATGAAATTGCCTTATTTCCGTCACCGGGTTGCCATAACCAGATGGCAGGATACCCAGGCAATTTTATAAAAACATCTCATATACCTCATGGATGACGGACTTTTGACGGGCTGAAGCCAGCCCGTCGATATTTTCTTATATTATTTTCCGCAAACGCGTATTTTCCCGCTGTTCTGCAAGGCTATGCCACAATGGTTGTAGCGTGGAGAAGGCCTGGCGCAATGCTTCGTCCGGCAAGGTAAACGGCAGACGTAAATAGCGATCGAACGCGCCCTCCAGACCAAACCGCGTCCCGGTGCCGATATGGATCCCCTGGCTTTCCGCCCGCGCAGAGAACAGGGTGGCCAGCATGTCAGGGAGTTCCACCCAAAAAGAGAGTCCGCCTTCCGGTGGCGTAAAGCGCCAGCGGGGAAAATACTCTTTCATCAGCACTTCGCACATGTCCCGGCGCGCCTGCAGCATCTCCCGTCGCGGCGGCAGCAGCGTGGCGGCGTTTGCCAGCAGCCAGCTGCAGGCCAACTGCTCCAGCAGCGGCGTACCCAGGTCCAGAGAGTCGCGGGCCTGAATCAGCGAGGCGATCGTTCGCGCGCTGGCGCGGATCCAGCCGATGCGCAGTCCCCCCCAGAAACTTTTCCCGGCCGAACCGATAGTGATCACCGCGGCGTCGGGATTAAAGCAGGCCAGCGGCGGCGGGGGCGGGGCGTTATACCAGAGGTCGACCATGGTCTCATCGATCACCAGCGTTGTTCGCGTCCTGGCCGCGATGTCCGCGACCCGCTGGCGGGTAGGGGCATCCATACAGCGCCCGGTAGGGTTGTGAAAATCCGGCATCAGCCATGCCAGACGCGGCGCGGTCTGCGCAATGGTCGCCGCTAATCCATCGCAGTCCCATCCCTGCTGGGGGAGTGCGACCCCGACGGGCCGGCAGGAGGCGCCCTGAATGGCGCTGATGGCCATTGGATAGGTCGGGGCGTCAATGACCACCCGGTCACCGGGGCCGGTGAACAGACGCAGGATCAGCGCGAAGGCGCTGAGCGCGCCGTTGACCACCATCACTTCATCGGGCCGCGTCGGCAGGCCACGTTCGCTGTAGCGCCGGGCAATCGCTTCCCGCAGCACCGGGAGCCCCTGCTGATCGTAGCCGGTCTGGGTGAGATAGGGCGGCAGCAGGGTCATGGCGTGCTGGAAGGCCTGATGGACCTCCGGACCGGCGCTGAGGGCAGCGGTAGAGAGATTGATCGTCGAGGGGGTCGCAGAGTGCGGCGGCAGATCGGCAGGGCGTTCCGGCAGGACAATGCGCGACCCGCTCCCCTGGCGGCTATGGAGAAACCCCTCCTCCCGCAGCTGGCCGAGGGCGCTGGCGATGGTCGTCCGGCTGACGTTGAGGGCTGCCGCCAGCTCGCGCTCGCCGGGCAGGCGCGTCTGTAGCGTCAGACGGCCATCGAGGATCAGCAGGCGGAGCGCTTCCGCCAGCTGGCGCCATAGCGGTGTGCGGGAACTGGACTCCTGCCAGTTGCCAAGCAGGCGTACCAGGGACTGTGTTCCAAAGCGTCGGGCTGACATAGCGATCCACTTTTCCAAAACTGGCCATTAATTATCAGTCCATTTTTGCTGATGATGAGGGCATTCGCAATGATGTTGAGGAAAAAATATGCTTCGTCGCCTGCTGCAGTTATATATCGGTCTGGTGCTCTACGGCGTGTCCACGGCGCTCTTCGTGCATGCTAATCTCGGCGCCGATCCGTGGGACGTTTTTCATCTTGGGGTGGCTAAACAGCTGGGGATCAGTTTCGGGACCGTGATTATCCTGACCGGCGCCGCGGTGCTGCTGCTATGGATCCCGATTCGGCAGATGCCGGGGCTCGGCACGGTGAGTAATGTTATCGTGCTGGGGCTGGCGGCGGACGCCACGCTGGCCGTCCTGCCTCCGCTGGAGTCGCTGGTGGCGCGCAGTGCGCTGCTGGTGGTGGCGATTGTGATGAACGCTATCGCCACCGGGATGTACATTGGCGCGGGCTTTGGCCCGGGTCCGCGCGATGGCCTGATGACCGGCCTGCACGCTCGCACCGGCTGGTCATTGCGCGGTATCCGTACGGCGATCGAGCTCTCCGTGTTGCTGATTGGCTGTCTGCTGGGGGGCAAGTTTGGCGTCGGAACCGTCATTTACGCGCTGTCGATTGGGCCGCTGATCCAGCTGTGCCTGCCGTGGTTCAGCCAGCCCGTCCGCCGCCGGGCGGTCAGCACTCCCCGGGAGAGCGTCTCCTGAAGGGAACCCGCGCCCTCGTCGTCAAGAAGAGGGCGCATTGTGGTTTACAGGCCGCTCAGGCCATGAAGCATCATGTAGATCCCCACCACAATAATCAGTAAGCCTGAGATCCAGGGCGCTTTGCGCGAGATGTCGTTAAGCCACGGCCAGCGGCGGGTGGCATGTTTCATGCTCAGGGCGGCGATAGCCCCGGAAGCCACCAGCGTCAGCGCCAGACCGACGCTAAAGCCCAGTACCAGCGTGGCGCCCAGCGAGAATTTCTTCAGCTGTAAACAGATAAGCAGCACGGTAATGGACGCCGGGCAGGGGATCAGCCCGCCGGTCAGGCCAAACATCACAATCTGCCCGGTCGTCACCTGGCGGCCATCGAAGCGCCGGTTAATCTCCTGAGCATGGGCCCGCTGATGCGCGTCCTGCCACTCCTCCGCCACCAGCGGCGCGCCAGGGGAGTGAGAATGATGGTGGTCATGATGTTCATGATGATGATGGTCATGGTCATGGTCGTGCCCGTGCTGAGGATGATGGTGGTGGGCGTGGGGCCGCGATTCGCGCCAGGTGCGCCAGAGCATCCAGCAGGCAATCAACACAATGACAATCCCCGAGATCAGCTGAAACCAGGGCTCAGAAGTCTGGGCGTTCCAGCCGCGGCCAAACCACAGGCCGGCCATGGCGATCAGCCAGACCACCGCGGTATGCGAGACCGTCGCCGCCAGCCCCAACAGAACCGCCTGCTTTAAGGTTCCCCGTACCGCCACGATAAAGGCGGCCATCATCGTTTTTGAGTGGCCGGGTTCGAGGCCGTGCAGCGCGCCGAGCAGTATCGCGCTGGGAATAAACAGCCAGGCATTGCCCTGCTGCAGAAGGGAAGTGAAATCGTTCATATCGGGATCCTTGCCAAAAGTGGTTCTATGCTACTCCCCCCCAGTAGTAAAATACTACCCCCCAGTAGAAAAAGAGGCTGATAAAAGGGATCATGCTATGCTGGCAAGCGTTGCCGGCGTCGAAGGTCGGGCAATGACGGCAGAATAAAACGGTGGATCGCGCAATGTCACACACAGTGAGAGACAAAAAGAAGTTACTGACCCGGCTGAAGAAAATTCAGGGGCAGAGTACCGCATTAGAGAAAATGCTTAATCGCGAGCATGAGTGCGCTGAGGTGCTACAGCAGCTGGCGGCGATCCGCGGCGCGGTCAATGGCATGATGCTGCAGGTTATCCAGGGGCATCTGACCGACCATGTGGTGAAAGAGCCAGATGAGACGCAGCGTGAAGCGGATCTGGAGACGGTGATGCAGGTGATTAAATCCTATCTGAAGTAGCCTCCGGCAGAGGGCGGCGAAGAGGCCGCGCCCGCTGACCTTCTGCGCAGGCTGCCTGCCGCTTAATGCGCATGGAGATTATCTTCCGCCCACTGAATAAATGACTCTTTTGGCAGCGCTTTGCTGTACAGCCATCCCTGGGCGTACTGAACGCCATGCTGTTGCAGCCAGTCGCGCTGGCTTTCGGTTTCCACCCCTTCGGCGACGGTGGTCAGATTGAGCGCCTTGGCCATTTCAATAATGTGCGGCGTCAGCGGCCGGTACTCGAGGGTATCGACAAAGGATTTATCGATTTTCAGCGTGTCGACGTCCAGCTTCTGCAGATAGCTCAGACTGGAGTAGCCGGTACCGAAATCGTCAATCGAGATCCGATGGCCAGCCTGACGGTAGTGAGCGATCACCGGCATGGTGGTCTCCGGGTCGACAAACCCGCGCTCGGTGATCTCAAGGATGATCTGTTCGGCGGCGATCCCCCAGTGCTGCAGCTGATCGTGTAACAGCGTGGGCAGGGTGGGAGAGCGTAAGTCATCCACCGACAGGTTGATGGAGATATGCACTTCCGGCCGCTGCCTCAGCCAGGGGCCCAGATCGGCGAAAATTTTCCTGACGATATCTTCCGTCAGCTGGGTGATCAGCCCGGTCTGCTCGGCCAGGGGAATAAAGATATCCGGCGATAAATAGGTACCGTCGGGTTGCTGCCAGCGCGCCAGCGCTTCGGCTCCGGCGATTTTCCCGTCCTGCAATGAAATAATCGGCTGATAGTGAACCTGAATCGCCTGGGAATGGAGGGCGTCCAGCATACTGTTACGCGGTGAACGCAGGTGTCTCAGCAGGCGCAGCAGCAGCCAGGTGGCAAGCAGGCTGGTGAAGATGCCGGCCGGGAGCCAGAAGATCAACTGCTGTCGTATGTGCTGCTGCAGGGGCAGGGTGGATGACCAGGTCACAATGCCGGATCCCAGCTCGGGAATGCGCTGGATCCGGTAGACCGTATTATCCAGGGTAAGCATATTCAGGTGCGGGTCTTTAATCCGTTGCCAGGCCTTCGCCGGCAGCGGCTGGCTGCTGATCACCATTTTCAGATGGTCCAAACCAAACAGCATGCTATGGATCTTCTCCTCACTGACGGGCGCCACATCAATGAAGGAGATGGGATCGATCATTACCATATGCTGCTGGCTGGCCATGGCCGTCATCTGGTGATTGAGGCCAAGATCGTTAATCGAGGTCAGCCAGGTGCGATAGCCGTCGGAGGCAATGTGGTCCGGTGGCGGGAAGGTCACCGCGACGCTATGGTCTTCCAGGGAGGAGCATTGCGGCACGGAATCCTGCAGCCAGAGCACTTCCTGAACGTAGCGGTGGGTATAGGCGATCCGGCGGAGCATGAGCAGATGTTCAGGGCTACAGGACGAGGCTGTATGTGCATCGGCCTCCCGCAGCGCTTCCCGGGCCTGATCGGCGACCTGCAGCGTGCGGACGACGATGCGGTTGGAATAATCATCCAGTTCACGATAGAACTGCATTTTGGCCTGCCGCGCCGCCTGCCAGATGCTGAGCGAGATGGGCAGGATGATGGCCAGTATCAGCACCCCTGTAAACAGCGCCATCAGATGCCGGGTCCTCATGCCTGTGTCCTTATCGTTCGCCGGGTGTCATCAGTATATGCGAAAGATAAACCGGGCGCAGTGGGAGAAATCGCGCTGTGTGGGGAAAAAAACCGGCATCACAATAGCCTGCGATGCCGGGAGAGAAGGATGATTCCGATGCAGCAGAATAAAAATGAGGGTGTGAATGCCGGGCAGGATGTATTCCGGCATTCAGTCGCAGCATACGCTGCGCAGATGACAGCAATATGTTGGCTTAGTGCGCGTCTGGTGCCGTGATATCGGCGCTGATGCGCAGATCGTTCTCATCAAACACCATGCAGAAGCGGTCATCGAAGGCCAGATTAATCTTCTGCCACGGGCGGAAATGGACGTCGCCGGGCAGCAGAACCTTGACGTTATCGTGACCATAGCACTGGCCGAACAGGTAGGTATTGTTGCCCAGACGTTCCACCACTTCACATTGAAACTCCACCACGGTACCGGTGGAGACTTCAGGCGTGAGGTGCTCTGGCCGGATCCCCAGCGTTACCGCGGCGCCGGGGTTAAGCGGTTGGGTGGCAACGTTCAGGGTGAGCTGATGGTCCTGGGCGAGGGTGACCGTTAAACGCTCTGGCTGCCAGTCGCTGACGGTGGCGGGTAAAAAGTTCATCTTTGGCGAGCCGATAAAACCGGCGACGAATTTGTTGACCGGATTGTAGTAAAGCGCCATCGGCGAACCCATTTGTTCAACCTTTCCGTAGTTCATGACCACGATTTTATCAGCGAGAGTCATCGCCTCCACCTGATCGTGCGTGACATACACCATGGTGGTCTTCAGCTCCTGGTGCAGGCGGGCAATATGCAGGCGCATATCGACGCGCAGTTCCGCGTCGAGGTTAGAAAGCGGCTCATCGAACATAAACACCCGGGGATTACGCACGATAGCGCGGCCAATGGCCACGCGCTGCCGCTGGCCGCCGGAGAGCTGCTTCGGTTTACGGTCCAGCAGGTGAGAGAGCTGCAGCGTTTTGGCCACCATTTCCACCTGGCGACGGATCTCCGCTTTCGGCACTTTATTCACCTTCAGCCCGTAGCCCATATTCTCCGCCACCGTCATGTGCGGGTAGAGCGCGTAGGACTGAAAAACCATCGCCACGCCGCGGCGGGCGGGGACCACATCGTTCATCACCTCATCGCCGATCAGCACTTCCCCGTCGCTAACCTCTTCCAGCCCGGCAATCATACGTAACAGCGTCGATTTTCCACAGCCGGAAGGGCCGACGAAGACTGCAAACTCGCCATCTTCAATATCGAGATTGACCTGGTGCAGCGTCACCGTGCTGCCGAACCTTTTGGTGACATTCCTCAGTCGTATATTGGACATCCACATTCCCCGAAGTGAGTAGCCGTTGTTTGCCGTTGGCGTGTCGCTGAGTTGAGTGAAATTGTATTACGTGTAACAAAGCAGCGTGACGATATTCAACAGCGCTAAAATCATGTCCTGACTATAACTTCCGCGGATTTTGCGCCATACAGCGGCGTTTCATTTCTGCAAGGATGATCACACAACTGGCAGCTTATGGTAGTTTTATCCCTAATCAAAGCGTAGCGTATAACAAAAGCGAATCAGCGTCTGTTTTCTATGTAACAACGCAGTTTGAAATGATTTTTTTTCTAGCTGACAGACGTAATTCAAATAAAAACCATTAAATTGTTATACCTTCACATGAGGTTGATAATGAAAAAGAACACGCTTGCTGCACTGATCCTTACCACCCTCGCGGCGGGGCAACTTACCAGCCTGCAGGCGCAGGCCGCCGGGCAGCTCAACGTTTGGGAAGACATTAAAAAATCCACTGGCATCAAAACCGCGGTCAGCGATTTTGAGAAGCAGTACAACGTGAAGGTCAATCTGCAGGAGATGCCTTATGCCCAGCAGCTGGAAAAGCTGCGCCTCGACGGCCCGGCGGGCATTGGGCCGGACGTGCTGGTGATCCCGAATGACCAGCTCGGCGGCGCCGTCGTTCAGGGGCTTCTCTCGCCGCTCAACGTCGAGCAGGCGAAACAGGATGCCTTTACGCCAGCCTCTATCAATGCCTTCCGCATGGACAACGCGCTGTACGGCATCCCGAAAGCGGTAGAAACCCTGGTGCTTATCTACAACAAGGACCTGATCGACAAGCCGCTGGACAGCCTGCAGGCCTGGCTGGACTACTCGAAGACCCAGCGCGAGCAGAACAAATACGGCCTGCTGGCGAAGTTTGATCAGATCTACTACAGCTGGGGAGCCATTGGCCCGATGGGCGGCTATATCTTCGCGAAGAACGACGGCGGCGGTTTCAACCCGCAGCAGGTGGGGCTCAATACTCCCGGCGCTGTGGAAGCCGTGACCTTCCTGAAAAAATTCTATGCCGAGAAGGCTTTCCCTGCAGGGATCCTCGGCGATAACGGGCTGAACGCCATTGATTCGCTGTTTACCGAGAAAAAAGCGGCAGCGGTGATCAACGGCCCCTGGGCCTTCCAGCCGTATGAAGCCGCCGGTATCAACTATGGCGTGGTGCCGCTGCCGACCCTGCCGGACGGCAAGCCGATGAGCTCCTTCCTCGGCGTTAAGGGCTACGTGGTATCGACCTGGAGTAAAGACAAGGCGCTGGCGCAACAGTTTATCGAGTTCATCAACCAGCCGCAGTATGTAAAAGCCCGCTATGTCGCCACCGGCGAAATCCCGCCGCTGAAGGCGATGATTGACGACCCGGTGATTAAAAATGACGAAAAGGCCAGCGCCGTCGCCGTACAGTCGGCGCGGGCGATGGCCATGCCGGGCATTCCGGAGATGGGGGAAGTGTGGGGGCCGGCTAATGCCGCGCTTGAACTGAGCCTCACCGGCAAGCAGGCGCCGCAGGCCGCGCTCGATAACGCGGTGAAACAGATCAAGATGCAGATCGAAGCGATGCAGGCCAGCAATCAGTAATTTACCGTCACGTGAAGTCACCGAGCGGGAGGGGGACCTCCCGTTTGTAGAAGGAGTCGAGTGTGAGCATCCATTCCAGCGAAAATTTTAGCGACGCGCGCGGGCCCGGGCGCCATGCGTGGTGCGGCCTGCTGCTGGCAATCGTGCCGGGTTTCGGCCAGTTTTATCATCGCCAGTGGCTGAAGGGGCTGGTCTTCCTGGTGTTGTTGAGCAGCTTTCTGGGTATTTTTTATGATTTCCTGCGCGAGGGGCTGTGGGGGCTCTATACCCTGGGTGAAGAGGTGCCCCGGGATAACTCTATCTTCCTGTTAGCGGAGGGGATTATCAGCGTGCTGATCGTCGCTTTTGGCGTGCTGATCTATTTTCTCTCGCTGCGGGACGCGTGGCTGAACGGCAAAAAACGCGATGAGGGGGTCGCGCTGAACAGCGTTCGTAAGCAGTACCAGATGCTGCTGAGCGATGGCTTCCCGTACCTGATGATCACGCCAGGCTTTATTCTGCTGGTCTTTGTGGTGATCTTTCCCATTCTGTTTGGTTTCGCCATCGCCTTCACCAACTATAACTTGTACCACACGCCGCCGGCGAAGCTGGTGGACTGGGTGGGCCTGAAAAACTTCGTCAATATTTTCACCCTCTCCATCTGGCGCTCCACCTTCCTGGATGTGCTGCAGTGGACCGTGGTGTGGACGCTGCTGGCGACCACCCTGCAGTGTACGGTGGGCGTGCTGTTGGCGATTCTGGTGAACCAAAAAGATCTGCGCTTTAAGCCGCTGATCCGCACTATCTTTATTTTGCCGTGGGCGGTGCCGGGGTTTGTCACCATCCTCGTCTTTGCCGGGATGTTCAATGACTCCTTCGGGGTGATTAACAACGCGATCCTGTCATTCTTCGGCATCAGTCCAAAGGCATGGCTGACCGACCCGTTCTGGACCAAAACCGCGCTGATCATGATGCAGACCTGGCTTGGCTTCCCGTTTGTCTTTGCCATGACCACCGGCGTGCTGCAGGCGATCCCGGACGATCTGTATGAAGCGGCGACGATGGACGGCGCCAGCGCCTTTACCCGCCTACGCACCATCACCCTGCCGCTGGTGCTGTACGCGATCGCGCCGATCATCATCACCCAGTACACCTTCAACTTTAATAATTTCAACATCATTTATCTGTTTAACAACGGCGGCCCTGCGGTGGCGGGATCTAACGCCGGCGGGACGGATATTCTGGTGTCGTGGATCTATAAGCTGACGATGTCCTCGTCGCAGTACGCCATCGCGGCGACCATCACTATCCTGCTGTCGATCTTCGTCGTCGGCCTGGCGCTGTGGCAGTTCCGCGCCACCAAATCCTTCAAAAATGACGACATGGCGTAAGGGAAGCAACATGGCTCAATCACCCAGTATTAAACGCGAAAAGTGGATCCGACTCTCTCTCACCTGGCTGGTGGTTATCCTGGTCTCGGTGGTGATTATCTATCCGCTGGTCTGGACCGTCGGGGCGTCGCTGAACGCCGGCAATAGCCTGCTGAGTACCTCGATCATTCCGGAAAATCTGTCGTTCCAGCACTATGCCGATCTGTTCAATGGCAATGTGAATTACCTTACCTGGTACTGGAACTCGATGAAAATCAGCTTCCTGACCATGGTGCTGACCCTGATTAGCGTCAGCTTTACCGCCTACGCCTTCTCCCGCTTCCGCTTTAAAGGGCGGCAGAACGGGCTGATGCTGTTCCTGCTGCTGCAGATGATCCCGCAGTTTTCCGCGCTGATTGCCATCTTTGTGCTGTCGCAACTGCTTGGCCTGATTAACAGCCATCTGGCGCTGGTGCTGATCTACGTCGGGGGAATGATCCCGATGAACACCTGGCTGATGAAGGGGTATCTCGACGCGATCCCCAAAGATCTGGATGAGTCCGCCCGCATGGACGGCGCCAGCAGCTTTCGCATCTTTATCGAGATCATCATGCCGTTGTCGAGGCCGATCCTCGCGGTGGTGGCGCTGTTCTCCTTCACCGGCCCGCTGGGGGATTTCATCCTCTCCAGCACCATCCTGCGTACCCCGGATAAATACACCCTGCCTATCGGTCTGTATAACCTGGTGGCGCAAAAAATGGGGGCCAGCTACACCACCTACGCGGCGGGGGCGGTGCTGATTGCCGTGCCGGTCGCGATCCTCTATCTGGCGTTACAAAAATACTTCGTCTCCGGCCTGACCTCGGGCAGTACTAAAGGATAAGCACATGAAAAGATTTACACCCGCATGGCTTGCGGTTTGTCTGGCATGCAGTTTTTCCCCCCCTTCGCTGGCGGCGGACGCGCTTGAAACCCGCGCCTTTCAGGGCATGCCGGCGGACTTTATTAAAGGCGCGGATATCTCCACGCTGCTGGATGCTGAAAAGCACGGGGCGACCTTCTACGACCAGAATAACCAGCGTAAGGATCCGATCGCCATTCTGAAAGAGAACGGCGTCAACTATGTTCGCCTCCGCCTGTGGGTGGATCCGCAATCGGCAAGCGGCGAGGGCTATGGCGGTGGGAATAACGATCTGGTCACGACCCTGGCGCTGGCGAAACGCGCGAAAGCCCAGGGAATGAAGCTGCTGCTCGACTTTCATTACAGCGATTTCTGGACCGATCCCGGCAAGCAGTTCAAACCGAAGGCCTGGGAAAAGATGGATTACCCGCAGCTGAAAACGGCGATTCATGACTATACCCGGGATACCATCGCCCGCTTTAAGCAGGCGGGCGTCCTGCCGGATATGGTGCAGATCGGCAATGAGATCAATGGCGGTATGCTGTGGCCGGAAGGGAAAAGCTGGGGGCAGGGGGGCGGAGAGTTCGACCGGCTGGCTGGTCTGCTGAACGCGGCCATTGATGGCCTGAAGGCGAACCTGCACAACGGCGAGCAGGTGAAAATCATGCTGCATCTGGCTGAAGGGACCAAAAACGATACCTTCCGCTGGTGGTTTGACGAAATAGAGAAACGCCATGTGCCGTATGACGTGATCGGTTTGTCGATGTACACCTACTGGAACGGGCCGATCAGCGCCATGAAGGCCAATATGGATGACATCAGCAAACGCTATAACAAAGACGTTATTGTCGTCGAGGCGGCCTATGCCTATACCCTGGCCAATTGCGATAACGCGGAAAATAGTTTCCAGGCCAAAGAGGAAAAGGACGGGGGATATCCCGCCAGCGTGCAGGGACAATATCGCTATATCCACGATCTGATGCAGGCTGTCATCGATGTTCCCGACCAGCGCGGCAAAGGGATTTTTTACTGGGAGCCCACGTGGATTGCCGTTCCGGGAAATACCTGGGCCACCCCGGCGGGGATGAAATATATCCATGACGAATGGAAAGAGGGCAATGCGCGTGAAAATCAGGCGCTATTTGATTGCCAGGGAAAAGTATTGCCGTCGGTAAAAGTATTTAATTAATTTTTTGTCGTTCTTTTCAGGAAGTTTATTATGAATAAATTTGCACCTTTACATCCAAAGGTTAATACGCTGCTGCATGGCGCAGATTATAACCCGGAACAATGGGAGAATGACCCCGATATTATTGATAAAGACATTGCCATGATGCAGCAGGCAAAATGTAATGTGATGTCGGTGGGAATATTTAGCTGGGCGAAACTTGAGCCGCGCGAAGGGGTATTTGATTTCGCCTGGCTGGATACTATCCTCGATAAACTGTATGCCGCCGGCATTCATGTTTTTCTGGCCACGCCGAGCGGCGCGCGTCCGGCGTGGATGTCACAGCGCTATCCACAGGTTCTGCGGGTGGGGCGCGATCGGGTGCCAGCCCTGCACGGCGGCCGTCACAACCACTGTATGTCATCGCCGGTGTATCGTGAGAAGACCCTTAAAATCAATACCCTGTTGGCGGAGCGCTATTCTGCGCACCCGGCGGTGCTGGGCTGGCATATTTCCAATGAATATGGCGGCGAATGTCATTGCGAGCGTTGCCAGACTCGCTTTCGCGACTGGCTGAAGGCGCGGTACCAGACCCTGGAGAATCTCAACCAGGCCTGGTGGAGCACTTTCTGGAGCCATACCTACAGCGACTGGTCGCAGATTGAATCGCCTGCGCCGCAGGGCGAGGTGTCGATCCACGGCCTGAATCTGGACTGGCATCGCTTTAATACCGCCCAGGTGACCGATTTCTGCCGCCATGAAATCACCCCGCTGAAGGCGGCGAATGCCGCCCTGCCGGTGACCACCAACTTTATGGAGTATTTTTACGATTACGACTACTGGCAGCTGGCGGAGGTGCTGGACTTTATCTCCTGGGACAGCTATCCGATGTGGCACCGCGACAAAGACGAAACCGCGCTGGCCTGCTATACCGCGATGTATCACGACATGATGCGCAGCCTGAAGGGCGGCCAGCCGTTTGTGCTGATGGAGTCCACGCCGGGCGCCACCAACTGGCAGCCGACCAGCAAACTGAAGAAACCGGGGATGCATATTCTCTCTTCGCTGCAGGCGGTGGCGCATGGCGCCGACTCGGTGCAGTATTTCCAGTGGCGCAAGAGCCGTGGTTCGGTTGAGAAATTCCACGGCGCGGTGGTCGACCACGTTGGGCATATTGATACCCGCATTGGCCGTGAAGTCAGCCAGCTCGGCGAGATCCTCAGCAAGCTGCCGGCGGTGAGGGGGTGTCGCACCGAGGCGAAAGTGGCGATTATCTTCGACCAGCAGAACCGCTGGGCGCTTGATGACGCCCAGGGGCCGCGCAATCTGGGTATGGAGTATGAGAAGACGGTCAATGAGCACTACCGTCCGTTCTGGGAGCAGGGCATCGCCGTCGATGTGATTGACGCCGACGCTGATTTAACGCCGTACCGGCTGGTGATTGCCCCGATGTTATACATGGTGCGCGACGGCTTTGCCGGGCGGGCGGAGGCGTTCGTCGCCAGCGGCGGCCATCTGGTGACTACCTACTGGACCGGCATTGTCAACGAGTCCGATCTCTGCTATCTCGGCGGCTTCCCGGGCCCGCTGCGCAATCTTCTGGGCATCTGGGCGGAAGAGATCGACTGTCTGAATGACGGCGAGTTTAATCTGGTGCAGGGCCTGGCCGGGAATCAGTGCGGTCTTCAGGGCCCCTATCAGGTGCGCCATCTCTGTGAACTGATCCATACCGAAAGCGCGCAGACGCTGGCCACCTACCGGGATGATTTTTATGCCGGAAGGCCAGCGGTGACGGTGAACGGCTTCGGGAAAGGTAAAGCCTGGCATGTGGCCTCCCGCAACGATTTGGCCTTCCAGCGCGACTTTTTTGCCGCCCTGAGCAAGGAGCTGGCGCTGCCGCGGGCGATCGCGGCGGATTTACCGCCCGGAGTGGTGGCCACCGCGCGCACCGACGGTGAGAGTACGTTTGTCTTCCTGCAGAACTACAGCGCGCAAAGCCATACCCTGAGCCTGCCGCCAGGGTATCGGGATTGCCTGACCGACGCGGCGGTGTCGGACCCGCTGACCCTGTCAGCATGGGATTGCCGTATTCTCCGTCGCCACGCGTAATCCTTTTTCTCCACGCCTGCTCTGACGAGCAGGCTTTTTTTTATCTATTACCCTGGAGTTTATGATGGTGAGTTTAAAATCTTTCCTGCACTATTTCTCGCCTGCGCGTCCGGCACAGCCGTTAAGCGAAGCGGAAAAACAGCAAATCGAGGCGCTGATTCAGGCCTTCGGCGGTGAAGCGAATATTACCCAAGTGGACGCCTGTATTACCCGTCTGCGGGTAACGGTTCGTCATCTGGCGGCCGTGGACTCTGACGCATTACAGCAGCAGGGCGCGCTGGGCGTCATTATTCTTGGTCAGCAGGTTCATGCTATTTTCGGTAAGCAGTCCGATGCGCTACGTCAATTGCTGGATGACCATTTTGCCGCGCGGAAATAAATAAAATGGGATAACCTGAAAACAGGTTATCCCGAAAATAAGACAAAGACAGCAGTGGCAATAATGATTACCGGAGGGTAATTAATGACCTTAGCGTTGGAGATATCAATAACGTATTTTTCTTACCAGAGCGATATTACCACCAGGCTTCAACCTGCACGCCGAAATTCCAGGTATTATTCGCCGTCTGGTCTTCAAATGGTTTACCATCTTCGGAATCATTCAGATACGACGCGAAAATACGTAATTCCGGACGTGACATAAAGTCCGGCCCGTCCGCCAGACCCAGCGCAATGGTATATTTCTCACCGGCCTGTTTGTAACTGGTGCCATTGTTGTAGCTGTCTTTCTGATAGAAACCGCCGACTTCGCCAATCAGGCGCACGTAGTCGGTGAACTGATACTGCCCGCGGGCGACCAGCGACAGCATCCGCGTTTTGTCGGTGTAGTCGGTAATATCATCCGCCGAGCCCCAGGTCAGAACGTGGTTGATGGAGAACTTCTCGGTAATGGGGATCAGACCGGTGTTAATCACGCGATAGCCGGTGGCGTCATTCACGTAGTTCCACATATCGTACCAGCCGCCGCCCTGGGAGACCATATTCTGCGCCAGCCCTTTGTTGGCATACTGCAGCACGGTTTTGTTATAGCCGCCCAGCATATCCTGACTGATTTCACCGGTTAGCATCACGCCATTTTCGGCATCGTACAGCCCGCCGTAGCTGTCCTGTTTTTTGGTGGTGTTCGGCATGGCGTAGTCGATGCCGAATTCGGTCCACGACCCGGACCACGGCTTCCATCCCGCATAGCGTAAATCGATATAGTTGATATTGACGTTGCTGTCGCCATCGACGCGATAGTCAACGTCGTTGGCATCGCCGCGGATCCACGCCAGCGAGACGGCGCCCGGGCCAAGGGTGTAGTTTTCCACCCCGGCCCCGGAGCCGGAAATGTTCCAGTATTTGGTATCGATGATGTGCAGATCGTGACGCTGATAGTAACGTTTGCCGCCCCAGATCACCGCATTCGGATCGCCCGGGATCAGCCCTTTGATCTGCAGATTCAGCTGACGTAAGCCGAACTGCGCGTCATCGTTCAGCGTGGTTTCATTATCGTTAGAGCCATCGGAGACCATGCTGACCATGCTGTCGAGATAGAAACTGACATCATCTTTTTTGTAGACCTCGGAGCCCAATTCCAGTTCGCCATAGGTATCCGATTCGTTCCCCAACCGGCCTAGCTTGTTCTTTTGCCATTCCGCTTCGCTACCGTCGCCGGAGACCCCAACCCCGGCGCGCAAATAGCCATGAAAATCAACGGTCGGGATCGCAGCGGTAGCCGCAAAGGCGGAAGGGGTGATTAGCGCAGCGGCTAATGCTGTGGAAAGGGCGCGCAGTGTCGTATTCATCTCTATCCTCTTATTGTTTTGTATTACGTTCACATAACTGATGTCATAAAATGCCTAAATGTAACTTCAGGCAAACGAGATATGATTATTGTGTGACTAAGTGCAAATAATAACGCTGGTTTTTGTTGTGATGAGTGAGGTGATTCACAATTAACCTGGTTGTGAACGTAATACTTTTTGTGGTCTAATTTTGCGATGAGAAGTGGCGGTGAGCGTTTTTTCAAATGGCCCCTGTTACAATCATGGGATAACAACATAAGGAACCGGACCATGAAGTCTAAAAGCGCTACTCTGGAAGACGTCGCACGTCATGCGGGTGTCTCTTACCAGACCGTGTCCAGGGTACTCAACAAATCTGCCAATGTATCCGAAGCGACGCGCCGCAAGGTGGAGAAATCGATAGAGGCTCTACGCTATGTGCCCAACCGGCTGGCGCAGCAGCTGGTGGGGAAGGAGAGCCAGACGGTGGGGCTGGTGACGATTTCGCTGGCCTGGCATGCCCCCTCCCAGGTAGCGGCGGCGGTAAAACGCTATGCCAATCTGGAAGGTTACCAGGTCCTGATTTCGATGATCGATGAGAGCGTCAACCAAAGCATCCAGGATTCCATCAATGAGCTGAAGTCTCAGCGGGTGGATAAGGTCATTATCAACGTGCCGCTGGAGACCGAACAGGCGCAGAAAATCGCCGCTGACAACGATGATATCGTCTGCCTGTTTCTCGATGTTGATCCCTACAGTTCCGTGTTTAACGTTTCGTTTAACCCGGCGGACGGCACCCGGGCCAGCGTCAAATATCTCTACGAGATGGGGCATCGGGAGATCGCGCTGCTGGCGGGGCCGGACAGCTCCGTATCGGCCAAACTGCGGCTGAAAAGCTGGCTGGAGACCCTGGATGGCTACGGCCTGAAGCCGGTGACCGTCCTGCACGGCAACTGGGATGCGCAAAGCGGCTACGCCGGCGCGCTGCAGATGCTGCGTGAAACGCCGAACTTCAGCGCTGTGCTGGTGGGCAATGACCAAATGGCGCTGGGGGTGCTCAGCGCCTTCCATCAGCATCAGGTGGCGGTGCCGGGAGAGAAATCGGTGATTGGCTATGACGATACCTACGAAAGCTCCTTTTTCTATCCGGCATTGAGTACGGTATCGCTGGACCTCGACCTGCAGGGTAAAGAGGCGGTGCGGCGGATCCTCGCCAGTACCAGCGGCGCGGCGCATACCTCATCCATCCTGCCGGCGCGCCTGGTGATTCGCCATTCCAGCGGCGCCAGAGTCGAGCAGGGGAAAGATCTGCAGGCCATCGCGGAGCAACTTCGCGCAATCGCTCACCGTCTGGCGCCCTGAAGCCAAAGGCGAGGAAACTCGCCTCTTTGTTATTACCCCTGATATAACCATGGTTGATCTTTGTCGTGGAACGGCGTAACTTAATTGTTATGTTATAACATAATGACGAGGTCATCATGAAAGCCCATATCCATCCTCCCTATCGCACGGTGGTGTTTCACGACACCAGCGCCAATGAATATTTTAAAGTTGGCTCAACCATCCGCACCGAACGCGTGATTGAGCTCGACGGTGAGACGTATCCGTATGTGACGATCGATGTCTCATCGAAATCGCATCCTTACTACACCGGTAAACAAAAAACGTTCGCCAGCGAGGGTAGCGCGGCCCGTTTCCGCCAGCGCTTCGGCGGCTTTATTGATGCAAAAAGGAAGGCATGATGCAGGTCGTTAACTCATTACGCAGCGCTAAACAGCGCCACCCGGATTGCCAGCTGGTCAAACGCAAAGGGCGGCTGTACGTGATCTGTAAGAGCAACCCCCGCTTTAAAGCGGTGCAGGGGCGCAAAAAACGTCGTTAACGGAAGCTTTCCAGGGGACGGCGCTGCTGGCCGTCGGCGGTAAAATTGTCGGCGGCCAGCCATTGGCGCATGGCGCTATCCAGCTGCGGCCATTCGCCATCAATCACTGAAAACCAGTCCGTGTCCCGGTTGTGTCCTTTGCTCACCAGCGCCTGACGAAAACGTCCTTCGTACTGAAATCCCAGTCGCCTTGCCGCCCGGCCTGACGGCGTATTGAGGCTATTGCATTTCCATTCATAGCGACGGTAGCCGAGCGTCCCGAAAACATACTGCATCAACAGCCAGTGCGCTTCGGTGGCCATAGCCGTTCGGCTCAGCAACGGAGAGAAATGGACATGCCCCACCTCGACCACGCCGTGGTTGGCATCGATGCGCATTAACGCCAGCGACCCGACCGCCGTCCCGCGCTGCTGGTCAACGACGGCGAAATGGATAGGATCGGTCAGCGTCGAAACCTGCGCCACCCAGGTGCTAAATTCAGCCAGACTGGTTTCCGGTTCGCGCAGCAGCCACGTCCAGCTGCGGGCGTCGGGCGCCAGCTGGTGGGCAGCAAACAGATCGCTGGCGTGGGCGAGGGTGAGCGGTTCGAGCCGACAGCGGCTGCCCTGCAGTACCTGCCGCGTTGGCCAGGGGCGGGGTTGCCAGTCGGGCAGCGCGGCGCCGAGCGCCTGTCCAAACTGATTGTATTCACACATTGCGGTTTCCTTACTGGGGATGTACAGGCAGCGTACGCGCTGGCTGGTTCCATAAAAAGTGCCACCAGAGTATGTTCTTATGGATCCACGAGGAGGTGACATGAACATACCGGACGATGCGTTTTATGGATTGGTGACGCAGGGGATGCGGCAGCGAACGGACGAAACCCTGCAGCGCGCCCTTTACCACACTTTGCGCCATGCCATCCTGCAGGGAACCCTGGCGGCCAGCTGCCGTTTGCCAGGATCGCGCGTGATTGCCGGTCGACTGCATCTGTCGCGCAATACGGTGAATGCCGCACTGGAGCAGCTGACGCTGGAAGGATACCTGACGCGAAGCCGTCAGGGGACGCAGGTTGTGCCGCTCGCCGCCAGCCGCCGGCAGGAGGTAAACGCGCCACCCGTTGTGCTGTCTGAGCGGCTGCAGGGGCTGCCAGCCGCTATGCGCCGTGACTCGCCGGCGCTGCCGTTTACCCCTGGCATGCCGGCGGTGAACTATTTCCCGCTGCCGCTGTGGCGGCGGTTAATGGATAAAGCATTGCGCGACGAGGGCAGCATGCTGCTGGGTTACGGTGAGGCCGCGGGCGATCCTCAACTGCGGGAGGCGATCGCTCGCCATCTGGCGCTCTCCCGGGGTATTCAGTGCGATATCCGGTAGATCGTCATCACCGAGGGGGCGCTGGAAGGGGTCAACTTATGCGCCTCGCTGTTGACCAACCCGGGCGACACCGTGTGGCAGGAAGAGCCGGGATACCTGGGCGCCAGGAGTGGTTTCCAGCGGGCGGGGCTGCAGGTCTGTGGGATGGCCGTCGATCATGAAGGGATGTGTATGGCCAACGGCGCGGCAGAGCCACCCCGGCTGATTTTCACCTCTCCCTCTCATCAGTATCCCCTTGGGAGCGTTATGAGCGCCGCTCGGCGTCTGGCGCTGGTGGAGTATGCCCATCGGCACGGCGCGTGGATTGTGGAGGATGACTACGACAGCGAGTTTCGCCACAGCGGAGAGCCGATCCCGGCGATGCTGGGAATGGTCCCGGATGCCCCGGTGGTCTATCTCGGCACCTTCAGCAAAACCCTTTTTCCGGCGCTGCGTATCGGTTTTATGGTAATGCCGCCCGCGCTGGCGGATGCCGCTCAGGAGGCCATTGGCGCGCTGCTGCGCGGAGGGCACCGCGCTGAACAGCGGGCGCTGGCCAGCTTTATCGAGAAGGGGCACTATGCGCGTCATCTGGCGGCGATGCGTCGTCTGTACCGCAAACGTCAGCAGCTGCTGCGCGAGGCGCTGGCGCAAGAGATCACCGTGCCGTGCGAAGTCCTTGGTGGGGAAGGGGGGCTCCATCTGACGCTGGCCATCGAGGGAATCGACGATCGCGCGATAGCGCAGCAGGCGCGTCAGTTTCAGCTGGCGCCCGCTGCGCTAAGTCATTTCTATCTCGACCCGCGGCGGGGGCGGAGCGGGCTGGTGCTGGGGTATGGCAATACTTCTGCTTCCCGCTATCCGCTGGCGCTGCGGACGCTGAATCGTCTTATTGCGCAGTACCGGCTCGGGTCAGCGTAAAGACATCGTAAAAGGAGAGATCGCCTTTGGTGTCGACCATTTTTTTAAGCTGCGCCTTCTGCTCGCTATCGACGTCCGGCGACTGCATAATACGGTCGATCAGCTGTCGGGGGACAAAGCGGGTGTTGTACCATTCGCCGTTGTAACACACGCGAAAGTCGAGGACATCGATATCTTCGTAACGATAGCGTGGATAGACGTCAAAGAAGAAAAAAGCGTTGAACAGGATGAACAGCACCACCAACAACCAGACCGAATCCACCAGTGTTTCAGAGCGCAGCATCACCACCAGCGTCGCCAGAAACGCGGCATACATGGCAACAAACAGGCCCGGATGGTTACGGATAAAACTGATGCTAAAACGCGGGCGATTATCGCGTTTTTCCTGCACGTTCAGTTCGTCAATGGTGTGAGTTAGCAGGCGTTGTATTTCTGTCATCTTGGTCCCCGAATTCTGCAATAAGCCTGCCCCGTGCGCCCGGTGGTTCGGGCGTGGCAGGCTCAGCCTGAAGGCTATTTTATGTTGCAGTATTCTGCGGAGAAAGTAACAGATCGGTTACAGAAAAGCATAACAGTTACGCATTTGGCGGCGGAAGGCGCTTGATGATCTGCGCCGGGTTGCCGCCGACAACGGTACTGGCGGGGACGTCTTTAGTGACCACCGCTCCGGACGCGATGACCGCATTATCGCCAATGGTCACCCCGGGATTGATCACCGCCCGACCGCCAATCCACACATTGTGGCCAATGGTCACCGGTTTGCCATATTCCTGGCCGCTGTTTCGGGCCTCCGCATCCAGCGGATGGGTGGCGGTATAGATATGGACGCCCGGGGCCAGCATGCAGTTATCGCCAATATGGATAGGACAGACGTCCAGCATCACGCAGTCAAAATTGGCGTAAAAACCGGCGCCGAGAAAGATATTGTAGCCGTAGTCGCAGCGAAAGCTTGGCTCGATATACGCATCGCCAGCGCGACCGAGCAGCTCGGCGAGAATACGCTGACGTTCTTCCTGCGCATCCGGGGCGGAATGATTATAACGGTGCAGCAGCTGTCTGGCGCGCAGGCGATCGGCGCGTAGCGTTGGGTCGCCAGATAAATAGAGCTCACCGGCGATCATTTTGCGTTTTTCTTCACTCATTGGTCTTCCTTATACCTGACGTTAGATGGCCGCAGCAGTATAAAAAAGAAACCGATTACAGGTTTGCTGTTGGCTAAATGATGTGATGACTATCACAAAGATACCCTGCTGAGGCTGGCGATTACCGCCCGGTCAGCAGATCGCGTCGGGCGCGGTAATTAGCGGATAAATTTCCAGACGGACGTCGGGATCTTATCGTACAGCTTATTCATGGTCAGTTCAGCCAGACGATGATCGGCGGCTGAGTAAAATACCGCCAGCTCATTATCAGAAAGTTCATATTTGTTTTTTTCAATGACGCGCTCCAGCGTGTCAATTGTCTGGCAACGGCGTAAGCGCATCAAATAGTCTGTTTTAGTTAATGGCTTATCAGACATAATTCCACCTTTTGATTGTAATAATCCTAACACGAAAGACTGGCCGGATTTTCCCGGCTGGCGTTGACAAAACAACGAAATAACCGATTACCGGATTTTTTCCACTTTTGCAAATCCGTAGAGTTAATGCCGTAGTTACTGAACAACGTAAATGTATCGTCCAGATATTCGTCAACCTGAGCGATCAGCTTATTATCCTCAGCGTACTTAATTTTATAATTAAGGGCGAATGTGGCAATGTGCTCGATCAGTTCATTTAACTGGAGATTGACAGCCGATGTCGGGTCGTTGACCCAGCCATGGTTGCTCTCTTCCAGGTTTGCAAGGCAGTCATGATACAGCGTTTCGCAGAGAAAGCGTAGTTGTGCGATATCATGTCTTTTTGGCGAGTATTCGTCCATAACGCATCCCCTTTTGAGTGGTTTAAACGACGACTAACAAACACCGTTGTGGGATGAACACGACTAACTGACCTGACACTAACTGAGTAATCCTGCTGATTTAACTATAATCCACTCTCCAACAGATTTCATCGTGCTATTACGAAAAATTACAATTATCAGAGAGAAATTATCTTAAAAATAGACGAATTAAATTCTCCGACCCGGGCGCGCAGCCTGAAAAATAGAGATGTCTTATCAATCATTGGCTTAAGGCAGGCAGTCGTCGCGTTCAGAAACCGCCGGCCGTGATGATGATATTAGGATTATTCCTGGTAAATGAGCGTAAGAAGATCCTAAGGGCTAAACAGCGTGATAGATATAGCCGGGAACACATCAATATATATTAAATGCAGCGCGAAAAATAAACAATGGCAATATGTGCCCTGTGGGTAATGATCAAAAAAAAGGGCCGCAGTAGCGGCCCTTTGTTCATCAGTGCAGATTAATGATGCTCAACCTGATGGCTGTGCTCAATATCTTCCGATTTCTTACTAAAGCGGCGTCGCACCACCACAAAGAACACCGGCACGAAGAAGATTGCCAGGATCGTCGCGGTCACCATCCCGCCCATTACGCCTGTACCTACGGCGTTCTGCGCACCGGAGCCCGCTCCGGAGCTGATAACCAGCGGCATAACCCCAAGGATAAACGCCAGGGAGGTCATCAGGATTGGACGCAGACGCATACGTACCGCTTCAAGCGTCGCCTCAATCAGCCCTTTGCCCTCTTTCTCCATCAGGTCTTTGGCGAATTCAACGATCAGTATCGCGTTCTTCGCCGACAGGCCGATGGTGGTCAACAGGCCAACCTGGAAGTAAACGTCATTGGTTAAACCGCGGAAGGTGGCGGCTAACAGCGCGCCGACCACACCCAACGGTACGACCAGCATGACCGAGAACGGAATCGACCAGCTCTCATACAGCGCTGCCAGACACAGGAAGACGACAATCAGCGAGATGGCATACAGGGCAGGGGCCTGGTTACCGGACAGCCGCTCCTGATAAGACATCCCGGTCCAGTCGTAGCCAATACCCGACGGCAGTTTACCCGCCAGCTCTTCCATCAGGCTCATCGCCTCACCGGTACTCTTGCCTGGCGCTGCCTGGCCAAGAATTTCCATTGATGGCAGACCGTTGTAGCGTTCCAGACGCGGCGAACCGTATTCCCAACGCGAGGTGGAGAAGGCGGAGAACGGCACCATCTGGCCATCACTGCCGCGAACATACCACTTGCCGATGTCTTCCGGCAGCATACGGTATTTCGCTTCGGACATGATGTACACTTTCTTCACGCGGCCGCGGTCGATAAAGTCGTTGACATAGCTTCCGCCCCAGGCCGCGCCCAGCGTGGTGTTAATGTCGCTGATGGAGACGCCCAGCGCCTGGGCTTTTTCCTGATCGATATCGACTTTGAACTGCGGTGTATCTTCCAGACCGTTAGGACGCACGCCGGTCAGCACGTCAGGATGCTGCGCCACCATGCCAAACAGCTGGTTACGTGCCTGGGTCAGTTTTTCGTGTCCCAGGCCGCCCTGGTCAATCAGCTGGAAGTCAAAGCCGGTCGCGGTACCCAGTTCAACGATAGCCGGCAGGTTAAAGGCGAAGACCATCGCGTCTTTAATCTGCGAGAAATAGCCCATCGCCCGACCGGTGATCGCTTCAACTTTGTTTTCGTCGCCTGGACGCTGACTCCAGTCTTTCAGCGAGACGAACGCGATACCGGTGTTCTGGCCGCGGCCGGCGAAGCCGAAGCCGTTAACCGCAAACACGGATTCCACGTTGTCCTTCTCTTTGGTGAGATAGTAATTCGTCATCTCATCCAGCACTTTCTGCGTGCGCTCCTGGGTGGCGCCGGCAGGCAGCTGGGCCATACTCAGGAACACCCCCTGGTCTTCGTCCGGCAGGAACGAGCTCGGCAGACGAACGAACAGCCACGCCATACCCACCACGATGATCAGATACAGCACCAGATAACGACCGGTGCTGCGCAGAATGTTGCCTACGCTGTCAGTGTAATGGTGCGTGCTCTTATCGAACATGCGGTTAAACCAGCCGAAGAAACCCGTGGTCGCGCCATGGCTGCCTTTCTGAATAGGCTTCAGCATCGTGGCGCACAGCGCCGGCGTCAGGATCAGCGCGACCAGTACCGATAGCGCCATCGCGGAAACGATGGTGATGGAGAACTGGCGATAGATGGCCCCGGTTGAGCCGCCGAAGAACGCCATCGGGATAAATACCGCCGACAGCACCATGGCGATACCTACCAGCGCGCCCTGAATCTGCCCCATCGATTTACGCGTCGCTTCTTTCGGCGGCAGGCCTTCTTCGGCCATGACGCGCTCGACGTTCTCGACCACCACGATGGCGTCATCCACCAGCAGGCCGATGGCGAGCACCATCCCGAACATCGTCAGGGTGTTTATCGAGAAGCCAAACGCCGCCAGCACCGCGAAGGTCCCTAACAGGACCACCGGCACCGCGATGGTCGGGATCAGGGTGGCGCGGAAGTTCTGCAGGAACAGGTACATCACCAGGAAGACCAGGATGATCGCTTCCACCAGCGTTTTAACCACTTCGTGAATAGAGATTTTCACGAACGGGGTGGTGTCATACGGGTAAACGATTTTCATCCCCGACGGGAAAAACGGCTCCATCTTCGCCAGTTCAGCGCGGATCGCGTTGGCGGTATCCAGCGCGTTCGCGCCGGTAGCCAGTTTAATACCCAGACCGGACGCAGGCTGGCCGTTATACTTCGCCACCACGTCATAGCTTTCGCCACCCAGTTCAATTTTGGCGACATCACGCAGACGAACCTGGGAACCATCCTGGTTCACCTTCAGCAGAATGTTGCCAAACTCTTCCGTATTGGTCAGACGCGTCTGTGCGACGATGGAGGCGTTGAGCTGCTGGCCTTTCACCGGCGGCGTACCGCCTAACTGACCAGCGGCTACCTGGGCGTTCTGCGCTTTCAGCGCGCTGATCACGTCCACCGGCGTGAGCTGGAAGTTATTCAGTTTATTCGGATCCATCCAGATACGCATCGCGTACTGGGAACCGAACAGCTGAACGTCGCCGACGCCGCTGGTACGGCTGATCGGGTCCTTCATGTTGGCCGCCACGTAGTCCGAAATGTCGTCCTGGTTCATGGTGCCGTTGGTGTTAATGACGCCGACAACCATCAGGAAGCTGCTGGACGCTTTCTCAACGCTGATCCCTTGCTGCTGTACTTCTTGCGGCAGCAGAGGGGTGGCCAGGGCCAGCTTGTTCTGAACCTGAACCTGGGCGATGTCCGGATCGGTACCGGATTCGAAGGTCAGGGTGATGGTCGCCGTACCGGTGGAGTCGCCATTCGAGGACATGTACATCAGGTGATCGATACCGTTCATATTCTGTTCGATAACCTGAGTCACGGTGTTCTGCACGGTTTCGGCGTCAGCACCGGGGTACATGGCGGTAATGGAAATTGCTGGCGGCGCAATCGTCGGATATTGCGCCACCGGCAATTTGAGGATCGATAATCCCCCAGCCAGCATGATGATGATGGCGATCACCCATGCAAATATGGGGCGATCGATAAAGAAATTAGGCATGTCTTAACGGCTCCTGTTTAAGTTAAGACTTGGTTTGTTCTGATGGCGCGTTGCCTGCGGCTTGCTGTTTATCATCAGAAGCTACTTCCTGCGCTTTTACCTGCACGCCTGGTTTGATTTTTTGCAGGCCGGTGACGATAACGCGATCGCCGGATTTCAGACCGTCAGTGACCAGCCATTTATCGCCAATCGCTTGAGAAGCAGTGACCTGGCGGACTTCGACCTTATCGCCTTCACCCACTACCATGACGCTGGCGTCACCGCGCGGCGTACGGGTCACGCCCTGTTGCGGCACCAGCAGGGCGTCAGGGTTAACCCCTTCTTCCAGACGCGCGCGGACAAACATCCCCGGTAACAGGGTGTGATCCGGGTTGGGGAAAATGGCGCGCAGCGTGATAGAGCCGGTGGTCTGGTCGACGGTCACATCCGAGAACTCCAGGGTGCCGGACTGCGGATACTTAAGACCGTCGTTAGTCACCAGCTCCACTTTCGCTTTACCGTTTTCCTGTTTCAGACGGCCATCGGCCAGCTCCTGTTTCAGGCGCAGGAAATCATTGCTCGACTGGGTGACGTCAACATAGATCGGATCCAGCTGCTGAACGGTTGCCAGAGCGGTTGACTGACCATTCTGCACCAGCGCCCCTTCGGTCACCGCGGATTTACCAATGCGGCCGCTGATCGGCGAGGTGACTTTGGTGTAGGCCAGATTGATGCGCGCGGTTTCCACGGCCGCTTTCGCCGCGACCACGGCCGCATTGCTCTGCTGCGCCGTTGCGACGGCGGTATCGTAGTCTTGTTGACTGATATACTTAGTGCCTAACAGTTTCTGATAACGCTTGACCGTCAGTTGATCCATGTTTGCCGCCGCCTGGGCTTTTGCCAGGTCGCCTTTGGCGCTGTCATAGCTGGCCTGATAGGTGGCTGGATCGATCTGATACAGGGAGACGCCGGCCTGGATATCGCTACCTTCGACGAAGTTACGTTTCAAAATAATGCCACTGACCTGAGGGCGGACTTCCGCAATGCGATAGGCGCTGGTGCGGCCTGGCAGTTCGGTGGTCATTTGTAGAGGTGCGGATTTGAGCGTCACAATACCGACTTCCGGCATGTGCTGGGCTCCCTGTTGAGCCGGTTTATCGTCACATCCTGTTAGCGCTAAGCTGCCTGAGAGCATCAGAACGACCGCCAGAGGCGTTAACCCTCTGTTTTTGTTCATATGTAAACCTCGAGTGTCCAATTTCAAAATGTTCAGTGGCTCAAACAACCACAAACCCACTACAGTCTTTCTATTATGGTCGTGCTATGGTACATACATTCACAAATGTATGTAAACGTAACCTCTGTAAAGTCATTAACCTATGGCACGAAAAACCAAACAACAGGCACGTGAAACCCGGCAACTGATTCTGGATGTTGCTCTGCGTCTGTTTTCGCAGCAAGGCGTATCATCTACCTCGTTGGCAACAATTGCAAAAGCTGCGGGTGTAACGAGGGGGGCTATCTACTGGCATTTCAAGAATAAATCAGATTTATTCAACGAAATTTGGGAGCTGTCAGACGCCAGTATTAGCGATCTCGAAATTGAGTATCGGGCAAAATTCCCTAACGATCCACTCTCAGTTATCAGGGAGATATTAGTCTATGTTCTTGAAGCGACGGTGACAGAGGAGCGCCGTCGGTTGATGATGGAGATTATCTTCCATAAGTGCGAATTCGTCGGTGAAATGACCGTGGTGCAGCAGGCCCAGCGGCAGTTATCCCTGGCGAGCTACGAGCGCATTGAGCAGACCTTGAAAGAGTGCATCGCCGCGAAGCTGTTGCCCGCCAATTTACTCACCCGGCGAGCGGCGATTTTAATGCGCAGCTATCTTTCCGGCCTGATGGAGAACTGGCTGTTTGCCCCCGACTCGTTCGACCTGCATGCGGAAGCGCGCGACTATGTTGCCATCCTGCTGGAGATGTATCAGTTCTGCCCCACGCTGCGCGGCCCGGAGAACCTGTCAGCGTAAACGTCGCGCGCGGGGGGACGTGAATTTTTAGCGCCGTCCGCCGCTATTCGCCAGCGATGAGAAGTGCTATTCTTCGCGCTTGCGACGACCCCCGGTATTCTCCGGCATTTGCATTCATTCATATTAACTATGCTGCACACGATCTCCAGGCAACGCGCCACGTTCATCTTTATCATTATACTGCTCTGTTTTATTGGCCTTTTCAGTCCAGTTCAGGGCCGCGCCGCGGACCTCCCTGACCGGGCGGAGGTGCAGAGTCAGCTCAATACATTAAACAAGCAAAAAGAACTGACTCCGCAGGATAAACTGGTCCAGCAGGATTTGACCCAGACCCTGGAAACGCTGGATAAAATCGATCGCATCAAGAGCGAGACGACGCAGCTCCGCCAGCAGGTCGAGCAAGCCCCGGCGAAGCTGCGCCAGGCGGTGGACAGCCTTAACAATCTGAGCGATGTCCCGAACGACGACGCGACGCGCAAAACGCTGAGCACGCTCTCCCTGCGTCAGCTGGAATCACGCGTCACCCAAACGCTGGACGATCTGCAGAATGCGCAAAACGATCTGGCGACCTACAACAGCCAGTTGGTTTCCCTGCAAACGCAGCCGGAACGCGTGCAAAATGCGATGTACAAAGCCTCCCAGCAGCTGCAGCAGATCCGCAATCGTCTGAATGGCACCTCGGTGGGGGATGAGACTCTGCGTCCGACCCAGCAGGTGCTGCTGCAGGCCCAGCAGGCGTTGCTTAACGCGCAGATCGAGCAGCAGCGCAAGAGCCTCGAAGGCAATACGGTGCTGCAGGATACCCTGCAGAAGCAGCGTGACTACGTCACCGCCTGGAGCAACCGGCTGGAGCATCAGCTGCAGCTGCTGCAGGAGGCGGTGAACAGCAAGCGGCTGACGCTGACTGAGAAAACCGCCCAGGAGGCGGTCACGCCCGACGAAACGGCGCGTATTCAGGCCAACCCGCTGGTCAAGCAGGAGCTGGATATCAACCACCAGCTGAGCGAGAAGCTGATTCAGGCGACGGAGAACGGCAACCAGCTGGTGCAGCGCAATATTCAGGTGAAGAACTGGCTCGACCGCGCCCTGCAGTCTGAGCGGGATATTAAAGAGCAAATTTCCGTGCTCAAGGGCAGCCTGCTGCTGTCGCGCATTCTCTACCAGCAGCAGCAGACGCTGCCGTCGGCGGATGAGCTGCAGGATATGACCAATCGCATTGCCGATCTGCGGCTCGAACAGTTCGAGGTGAATCAGAAACGCGACGCGCTGTTCCAGAGCGATGCCTATGTCGCTAAGCTGGAAGAGGGGCACAGCGCTGAAGTAAACGATGAAGTGCACGCCGCGCTGCTGGAAGTGATCGACATGCGCCGGGAGCTGCTCGACCAGTTCAATAAACAGCTGGGGAATCAGCTGATGATGGCCATCAACCTGCAGATCAACCAGCAGCAGCTGATGAGCGTCTCGAGCAGCCTGAAAGAAATTCTGACCCAGCAAATTTTCTGGGTGAACAGCAATAAACCGATGGACTGGGAGTGGATTAAGGCCTTCCCGGAAGCGCTGAAAGGTCAGTTTAAGGCGATGAAAATCACCGTGAACTGGGAAAAAGCGTGGCCAGCGGTGTTTGTCGCTTTTCTTGCCGGATTACCGCTGCTGCTGATTGCCGGCCTGATCCGCTGGCGTTTGCAGTGGCTCAAGGATTATCAGGCAAAGCTTGCCTCCCAGGTAGGCCAGCTGCGGAATGATACCCAACTGCATACGCCGAAGGCGATCCTTATCGACCTGATCCGCGCCTTACCGGTGGTGCTGGTGATTCTGGCGATTGGCCTGATCTTACTCACCATGCAGCTCAATATCAGTGCTCTACTGTGGGCATACAGTAAAAAGCTGGCGATGTTCTGGCTGGTGTTTGGCCTGTGCTGGAAAGTGCTGGAAAAGAACGGCGTTGCGGTCAGCCACTTTAATATGCCGGCGCAATTGACCAGCCATTGGCGGCGGCAGATTGTTCGCGTCAGCCTGGCGCTGCTGCCGCTGAATTTCTGGTCGGTGATTTCCGAGCTGTCGCCGCTGAACCTGATGGACGACGTGCTGGGGCAGCTGGTGATTTTCTTCAACTTACTGCTGATAGCGGTGCTGGTCTGGCCGATGTGCCGGGAAAGCTGGCGCGATAAAGAGTCGCACAGCCTGCGCCTGCTGACGATCACAGTGCTGTCTATCGTTCCGGTGGCCCTGATGGTGCTAACGGCGACCGGCTACTTCTACACCACGCTGCGCCTGGCGGGACGCTGGATCGAGACCGTCTATCTGGTCATGATCTGGAACCTGCTGTACCAGACTGTGCTGCGCGGCCTGAGCGTGGCGGCGCGGCGCATCGCCTGGCGCCGGGCGCTGGCGCGCCGTCAGCATCTGGTGAAGGAAGGCGCGGAAGGCGCCGAGCCGCAGGAGGAGCCGACTATCGCCCTCGAGCAGGTCAACCAGCAGACGTTACGCATCACCATGCTGGTGATGATCGCGCTGTTCGCGGTCATGTTCTGGGCGATTTGGTCGGATTTGATCACCGTTTTCGCCTATCTCGACAGCATTACCCTCTGGCATTACAACGGCACCGAGGCAGGGGCCAGCGTGGTGCGCAGCGTCACGATGGGCAGCCTGCTGTTTGCCATTGTGGCGTCGATGGTTGCCTGGGCGCTGATCCGCAACCTGCCGGGGCTGCTGGAGGTGCTGGTCCTGTCGCGGCTCAACATGCGCCAGGGGACTTCCTACGCCATTACCACCATTCTTAACTATGCGATTATCGCCATCGGGGCGATGACGGTATTCGGGTCGCTGGGCGTCTCATGGGATAAACTGCAGTGGCTGGCGGCCGCGCTGTCGGTTGGTTTAGGTTTTGGTCTGCAGGAGATCTTCGGTAACTTCGTCTCCGGCCTGATTATTCTGTTCGAACGTCCGGTGCGCATTGGGGATACGGTGACTATCGGCACCTTCTCCGGTACGGTAAGCAAAATCCGTATTCGCGCCACCACCATCACCGACTTCGATCGCAAAGAGGTGATCATCCCGAACAAGGCGTTCGTTACCGAGCGCTTGATCAACTGGTCGCTCTCCGACACCGTGACCCGCGTGGTGATCCGCCTCGGCGTCGCCTACGGTTCCGATCTGGATAAGGTGAAGGAGGTGCTGCTGAAGGTCGCGCACGATCATCCGAAAGTGATGCAGGAGCCAGCGCCAGCGGTCTTCTTCACCACCTTCGGGGCCAGTACCCTGGATCATGAACTGCGTCTGTATGTCCGTGAACTGCGCGATCGCAGCTACACGGTGGATGAGCTCAACCGCGCCATCGACCGTCTGTGCCGGGAGAATGACATCAACATTGCCTTTAACCAGCTGGAAGTCCATCTGCGAAATGAAAAGGGCGACGAGGTCACGGAAGTGAAGCGGGACGGAAAGGGTGACGATTTAGCGCCCTCCGTCGCGTCTTAACTGAAAAGGGGCGGCGCAAAGCCGCCCCTGCTGCATCAGGGCGTCAGCGCGGCGAGCTCTTCGTCGCTAAGCCCGGTGAGTTCCCGCACGATTTGACGTTCGAGGCCGCGCGCCAGCATTCTGGCGGCGATGCTGCGAGTGGCTTCCTGTTCGCCCTCCTGCTGCCCCTGTTTACGGCCTTTCTCTTCCAGCCATTCGGCAATGGTCATCATCAGCTCCTTATGTCTGGGCGACTGCGCCGCCAGCGCGCGGATCAGCGCCCCCGGATGTTCCGTGGTACCCGCCTGCAACATATAGCGCAGCAGCGTATTTAACTGCGCTTCTGTCAGATAGCCTTGCGTCATCAGCGCAATCAGCGGCACCTGCAGCTCGGCCAGATCGCGATGGCGGATATGCTTTTGCAACAGCTCCAGCATGGCCATACGCCGATGACGGACGATCTGATTATCTGGCATAACGGTGAGGTCCACCAGCGGAAAATCACCGCTATAGAGCGCCTTCGCCAGCGCCGGTTCGGCGAATAGCTGTTGCCAGTTGCGGGGCCAGGGCCAGGGGCTGACCTTGCCGTGATAAAACAGAATTGGCACCACCAGCGGCAGCGTGTCGTGGCCAGCGTCCAGATGACGCTGCATGGCGGCCAGCGCGTAGCGCAGCAGGCGAAACGCCATCAGCTTGTCCGGGGTACTCTGGTGCTCAATCAGCGCGTAAACATAGCCCGGTCCGTGGCGGGTGCGCAGTGAGTAAAGGATATCGGAATAGCTGGCGCGCAGGTCCTCTTCAACAAAGCTACCGGAGACCAGCTGCAGTGAATCCAGCTCGCAAATTGCCAGAAACGGCGCGGGCAGATACAGCTGCAGGAAATCCTTCGCCACCGCCTGATGCATCAGCATCTGGCGAAAAACCGCATCGTGCGGGGTTTGACTGACCTTTTCCATCAATATTGCCTCCATCGGCGTCATGCGCAGAGGAGCACTCTGCCAGCACGTCGTCGTGGGCAACATCTTACTTCTGCGGCGTTTGCGAGGCGCTTTCCGCGTTTTTTAACTTGTTTGCATAATCCCGCCTGACAATTTCCAGCGCGTCCAGCACGGTTTGCGCCGGGATCTGATGCGACTCCAGCAACATGATTAAATCGACGGCCAGTTTGACCTCATCGGGGGCTTTTTCCAGCGACATCGGACTCTCCTGTTAGCGCGTCAGCCGCGCCAGTACGTTTTCAATCTTGTCCAGCGCCTGTCGACAGCGCGCCAGCCGTCCGCTGTAGACCTCGACTTCGCTGGCCAGCCGCTGCTGCTCGTCAAGGCTGGTAACCTGCGTCAGCTGGCGCTGGCGTTGGTCGCGCATCGCCAGCAGGCGGCGCTCATACTCCTGATGCTGCAGGCGACGGCGCTGCCAGCGGCTCAGCGTTGGCGAGGCATGGTCCCAACTGCGCAGCGACCAGGTGGCGGTTTCGCGACGCAGCGCGGCGATTTGCGCCGCCAGCCGCTCGGCGATCCAGGCTACCTGCGGCAGCTGCTGGCGCTCGACGGCCTGGCGGAGCTGGCTGAAGTTGTGTTGGGCTTCCGCCAGATAGGCCTGCATCAGCGTGCTGCGGGTGTGGAAGAGCTGGCGGTCAAAGCGCGGGCTGAGGGTCGCGTGCTCCGCCAGCGGCGCCACCAGCGCGGCCAGCTCGCTGAGCTGATTGTTCAGCGTTTGTAAAAGTTGAGCTGTTTTCACCCACCCCCTCCATTTTCCATCAGCCAACTGTGCTACAGTAGCCGTATCTGTTTGATAACGATTCGCATTATGCCACCTGTTATTTTAACCATTATCGGCTGGCTGGCGGTAGCGCTGGGTACGCTGGGCGTTTTCTTACCGTTGCTGCCGACGACGCCGTTTATTCTGCTCGCCGCCTGGTGCTTTGCCCGCTCATCGCCGCGCTTTCACCAGTGGCTGCTGTATCGCTCATGGTTCGGCGGCTATCTTCGCCACTGGCAGCAGTACCGCGCCATGCCCCGCGGCGCCAAACCGCGCGCCATTGCCATGATCGTGGCGACTTTTGCTATTTCACTGTGGCTGGTTAAGCTTGCGTGGGTGCGCATCATGCTGTTGGTCATTCTGGCCTGTCTGCTGATCTTTATGTGGCGCATTCCGGTGGTTGACGCAAAGCAACAAAAGCACTGATGCGCAATAATGCCTGTTGCAATTGTTGCTGACAGCCAGTAAATTCTGGCGTTTTCGAGCGCGGGTAAGCCTGGTCAAAGGTTAAACAAATGTTTCTTTGGCCCCTTTTGCACGCCCGTGGGTAACACCGTTTCAATCAGGCATACACTTATGACCGCAACTGCACAGCAGCTTGAATATCTGAAGAACAGCATCCAGAGTATCGAGGATTATCCAAAACCTGGCATTCTTTTCCGCGATGTCACCAGTTTACTGGAAGACCCGAAAGCTTACGCGCTCAGCATTGAACTGCTGACCGAGCGCTACAAAGACGCGGGAATTACCAAAGTGGTAGGGACTGAGGCGCGTGGCTTCCTTTTCGGCGCACCGGTTGCGCTGGCGCTGGGCGTGGGCTTTGTTCCGGTACGCAAGCCGCGTAAGTTGCCGCGTGAAACCATCGCTGAGAGCTATGAGCTGGAGTACGGCACCGATCAGCTGGAGATCCACGTTGACGCCATCAAACCGGGCGACAAAGTGCTGGTGGTGGACGATCTGCTGGCGACCGGCGGAACCATCGACGCGACGGTCAAACTGATCCGCCGTCTTGGCGGCGAAGTACAGGATGCCGCTTTCATTATCAATCTCTTCGATCTGGGCGGCGAACAGCGCCTGGAGAAGCTGGGGGTCCACTGCTACAGTCTGGTGCCGTTCCCGGGCCACTAAGCAAATCCCTCCACATAGCCTCGCCGATCGGGCGGGGCTGTGATAGCATGACCCCTTCGTGATTTCACCTTCCAGCGTTTCAGAGCCAGCCCATGAGTTATCAGGTCTTAGCCCGTAAATGGCGCCCACAAACCTTTGCTGACGTCGTCGGCCAGGAACATGTGCTGACCGCACTGGCGAACGGCTTGTCGTTAGGGCGCATTCATCACGCTTATCTCTTTTCCGGTACCCGCGGGGTCGGTAAGACATCCATCGCCCGCCTGCTGGCGAAAGGGTTAAACTGTGAAACCGGCATCACCGCCACCCCCTGCGGCGTGTGCGATAACTGCCGGGAAATAGAACAGGGGCGCTTTGTCGATCTGATTGAGATTGACGCCGCCTCGCGAACCAAAGTCGAAGATACTCGCGACCTGCTGGATAACGTCCAGTACGCGCCGGCCCGCGGCCGCTTTAAGGTCTATCTCATCGACGAAGTCCATATGCTGTCGCGCCACAGCTTCAACGCGTTATTAAAGACGCTGGAGGAGCCGCCGGCGCACGTCAAATTCCTGCTGGCGACGACGGATCCGCAGAAGCTGCCGGTGACGATCTTATCCCGCTGCCTGCAGTTCCACCTGAAGGCGCTGGACGTTGAACAGATCCGCCATCAGCTGGAGCATATTCTTGGCGAAGAGCAGATTGCCTTCGAGCCCCGCGCGCTGCAGCTTCTGTCGCGCGCCGCCGACGGCAGTCTGCGTGATGCCTTAAGTCTGACCGATCAGGCTATTGCCAGTGGAGAAGGGCAACTGACGGCGGCGTCGGTGAGCGCCATGCTCGGCACCCTCGATGACGATCAGGCGCTGTCGCTGATTGAAGCCCTGGTCGCCGCCGATGGCGAGCGGGTCATGGCGGGCGTCAATGACGCCGCCGCGCGCGGCGTTGAATGGGAGGCGCTGCTGGTGGAGATGCAGAGCCTGCTGCACCGCATCGCCATGGTTCAGCTATCCCCTTCGGCGCTGGGCGCCGACATGGCCGCGGTCGAAGTGCGAATGCGCGAACTGGCGCGCACCGTACCGCCGGGCGACGTTCAGCTCTACTACCAAACGCTGCTGATTGGCCGCAAAGAGCTGCCCTATGCCCCGGACCGGCGGATGGGCGTCGAAATGACGCTGCTGCGCGCCCTGGCGTTTCATCCGCGTAAGCCGCTGCCCGAGCCGGAGGTGCAGCCGGCACTGGCCGCCGCGCCCGCGCCGCGCCAGCCGGTTTCCCCCGCAGCGACGCCGCCGCAGCCGTCGCAGAGTTTGCCGCCGACCACCAGCCAGGTGCTGGCGGCCCGCAGCCACCTGCAGCGCAGCCAGGGAGCAACCACCCCAAAAAAGAGTGAACCGGCAGCCGCTTCCCGCGCGCGGCCGGTGAATAACGCTGCGCTGGAGCGACTGAGTTCGATTACCGAGCGCGTCCAGGCTCGTCCGGCCGCGGCGGCGCTGGAGCAGGCCCCGGCGAAGAAAGAGGCCTATCGCTGGAAGGCGACGACGGTGGTTGAAGAGACCAAAGTCGAAGTCGCCACGCCTAAAGCGCTGAAAAAAGCGCTGGAGCATGAAAAAACGCCGGAGCTGGCGGCTAAGCTTGCCGTTGAAGCGGTCGAGCGCGACAGCTGGGCGGCGGAAGTGAGCCAGCTGGCGGTACCGAAGCTGGTCGAGCAGGTGGCGCTCAACGCGTGGAAAGAGCAGGAGGGCAATCGCGTCTGTCTGCATCTGCGCCCCAGTCAGCGCCACCTCAATTCCGCCGGCGCGCAGCAAAAGCTGGCTGAAGCGCTGGGGGTGTTGTACGGTACGCCGGTTGAATTGACCATCGTGGAAGACGATAATCCCGCGATGCGCACGCCGCTGGAGTGGCGGCAGGCTATTTATGAAGAGAAGCTCGCGCAGGCGCGCGACGCGATTATTGCGGATAATAACATTCAGACCCTGCGTCGTTTCTTCGACGCCGATCTGGATGAAGAGAGTATCCGCCCCATTTGACTGCAAGTTTGACTTGCAGTCAGTACCTTTAATGATGACTGACTGAGAGAGAAGCCTATGTTTGGTGGAAAAGGCGGCCTGGGTAACCTGATGAAGCAGGCCCAGCAGATGCAAGACAAAATGCAGAAGATGCAGGAAGAGATCGCTCAGCTGGAAGTGACCGGCGAGTCCGGCGCGGGTCTGGTGAAAGTGACCATCAACGGCGCGCACAACTGCCGCCGCGTGGAGATCGACCCAAGCCTGCTGGAAGATGACAAAGAGATGCTGGAAGATCTGGTGGCTGCCGCGTTCAACGACGCCGCGCGCCGTATCGAAGAGACCCAGAAAGAGAAGATGGCTTCCGTCTCTGCCGGTATGCAGCTGCCGCCAGGCTTCAAGATGCCGTTCTGATGCAAACCAGCCCGCTGTTAACTCAGCTTATGGAAGCGCTGCGCTGTCTGCCGGGCGTCGGCCCGAAGTCCGCGCAGCGCATGGCGTTTACCCTGCTGCAGCGCGATCGCAGCGGCGGGATGCGTCTGGCGCAGGCGCTGACGCGCGCGATGTCGGAGATCGGCCACTGCGCCGATTGCCGCACCTTCACCGAGCAGGAGGTGTGCAATATCTGCAGCAACCCGCGTCGCCAGGAAAACGGCCAAATCTGCGTGGTGGAGAGTCCAGCGGACATCTACGCCATTGAGCAGACCGGGCAGTATTCCGGCCGCTACTTCGTGCTGATGGGGCACCTGTCGCCGCTCGACGGCATCGGGCCTGACGACATCGGGCTCGATCGCCTGGAACAACGGCTGGAGGCGGAGTCGATCACCGAGGTGATCCTTGCCACCAACCCGACCGTTGAGGGCGAGGCGACGGCCAACTACATCGCAGAGCTGTGCGCGCAGTATGGCGTCGACGCCAGCCGAATCGCCCACGGCGTGCCGGTGGGCGGCGAGCTGGAGATGGTCGACGGCACTACGCTGTCCCACTCGCTGGCCGGTCGCCACAAGATTACTTTCTGAACAAATGGAGGCGGCCATCGCCGCCTCCGCTTGAAAAATTTCCCCGCAGTCCCCATCTCCCACTCAACGGTTTTTTACCCATTTAAAATGGCATTGTTGAGGTTGAATCAGATGAAAGGACAAGAAACTCGTGGTTTTCAGTCAGAAGTAAAACAGCTTCTGCACCTGATGATCCATTCCCTCTATTCCAACAAAGAAATCTTTCTGCGTGAGCTGATTTCCAACGCCTCTGATGCGGCCGATAAGCTGCGTTTCCGCGCGCTGTCGCAGCCGGATTTGTATGAGGGAGACGGCGAGCTGCGCGTGCGGGTTTCGTTTGATAAAGACAACCGTACCCTGACCATCGCCGATAACGGTATCGGCATGAACCGGGAAGAGGTTATCGATCATCTCGGCACCATCGCCAAATCCGGCACCAAAGCGTTCCTGGAATCCATGGGTTCCGACCAGGCAAAAGATAGCCAGCTGATTGGCCAGTTCGGCGTCGGCTTCTATTCGGCCTTCATCGTGGCGGATAAAGTGACCGTGCGCACCCGTGCGGCAGGCGATAAACCTGAAAACGGCGTGTTCTGGGAATCCGCCGGCGAAGGGGAATATACCGTGGCCGACATCACCAAAGCCGATCGCGGGACCGAAATCACCCTGCATCTGCGCGAAGGTGAGGACGATTTCCTCAACGACTGGCGCGTGCGCTCCATCATCAGCAAGTATTCCGATCATATCGCGCTGCCGGTTGAGATTGAAAAACAGGAAGAGAAAGACGGCGAAACCGTTATCAGCTGGGAAAAAATCAACAAGGCGCAGGCCCTGTGGACCCGCAGCAAGTCTGAAGTTAACGACGACGAGTACAAAGAGTTCTATAAGCACATTGCCCATGACTACAGCGACCCGCTGACCTGGAGCCACAACCGCGTGGAAGGTAAGCAGGAGTACACCAGCCTGCTGTATATCCCGTCGCAGGCGCCGTGGGATATGTGGAACCGCGATCATAAACACGGCCTGAAGCTGTACGTCCAGCGTGTGTTCATTATGGATGACGCCGAGCAGTTTATGCCGAACTACCTGCGCTTCGTACGCGGCCTGATAGACTCCAACGATCTGCCGCTGAACGTCTCCCGTGAAATCCTGCAGGACAGCAGCGTGACCCGTAACCTGCGCACCGCGCTGACCAAACGCGCGCTGCAGATGCTGGATAAGCTGGCGAAAGACGACGCCGAAAAATATCAGACTTTCTGGAAACAGTTCGGCCTGGTGCTGAAAGAGGGCCCGGCGGAAGATCCGAGCAACCAGGAGGCGATCGCCAAACTGCTGCGCTTCGCGACCACCCATACCGACTCCTCCGCTCAGACCGTGTCGCTGGAAGAGTACGTCTCGCGTATGAAAGACGGTCAGGAGAAGATCTACTACATCACAGCCGACAGCTATGCGGCGGCGAAAAGCAGCCCACACCTCGAACTGCTGCGTAAGAAAGGGATCGAAGTGCTGCTGCTCTCCGATCGCATCGACGAGTGGATGATGAGCTACCTGACCGAATTCGACGGCAAAGCGTTCCAGTCTGTCGCTAAAGCCGACGAGTCGCTGGACAAACTGGCGGACGAAGTGGACGAGTCCACCAAAGAAGCCGAAAAAGCGCTGGAGCCGTTCGTTGAGCGTGTGAAAAACCTGCTTGGCGACCGGGTCAAAGAGGTGCGTCTGACCCATCGTCTGACCGACACCCCAGCGATTGTTACCACCGATGCCGACGAGATGAGCACCCAGATGGCGAAGCTGTTCGCGGCTGCGGGCCAGGCGGCGCCAGAAGTGAAATACATCTTCGAACTGAACCCGGCGCATCAGCTGGTGAAACGCGCAGCCGATACCCAGGATGACGCGCAGTTCGGCGAATGGGTGGAACTGCTGCTGGATCAGGCGCTGCTGGCCGAGCGCGGCACGCTGGAAGATCCGAACCAGTTTATCCGCCGTATGAACCAGCTGCTGGCTTCCTGACGCGAACCTGAATGAGTAGCCCGGCCGAGCGACGCGACGCCGGGAACGGGATAAATGCCCCGTCTGAGCGATTTGCTCCGGCGGGGCATTTCACATTGGATGGCATAAAATATCTCACCATTAACCGTTTCAGCCGCACCGCCTTCCTTGAGCCATCGCCGTTCTGGTGGTATGGTTTAGCGTTTTTGAAAAATTGAATCGACTTTTGAGGGGATTTTCGTAATGCGTATTATTCTGCTTGGCGCTCCGGGCGCGGGTAAAGGAACTCAGGCTCAGTTCATCATGGAGAAATACGGTATTCCGCAAATCTCCACCGGCGATATGCTGCGCGCTGCGGTAAAATCCGGCTCTGAGCTCGGTAAGCAGGCGAAAGACATCATGGACGCCGGCAAGCTGGTGACCGATGAGCTGGTTATCGCGCTGGTCAAAGAGCGTATCGCCCAGGAAGATTGCCGTAACGGCTTTCTGCTGGACGGCTTCCCGCGCACTATTCCGCAGGCTGACGCCATGAAAGAAGCGGGCATTACCGTTGATTACGTGCTGGAATTCGATGTGCCGGACGAACTGATCGTCGACCGCATCGTTGGCCGTCGCGTTCACGCGGCATCCGGTCGCGTATACCACATCAAATTTAATCCGCCGAAGGTGGAAGGCAAAGACGACGTGACCGGCGAAGAGCTGACCACCCGTAAAGACGACCAGGAAGAGACCGTGCGTAAGCGTCTGGTGGAATATCATCAGATGACGGCGCCGCTGATCGGCTACTACACCAAAGAAGCGCAGGCGGGCAACACCAAATACGCCAAAGTCGACGGCACCAAAGCGGTGGCTGACGTGCGCGCCGAACTGGAAAAAATCCTCGGCTGATAAAGCCTTTTCTCATCCTGCTGCGGCAGGATGAGAACTCCTCTCATTCCTACCTTTTGCTATGATTGGTTCCGTTTAGCGCCATTTCAGCTACAATTGGCTGCGATTCAAATGGTTAAGAGGCGGTAATGCATCAGACGAAAACAGGTATCTTGCTGGCCAATTTAGGCACTCCCGATGCGCCCACCCCCGGTGCGGTGAAGCGCTATCTGCGACAATTCCTCAGCGACAAACGGGTGGTGGATACGTCTCGTCTGCTATGGTGGCCGCTGCTGCGCGGCGTCATACTGCCGATTCGCTCTCCCCGCGTGGCTAAACTCTATCAGTCCGTCTGGATGGAAGAGGGGTCGCCGCTGATGGTATACAGCCGTCGCCAGCAGCAGGCGCTGGCCGCCAGACTGCCGGATACCCCGGTGGCGCTGGGCATGAGCTATGGATCGCCGTCGCTGGCCAGCGCGGTGGATGATTTACTGGCGCAGGGGGTGGGGCACATCGTAGTGCTGCCGCTGTATCCGCAATATTCCTGCTCGACGGTGGCTGCCGTCTGGGATGAGCTGGCGCGGATCCTCGCGAAGAAACGCGCCATTCCCGGTATCTCGTTTATTCGCGATTACGCCGGGCACCCGGACTATATCCATGCCCTGGCGGCCAGCGTGCGCGCCTCGTTTGCCGTTCATGGGGAACCGGATCTGCTGCTGCTCTCCTATCATGGGATCCCGCAGCGCTATGCCAATCAAGGGGATGATTATCCTCAGCGCTGTCGCGATACCACGCGGGAACTGGTCTCCGCGCTGGGGCTCCCGCCGGAGCGGGTGATGATGACCTTCCAGTCGCGCTTTGGTCGGGAACCCTGGCTGACGCCGTACACCGATGAGACGCTGAAGATGCTCGGCGAGAAAGGGACGAAGCATATTCAGGTGCTGTGCCCGGGGTTTGCCGCCGACTGTCTCGAAACGCTGGAAGAGATCGCCGTCCAGAACCGGGAAATATTCCTCGAAGCGGGCGGAAAGCAATATGAATACATTCCGGCGCTTAACGCGGACGCCGCGCATATTGAGATGATGGTCAACCTGACGGCGCCTTATCGCTGATCGCGCGCAGGGCGGGGAATATGCTACTATTTCCCGCTTGTTCCCTGTTATTTAAGCGCCACTATGAAATTTCCCGGTAAACGCAAATCCAAACACTATTTTCCCGTTAACGCCCGCGACCCGCTGCTGCAGCAAATTCAGCCGGAGAATGAATCCAGCGTCTCCTGGGTGGTGGGTATCGACCAGACGCTGGTGGATATCGAAGCGAAAGTGGATGAGGCGTTTATCGTGCGCTACGGCCTGAGCGCGGGCCACTCGCTGGTGATTGAAGATGACGTCGCCGAGGCGCTGTACCAGGAGCTGGTGCGCAATAATCTTATTACCCATCAGTTTGCCGGCGGCACGATCGGCAATACCATGCACAACTACTCGGTGCTGGCGGACGATCGCTCGGTGCTGCTTGGCGTCATGTGCAGCAATATCGAAATCGGCGGCTATGCCTATCGCTACCTGTGCAATACCTCCAGCCGTACCGATCTGAACTATCTGCAGGGCGTCGACGGCGCCATTGGCCGTTGCTTCACCCTGATCAGCGACAGCGGCGAGCGCACCTTCGCCATCAGCCCGGGACATATGAACAAGCTGCGCCCGGAAAGCATTCCGGAAGCGGTGATCGCCGGCGCCTCGGCGCTGGTGCTGACCTCCTACCTGGTACGCTGCAAGCCGGGCGAGCCGATGCCGGACGCGACGATGAAAGCCATCGAGTATGCCAAAAAGCATGATGTGCCGGTGGTGTTAACTCTTGGAACCAAATACGTGATTGCCGATAACCCGGCGTGGTGGCAGCAGTTCCTGCAGGAGCATGTCTCGATTCTGGCGATGAATGAAGAGGAAGGGGAAGCGCTGACCGGCTTTGCCGATCCGCTGTCGGCGGCGGATAAAGCGCTGGACTGGGTCGACCTGGTGCTGTGCACCGCCGGACCGGCGGGGCTGTATATGGCGGGCTTCACTGAAGAAGAGGCGAAGCGTAAGACCCAGCATCCGCTGCTGCCGGGGGCGATCCCGGAATTTAACCAGTTCGAATTCAGTCGCGCGATGCGTCACCAGGACTGCGTCAATCCGCTGCGGATTTATTCGCACATTGCGCCGTATATGGGCGGCCCGGAGAAGATCATGAACACCAACGGCGCAGGGGACGGCGCGCTGGCGGCGCTGCTGCATGACATCACCGCCAATAACTACCATCGCAATAACGTCCCCAACTCCAGCAAACACAAATGCAAATGGCTGACCTACTCCTCGCTGGCGCAGGTGTGTAAATATGCCAACCGCGTGAGCTATCAGGTGCTGAACCAGCACTCGCCGCGCTTAACCCGCGGCCTGCCGGAACGTGAGGACAGCCTGGAAGAGGCGTACTGGGATCGGTAAGCGAGTCCCTCTCCCGACGGGAGAGGGCAGAACATCAGCCGGTGACCACTTCACCGGCGGGTGGCGTTTCCAGAAGCTGCAGCATGGCGCGGGCAATTTCCCGCTCGCCCATCACCACCTGATTGGCCCCACGGTCGATAATGTAATCCACTTCGTCATCATAATGGGCGCGGGCGATAATCTCGATATGCGGACATTTTTCCCGTGCGGAAGCGACAATCTCGCCGGCCTCATAGCCGTTGGGAATGGTCAGCAGCAGCCAGCGGGCGCAGTCGAGATGCGCCAGCTCCATGATCTCTTCATTGGCGGCATTGCCCAGCACCGCGCTGATCCCGCGCTCGCGTAGCTCATCCACGCGGGTGCGCGAGGTTTCAACCACCACCAGCGGGATCCCCTGGGCCATCAGCTTCTCGCCCAGCAGGCTGCCGACGCGGCCAAAACCGACCAGCAGCGCGTGGTTGCAGATATCGACCGGCACCTGCTTCTCGTCTTCCAGCACCTCTTCCAGGGTCTGCTCGTCGAGGGTTTCGGTTTTATCGAGATATTTCTCCAGCAGAGTGAACAGTACCGGGTTGAGCATAATCGAGATGATCGCTCCGGCCAGCACCAGGTTTTGCCCGGCCTGCGGCAGCAGGTTAAGCGCCATCCCCAGGCCGGCGAGAATAAAGGCAAATTCACCAATCTGCGCCAGGCTGGCGGCAATTGTCAATGCGGTACGCGGCGAGTGGCCAAACATACGCACGAGGAAAAAGGCGGCTGCGGATTTACCAAAGATAATGATCGCCAGCGTCGCCAGCACCGCCAGCGGCTGCTGGACCAGCACCATCGGGTCAAACAGCATGCCGACGGAGACAAAGAACAGCACCGCGAAGGCGTCGCGCAGCGGCAGGGTGTCATGAGCGGCACGGTGGCTCAGCTCGGATTCGTTAAGCACCATGCCGGCAAAGAAGGCGCCGAGGGCGAAGGAGACATCAAACAGCTCCACGGCGCCGAAGGCGATGCCCAGCGCCAGGGCCAGCACCGACAGGGTGAACAGCTCGCGCGAGCCGGTGGCCGCGCTGCGCGACATGATCCACGGCACCAGCCGACGGCCGACCAGCATCATAATGGCGATAAAGGCCACCACTTTGCCAATGGTGATCCCGAGGTCGAGGGCCAGGGAAGCGAAGCCGAGGTTGCCTTTCTCCGCCATACCGGCAACCGCCGGCAGCAGGACCAGCGTCAGGACCATCACCAGGTCTTCCACAATCAGCCAGCCGATGGCGATCTGCCCGCGCTGACTGTCAATCAGCTGTCGTTCCTCCAGGGCGCGCAGCAGCACCACGGTACTGGCGGTGGAGAGGCACAGACCAAAGACGATGCCGGTCATCAGCGACCAGCCAAGGGCGGCGGAGAGCGCCATACCCAACAGCGTCGCCACGGCTATCTGGGCGATGGCCCCGGGAATGGCGATCGACTTTACCGCCATCAGATCCTTGAGGGAGAAATGCAGGCCGACGCCGAACATCAGCAGGATCACGCCGAGCTCCGCCAGTTCCGGAGCCAGTTTGGTGTCAGCAACAAAGCCAGGGGTGAAAGGTCCGGACAGCACGCCCGCTAAGAGATATCCCACCAGAGGAGAAATACGTAGCTTATTGGCAATCATGCCGAGAATAAAGGCGAGCACGAGGCCGCCGACAATGGTGGTGATTAGCGGTGTTGCGTGGTGCATTCCGTCTCCTTTCCAGTGGTGAATCGGTCCATTTTGCTACCCTGTCCGCGTAATAGTTTATGACAAAAACGTTCACTTTGTTTATGAATAATTCTTGAATTGTGCAAAAAAATGCAATTGGCCGCTGAAAAGGCACAGAAGGAAAAATCGAGAGAGGAATGCGCGCATCAGGCCGATGGCGCAAGGGGTAACGGCGGCCAGCGTTACACTTTGGCCGCCGGATAATCAGGCTTTTTGCCGGTTATCAGGAAGAAATATCGTCAGGAATCCCAGCAGTGGCAGGAAGGCGCAGATTTTATATACCAGGTCGATGCTGGTATGGTCCGCCAGCAGGCCCAGCACCGCGGCGCCAAGGCCGCCCATACCAAAGGCGAAGCCGAAAAACAGGCCTGAAACCATGCCGATACGTCCCGGCAGCAGCTCCTGGGCATAGACCAGAATAGCGGAGAAGGCCGAGGCGAGGATAAAACCAATGATCACCGTTAAAATCCCGGTCCATTCAAGGCTGGCATAGGGTAAAACAAGGGTGAAAGGCGCCACGCCGAGGATAGAGCCCCAAATAACATATTTTCGTCCAATCTTATCGCCAACGGGCCCGCCAATCACCGTCCCGGCGGCCACCGCGAACAGGAAGGCAAACAGATGCAGCTGGGCATTTTGCACCGATAAGCCGAACTTATGCATCAGATAAAAGGTGTAATAGCTGCTGATGCTCGCCATATAGAAGTATTTCGAGAAAATCAGCATCAGCAGAATACCTACCGCCAGAATCACCTTATTGCGCGGCAGCGGATTGACGATCGCCGGCTTCGGTTTGCCCTTATTCATCCGGTGCTGCGCGGCGTACCAGCGGCTGATTTGCGACAGCACGACGATAGCCAACAGGGCGGCCAGCACGAACCAGGCGACGTTGCCTTTACCATACGGGGCGATGATCACCGCCGCCAGCAGCGGGCCAAGCGAACTGCCGAAGTTGCCGCCGACCTGGAACAGCGACTGGGCCAGGCCGTGACGGCCGCCGGAGGCCATCCGCGCCACGCGGGATGATTCCGGATGGAAAACCGAGGAGCCGGTACCCACCAGCGCGGCGGCCAGCAGCACCATACCGAAGCTACCGGCCAGCGCCAGCAGGATCAAACCGCAGAGGGTAAAGCACATGCCCACCGGCAGCGACCACGGCATCGATCGTTTATCGGTGATGTAGCCAATCACCGGCTGGAACAGCGATGAGGTGAGCTGGAAGGTGAGGGTGATCATCCCAATCTGCACGAAGGTAAGGGAGAACTCGGCCTGCAGCAGCGGGTAGATAGCGAGTATGAGCGACTGGATCATATCGTTAAGCAAATGGGACAGGCTGATCGCACCTAAGATGCCAAACGAGGTGCGCGCTTTTTGCGGCGGCGCGTCGGTACTGGGTAAGGTCTGAGCGGATTGGTTGGTTGTCATAGGTTCACTTCAGCGAGTTCGATTTGTTGTAGAGAATGCAGGTTGTTACCCTAAATAATTCGAGTTGCAGGCAGGCGGCGACGCAGCGAATCCCCAGGAGCTTACTCTCGTAAGTGACTGGGGTGAGCGAGGACAAATTCGTCAGGAACGAATTTGAACGCAGTTCACTGCGCCCGTAAGGGCGAGGCCCAGGGATGGGCCGAGTTATTGCCAACGCACATGCAACTTGAAGTATGACGGGTAGAATTATTATCCGACTAACATACCTGCAGATAAGGTTTGAAGGAAGTCGCAATTCTGAAAACATATTTGTCAACGCGTCTAACTCGCTATACTTTCGGCACTTGGGATTAAGTCAGGGAGTGAAGCATGCATTATTTCAAACACGGCGTGGCGCTGGCGTTATTCGCCGCTTTATCGCTGGGCAGCCTGTCCGCGCAGGCCTATGAGCAGGATAAAACCTATAAAATTACCATCCTGCACACCAACGATCACCACGGCCATTTCTGGCGCAATGACTACGGCGAATATGGCCTGGCGGCGCAGAAAACGCTGGTGGACGGTATTCGTAAAGAGGTGGCGGCCGAAGGCGGTAGCGTTCTGCTGCTGTCCGGCGGGGATATCAATACCGGGGTGCCGGAGTCTGATTTACAAGATGCAGAGCCCGATTTTCGCGGCATGAACTTGATCGGCTACGACGCGATGGCGGTGGGGAACCATGAGTTTGATAATCCGCTGAGCGTGCTGCGCCAGCAGGAAAAGTGGGCGAAGTTCCCGTTCCTGTCGGCCAATATTTATCAGAAAAGCACCGGCGAACGGCTGTTCAAACCCTGGGCGCTGTTTAAACGCGGCGGGTTAAAAATCGCGGTAATTGGCTTAACCACTGACGATACGGCCAAGATTGGCAATCCGGAATATTTCACCGATATCGAATTCCGCAAACCGGCGGAAGAGGCGAAGCTGGTGATCCAGGAGCTGCAGCAGAATGAAAAGCCGGACGTGATCCTGGCCACCACCCATATGGGCCACTATGACAACGGCAACCACGGCTCTAACGCGCCGGGGGATGTCGAGATGGCACGCAGTTTACCCGCGGGCTCGCTGGCGATGATCGTCGGCGGTCACTCGCAGGATCCGGTGTGCATGGCGTCGGAAAATAAAAAACAGGTCGACTATGTGCCAGGGACGCCGTGCGCCCCGGATCGTCAGAACGGTATCTGGATCGTCCAGGCGCATGAGTGGGGCAAATACGTCGGCCGCGCCGATTTTGAGTTCCGCAACGGTGAGATGAAGCTGGTGCACTATCAGCTGATCCCGGTCAACCTGAAGAAAAAAGTGACATACGATAACGGCCAAAGTGAGCGGGTGCTGTATACGCCGCAGATCGCGGAGAACCCGCAGATGATGTCGCTGCTGACGCCGTTCCAGAACAAAGGTAAGGCGCAACTGCAGGTCAAGATCGGCAGCGTGAATGGTCATCTGGAGGGCGATCGCAGTAAAGTGCGCTTCGTACAGACCAATATGGGCCACCTGCTGCTGGCGGCGCAGATGGCGCGCAGTAACGCGGATTTCGCGGTGATGAGCGGCGGCGGGATCCGCGACTCCATCGAGGCGGGCGATATCACCTACAAGGATGTGATGAAGGTCCAGCCGTTCGGCAATGTGCTGACCTATGTCGATATGAGCGGCAAAGAGGTGGTGGATTACCTGACCGCCGTCGCGCAGATGAAGCCGGATTCCGGCGCCTATCCGCAGTTTGCGAACGTCAGCTTTGTGGCCAAAGACGGCAAGTTGAACGATCTGAAAATCAAAGGCGAACCGGTGGATCCGGCGAAGACCTACCGGATGGCGACGCTGAGCTTTAACGCCACCGGCGGCGATGGCTATCCGAACATCGCCGATAAACCCGGGTATGTGAATACCGGCTTTATCGATGCCGAAGTGCTGAAAGAGTATATCGAGAAGAACTCGCCGCTGGATGCCGCCGCCTATGAGCCGAAAGGCGAGGTGAGCTGGCAGTAACCCTGAGGGGAAGCCCGGATAAAGCGCTGCGTCGCTATCCGGGCGCTTTCCCGGTGGCGCTGCGCTTACCGGGCACGGGGCGCGTCATCAATCGCGGCGGGCGATATCGGCGAACTTCGCATCCAGCAGCTGCGCCAGATCGCTGGCCGCCAGCTCAATATCCAGCCCGCGTTTGCCGCCGGAAATGTAAATGGTGGCAAATTCCTGCGCCGGGGCGTCTATCACCGTCGGCAGACGCTTCTTCTGCCCCAGCGGACTGATACCGCCCACCAGATAGCCGGTGATACGCTGCGCCACCATCGGGTCGGCCATGTCGACTTTCTTGGCGCCCAGCGCTTTCGCCACTTTCTTCAAATCCAGCTGCCCGGCGACCGGGGTGACGGCGACCGCCAGATGCTTCATATCGCCATTTACGGCGACCAGCAGGGTCTTGTATACCTGGTCGGCATTGAGGCCGAGCTTGCGCACCACTTCATCACCGAAGTTGGTCTCATTGGGATCGTGATCGTAACTGTGGATCTGAAAGGGGATTTTGTTTTTTTCGAGTAATTTAACGGCGGGAGTCATAGCTATCCTTCTTACCAACCGGTTTTGCGTGACGTCAGAATACGCCCGCAGGTTGTCTAAAAAATAGTACCATCTTGCGCAATAGTGTTGGCAGTGATGGTCACTTTGAGCGACAATCAGACGATCCGGGATGCAAATCCCGGGATAATAATAATGATGAAATTCCTCTTTGACGGGCCAATAGCAATATTGGCCATTTTTTTATGTCAGCATATCCGGCAGATTCCCTTCGCCATACAGATGCAGCGCGCCGACGGCGACCACGTAGCGGCCCGGCGGCAGGGCCAGCAGCGTCTCGCGCCAGGCGAGATTGCGCTGGTGCATCAGCACATCATATAAAGACTGGCTGAAGGTCGTCGGCAGCGATACCGCGCCGCGCGACGGCGGTTGCTCCAGCCACCAGCCGATCATGACCTGCAGTAAACGGGCGTTGGTGCGCCAGTGGGTCAGCGTATCCTCCAGCAGCGCCATTCCGCCATCGGGCAGGTCGCGCAGCAGCGCGATCTGGCTGTCGGCGCCTTCCAGCTCCATCACCGCTATGTTGCTCTCGCGGGCGGCCATCAGCAACTGATAATCGATACCGTAATCCGGCCGCAGCCCCAGCTTCTGCGCCTGGGTGGCCTGCAGAACCATCGCCACCTGCCACAGCGGCTGGCTGTCGAATAGCGCGACCGACAGGCCGAGTTCACCGGCTCGCGTCTGTAGCTCGCTCAGCTGCGCGTCGCTCAGGCGCTCCGCCAGCGGCGGATAAGCGGGGAGATGGCTAAACGGGGTTTCATTGCCGCTGATATCGGCCTCAACGATTAACGCATCGGCCTGGCGTATTTTTTTCAGCAGCTTCGCTGGCGGCGGCGCCATATCGCGGGTGCCCATATGGATGCTGCCGACGAGGTGCAGATAGCGTTCGCCGGGCAGGACGATATCCATCGCAGGCCAGGAATAAGACGAGCCGACGGCGGCTCGCCACAGCATTTTTATCCGGTTTAACAGGCCCATACGCGCTCCGAAGTGTGAGGCATTCATGCTAGCGCATATGGTGATACACGTCACCCTTCCGGCGGGCTTTTCTTGTCCCGGTAAAAAAGCGGGCGCCGACCCTGTCAGCGCCCGCTTTCCTGGACAGCGCTTACGCTTTTGGTTTAAAGCGCAGCAGGCGGTTAGCGTTACTCACCACGGTAATCGACGACAGCGCCATCGCCGCGCCGGCGACCACCGGATTGAGCAACGTGCCGGTCAGCGGCCAGAGGATCCCGGCGGCAATCGGGATGCCCAGCGAGTTGTAGACAAAGGCCCCCAGCAGGTTCTGCTTCATATTGCGTAAGGTCGCCTTCGAAATCGCCAGCGCATCGGCCACGCCGTGAAGACTATGGCGCATCAGGGTGATCGCCGCCGTTTCAATGGCGACATCGCTGCCGCCGCCCATGGCGATCCCGACATCCGCCTGCGCCAGCGCCGGGGCGTCGTTAATCCCATCGCCCACCATCGCCACTTTGTGCCCCTGGCTCTGCAGACGCTTAATGGCGTCGGCTTTACCGTCCGGCAGCACGCCGGCAATCACTTCATCAATGCCGGCTTCTTTGGCGATAGCATTCGCGGTAGTGGGGTTATCCCCGGTGAGCATCACCAGGCGGTAGCCCTGACGATGCAGGCGCGCCAGAGCGTCGACGCTGTCTTCGCGTAGCGGGTCACGGATGGCGAACAGCGCGGCCGCCTGACCATCTACCGCCAGCAGCACCGGCGTAGCCCCGCGCGAGGCCTGCGCCATCATCTCGCTTTCTATATCGCCGGTGGCGATATGTTGCTCGTTGAGCAGCGCCTGGTTACCGAGCAGCAGGCGATGGCCTTCCGCTTCGCCGCTGACGCCCAGGCCGCGCAGGGTGCGGAAGCCGCTCACTTCCGGCAACGGGCTGTCTCCGGCTTTATCAAGGATCGCTCGCGCCAGCGGATGGCTTGAACCCTGCTCGAGCGCGGCGGCAAGACGCAGCGCGGTCATCTCATCAACGTCTGCGAAAGTTTTCACCGCCACCACCTGCGGCTTGCCTTCGGTCAGGGTGCCGGTTTTATCGAACACCAGGGTGTCGAGTTCACTGGCGCGCTGCAGAGCATCGGCGTCGCGCACCAGTACGCCGTACTCCGCCGCCCGGCCAACGCCGGAGATAATCGACATCGGCGTCGCCAGGCCTAATGCGCACGGACAGGCGATAATCAGTACCGTGGTGGCGATCACCAGGGTATAGACGATCTGCGGCGCCGGGCCGAAGAAGTACCAGATCGCAGCGCTAATCAGCGCAATGGCGACCACCGCCGGGACAAACACCGCGGAGATTTTATCCGCCAGCTGGCCGATCTCCGGCTTGCTGCTCTGCGCCTGGCGCACCATGCGGATAATACGCGCCAGCGTGGTCTGGCTGCCGACGGCGCTGGCGGTGAACAGCACGCTGCCGTCCTGCACTACGGTGCCGGCGTGAATGGTGTCGCCATCGCCTTTTTGCTGCGGTACCGGTTCGCCGGTGAGCATCGCTTCATCAAACCAGGCTTCCCCCTGGCTTATCACGCCGTCGACCGGGACGCGGTCGCCGGTCGTCAGGCGCAGCGTCATGCCGGCCTGAACTTCAGCGAGCGGCAGATCTTTCTCGCCCTCGGGCGTGACGACCCGCGCCGAAGGCGGCGTCAGGTCGAGCAGTTTCTCCAGCGCTTTTGAGGAGCGCTGGCGGGCGCGGGCCTCCAGCATATGGCCGAGGTTAATCAGGCCGATAATCATTGCGCTGGCTTCGTAATAGAGATGGCGGGCTTCCATCGGGAACCACTGTGGCCACAGGTTGACGCTCATCGAGTACAGCCAGGCGACGCCGGTACCGAGCGCCACCAGCGTATCCATGGTGGCAGTGCCGTTTTTCAGGCTTTTCCACGCGCTGCGGTAGAAGTGGCCGCCGGCGAAGACCATCACCGCCAGGGTGACGAGGCCGATGACCAGCCACAGCGAACGGTTGTCGTCGCTGACCATCATGTTATCGCCGATCATGCCCCAGACCATCACCGGCACGCCGACCAGCAGGGCGACAATCGCCTGCCAGCGAAAACGTTTCATGGTGGCGATGGCGGTTTCCTGCTGCCGTTCGCGGCGTTCCAGATCGTCCTCGATCGCCTCCGCGCCGTAGCCCGCTTTCTCCACCGCCTGCACTAATTCTGCGGCGGACGCACTGCCCATCACCAGCGCCGTGCGTTCCGCCAGGTTAACCCGCGCCTGTGAGACGCCCGGCACCGCGGCAAGCGCGTTCTGTACCCGGGAGACGCAGCTGGCGCAGCTCATGCCGTTGATCAGCAGCTGTTGACTGTCATCTTCGTCATGGGCTGCCGGAAGCTCAGGAGTGGCCGCTGTCAGTGCTTCCGACGGGATTGATGATTCTGCCAGCGGTTTAGCCTTTGGGTGGCTGAGCTCCGCGCCGTATCCGGCTTGTTTAACGGTTTCAATCAGCGCTTGTGCGCTGGCGCTGCCCGTCACATGGGCTTCAGTGAGGGTGACTTCCGCTTGCTCAACGTCAGGACGCTGCTCCAGACTCTCTTTCACGCGTTTAACGCAGTGGCCGCAGGAGAGGCCATCCAGCGTCAGGTCGATAGTGTTAGACATAAATAACTCCTGAATAATTTTCCGGTCAACGATTGACCAGAACCACTCTTTCATCGAGTATTAAGAAGGTTAAACCTTCCAGCAAGGGGAAGGTCAAGGAGAAAAAATGAATATCAGCGATGTGGCGAAAAAAACCGGCTTAACCAGCAAAGCGATTCGTTTTTACGAAGAGAAGGGGCTGGTGACGCCGCCGTTGCGGAGCGAAAACGGCTACCGCACCTACGGTCAGCAGCATCTCGATGAGCTCACGCTGCTGCGCCAGGCGCGGCAGGTGGGGTTTAATCTGGAAGAGTGCCGCGAGCTGGTGGCGCTATTCAACGACCCGTCACGGCACAGCGCCGATGTGAAAAAACGCACGCTGGAGAAAGTGGCGGATATCGAGAACCATATCCGCGAGCTGCAAAATATGCGCGCGCACCTGCTGGCGCTGGCTGAATCCTGCCCCGGCGACGACAGCGCGGAGTGCCCGATTATCGATAATCTTTCCGGCTGCTGTCATCGCAAGGCGCAGGCTTAATGCCGGGCTGGGTTGAGCATAAAGACCACCGTACCGCGATAGTAAGGGGAGCGTTGCAACTGGGTTTCCGCCAGTTTGTCGCGCCTACCGTTTTGGACCAGTCCGAGCTTGAACGGGATACGCAATCGGCTGAGCGCGGGCAGATAATCCTGATAATTCGCCACCGTGCGCCGTCCCTGGTAGCTTTGTACCACCAGTTCATCAACCGCCAGCGCATTGAGCGTGGCAATATCGCCGGTTTTGGCCCAGTCCAGCAGGCCAGTTACCCCCAGCGCGAATTCGGGCGGCAGCTGTTGGCGCAGTTGGCGTAAAAAGCGGGCGTAATCGGCGAGCTGATAAGTGCCGGCGTCAAAATCAATTTGCAAGCCAACCACCTGATTGCCCGCCGTCTGCCAACGTTGCATCAGGCGCACAATGCGCGGCACAATCGTCGGCGGCACATCAAGTGTGGTAAAGCGAACGGTAAGCCAGATTGAGGGAAATGTCAGGCGGCTCACCGGTAGGCCGAGGCGTTGAAATACCACCTCGCCCGCTTGCTTGAACACCTCGCCCTGATGCAGGTAGACCGTTTGCGCATTTCGCATTTCGTCACTGGCCTTCACCCCGGACCACAGCCAGAAAGCGGAATGCTGGCACGCATCAACGCGCTCTGCCGCCTGCGCGTACCCGACCAGTAGCGCGATTACCAATAGTATTTGAGTTTTTGCGCCCACTGGCTTCCCGGATATTGCGTTTTCAACTGTGTGAACCAGCCTTTGCGCTGCAGCTTATCGACATCTTCGCCGCCGCACTCGTTGCTACCGGAGGGGGCGTAACAGAGGATCGCCCGGTACAGCGCATAGCTTTTGTCTTCCGGCTCCGCTTTCGGCGAGGTGATAATCTGCTGGTAATAGCTCTGGCGATGGTATTGCCCCAGAGGCTGCTGGCGATCGATGGCGTCCTCCAGTACATCGTTGCCGGCGGCATCTTTCCACAGATCGACATGCGTTTGGGTGGTGCGGAAGAACTCGCCGAGGCAGTTAAGCGCATGGGCATCATCGGCGTTTTTACTCAGTACAGCGACCGTATCATCAAGGCTCCGACAGGCATAACCTGCTTCAGTCGCCTTGCCGTTCCAGTCGAAGCTACTCAGGTTGACGTCGTTAAAGGCCTCGCTGATAACCGGTTGGGTAATGGCGCTGGCGAGCGTTTTGTCTTTCAGCCAGTCGCCAAAGCGATTCTCGGTGAGATCCCGCACCAGCAGCGTGTGCAGAGCGATGGTACGCTCTTCATTATTGGGGCCACTGACGGCCTGCTGGCGTAGCAATTCAGGCGAGGCCTGGGTTTTCAGCACGCGGGAGCGAAAGCGCAGGTTGGTCACCGGGCTATCGGCGGCAAAGATTGCCGCAGCGTTACCGCTGTAGACCAGCGTTGCAGCAAGCTTCGCCTGGATAAACTGTTGCTGTTCGCGGTCCTGGCTGAGTTGGAGCAGTTGCCGCCAAAAATCGACCGCTGCCGGCCACTGCTTTTGCGCCATTAGCGCTTCGCCGTAGAGGACCTGTTCGCTGAAGGCGAGAATATCGTGCGCCGGCAGCGTTTTCGCCGGCGTGACCGCCTGCAGGATGGCGGCATCGTTGCCCGTCACGTTCCATAGCTGCAGCTGTAGATTGCGCCACAGCGGCAGCTTTCCGCTCTTCTCAAACGCCGCTTTGCTGGCGTCCAGCTGCGCCTGGGTTAAGGCCGGTTTACTATCGGCATTCAGGCGCAGGGCGCGCAGAAGCTCGACATAACTAACCTGCGGCGCATCGGGGAATGCCGTCTGAACGGGTTGATCGTAGAACGGCATGCCGAAGACATTATCATATTCACTCACCAGACGACGCAGTTCTCCGGCATCGCTCGCCTGCTGGAAGGCCTGTTCATAAAGACCAGCCAACTGCGGCCACGCCTGCAGATACCAGTTAATGCGGCGCAACATGTTGCGCGCGGAATCGGCATACACCCCTGTTGGCCAGCGCTGCAAGTAAGTTTGCGCCTCTTTTTGCGCCAGGGCGGCATCTTCACGATTGATGCGTGCGATATCAAAATCGCCGTACTGCCCAACGCTGTTCTGGCTACTCTTGTTGAGCGCTGTGCGCATCAGCATATATTGCGCGGTCTCGGCCAGCCAGGGTTGCTTACTTTCCAGCAACAAGGTGAAATCCTGGGTCGCGGCGGTGAAATTGCCGCCATAGAAGTGGGCGATGCCGGAAAGGTAATAAGCGAATAAGTCGGCGTCCGTATCTGCCGGGAAGCTATTGAGAATATCAAGGACTGCGGTGATATTGGCGCCATAAAACAGTTTCAACCGCGCCAGCGCCAGGTCATGACGCTGCTGTGGCGTCACAGAGGGGGCGGCCAGCAGGGCGGTGTTGAACTGGCTGACGGCGGCAAGGGTGTTGCTGACAAAGCGGTTTTCCAGTTCATAGTCGGAGGTTCCCAGCCGTTCAGCCGAATCGGCTGGCATCACCTGTGCGGGATCGATATTCAGCGCCGCCATTTGTCGGGTAAAGGTTTCGTCTTCGCTTTGCGCAGGCGGTGTGGCAGGCGGCGGCGCGCTATCCCACTCAGGATGATAAGCGAAGTAAACCTCGCGTGAGCGGCTGACATCGGCGGGAATGTTCTGAACGGGCAGGGCGAAAGATTTCTCTTCGCTCAGCAGGCGCAGCAGGTTGTCGCGCGAGTCGTTTCCCGGCGTCAATACAGGGTCGCCTTTTAGCAGACACAGCGTGTCGCTCCAGGAGCAATCTTCGATATCAGAAGAAGCAAACGCCTGAGGGGCCGCCACCAGCAGAGCGCACAGTGTAAGATTAAAGGTTGTCTTCCTGACCATAACGGATGTCCTGTGAAATGATTATCGTGAAACGACTCTAATATGGAGCGTAATCCCTTCCACGGCGACCACTTCGACCTGACTGCCCGCGGCGAGGTCCTCGTCAGCCATCACCGGCCAGGAGCTGTCGCCCACGCGCACGTGGCCGCGGCCGTTTACCAGCGGGGTATCCAGCGTCAGACGGCGGCCAATCAGCTGTAGCCCGCGCTGGTTGAGTTGAGCATCGGCAGGACGCTGCAGTTTGACGCGCTTGCGCAGCCACTTCGACCACAGCCACGCCGCCAGCAGAGTGAGGACGGCAAACAGCGTGCCTTGCCATTCCCAGCTCAGCGGCAGGAGCCAGGTCAGGGCGCCGGTCACCACGCCGGCGACGCCGCTCCATAGCAGGTATCCGCTGCCGCCCAGCATCTCGGCCGCCAGCAGCAGCCCGCCGAGGCTTAGCCAGAACAGATGGGGGTGGGCGAGGATCAGGTCGATCATGATTTTTTCCGATCGCCAGCGCCTTCTTTGATCAGCTCGCTGATCCCGGCGATCGATCCCATCAGGCTGCTGGCATCCAGCGGCATCAGCACCACTTTACTGTTGTTGGCGGCGCCAATCTGCTGCAGCGCATCGGTGTATTTCTGCGCCACGAAGTAGTTGATCGCCTGAATATCGCCTGAGGCGATCGCCGAGGAGACCATCTGGGTGGCGCGGGCTTCCGCTTCAGCGGAACGCTCGCGGGCCTCCGCCTGCAGGAACGCGGACTGCCGCTCGCCCTCCGCCTTGAGGATCTGCGACTGCTTTTCCCCTTCCGCTTTCAGTATTTCCGCCTGACGCACCCCTTCGGCCTCGAGAATATAAGCGCGCTTGGTTCGTTCGGCTTTCATCTGGGCGTTCATCGAGGCGATAAGTTCCGCTGGTGGGCGAACGTCGCGAATTTCGACGCGGGTGATTTTCACCCCCCACGGGTTGGTGGCGTCGTCAACGATATGCAGCAGGCGGGTGTTAATGCTGTCGCGCTGGGAGAGCATTTCGTCCAGCTCCATCGAGCCGAGCACGGTACGGATGTTGGTCATCGTCAGGTTGACGATCGCCTGCTCAAGATTGCTGACCTCGTAGGCGGCCTTCGGCGCGTCAACCACCTGAATAAAGCAAACGGCGTCGATAGTGACGTTGGCGTTATCCCGGGAGATCACCTCCTGTGACGGGATGTCGAGCACCTGCTCCATCATGTTCACTTTGCGGCCGATGCGGTCCATAAACGGCACGACTAAGCTTAATCCCGGCTGCAGCGTCTGGGTAAAACGCCCGAAGCGCTCCACCGTCCACTGGTAGCCCTGCGGGACGATTTTCACCGCCGCGGCCACAATGACCAGCGCGACGAAAATAAGGATAGGAATAAAAATCAGCATCAAAAACCTCCTGTCTTGTTGCCTGGTGGGGCGCTACAAGGAAAAAGCGCATGTTTAAATTGAGTATATCTTTCTCCTCATCCTGGAGAAAGGAAAGTGGGGTAAACTAGCGGTGTTTCAGAAAATAATCAGGAAGACTCATGAAGGAAAATAACGCGCTTTTGCGTCTCGAGGATGTGGGATTTAAGACCGACGACGCAGTTATTTTACATAATATCAACCTTCAGCTCAGACCCGGGGAATTCAAGTTGATTACCGGGCCTTCCGGCTGCGGGAAAAGCACCTTGCTGAAAATTATCGCCTCGCTGCTCAGCCCGACCTCCGGACGTCTGTTTTTCGACGATGCCGATGTCGCGACGCTGTCGCCGGAAAGGTATCGCCAGCAGGTCTCTTATTGTGCGCAGACGCCGGCGCTGTTCGGGGATTCGGTTTACGATAACCTGATTTTTCCGTGGCAGATCCGTAATAAACAACCGGATCCGCAGGCGCTGGTGGCCGATCTGCAGCGCTTTGGTCTTGGCGAAAATATGCTGGAAAAATCGATTAACGAACTGTCGGGCGGTGAAAAGCAGCGCGTATCGCTGATTCGCAATTTACAATTTCTGCCGCGCGTGCTGCTGCTGGACGAAATTACCAGCGCGCTGGATGACAGTAATAAACAGAATGTGAATGACATTATTCATGGCTACGCGACGGAAAAACAGGTCGCTGTTCTATGGGTCACCCACGATCGCAATGAAATTTCGCATGCCGATGAAGTAATTACGCTGCAACCTGCCGGCGGAAACATGCAGGAGGCACAGCATGAACGGGCATAACATTACGAACGAATCGCTGGCGCTGTCGATGGTGCTGGTGCTGATCGCTATTCTGGTGAGCTATCGGGAAAAGCTGGCGCTGGAAAAAGATATTCTCTGGAGCATCTGCCGGGCGATCGTGCAGCTGATTATCGTCGGCTATGTGCTGAAATATATCTTTAACGTCAACCATGCGGTTCTGACGCTGTTGATGGTGCTGTTTATCTGCTTTAACGCGGCGTGGAATGCCAAAAAGCGCAGTAAATATATCGATAAGGCGTTTGTCTCGTCATTTATCGCCATCACCACCGGCGCCGGGCTGACGCTGGCGGTGCTGGTGTTCTCCGGCTCGATAGCCTTCGTGCCGATGCAGGTGATCCCGATTGCCGGGATGGTGGCCGGGAACGCCATGGTGGCGGTGGGGCTGTGCTACAACAATATGGGCCAGCGCTTCAGCAGCGAGCAGCAGCAGATTCAGGAGAAGCTCAGCCTCGGCGCGACGCCGAAGATGGCCTCGGCGCGGCTGATCCGCGACAGCATCCGCGCGTCATTGATTCCCACCGTCGATTCAGCGAAAACGGTCGGCCTGGTGAGTTTGCCAGGGATGATGTCGGGACTAATTTTTGCCGGTATTGACCCGGTGAAGGCGATTAAGTACCAGATCATGGTAACTTTTATGCTGCTGTCGACCGCCAGCCTGTCGACGATTATCGCCGGCTATCTGACCTACCGGAAGTTCTTCAACGCCCGCCATCAGCTGGTGGTGACGCAGCTGAAAAAACGCCCGTGAACGATCCCGGGTTGCGGCGTTCATGCCTCACCCGGGTTGCTAAGGCTACGTTGCGCCTCGTTCGCATAGCCCGGATAAGCGCAGCGCTATCCGGGGCAGGCAACGAATTAGTACAGCAGCGAATAGAGCTGACGGCGGTATTTGGCGGCCAGCGCATCGCCCGTACCGAGGGCGGCGAGGATCTCCTGCAGCATCTTGCGCGCCTGGCCGTCGCCGGCGCCTAAATCCTTCTGCAGATGGCTGAACAGCAGCGCCAGCGCTTCTTCGTTACGCCCGACCTGATGCAGCTGTAGCGCCAGCTGGGAGGCCAGCAGCGCATCCTCCGGATTCTGTTCCACCTGCTGCTGCAGCTGCTGGATTTCCGGCGTGTCGGCGGCCTGTTTGAGCAGCTCAATCTGCGCCACCAGACCCTGATAGTGGGTATCCTGATCCTGCAGCGGGATGGTTTTTAGCACGCTTTCCGCTTCATCGGAACGGTGCAGGGCAATCAGCGTTTCTGCCAGCAGCAGGCCAATCTGGCTCTCCTGATTCGACAGCTGCCAGGCTTCCTTCAGCAGCGGCAGGGCATCGGCGTATTTTTCTTCCTGCATCAGGGCCAGCGCCTGCTGAGCTTTCAGCTCCTCTTCACGGGGCAGGACTTTATCCAGCAGGGCGCGGATCGCTTCTTCCGGCTGCGGGCCTTCAAAACCGTCCACCGGCTGGCCGTTCTGGAACAGATAAACCGTAGGGATGGCGCGCAGACCAAACTGTGAAGCGAGCATCTGCTCAGCGTCGCAATCGACCTTCGCCAGCGTAAACTGGCCATTGTATTGCGCGGCCAGACGCTCAAGAACCGGGGTCAGCTGTTCGCAGTGCTGGCTGCGGGCAGACCAGAAGTAAAACAGCACCGGGACGTTCATAGACTGCTGTAGCGTCTGCTGCAGGTTCGCTTCGCTAATGTTGACAATATTCTGTTCGGACATGGGCATTTCTCGTTAGTCGATTTCTGTTTTACATGGGGGCGGCATTCCGCGCTTCAACTCAGCCGTGGATAATTTTGTCCATCGCGCGGGCTGGCAGCAGGCGTTTGAGCAGCGCCACCGCGTGGGTGACCAGGGTGACCGGGTAGCGCAGCTTTGGCTTATCGCTGGTAAAAGCGTGACGCACTTTTTCCACCACCGCCTCCGGCCCGAGGGTAAAACGGGCGGCGATGCCCGGGTTTTCAACGGGTTTGTCGCTTTGCGTCTGGTTGACGTTATCGGTAAAGCGGGTGCGGATCGGGCCCGGTTCAATCAGGCTGACCTGAATACCGCTGTGGCGCAGCTCCATGCGCAGCGCATCGGACCATGCCTCAAGGGCATATTTGCTGGCGGCGTAGGCGCCGCGGCCGGGGCTGGCGATAAGCCCCATCACCGAGGAGGTCATCACGATGCGCCCTTCGCCATGCGGGGTCATCGCCGGCAGCAGCAGCATGGTGAGCTGATGTGCGCCAAAAAAGTTGGCGGAAAACTGCTGTTCCATCTGCTGGCGGCTGATGGTGTTCAGCGGGCCATAGACGCCGTATCCGGCGTTATTGAACAGGCCGTAGAGACGATTATCGGTCAGCGCAATCACCTCCGCCGCCGCGCGCTCCACGCTCTGCGGGTCGTCCAGATCGAGCAAAATACCGGTTAGCCCCAGCTCCTGCATTCGCGCCACGTCCTCCGCTTTGCGGCAGGCCGCCAGCACGCGAAAGCCCTGGCGGGTTAAATCCAGCGCGCTTTCCAGACCAATTCCGCTGGAACAGCCTGTCACTAAAACCGTTTTTTGCATAACTTTACCTGTCAGCGACCCCTGGCGTTCAGGAGTCATGATTAACTAAGGGAGCCAGCCGGTTCGCCATCCAGTCGGCGATAAACGGCTGCGCGTCGCGATTCGGGTGAATGCCGTCGTCCTGCATCCACTGGGGTTTCAGATACACCTCCTCCATAAAAAAGGGCAGGAGGGGAATAGCGAACTCTTTGGCCAGGGCCGGGTAAATCGCGCCGAAGGCTTCATTATAGCGGCGGCCATAGTTCGCCGGCAGGTGAATTTGCATCAGCAGCGGCTCGGCGTTGGCCGCTTTGATCGTCTGAATGATGGTGCGCAGCGTCTGCTCGGTCTGCTGCGGCGGAAAGCCGCGCAGCCCGTCGTTGCCGCCGAGCTCAACCAGCACCCAGCGCGGCTGATGCTGCTTAAGCAGCGCTGGCAGACGGGCCAGTCCCTGCTGGGAGGTATCGCCGCTGATGCTGGCGTTCACCACCGGCGTTTTCGCCTGCCACTTCTCATTGAGCAGCGCAGGCCACGCGGCGTTGGCCGCCATCCGATAGCCAGCGCTCAGGCTGTCGCCGAGGATCAGCAGCGTGTCCGCCGCCATCGCGCGGCAGGTAAACAGGAACAAAAACAGGAAAGGCACATGCCAGCGGAAAACATACTTGAAGTTCATCATCTTAAGAAGTCCGTCGGTCAGGGGGAGCATCAGCTCACCATCCTTACCGGAGTTGAGCTGGTTGTCAAACCGCGGCAGACCATCGCCCTGATCGGCGAGTCGGGCTCCGGTAAATCGACCCTGTTGGCGATCCTCGCCGGCCTGGACGATGGCAGCAGCGGGGAAGTATCGATGCTGGGCAAACCGCTGCATCGGATGGATGAGGAGGCGCGGGCGGCGCTGCGGGCGCAGCACGTCGGTTTTGTATTTCAGTCGTTTATGCTGATCCCAACGCTCAACGCCCTGGAGAACGTCGAGCTGCCGGCGCTGCTGCGCGGCGCCAGCGATAGCCAGAGCCGGGGCGATGCCCGGGCGCTGCTTGAGCAGCTGGGGCTTGGCAAACGCCTGCACCACCTGCCGGCGCAGCTCTCCGGCGGCGAACAGCAGCGGGTGGCGCTGGCCCGGGCCTTCAATGGGCGTCCGGCCATTCTGTTCGCCGATGAGCCCACCGGCAACCTCGATCGCCAGACCGGGGACAAAATTGCCGATCTGCTGTTCTCGCTTAATCGCGAACACGGCACCACCCTGATCCTCGTCACTCACGATCCGCTGCTGGCGGCGCGCTGCGACCGCCGTCTGCGCCTGGTGGATGGCCAGCTGCGGGAGGAAGCATGATCGCCCGCTGGTTCTGGCGCGAATGGCGCTCGCCGTCGCTGCTGATCGTCTGGCTGGCGTTAAGCCTCGCCGTGGCCTGCGTGCTGGCCCTGGGGTCGATAAGCGATCGAATGGAGAAAGGCCTCAGCCAGCAAAGCCGTGAGTTTATGGCGGGCGACCGGACGCTGCGCAGTTCGCGCGAGGTGCCCGCTGAGTGGATCGCGCAAGCGCGGAAGTCAGGGCTGAGCGTCGGCGAACAGCTGAGCTTCGCCACCATGACCTTTGCGGGCGATACGCCGCAGCTGGCGGACGTCAAGGCAGTGGATGACCGCTATCCGCTGTATGGCACTCTCGAGACGCAGCCGCCGGGGCTGAAGCCCCGGGCGGGCAGCGTCCTGCTGGCGCCAAGGCTGATGGCGCTGCTGAACCTGAAAACCGGCGATACGATTGACGTTGGCGACGCCACGCTGCGCATTGCCGGGGAAGTGATTCAGGAGCCGGATGCGGGGTTTAACCCTTTCCAGATGGCGCCGCGGCTGATGATGAATATGGCCGACGTGGCAAAGACCGGCGCCGTGCAGCCCGGCAGTCGCGTCGCATGGCGTTATAAGTTCGCCGGCGACGCTGAACAGCTGGCCCGTTATGAGCAGTGGCTGCTGCCGAAACTCGGCCCGGAGCATCGCTGGATTGGTCTTGAACAGGACGACAGCGCGCTGGGCAAATCCCTCGAACGCTCGCAGCAATTCCTGTTGTTATCCGCGCTGTTGACGCTGCTGCTGGCCGTCGCGGCGGTGGCCGTGGCGATGGGCCACTACTGCCGCAGCCGCTACGATCTGGTCGCCATACTCAAGACGCTGGGCGCCGGACGGGCGCAGCTGCGCAAGCTGATTGTCGGTCAGTGGCTGCTGCTGCTGGCGCTGTCGGTGATAACCGGCGGGGTGGCGGGGCTGGCGCTGGAGCGCCTGCTGCTGCTGGTGCTCAAACCGGTTCTTCCCGCCGCGCTCCCGCCGGCCAGCGGCTGGCCGTGGCTGTGGGCGGTGGGCGCGACCGGCGTGATTTCCCTGCTGGTGGGCCTGCGGCCGTATCGGCTGCTGCTGGCGACCCTGCCGCTGCGAGTGCTGCGCCAGGACGTGGTGGCCAGCGTCTGGCCGTTAAAAATCTGGATCCCGACGGTCAGCGCCGTGGTGGTGGGCCTGCTGGCGTGGCTGATGGGCGGCAGTCCGCTGCTGTGGTCAGTGCTGGCCGGGGCGGTGGTGCTGGCGCTGCTGTGCGGCCTGGTGGGCTGGGGATTGCTGTGGCTGCTCAAACGCCTGACGCTCAGAGCCTTGCCGCTGCGTCTGGCGGTGAATCGCCTGCTGCGCCAGCCGTGGTCGACCCTCAGCCAGCTGGCGGCGTTTTCCCTGTCGTTTATGCTGCTGGCGCTCCTGCTGGTGCTGCGCGGCGATCTGCTCGACCGCTGGCAGCAGCAGCTGCCCCCGGAGAGCCCGAACTACTTCCTGATCAATATCGCCCCTGAGCAGATAATGCCGGTGAAGACCTTCCTCGCCGAACATCAGACGCGGGCGGCGGAATTCTATCCGATCGTCCGGGCTCGTCTGACGCAGATCAACGGCCAGTCCACGGACGGGAATAAAGACGAAGCGCTGAATCGCGAGCTTAATCTCACCTGGAGCGAACAGCGTCCGGATCATAATCCGCTGGTGGCCGGCAGCTGGCCACCGAAGCCGGGCGAGGTATCGATTGAGGAGGGGCTGGCGCAGCGATTGGGAGTGACAATCGGCGATACGGTGACCTTTACCGGCGATACGCAGGAGTTCAGCGCGAAGGTGAGCAGCGTGCGCAACGTCGACTGGGAGAGCCTGCGGCCAAACTTCTTCTTTATTTTCCCCACCGGGGCGCTGGACGGGCAGCCGCAGAGCTGGCTCACCAGCTTCCGCTGGGATAACGGTCCTGCGATGTTGACCCAGCTGAACCGCGAGTTTCCCACCGTCAGTCTGCTGGATATTGGCGCTATCCTGCGCCAGGTCGGCCAGGTGCTCTCCCAGGTCAGCCGGGCGCTGGAGGTGATGGTGGGCCTGGTGACGGCCTGCGGCGTGCTGCTGTTGCTGGCGCAGGTGCAGGTCGGTATGCGTCAGCGTCATCAGGAGCTGGTGGTCTGGCGCACGCTGGGGGCCGGGAAATCGCTGCTGCGCGCCACGCTGTGGGCGGAGTTTGCCCTGTTGGGGCTGGTCTCCGGCCTGGTGGCGGCGATAGGCGCCGAAGTGGCGCTGGCGATGCTGCAGACCAAAGTCTTTGATTTTCCCTGGGCGCCGGACTGGCGGCTGTGGGTGATGCTGCCGCTGACGGGAGCAGTGTTGTTATCCCTGTGCGGCGGCGGGCTGGGGCTGCGTTTATTAAAAGGGAAAGCGCTATTCCGTCAGTTTAGCCAGTAAGAATATTGCATGTTGATGATGCGCCGCCGTTTTTGGCGGCGCTTTTATTTTAAGCGCACAAATTGATAAACCATTGATTTTTAAGCGCACGAAACATTAAAAACCCAGCAACACGCTGTGCTGATTCGCGGTTAATATTCAACTGGAAAATATAAGGTTGCTTATTAATCAAGGAAAAACTATGGCACACACAATAAAAACGCTGGCGATCTCGATCGGCGCAGCATTAGCGTTAACGTCATTGGCTGCCCACGCGGAGATCACCCTGCTAAAACAGGATCCGCAGGCGGGGGATCCGTTAAGCCGGCTTAACTTTACCGTCGGCGGAAGTATCCGCCCGCAGTTCAATATGATGACCGGCGACGGGGATAAAGGCTCCTATAAGCGCAACGGTTTCGACGGCGGCACCCGCTTCCGTTTCGCCGCGGACTACTATCTGTTCGATGATATTAGCTGGATCAGCTACTACGAGCTGGGGGTGAATATTCCGGCGCTGTTCGACTGGGATAATCACTACGCGGAAGGGGCGAACAATACCACCCGCCGCATGCTGTATACCGGCCTGAAAAGCGATACCTGGGGGACGTTAACCTACGGTCAGCAAAACAGTGTTTACTATGATGTGGTCGGGGTGAAAACCGATATCTGGGACTACGATATGATTGCCCAGGCGCCGGGCAACGGTATTAACGGCGATTACGATGGCTCTTATCGTTCCCGTAATATGCTGAAATATAAGAAAACCGTTGGCGATGTCGATCTTTACGGCTCCTATCTGTTCGAAGACAGCGAATACCTGCCGGGTAATGGTCTGCGCTATAAACGTAAAGGCGGCGGTTCTGTTGGCGCGGACTACCACATCATGAAGGATCTGACCTGGGGGACCGCGTGGAACTACACCCGCGCCGAAATGCGCGACCCGTCAAGTTCCGACAGCAAAACCTATGACCAGAACATCGTCGGTACCGCGCTGAGCTGGACCCCGGATAACTGGACTTTCTCCTTTGGCGGCGGCTGGTATCAGAACTTCCTCACTACCAAAAAAACCGATGTCCATAATTACTTCGCCGGCGACGCCTGGGGGATTGAATATTTTGCGGGCTATAAATTCCCGATCAATCAATATGCCGTTAAATCTATTCAGCCGTACTTTATGGGCGACCGTCTGGAATATGTGAACGGCCGTAACTACCAGCGTATTGATAACGGTCTGGGGATCAGCTTCCAGCTGGATTATGGTTTCCGCGTTGACTACGAGCACGTGTTTACCTCCAGCACCGACAACCTGGGCGATATGAACCTGGTGCGTCTGCGCTACGACTTCTAAGCGGTAACCATTCCCCGGTGACGCTGCGCTTACCGGGGCTACAGGTTCACCGCCGTCTGCGGACCCGTAGCCCGGCTAAGGCGTTTACGCCGCAAGCCGGGACAAGAGAGGGTGTGATTACTCCGCCAGCCAGGCGGCGACCTCCTGCCAGTTGCCGCGAAAAATAATCTTCCCGGCTTTTTTCCCCAACTGATAGCGATACATCGGGTCGTAGTATTCTTCCAGCAGCGGCACCAGCCAGGCGAAGTGCGCCTCGGTGCTGGTGGTGCGCTGCTGCTGCGCCAGCGCCTCATCGAGGCGTTCAGTGAGCTGAGCAAAACGCTGCAGTCCCAGGCGACGGCGGATGGCGAACAGGCCGTGATGCAGATACTCGCCATATGCCTGCCAGCCTTTCTCTTCGCCATAGGCGGCGATAAAGTCGCGATACATGCGATCGAAATACTCCTCGCGCAGCCGTTCGAGGCGAACGTCAAACGGATCTTCCACCACCGCCAGCGGCGATTGCGCCATGCGGATGCGCAGGCACTCCGGCAGATGGTTGGCGCCGATCATGTGGCCTTCATCTTCCAGCACCCAGCGCGTCTGCTGTTCGGCTTTTTTGAGCAGGCTAACCGCCAGATGGTTTTCAAAGGTGGCCTGCGGATGCTGCGGCTGTAGCGTGCGGCCAAACGAAGAGCCGCGGTGGTGGGCATGGCCTTCCAGATCGATACCGTCCGGGCGCGAGCAGACCAGCTGGGTTTTGCCGTTGCCGGTGCAGCCGCCAATCAGCACGATCGGTCGCTGTACCAGCGCGTCGGTGGCCTGGATCGCCGCCTGGCGCAGCGCTTTATAGCCGCCGACGATCAGGGGGTAATCCACACCAGCTTCTTTCAGCCACTGCTGGACGATATGCGAGCGCTGGCCGCCGCGAGCGCAGCACAGGAAACCGTGCGGGTAATGGGCGCACGCTTCCAGCCAGGCCTGGATCCGGCTGGCGCGCAGGTCGCCCTGGACCAGCTTATGGCCGAGCGCCAGCGCCGCTTCCGGCCCCTGGCGCTTGTAGCAGGTGCCAACCGCGGCGCGTTCTTCATCATTCATCAGCGGCAGGTTGATCGCCGCCGGCATCGCGCTTTGGCTAAACTCCACCGGGGCGCGCACGTCAATCAGTGGCGTATCGCTGGCGAGAATGGCGCGATAATCCGTCCCATTGGTCATGGGGTATCCTCTGAAGTCAAAACAGAAATGGGCTTTACAGCAAGGGGGGATTGTACGCGCCTCAAGGTGTGCCGGGGAAGGGGATAGATCAAATCCCCGGCACGAAGGGCTTAGCTGAGCTGCGCCTGCGCCCAGACGATACCGCTGGCGTATTCCGCTGGCAGCAGCGGCTTCAACGCTTCCAGCGTCGCGCTCAGACGGTCTGTATCGCTGTCGGTCAGGTTCAGGTGGCCGACTTTACGACCCGGGCGCACCTCTTTATCGTACCAGTGCAGGTGGACCAGCGGCAGCTTCAGCCAGTCGTAATTGAGATCGGTGCCGATCAGGTTGATCATTACCGACGGGCTGTTAACCACCGGCGGCGGCAGAGGAAGGTCTGTCATCGCTCGCAGATGCAGCTCAAACTGGCTGATGGAGGCGCCATTTTGCGTCCAGTGGCCGCTGTTGTGTACGCGCGGCGCCAGCTCGTTGATCAGCAGCCCCTCGGCGGTGACGAAGCACTCCATCGCCATCACGCCGACGTAGTTCAGCTCGTTCATGATCGCCGTCAGCATGCTTTCCGCTTGCTCCTGCTGGCGGGCATTGGCCTGCGGGAAGGCGACGCTGGCGCGCAGAATACCGTCCTGATGCAGGTTGCGGGTCAGCGGGTAGAAGACGGTGCTGCCGTCATGGGCGCGGGCGCCTACCAGCGACACTTCGCCGGAGAAGTTAATCCCCTGCTCGACGATGCACTCGCCGTAGTTATCGTCCGGTAGCTGATCGATCTCGTTTTCCCGCAGACGCCACTGGCCGCGGCCGTCGTAGCCGCCGACGCGACGCTTAACGATCGCCAGTTCGCCAAGGCGGGCAAACACCGCCGGCCACTCGCTTTTATCCGCCAGCAGCTGCCACGGGGCAGTGGCGAGGTCCAGCTTATCGAACAGCTGCTTTTGCGTCAGGCGATCGGCGATAATCGGGAAGACGTCGCGGTTGACGAACGCCGGGTGGCGGGCCAGCTCGCGGGTGAGGGCGGTTTCCGGCCAGCGTTCAATTTCTGCGGTGATGACGCTCTGCTGGAACGGCACCGCTTCCGGATCGGCTTCCAGCCCCACCGGCCAGACGGCGATACCCAGCGGCTCGCCGGCCTGGCGCAGCATACGGCCTAACTGGCCGTTACCGAGCACGCATACCTGTTTCATGCCGCACCCCGCGGGTCCGGGTTATCCAGCACTTCATCGGTTTGCGCCTGACGCCAGGCGCTCAGGCGCTGGTGGAGTTCAGCATCATGCTGGGCGAGGATCTGCGCGGCGAGCAGACCGGCGTTTGCAGCCCCGGCTTTGCCGATGGCCAGGGTACCGACCGGAATACCGCGCGGCATCTGCACAATGGAGTAGAGGCTGTCGACACCGCTTAAGGCCGCGCTCTGAACCGGTACGCCGAGCACCGGCACCAGGGTTTTCGCCGCAATCATGCCCGGCAGATGCGCCGCGCCGCCTGCCCCTGCAATAATCACCTGATAACCGTGGCTTTCGGCGCTTTCAGCGAAGCTGAACAGCTTATCGGGCGTGCGATGGGCGGAGACCACTTCGACATGGTACGGAACGTTCAGGGCATCAAGGATTTCTGCGGTAAACTGCATGGTAGCCCAGTCGCTTTTGGACCCCATCACGATGGCGATACGCGCCGAATTATTGCGGGAAGACATGCGTCTTAAAACTCCTGTGGGTGTGTTTCACACTGCTTTAGAGGCCACAGAGAATAGCATGAACTGCCGGCAAGGAAAACGGTTGCGTGCGCATGGTTAGCCGTCTTTTGTCTCGCTTATCGAGGACGGCGATCGCGGCTTATCGACACTTCTCTCATTCATGATACAGGTGATAAGCAGCACGAGCCCCCAGGGGAGCATCAGGGCGCCCATGATCAGTAAAAAGATCTGTACTGACCGGCTCTCGTGAGGGCGGGTGCAGAGCAAATAAATGGCATAGAAATAGATGGCCCACGCCAGCAGGGCGCACCAGACAAACGTCAGCGTGTTGCCGAGAGCGACGCCGATTAAGGCGATATAGCTTATCCCTAACGGATTGAGGAGCGCGAGGATCATTCCCCAGATCAGCGGCGGGCTCCACTTTTTCCTGTTCATGCTCGTTCCTTGAGAGTGATGTCGAGGAAGACTAGCATGCGGAATGCCGGGAGGCGCATACCTCCGCCCGGGCAAAAGGCGGTTTCGGAATTATGCTCGCGCAGGAATTAGAACGGAAAATAGAGCAGTTCGACGTCGTCCTGCGTCACCTTGACCATCGATCCTTCGCTGTGCCAGGCGCCAAGCACCACGCGCCATGCGGGCTGGCCGTTGGCCTGCAGGTCATGGACCGCCGGGCGATGGGTATGGCCGTGGATCAGCCACTGCACGTGATGCCGCTCCATCACGTCAACCACCGCCTGCGGATTCACATCCATAATTTCCATTGATTTGCTGCTGTTGGCGGCTTTGCTGTCGGCGCGCATGCGGGCGGCGATACGGCGGCGGATAAACAGCGGCAGGGCCAGGAACAGGCGCTGGATCCACGGGGTGTGGACTTTCGCGCGAAACGCCAGATAGCCCGGGTCATCGGTGCACAGCGTGTCGCCATGCATAATCAAGACTTCACGGCCATAGAGGTCCAGTCGCTCTTCTTCGGCGAGCAGGATCATCCCGCTCTGGCGGGCGAAGCGCTGGCCGACGAGAAAATCGCGGTTGCCGTGAATGAAGTAGCAGGGCACGCCGGCGTCGACGACGGCTTTGATTGCCGTAGCGATTTGCTGATGCAACGGGTTCGGATCGTCATCGCCGATCCATGCCTCGAACAGATCGCCAAGGATATACAGGGCGTCCGCCTGACGGGCTTCCCCCTGTAAAAAACGCAGAAAACCGGCGGTGATCGCCGGTTCTTCTGTTTGCAGGTGCAAATCTGCAATAAAAAGTGTCGCCACGAATTACTCGCTGACGGTGACGCTTTTGATGATCACATCGTCTTTCGGCACATCCTGGTGCATGCCGCTGCGGCCGGTGGCAACCGCTTTGATTTTATCAACCACGTCCATGCCTTCAACCACTTCCGCGAAGACGCAGTAGCCCCAGCCCTGCAGGCTTTCGCCGGAGAAGTTCAGGAAGTCGTTGTCAACCACGTTGATGAAGAACTGCGCGGTTGCAGAGTGCGGCGCCTGAGTACGGGCCATCGCCAGCGTGCCGCGGGTGTTTTTCAGACCGTTGTTCGCTTCGTTCTGAATCGGAGATTTGGTCGCTTTTTGTTTCATGCCAGGTTCAAAACCGCCGCCCTGAATCATGAAGCCGTTGATAACACGGTGGAAAATGGTGTTGTCGTAGAAACCTTCGCGGCAGTAGTCCAGGAAGTTTTTAACTGTTTCCGGCGCTTTGTCGTCAAACGTTTTGATTACGATATCGCCATGATTGGTGTGGAAAGTAACCATTTTTGCATCCTGTTCCGATGAGTGTGGTGCCAGCACCCGGTGTCGGGTGAGATATAGGGGGGTGTTATAGCATAACCGCGGGGGTCGATGCACCTTGCAATGTGTGCTGCTTCCTGTGTGAATTATGGGTATTATAGAGGCTTCATTACCCACACACGTCTACACGGAATCTTCGATGTTAAAAATTTTTAATACACTGACGCGCCAGAAAGAGGAATTTAAACCTATCCATGCCGGGGAAGTCGGCATGTACGTGTGTGGTATTACCGTTTACGATCTCTGTCACATCGGCCATGGGCGTACCTTCGTCTCCTTTGACGTTGTGGCGCGTTATCTGCGTTTTCTCGGCTATAAGCTGAAGTACGTGCGCAATATCACCGATATCGATGACAAAATCATTAAGCGCGCTAATGAAAACGGCGAAAGCTTTGTCGCGCTGGTCGATCGGATGATCGCCGAAATGCACAAGGATTTTGACGCCCTGAATATTTTGCGTCCCGACAGCGAGCCGCGCGCGACGCATCATATTGCGGAAATCATCGAGATTACCGAGCAGCTGATCGCCAAAGGCCATGCCTATGTGGCGGATAACGGCGACGTGATGTTCGATGTGCCGACGGACCCGAACTACGGTTTGCTGTCGCGTCAGGATCTCGATCAGCTGCAGGCGGGGGCGCGCGTCGACGTGGTTGACGTCAAGCGTAACCCGATGGACTTCGTTCTGTGGAAGATGTCGAAAGAGGGCGAGCCAAGCTGGCCGTCGCCGTGGGGCGCGGGCCGTCCGGGCTGGCATATCGAGTGCTCGGCGATGAACTGCAAACAGTTGGGCAACCATTTTGACATCCACGGCGGCGGTTCCGATCTGATGTTCCCGCATCACGAAAACGAAATCGCTCAGTCCACCTGCGCCCATGACGGCGAGTACGTTAACTACTGGATGCACTCCGGCATGGTGATGGTTGACCGCGAGAAGATGTCGAAATCGCTGGGCAACTTCTTTACCGTCCGCGACGTGCTGAAGTATTACGATGCGGAGACCATTCGCTACTTCCTGATGTCCGGCCACTATCGCAGCCAGCTGAACTACAGCGAAGAGAACCTCAAGCAGGCGCGCTCGGCGCTGGAGCGTCTGTACACCGCGCTGCGCGGGACGGACAAATCCGTCGACGCGGCGGGCGGCGAAGCCTTCGAAGCACGCTTTATCGAGGCGATGGACGATGACTTCAACACCCCGGAAGCCTACTCGGTGCTGTTCGATATGGCGCGCGAAGTAAACCGCCTGAAAACCGAGGACGCGGCCGCGGCGAACGCCATGGCGGCCCACCTGCGTAAGCTTGCGTCGGTGCTGGGGCTGCTGGAGCAGGAGCCGGACGCCTTCCTGCAGAGCGGCGCGCAGGCTGACGACGCGGAAGTGGCGGAAATTGAATCGCTTATCCAGCAGCGTCTGGACGCGCGTAAAGCGAAAGACTGGGCGGCGGCGGATGCGGCGCGCGATCGTCTTAACGAGATGGGGATCGTGCTGGAAGATGGCCCGCAGGGCACCACCTGGCGCCGGAAGTAAGTCATAAAAAAACGCCCGCTTAAGCGGGCGTTTTCCTTTTCGCGGTCAGGCCGTGACGGTTACGCTCTGGCCTTCAAAGCTCACCGTCTGACCGGCGACGATTTTGCAGCGTTTGCGGGTTTCCACCACGCCGTCGACTTTTACCAGCCCGTCGGCGATGGCGATCTTCGCCTGGGCGCCGCTTTCGCTCCAGCCTTCCAGCTTCAGCAGATCGCACAGCTCAACGTGCGGGTGTTTTCCTAAGGAAAATGTCGCCATCTCAGGCCTCCTCAACGTCGTGGTACTCTTCGCACGCCTGCAGCGTGTTCTGAATCAGGGTGGCGACGGTCATCGGGCCAACGCCGCCGGGCACCGGGGTGATGTAGGATGCGCGTTCAGCGGCATCTTCATACACCACGTCGCCGACCACTTTGCCGCTTTCCAGACGGTTAATGCCGACATCGACCACAATCGCCCCTTCTTTGATCCATTCGCCAGGAATAAAGCCCGGTTTACCCACCGCGACGATCAGCAGGTCGGCGTTTTCGACATGATGGCGCAGGTTTTTGGTAAAGCGGTGGGTGACGGTGGTGGTGCAGCCGGCCAGCAGCAGCTCCATGCTCATCGGGCGGCCGACGATATTGGACGCGCCAATGACCACCGCATTCAGGCCGTAGGTGTCGATATTGTAGCGCTCCAGCAGCGTCACGATACCGCGCGGGGTGCACGGCCGCAGGCGCGGCGCCCGCTGGCACAGGCGGCCAACGTTGTAAGGATGGAAGCCGTCGACGTCTTTATCCGGCGCGATGCGCTCGAGAACTTTGACGTTATCGATCCCTGCCGGCAGGGGCAGCTGAACCAGAATACCGTCGATGGTCTTATCGGCATTCAGGGTGTCGATAAGCTCCAGCAGCTCGGCTTCGCTGGTGGTTTCCGGGAGATCGTAAGAGCGGGAGACGAAGCCCACTTCTTCACATGCTTTGCGCTTGCTGCCGACATAAATCTGCGAGGCCGGGTTGCTGCCGACCAGCACGACGGCCAGCCCAGGGGCGCGTTTTCCGGCCGCAACGCGAGCCTTCACTTTTTCCGCAACCTCAGAGCGAACCTGCTGCGCAATCGTTTTACCGTCAATAATTTTTGCTGCCATCAGAGAGAGGATTCCATCTGTATCTTTACGAAAGGGGGATGAGGATATTTTGTCAGAAGCCGGCCTCGCTGTCAGTCCTCGTTTGATGTTTTATCCTGTCTGGGGCAAATTTAGCCGGTTTTTGACCCTTTTCATTGCATGGTTATTGGTGTATTGCGCCTGGCCACTCAGTCGATTTACTGGCGTAAGAGCCCCGGTGGTATGCTTCTTGTACAGTTGGCGGAGGATATTTCGCCAGCGTCGTATAAGCCCCGCAGTTTCCTGGCAAAATGGATTGACTCAACCGACGTGGACCGTATAATTCCAGGCGTTTCACTCCGCGAAGCACTCGCTTCTCAGGGCGCCCTTAGCTCAGCTGGATAGAGCAACGGCCTTCTAAGCCGTAGGTCACAGGTTCGAATCCTGTAGGGCGTGCCATTTTGAATCAAAACGTTATACCAATCTTCATCCAGACTATTTTCCTCTCTGTGTCGTCTTTGTGTCGCTGGCGGCAAAAATGGCGTCATTGTCTTGGAGCTAGCGTCTCACACGTTACTATCCTGGATAGCGATTTTCCGTAATCTGGTCGCCTTATTGATTAATTTCATTTTCTGAAAAATATTTCCGCATGCAATAAATGTTTGCAGGCAAATAATAAACAGGCTAATACTCTTCATAACTTTAATTTATGCTACCGGGGCTAGGTATCGCATTTTAAGCTGGCGCGAATGACAGTTGCTAAAGATCAATATTCAATGCTTTTTGAAAGCATACCCTCGATGTTCATCTTCGACCTGGAAAGATCCAAATGAACATCAAATTCGTCACCATCTCCGTATTCGCTGTTGTGTTTGTCTTTGCATCAGATATTTCTATCGCCAAACCGAATGCCTTAAGCGATGATCAGGTCAGGCAAAGAATTATTGATGACTCTGTCGCATCCTACCCCGGCACCTGTGCCTGTCCCTTCAATACCGCGCGGAACGGCAGCTCGTGCGGTGGCCGCAGTGCCTGGAGCAAAGCGGGTGGGTATTCACCCATTTGCTACAAGAAAGAGGTAACAAAGGAGATGGTGAAGGCGTGGCGACAAGAGAATCAATGATAATAATTAATATCTGCGCCAGGTGATTATTTCTACTGGAATAGTCGTTTAAATAATATTAAATGATTATTTCGAATACGGCAGGCCATTTTCAGTGAGCACTGTTCTGTTAGAGGGGGGAGAGGCCACGGCGTATATTCTTTAACCTTGTGATATTTGACCCGAGCTAATCTATTTCCCCTCTCTGACAGTTTAAGTGCCCCGTATCCTGTTACGCAGAGCACGGGGTTACTTACACATAAGACACTTCCTCTTCTCACGACAAAACCGGTTCGGCGTGTTGTGTATGGGGACAGTCCCCATCACCGCTATCTGATAACAAAAAGTTTAATTTTTTTCCCCGCCGCGCTGACTATAGTTAGGGCACTTTCACTTGCCCAAAAGGTCACGATTATGAAATTAGTTATCGCCTCCGTAATTTCCCTGCTCAGCTTCAGCGCGCTGGCGGCGCCAGAGGGCACGCTCAGCGTACACATTCTTAATCAGCAAACCGGGCTCCCTTCGCCGGGGGTGCAGATTGAGCTGGATAAGCAGCAAGGGGAGAGCTGGCAGCATATCGCCACCGGCAAAACGGATGCCGATGGGCGGATTAAATCGCTCTATCCGCAGGCGGAAAATATGGAGCCGGGGGTGTATAAAGTGACGTTTAAAACTGGTGACTATTTTAAAAGCCAAAACATGAATACGTTCTTCCCGGTGGTTCCGGTTATTTTCAATGTCACAAAGCAAAATCAAAAACTGCATATCCCGCTGCTGCTCAGTCAGTACGGATACTCTACCTACCGCGGCAGCTGATAACTCAAGCCGTTATCCAGCCAACGCCTGCGCGTCTCCCGCAGGCGTCACCCTTTCCCCGCACAACGACGCCCACGCCTAACGCTTGGTCTCTGTCTCTTTAAAATGGTTAACGGCTTCGTCGTACATCGCCAGCAGGCCGGAAATATCGCCTTCATATTGCGGCACGCGCTGGGCGCGAACGAGCTCAATTATCAGCGCATAGGCTGCTTCTTCCGGGGCCGCATGTGGGTTGATCAGTCCAGACATATCACCTCCTTAACAGTGGGCCTTTAGCTTACCCCTCGCCGGGAAACCGCAACAGCCTGATATGCGACCAGTACTTCTTGTATGACTCTGCTGAAACTTCAGAGGCGAAGACCACGGCGGAAATCCATTGAATGAGGCGTTATCCAGGCCACTGGCGTGGCGGTTAGCACTGCGTCTACACCGGTAGCAGGCTCATCATCAGCCAGGCGATAGCGATGCAGATGAGGGTCATCGACAGCACAAAATTCATGGTAGCTCCTCTTCATCCTTTCTTTACTCAGCGTAAATTTTGACAGCGCTGATCGCCTTTATCCTTGGCGATTTGTGCCGCTATCCAGCGGTGGGGTGGGGAAAGACGGCCTGTTTCCCCGGGCAGGCCAGCAAAATATCCTCTTTGTCAGCGTTATAGTGATGACATCAATGAATAAGCTGCATCACATTGGTTATGTTGGTCTTTCCGCCTGAAGAATGACTTCAGGTCGCTGATAAGCTGCTGGGGGAACTGACAGGATGAGCACCACACCGTTAACGCTTTCTATTGCCGGGCAACCGACGCCCATCACCCTGCCGCAGGTGCCGGGAAGCCGGGGCCATGTGGGGGTCGACATACGCGAGCTGAATCAGTCCGGATTCTGCAGCTACGACCCCGGCTTCGCTAACACCGCCGGATGCCAGTCGGCGATCTCGTGGATCGATACGGAAAACAGCGTGCTGCTGCACCGCGGCTATCCGGTGGACCAGCTGGCCCGCCAGTGTGATTTTCTCGAGGTGGCGTACATTATGCTGCGGGGCGACGCGCCGGATGAGGCCAGCTATCAAACGTTTCGCGAAACCATCACCCGCCATACCCTGGTGCATGAGCAGATAGCCCGCATGTGCAGTGGCTTTCGTCGCGATTCGCACCCGATGGCGCTGATGTGCGCCCTGGTGGGGGCGCTGGCGGCGTTCTATCATGATGTCCTGGATGTGGAAAATCCGGAGCACCGGGCGCTGGCCGCCACGCGGCTGCTGTCGAAAATGCCCACTATCGCCGCCATGAGCTACAAGTACACCATCGAACAACCCGCCGCGTATCCGCGCAACGATCTCTCCTATGCCGGCAATTTCCTACAGATGCTGTTTGCTATCCCGGCCGAGAAGTACGTCCTCAATCCGGTCATCGAACAGGCGATGAACCAGATCCTGGTCCTGCATGCCGATCACGGGCAGTGCGCCTCCACCACCACGGTACGCGCGGCGGGCTCCTCCGGGGCGAACTTATTCGCCTGCGTCGCCGCCGGGCTAGCGTCGCTGTGGGGACCGATGCACGGCGGCGCCAATGAGTCGAGCATGCGGATGCTGGAAGAGATTGAAAGCGTCGATCAGGTTCCGGCGTTTCTGCGTCAGGCAAAACGCGACCCGCAGGCATTTCGCCGCCTCGGTTTTGGCAACTCACGCTACCGTCACCGCGACCCGCGCGCCGATATCCTGCGTGAAACCAGCCATCGGGTACTGGCGGAGGTAGGAATGTCCGACCGTCTGCTGCAGGTGGCGATGGCCCTTGAGGACGTGGCGCTGACCGACCCCTACTTTGTGGAAAATGGCCTGTCGCCGAGCGTGGATTTTTATACCGCGGTGATCCTCAAGGCGATGAATCTGCCTTCGTCGATGTTTGCGGTGGTCACCGCCGTCGGACGGACGGTCGGCTGGGTGGCGCACTGGAACGAGATGCACCAGGCGCCGCTGACCATCTACCGGCCACGGCAGATTTATGTTGGCGAGGACTATCGGAATTACGTCTCACGGCGCGGCGAGCCGCCGAGCGACTCGCGTTAACAGCGGGCGAGGCGAACGCCAGCGCGACCTTCGTGGTGACCTATAACTGATCGGCCTGACGGCGCGGCGCCGTCAGGCATGCGCCAGTAAAGGAAACATCAACTTCCTGTCTTTAAACAGGTTTTCCTTGTGGTCATAGACAAAGAGGATATCTTCTCCCTCAATCTTCTCGTACTCGCCGAGCCGGTCTTCATTGGGGGTAAAACCGAGGATGGCCTGGTAAACATGGTCATCGGCCAGCTCGTTGACCAGCGTCGACAGGCTTTTGCCCGTGTCGCAGAACAGGTCAAAGCAGATCAGCACCGGGCCGTTTTGCATGGCGATAACCACCGCCTCATTTTTTGCCGAATAGTAAACGAAATGCTTCATAAAGGCGGAGCAGTAAAACATCAGCAGGCCAAAGTTGTGCTCCACCCGCAGCGGTGAGAACGGGTTGGATTTTTCATAGTAATGGCGGAGCAGGGCGACATCGTCCGCGCGGTCCATATCCAGTTTGCGAAAATCACCGGCGCGCGGAGAGACCGGCATAATATATTGATGCTCTTCGCTGCGGGTGAAACCAAATTTGGGGTAAAAATCCACCGTGGTGGGATTGGCAAATAAAAAGAAGGCGTCCGCCTCCTGCTGCCAGTCCTGCAGGATGTGATGGATAAGCTGACCGGCTAGTCCCTTATTACGGTGGTCCGGTTCGGTCATCACGGTGCCAATCTGAATATAACGCCGGGGTTCGCCCTGCCAGCGCAGATCGATGATGTTGGCCGAGGCGTTAGCGATAATTTTATTACGTTCGACAAAGGCGTAGGGGATATAGGCGTCAGTCCAGTAACCTTGTTGATACCACTCTTCAAAAGACAGGTCGAAAGTCTTAACGGCAAGGTCAATGAAGCTTTTTCTTAATGTGTTATTTTCTCTGACTTGCTTCACTAATTGATAATTCATTGTCATAGTTCCTTCTCACTATGGCTTCTGAAAGCGACGACGTCGGCAAAGGCACTTGCGTCGAATGAGCGCTGTAAACGTAGCATATCTGGGAAAAGGATCCGCATTGGTGATGCTTAACCTTTGCCCGAGTCACAAATAACCGCATGCTGGCCATGTTAGACCGGGCGAAACGGCCTGTTTGCGTTGGCTATCGCCATAATAAAGCGTGAGTAAAAAGGCATTGAGCGAGAGGCTGAGGATAAGGTACTGGCGATTTTATCGGCAATCGGCCGCGTCGTAGAGGTTAGGTTTATTTATTTATGCACAAATCAGGAAATTTTACGCTAAGTGTCTAATACGAGAGTAACCCCAGCGCAAGGGCTGAAATTATCATGGAATCGGCTTATAATAACGCGCTTTGTGACTGAGTATTACCGCACGAATTGGAAAAATATAACCTGCAGGATCCGCTACTTTATTTCGCGGTTTTTGCTCAGCTATTATTGAGTGAATTAACAGGATTACTATGTCAAATTTACCCAAATTTTCCCGCGCGCTATTGCACCCGCGTTACTGGCTATTATGGCTGGGAATTGGCTTGTTATGGCTGCTGGTGCAATTACCGTATCCGGTGATCTACCGACTGGGCACGGCGCTCGGGCGGCTGGCAATGCGGGTGATGAAAAGTCGCGCGCGGATTGCCAGACGTAATCTGGAACTCTGTTTTCCCGCGATGAGCGTCGCCGAGCGTGAGGCGCTGCTGGTGAAAAACTTTGAATCGCTGGGCATGGGGCTGATGGAGACCGGCATGGCCTGGTTCTGGCCGACGCACCGGGTGGCGCGCTGGACCGAGACCAGCGGCGTGAACGAAGTGGTCGACCTCCTCGAACAAAAGCAGGGCATCTTACTGATCGGCATTCATTTTCTCACCCTCGAGATGGGGGCGCGGATGTATGGCATGTTTACCCCGGGCATCGGCGTCTACCGGCCCAATGATAACCAGCTGATTGACTGGCTGCAGACCTGGGGACGCTTGCGCTCGAACAAGACCATGCTGGATCGAAAAAATCTGAAAGGGATGGTCAGGGCGCTGAAAGAGGGGGAGATCCTCTGGTACGCGCCGGATCATGATTACGGCCCGGCCAGCAGCGTTTTTGCGCCGCTGTTTGCCGTCGAGCAGGCGGCGACCACCACCGGCACCTGGATGCTGGCGAAAATGTCCGGGGCGACGATTGTGCCGTTTGTTCCCCGACGCAAGCCCAACGGTAGGGGATATGAATTGATCTCCCTGACGCCGGAGCGCACGCCGCCGCTGGCAAGCGCCGAGGTGACGGCGGCGTGGATGAACCAGATTATCGAACAGTGCATCCTGATGGCGCCCGAGCAATATATGTGGCTGCACCGGCGTTTTAAGACCCGCCCGGAAGGGGTGCCGCCGCGTTACTAAACGCTGCGGCCGAAAAATCAGCGCATCGGTAGCACGCTTAGTAAATCGCCGTCTATACTGAAAGGGCCTGACTGAAGGCCTATTCCAAGGAGATTTTAGGATGAAAAAAGTGATAGTCGCGTTAGCCCTTTCAGCCGTTGCATTTGGCGCCTCCGCCGCGCAGTTGATCACCAAAGAAGAAGTGAAACACTTCAAACTGACCAAGGTCGGACCGATCTCGGTGGGGCCGTCCGGCGGTGAGTTCTCTTCGCCCTCCGATCTGCACGATCAGCTCTCTAAGCTGGCCGATGAGAAAGGCGGAAAGTACTACGTGATTACTGCTGCGCGTGAGCATGGCCCTAACTTTGAAGCCACAGCGGAAGTGTATAAATAATCGATTGTGCCGCTGCCGTAACGGCACGCCACTGACTGAGCCTGGAGCGCGTTACGCCTCCGGGCTTATTTTTTTTCCGCCGCCCGCGTTCCACCGGCTAAGCGACAGCGAAAACGCATTTTTATCGCTATATATAGTTTTGATGATCACGATGTTAATGAAATATTGCTTTTTATTGTCGCTAAAAGGCGAATTCCAGCCTAATGCCTGAGGGAGTGACCCCTGGCAAAAATAGGTAGGACAAATGTGTTATCATCGCGCCTTTCCCTTTTTGTCTGGGGCTTTCTTGTATGCTACAACCTGTTGTTCGCGTCGGTGAATGGCTGGTAACCCCCTCTGTAAACCAAATCAGCAGGAAGGGGCGCCAGCTTACCCTTGAACCGCGTTTAATCGACCTTCTGGTCTTTTTTGCTCGCCATCCGGGGGAAGTGCTTAGCCGGGACGAGCTTATCGAAAACGTCTGGACCCGGAACGTTGTGACCAGCCACGTCGTCACGCAGAGTATTTCCGAACTGCGCAAGTCGCTCAAAGACGGCGACGACGTTAGCCTTGAGTACATCGCGACGGTACCCAAACGGGGGTATAAGCTCACGGTGCCGGTGATCTGGTGCACCGAAGAGGGGGAGGAACTCGCCCCGCAGATGGAGGCGCTGACGCCTTCGCCATCGGTCGCCGCTCCCGCGCCGCCGGCTGCCGGTGCGCCGCCGGACGCGCCCATCTCCACCGCCGCTCCCGCCGCGCCAGCTTCCGCGCCGACAGGTGCCAGCGCGCCGTCAGTGCGTAAACGGCTCACCACCGCCCTGGTGTGGGGGCTGTTTCTGCTGGCGCTGGGCACCTGCGTGGCGCTGGTGGCGCTGTCGAGCATGGAATCGCGGCCGCCGGTCAACAAGGCGCGCCTGCTACTCAACCCGCGCGATATCGATATCCACCTGGTCAATGGTAACTCCTGCGCCAACTGGTCTTCGCAGCACTCCTACGCGGTCGGCCTGGCCAGCCTGATCACCACCTCGCTGAACACCTTCTCGACCTTTATGGTGCATGACAAAACAGACTACAACATCAATGAGCCGAGCAGTTCCGGTAAAACGCTGACCATTGAATTCGTCAATCAGCGCCACTACCGGGCGCAGCAATGCTTTATGTCGGTCCAGCTGGTGGATAACGCCGACAGCTCGACGATGCTCGATAAGCGCTACTTTGTGACCAATGACAACCAGCTCACCATCCAGAACGATCTGATGAACAGCCTGTCGGACGCGCTGGCGCAGCCGTGGCCGGCGCGAATGCAGGCGATGCTCAGGCAATATCAGCCCTCGCAAAGCGTGGCGTTAACCTATTTCTACCAGTCGCATCAGCTGTTAATGAAGGGCGATGTTGACTCATTAAGCAAGGCCAGCAGCCTGCTGGATGATGTGATTAAGCGGGCGCCTGATTTTATTTACGCGTATGCCGAAAAAACGCTGGTGGATGTATTACGCCATTCGCAACAGCCGCTGGATGATAAACAACTGGCAGCCCTTTACAGCGAAGTTGAGCGGGTAGGGGAGATGCCGGGTATAAAAGATATGGCGATTTATTATCAAATAAACGCAGTGGATTTGCTGGGGAAAGGAAAAGTTGACGAAGCGAACACAGCGATTAACCATGCGATCGATTTAGAGATGTCGTGGCTGAATTATGTGCTGTTAGGAAAAGTCTATGAGATGAAAGGTGAGAACCGGCTGGCAGCGGATTCTTACATTACGGCGTTTAATTTACGACCCGGTGGAGACACATTGTACTGGATTGAAAACGGAGTTTTCCAGACGTCGGTCAACCGGGTTGTTCCGTATCTCGATAATTTCCTCTCTTCAGAATAAGTAAACCCTCATCATGTGAAAGGTTTTTGGCATGGTGAGGTTAAATTTATGTTTCTCATGAAGCCTCCTGTTGTTATTTATATTTAGCGTTCAGGAGGCTTTGAATAACAGTTCAGTAACACATCACATTTCATCTAAGTTCATGTAAAACAACAATGTTTATCTTTTTCTGACACCCTGCTGTCATGTTTATATGTTAAGCGAAAAAGGTCAAAATATCATTTGTCTGATGTTTGTTGTTATTTCACTTTATCTTTAGGACTTATCTCGTACAAATCAGTAATCTTGTTGGCAGTTGGTCGGGTCAATTAATGGTTCTGTATCATGATCTGTACCTCCCAAATAAACTTAGGAGAAAAACAACCATGAGTTCTGCCAAGAAGATCGGGCTATTTGCCTGTACCGGTGTCGTCGCCGGTAATATGATGGGGAGCGGTATTGCATTATTACCTGCGAACCTGGCCAGCATCGGTGGTATTGCCATTTGGGGCTGGGTAATTTCAATTATTGGTGCGATGTCTCTGGCTTATGTTTATGCCCGACTGGCCACTAAAAACCCGCAGCAGGGTGGTCCCATTGCTTACGCAGGGGAAATATCTCCGGCATTCGGTTTCCAGACCGGTGTACTTTATTATCACGCAAACTGGATTGGTAACCTGGCTATCGGGATTACCGCAGTTTCTTATCTGTCTACGTTCTTCCCTATTTTAAATAACCCGGTGCCAGCAGGGATTGCCTGTATTGCCATCGTGTGGATCTTTACTTTCGTTAATATGCTCGGCGGGACCTGGGTCAGCCGTCTGACCACCATTGGTCTGGTGCTGGTGCTTATTCCGGTAGTCATGACCGCGGTCGTCGGCTGGCACTGGTTTGATGTCGCTACCTATCAGGCGAACTGGAACACCTCCAGCACCACCGATAGCCACGCGGTCATCAAAAGTATCCTGCTCTGCCTGTGGGCCTTCGTTGGCGTAGAATCCGCCGCCGTGAGTACCGGGATGGTGAAAAACCCGAAACGTACCGTGCCGCTGGCCACCATGCTGGGTACCGCGATGGCCGGTATCGTCTACATCGCCGCGACTCAGGTTATCGCCGGTATGTATCCTGCTTCTCAGATGGCAGCGTCCGGTGCGCCGTTCGCGATTAGCGCCTCCACCATCCTTGGCGGCTGGGCTGCGCCGATGGTATCCGCTTTCACCGCCTTCGCCTGCCTGACGTCTTTGGGCTCGTGGATGATGCTGGTTGGCCAGGCGGGTGTGCGTGCCGCCAACGATGGCAACTTCCCGAAAGTGTATGGCGAAGTCGATAGCAACGGTATCCCGAAAAAAGGCCTGCTGCTGGCCGCGGTGAAAATGACCGCGCTGATGGTGCTGATTACCCTGATGAACTCCGCCGGTGGTAAAGCCTCTGACCTGTTCGGCGAACTGACCGGTATCGCGGTACTGCTGACCATGCTGCCTTACTTCTACTCCTGTGTTGACCTGATTCGTTTCGAAGGCATCAACATCCGTAACTTCGTCAGCCTGATTTGTTCGGTACTGGGTTGCGTGTTCTGCTTCATCGCGCTGATGGGCGCAAGCTCCTTCGAACTGGCCGGCACCTTTATCGTTAGCCTGATTATCCTGATGTTCTACGGTCGCAAAATGCACCAGCGCCAGAGCAACGCATCGGATAGCAACAGCCCCGCTAACGCGCACTAATCAGTAACCCTTTTTCCTGAGGCTCCTTCCATCACCTGTCATAGCGCGACGGGAGGGGCTTTCTACATCTGGAGATTTGACTATGAACGTTATTGCAATCATGAATCACATGGGGGTTTACTTCAAAGAAGAACCCATCCGTGAACTGCATCGTGCTCTCGAACGCCTGGACTTCCGCATTGTCTACCCGAACGACCGTGACGACTTATTAAAACTGATCGAAAACAACTCTCGTCTGTGCGGCGTGATCTTCGACTGGGATAAATACAATCTCGAGCTGTGCGAAGAAATCAGCAAAATGAACGAGTACATGCCGCTGTATGCGTTCGCTAACACCTACTCCACGCTGGACGTTAGCCTGAACGATCTGCGCATGCAGGTTCGCTTCTTCGAATATGCGCTGGGCGCTGCGGAAGATATCGCGAACAAAATCAAACAGAACACTGACGAATACATCGACACCATTCTGCCGCCGCTGACCAAAGCGCTGTTCAAATATGTGCGTGAAGGCAAATACACCTTCTGTACCCCGGGCCACATGGGCGGTACCGCCTTCCAGAAAAGCCCGGTAGGCAGCATCTTCTACGATTTCTTTGGCTCCAACACCATGAAATCCGATATCTCGATTTCAGTTTCTGAACTCGGTTCCCTGCTGGACCACAGCGGCCCGCACAAAGAAGCGGAAGAGTATATCGCTCGCGTATTTAACGCCGAGCGCAGCTACATGGTGACCAACGGCACCTCGACCGCCAACAAAATCGTCGGTATGTACTCCGCGCCGGCCGGCAGCACCGTGCTGATTGACCGTAACTGCCACAAATCGCTGACCCATCTGATGATGATGAGCGACATTACGCCGATCTACTTCCGTCCGACCCGTAACGCCTACGGCATCCTCGGCGGTATCCCGCAGAGCGAATTCCAGCACGCGACTATCGCCAAGCGTGTGAAAGAGACGCCGAACGCGACCTGGCCGGTACACGCCGTTATCACCAACTCGACTTACGATGGTCTGCTGTACAACACTGACTTCATCAAGAAAACCCTGGATGTGAAATCCATCCACTTTGACTCCGCATGGGTGCCTTACACCAACTTCTCGCCGATCTATGAAGGCAAATGCGGGATGAGCGGCGGCCGCGTCGAAGGGAAAGTGATTTACGAAACCCAGTCCACGCACAAACTGCTGGCGGCGTTCTCTCAGGCATCGATGATCCACGTGAAAGGCGATGTTAACGAAGAGACCTTTAACGAAGCCTACATGATGCATACCACCACCTCCCCGCACTACGGGATCGTGGCGTCCACCGAAACCGCGGCGGCGATGATGAAAGGCAACGCCGGTAAGCGCCTGATCGACGGCTCTATCGAACGCTCCATCAAGTTCCGTAAAGAGATCAAACGTCTGAAAGGCGAGTCTGACGGCTGGTTCTTCGACGTATGGCAGCCGGAACATATCGACGGTCCTGAATGCTGGCCGCTGCGCTCCGACAGCGCATGGCACGGTTTCAAAAACATCGACAACGAGCACATGTATCTCGACCCGATCAAAGTCACTCTGCTGACCCCGGGGATGAAGAAAGACGGCACCATGGATGAGTTCGGTATTCCGGCCAGCATCGTGGCGAAGTATCTCGACGAACACGGCATCGTGGTGGAGAAAACCGGTCCGTACAACCTGCTGTTCCTGTTCAGCATCGGTATCGACAAAACCAAAGCGCTGAGCCTGCTGCGTGCGCTGACCGACTTCAAACGCGCGTTCGACCTGAACCTGCGGGTGAAAAACATGTTGCCGTCGCTGTACCGTGAAGATCCTGAATTCTATGAAAACATGCGTATTCAGGACCTGGCGCAGAACATTCACAAACTGGTTGAGCATCACAACCTGCCGGACCTGATGTTCCGCGCGTTTGAAGTGCTGCCATCCATGGTGATGACCCCGTATGCCGCGTTCCAGAAAGAGCTGCACGGTCAGACGGAAGAAGTGTACCTCGAAGAGATGGTCGGCCGCGTCAATGCCAACATGATCCTGCCGTATCCTCCGGGAGTGCCGCTGGTCATGCCGGGTGAAATGATCACCGAAGAGAGCCGTCCGGTGCTGGAGTTCCTGCAGATGCTGTGCGAAATCGGCGCCCACTATCCGGGCTTCGAAACCGATATCCACGGCGCCTATCGTCAGGCGGATGGTCGTTACACCGTTAAAGTACTGAAAGAAGAGAATAACAAGTAATAGACGCACATCAGGGAAGTGGCTTGCCACTTCCCTTTTTCACGCTGCAAGGAGAACACATGAAAACACCCTCACAGCCGCGCGCGATTTACTACATCGTTGCGATCCAGATCTGGGAGTACTTCAGCTTTTACGGCATGCGCGCCTTACTCATCCTCTACCTCACCCACCAGCTTGGCTTCGACGACAGCCACGCCATCAGCCTGTTCAGCGCTTACGCCTCTCTGGTTTACGTTACCCCTATTCTTGGCGGCTGGCTTGCCGACCGCCTGCTCGGCAACCGCACGGCGGTGATTGCCGGGGCGCTGTTGATGACCCTCGGCCACGTGGTGCTGGGCGTTGAGTCGACCTCCGCATGGAGCCTGTACGTCGCGCTGGCGATCATTATCTGCGGCTACGGCCTGTTCAAATCCAATATCAGCTGCCTGCTTGGCGAACTTTACGCCCACGACGATCCGCGTCGCGACGGCGGCTTCTCGCTGCTGTACGCCGCCGGCAACGTCGGCTCCATCGCCGCGCCCATCGCCTGCGGGCTGGCGGCTCAGTGGTACGGCTGGCATATCGGCTTCGCCCTGGCGGGGATCGGGATGTTCATCGGCCTGATGATTTTCTTAAGCGGCAGCCGCCACTTCCGGCATACCCGCGGCGTCGATAAACCGGCGCTGCGGGCGGTGAAATTCGTGCTGCCGACCTGGGGCTGGCTGCTGGTGATGCTCTGCCTGGCGCCGGTGTTCTTCACGCTGCTGCTGCAAAACAACTGGTCCGGCTATCTGCTGGCGGTCGTCTGCCTGTTCGCCGCCCAGATGGTGGCGCGGATCATGATCAAAGCCCCGGAGCATCGTCGCGCGCTGTGGCAGATCGTCCTGCTGATGCTTGCCGGGACGCTGTTCTGGGTGCTGGCGCAGCAGGGGGGAAGCTCGATTAGCCTGTTTATCGATCACTTTGTTAACCGCCGCCTGCTGAACTGGGACGTGCCGACGGCGCTGTTCCAGTCGGTTAACGCGGTGGCGGTGATGGCGGCCGGCGTGGCGCTGGCGTGGCTGATGCGCCCGGAAGGCAGCGCGCGTTCGGTGCTGCGCGTCTGGTTGAAATTCGCTTTTGGCCTGCTGCTGATGGGCGGCGGCTTTATGCTGCTGGCGCTCAACGCCCGCCACGGCGCCGCTGAGGGTCAGGCCTCGATGGGCATGATGGTCGCTGGACTGGCGATGATGGGCTTTGCCGAACTGTTTATCGACCCGGTCGCGATGGCGCAAATCACCCGCCTGAACATGCCCGGCGTCACCGGGGTATTGACCGGTATTTATATGCTGGCCACCGGCGCGGTGGCCAACTGGCTGGCCGGCGTGGTCGCCCAGCAGACCACTGAATCGCAAATCAGCGATACGGCGATTGCCGCCTATCAGCATTTCTTCTCGCAGATGGGGGAATGGACCCTCGGCTGCGTGGCGGTGATGGTGGTTATCGCCTTTGCCGCAGCCTGTAGCGTCGGCAAACGCCGCGCGGCGGCTGGCGAGCTCCCCGGCGGCGGCGCCTAGCCCCGTCTGGCGACAGGTCCGGCTTACCGGGCTACAAAATCGTGCTGTCTGGTAGCCCGGCTAAGGCGTTTACGCCGCGAGCCGGGGATCGGTAACCCCAACAGTGGAGCGCAAAGCCGCTCCTTGCACCGTTTACTGAACAGGAGGAGGATATTCTGGCAGGCGCGGAAGCCAACGATAAAAAATACCGTTAGTGAAGGCATAGCTGAGTGAGATCAGCTTGAAGAGAAGCCAGATTCGTTACTCTTGTTCTTCGGTGTGAAGCCGGAGACAGGCCGCGCGGAAGGGTGACCTGGTTCAATTTATCGAAGCTAGTTTGAAAGCAAGGTTATGAGGAACCCATATGTCTGAACAACAAGCACAAGGTGCCGATGAGGCCATTGACCTTAATAATGAACTGAAAACTCGTCGCGAAAAACTGGCTGCGCTGCGTGAGCAGGGCGTAGCTTTCCCCAACGATTTCCGTCGCGATCATACCTCTGACCAATTGCACGCTGAATTCGATGCGAAGGATAACGATGAACTCGCTTCCCTGAACGTTGAAGTTGCGGTGGCCGGCCGGATGATGACTCGCCGCGTGATGGGTAAAGCCTCCTTCGTCACCCTCCAGGACGTCGGCGGCCGTATCCAGCTGTACGTGGCCCGCGATGACCTGCCGGAAGGCGTCTACAACGAACAGTTTAAGAAATGGGACCTTGGCGACATCATCGCCGCCCGCGGCAAGCTGTTCAAAACGCAAACCGGCGAACTCTCCATCCACTGCACCGAGCTGCGCCTGCTGACCAAAGCCCTGCGCCCGCTGCCGGATAAATTCCACGGCCTGCAGGATCAGGAAGTCCGCTATCGCCAGCGCTATCTGGATCTGATCGCTAACGAAGAGTCGCGCCATACGTTCCGCATCCGCTCGCAGATCCTCGCGACCATGCGTCAGTTCATGGTAGCCCGCGGCTTTATGGAAGTGGAAACCCCGATGATGCAGGTGATCCCCGGCGGCGCTTCCGCCCGTCCGTTTATCACCCATCACAACGCGCTGGATCTCGATATGTACCTGCGCATCGCGCCGGAACTGTATCTGAAACGTCTGGTGGTCGGCGGCTTCGAACGCGTGTTTGAAATCAACCGTAACTTCCGCAACGAAGGGATCTCGGTACGCCATAACCCAGAGTTCACCATGATGGAACTGTACATGGCGTACGCGGACTACAAAGACCTGATCGAACTGACCGAGTCGCTGTTCCGCACCCTGGCGCAGACGGTGCTGGGCAAAACCGAGGTGCCGTATGGCGACCAGGTGTTTGACTTCGGCAAGCCGTTTGAAAAACTGACCATGCGCGAGGCGATCAAAAAACATCGTCCGGAAACCAACATGGCGGATCTGGATAACTTCGACGCGGCGAAAGCGCTGGCGGAATCTCTCGGTATTCAGGTAGAGAAAAGCTGGGGTCTGGGGCGCATCGTCACCGAAATCTTCGACGAAGTGGCGGAAGCGCACCTCATCCAGCCGACCTTCATCACCGAATACCCGGCGGAAGTCTCCCCGCTGGCGCGCCGTAACGACGTCAACCCGGAAATCACCGACCGCTTCGAGTTCTTCATCGGCGGCCGCGAAATCGGTAACGGTTTCAGCGAGCTGAACGACGCCGAAGACCAGGCGCAGCGTTTCCAGGATCAGGTTAACGCCAAAGCGGCGGGCGATGACGAAGCGATGTTCTATGACGAAGACTACGTCACCGCGCTGGAGTACGGTCTGCCGCCGACCGCCGGTCTGGGCATCGGTATCGACCGGATGGTGATGCTGTTTACCAACAGCCACACCATCCGCGACGTGATCCTCTTTCCGGCGATGCGTCCGCAGAAGTAAACCGTTGCACTCCCTCCCGGCCTGCGCCGGGAGGTTCTTCCTGCATTATCCCCATCCTGTCGGCAGGGCAATGTTATTACAGGACTTTTTGCAACGTGCCGCGCTGGCTGCCGTTTGCCCATACGCCGTTAAAGGCGTCGTTCAGCGTAAAGGCTGAGCTTTTCACCCGGAACGTCAATTTACCCTGGCTGGCTTTCGCCTCCTCGACCAGATGACCATGAGTTTTCACCGTTTTAGCGGTGACGGTAATCTCATCAATTTTATTGCCATAGTCAGTATAAACATACCAGGTGCCCACCCAGGGGCCGAAGCCGCTGCTGGCCTGCTGCGCGGCGGCGGCATTCTCGGCTTTGGTTTTATGAATATCGCAGGTGGTTCCGTCGGTCATCTGCGTGCAACCGGAGCGTTCAAGCTGTTCCCGGTATTTCGCGCTAATGGCGTGGGCCGGCGCGGCGGCGACCAGCGCCAGGGTGAGGGTGGTGAAAAGCCAGGTCTTATTCATCTTATTGTTTCTCATCGCGATAGCGGCGCGCATTGTCATAAAGGTTGATATACATTGGTGCATTCTCCAGGGGCGTCCGAATAAATATAACCGCAGCCATTCCTGATAAATAACGAGCAGAAAGGAGAAGGGTTATTTATTTGTAAAAACATCATTACCCTGATCTTATTTATCACCGTACCTTCCCGCTGCATGTCATATTATTGCAGAGAGAATGTTAAGTAATTGATGTTTTAAAAGGGACTATTTGTCACTTACGCAAATAACAGCAGGCCTGGCCTGGGCGCAGGGCTAAAGCCCGCGCCGCTGCGGTGTTGAGATTTTTTCATATTGCTATCATCATATTTCGAATGAAAGGGATAACCTCTGAAGCGGGTTATTAAGCCAGTAATTTTTATCCGCAAAATAAGCCTGCGGCAAGCATTATTTCCATTTATTTTTCAGGGCTACTCGCGCCAGCGGATATTTCGTCCGCGGCAATGATGGATTTCCATCATTTCTCCGTTTTCATCGCTGGTCGTCGCCTGCTTATAGTGACGGCACACCAGACGACTGGCTGAAAAGGAGATAAACATGGCGACAGAGCACCTGCAGTGGGGCATTAGCCCCCTGTGCTGGACCAACGATGTGCTGGAGGATTTAGGCGGCGATATCCCTCTCGACACGTGTCTGCGCGAGGCGCGGGAGGCGGGGTTTCAGGGAATTGAGTTAGGGCGGAAGTTTCCCCGCCAGGCGGAGACATTGGGGCCTCTGCTGGCGGCGGCTGACCTGCGCCTGGCGTCAGGCTGGTACAGCGGCTTGCTGGCCGACCGCAGCGTGGAAGCGGAGCTGGAGGCGGTGCGGGGCCACGCGCAGCTCCTGCAGCAGCTCGGCGCCAGGGTAATGGTCTATGGCGAGTGCGGGCAACTGCCCGGTGAAACGCCGCTTGATGAGCCGATCTCGCTCTCGCCGCCGTTAAGCCGCGTCAGCCTGACGGCGTATTGCCATAAGCTAAATACCTTTGCCGACCTGCTGCTGCGGGACTACGGCCTCCGGCTGGCCTATCACCATCATCTGATGATGCTGGTGGAGCACGACGACGAGCTGGAGCGGTTTCTGTCCCAGACCCATGACAACGTCGGGCTGGCGTTTGATACCGGACACGCCTTCGTCGCCGGGGTCGATATCCCGCGCGTGATGGAGAAATATGGCCACCGTATCCGCCATCTGCATCTGAAAGACGTCCGTCCGCAGGTGCTGGGGCGCCTGTATCGCGAAAACCTGAGCTTTAACGAGGCGGTGCGCGCCGGACTGTTTACCATCCCTGGCGACGGCTGCATCGACTATGCGCCGATCCTCAACTTTGCCCGGGACAGCGACTACCGCGGCTGGCTGATTATCGAAGCCGAGCAGGACCCGGCGATGGCGCCGCCGTTTGCCACCGCTCGCCGCGCCTTCGCCTGGCTGGCGCACCACTTTTCGTCCCCGTCATCATCAGAGGAGCACGCATCATGAGCGCGCGGTTAAATATTGGTCTTATCGGCTCCGGTTTTATGGGCCAGGCGCACGCCGACGCTTACCGTCGCGCGGCCATGTTCTATCCCGATCTGCCGAAGCGCCCCTATCTTTACGCGCTGGCGGATCAGGATCAGGCTTTGGCTGAACGTCATGCGGTGAAGCTGGGGGCGGAGAAAGCTTACGGTGACTGGCGCGAACTGGTGAACGATCCGCTGGTGGACGTGGTGGATATTACCTCGCCGAACCATCTGCACTACACGATGGCGATGGCGGCGATCGCGGCGGGTAAACATGTCTATTGCGAGAAACCGCTGGCGGTTAACGAGCAGCAGGCGCAGGAGATGGCGCAGGCGGCCCGGCGCGCGGGGGTGAAGACCATGGTGGCCTTTAACAACATTAAAACCCCGGCGGCGCTGCTGGCAAAGCAGCTTATCGCCCGGGGCGATATTGGCGAACCGGTGCGCTTCCGCGGCACCTTTGATCAGGGGTTTTATAACGACCCGAACCTGCCCTGGTCCTGGCGCTGCTCGAAAACCCTCGGCGGCAGCGGGGCGCTTGGCGACCTCGGCGCCCATACCCTGTCCGTCGCCCAGTTTTTGATGGGCGGGATCCGTGAAGTGACCGCCAGCGCGCAAACCTGCCTGCGCCAGCGTCCGGTGCCACAGACCGATGCCGGGTATGCCAGCCGGGTCGCGGCCGATGCCGAGTGGCGGGAAGTGGAAAATGACGATCAGGTTCAGTGCCTGGTCAATTTCGACAGCGGCGCCGCGGGGGTGATTGAGGCCTCGCGCATCGCCGCCGGGCGCATCTTCGGCGTGTTCTGGGAGGTCTCCGGCACCGAAGGCACGCTTTATATGGACGGGGAGCGCTTTAACGAACTGCAGGTGTATCGCTTCCGGGATGACAAACACGACCGCGGCTTTAAAACGCTGTATGCCGGGAGCCAGATCCCGGCCTATGCCGGCTTCTTCGGCTTCGATTTTGGCGGCGGCGGGCTGGGCTATTTTGACGTCAAGGTGATGGAAGTGCATGACCTGGTGCAGGGGATTTGTGGGGACGACGACTGCTATCCCAGCTTTGAATTTGGTTTACAGAATCAGCGCGTGCTGTCGGCGATTGAAGCCTCGATGGTCAGCCGTCGCTGGGTTAACGTGGTTAAGGATTAAGGAGCCGCTATGTTTCCCTCACAATTACCGACCCCGCGCCGCCCGGCGGCGCAGAGCATTCCCTCCCTGCGCTGGGGCATCATCGGTCCGGGCTGGATCGCCGAGCGCTTTGTGCACGCATTGAAAACCCAGAGCCGGCAGCAGGTGGTGGCCGTTGCCTCCCGCAGCCAGGCGAAGGCCGACCGGGTAGCCGCGGAATGGGGGATCCCCCAGGCTTACGGCCGGGTGGAGGAGATGCTGGCGCGTCCGGATATTGATGCGGTCTATATTGCGACGCCGCACAACCATCACTTTCCCGACGGTATGCAGGCGCTGAAGGCGGGCAAACACGTGCTGATAGAGAAGCCCTTCGCGCTCAACCTCGGCGAAGGAGGTGAACTGCAGGCCGAAGCCGCCCGCCAGGGGAAGCTGGCGCTGGAGGCGATGTGGTGCGATTACGCGCCGAAGTATGATGTGATCCGCCAGCTGCTGGAGGATGGGGTACTCGGCGACCTGCATACCCTGCTGGCCGATCACGGCGAGTATTTCACTACCGATCACCGCATCTTTAACGCCGACCTTGCCGGCGGGCCGATGATGGATCTCGGCAGCTATTTGACCTCGTTTGCGCTGATGGTGGGCGGCATGCCGCAGGAGATTGTCGCCCGCGGCCGCGCGACGGCGGAGGGACTTAACGGCCAGACGTCAATGCTGTTCAGCTGGCGGAACGGGATGCAGGGGCTGTTAAACACGACGTTGTTCAGCAACACGCCGGGCGGGGCGGTGGTGGCCGGACGCCAGGCGACCCTGACGATCGACGGTCAGTTTTACGCCCCCGGCGGGTTCACGCTCGCCGCCAGCCAGGGCGGGCAGGCGCTGCGCTGGGAAGAGCCGCGCAATCGCTACGACCAGCTGTTCTGGCAGGCGGAGCATTTTGCCTGGTGCATCGGTCAGGGGCTGCGGGACTCGCCGCTGCGGCCGCTCAGTCAGGTGCTGCAGAATCTGCAGGTGATGGATGAGGTGCGGCGCCAGGTGGGCGCGGTGTTTAACGAAGAACGTTAAGGGGCCGGCCGGGCTTTGGTTTGCAGACAGCGCGAGCGTGAACGCCATTGCCCGGCACCGGGACGCGCACGGTGCCGGTTATCTGCTGCCCGGCGGCGCGGCGCTTGCGCGGGCCTGGGATGTCACTGCAACTATTTGATATGGATGGTTATCATGCCCTTAGGCCGGGCAAGGCGTCGCCGCCGCCCGGCATAAAGGCAGGTTCAGAGCCTGATAGCGGTTGCCACGCAACCACTCACCGACAGTCGTCGACGGCGACAAACTGGCCGCGCTGCAGAGACTGAACCGCCGCTTCGGCAATGGCCTGCGCCTGCAGGCCGTCCACCAGGCCGGGCAGGTCGGCCACGGTTTCACCATTCAGAGAGCGGATAAAGGCGTCGAGATGCTGGTAATAAGATCCTTGCACCCGGCTGAACCAGTCCGGCCACAGGCCTGGCTCAATGCGCTGATTGCCGCGCCACAGGGTCGGGCCCGCCGGCGACTGGCTGCCGGACTCCAGCGCGCCCTCTGCCCCCAGCAGGGTGATCCTTTCATCATACCCGTGGCCGGTGCGGCGGGTGTTGTCCAGCTGCGCCAGCGCGCCGCCGCGCATCTGCATCATCAGGATGGAGGTGTCGACATCGCCAAATTCGGCGATTTCCGGCAGGGCCAGCGCCGCGCCCATCGCCGCTACGGTATGCACTTCATCGCCGGTGAGAAAGCGCAGAAGATCGAAGAAATGGATCGCCTGATCGCGCATCTGACCGCCGGAGCTGCGCAGATAGTCGAGCGGCGGCATGCTGGAGGCGCGACAGACCATCTGCACCAGCTCGACCCTGCCGATCGCTCCCTGCTCCAGCTGGCGGCGCAACTGCTGATGGCTGCTGTCAAAGCGCCGGTTAAAGCCGACGGTGACCGGCACCTTAAGGGGAAGCACCCGCTCCACCACCTCGCGGGCGCGCGCCAGGGAAAGGTCGATCGGTTTTTCGCAATAGACCGCCTTGCCCGCCCGGGCGGCGGCTTCCAGCAGTTCGGCATGCGACGGGGTCGAGCTGGCGATCAGCACCGCGTCGATGGCGTCGCTATGGAGAGCCTCGCTCACCGTCACCGCCCGGGCGCCATAGCAGGCGGCCAGCGCCTGGGCGCGCTCCGGCGCGGCATCGGCCACCATCGTCAACTCGCTCCCGTCGTGACGGGCGAGGCTGGCGGCATGAACCTGACCGATAAAACCACTGCCTACCAGGGCAAAACGTTTGCACTTCATTTTTTTCTCCAGAATGGCGAGGGGACGCTGCCACCATAATCGGTTTGCTAAACTCACTGACACTGCCGTTTTGATGCATTTCCATCATTGAAGAGAGGGGCGATGAAAAACATGTCACTGGCGATGCTGGCCAGACAGATTGGCGTCGGCGTGGCCACCGTTGACCGGGTGCTGAACGAACGCGGCGGCGTATCGCCGCAGACCACGCGCAAAGTGCTGCAGGCGGCGCGGGAGGCGGGGCTGAAGCGGATCCTGCCGGAGGAGCACCGCTTTCCCTGGCAGATTGAGCTCTTTCTCAGCAGCAATGACTCTTTCTTTTTTCCGCAGCTGGCGCAGGATTTCGCCGCCGTCGCGGATAGCCTCGGCTATCGTCGTCTGACCCTGCACCGCACCTTTGTCCCGGAGTCGCAGCCGGCGACCCTGGCCCGGCGCATTATGCGCAGCGGCCAGCAGCGTCAGGGGATCATCGTTTTCGGCAATGACCATCCTGTGGTGCATGACGCGCTGCGACGCTGTCGGGAAGCGGGCGTCCCCGTCATCACCCTGGCGACAGATCTGCCCGGCGCCGACCGGCTCTGCCACGTCGGGATCAATCAGTTACAGGCTGGCCGCACGGCGGGGTTAATGATGGGGAGAATGACGCCGCGGCCCGGGGAGGTGCTGATGGTGAGCGGCCGGGAGGATTACAGCGCGCATCGCCTGCGCATTCAGGGGTTCCGCGAGGTGCTGAGCCAGCGCTTTCCCCATCTGCAGCTCAACGAGGTGCTGGCGGGCGAAGAGCGGCGGGAGCAGATCACCCGCCTGCTGGAGCAGGCCCTGTGCCGCAGCCGGCATATTGTCGGGATCTATAACACCGGACTTGGCAATACTCAGATTGCCGAGGCGCTGGCTCGCCACCGCCGCGAAGGCGACGTCTGCTGGATCACCCATGAGCGCTACAATACCACCCGCCAGCAGCTGGCCAGGGGCAGCCTGGCGTTAACGCTCGATCAGAACACCCGCCAGCACGCCCAGCTGGCGATCGACCTGATGCTGCGCCATCTGGAGTCCGGCTATCAGCCGCAAACCTATGCCGACGGGAAAGTCGACTTTATCCTCTACAGCGCCGAGAACGTCGACTAAGGCGTGCGGCGCCTCCCTTCCTGACAACGCGGATCTCCCCGCCGGGTAAATGCCAACCCCGCCGGGGGCGATCGCTGTAAAGCGTTGTCTGCCTCTCATTTTTCGCTCATTTATGCAGCAATGTTAGATGTCTGTCAAAATTCTGTTACTGCATGGTTTTAAAATTTTCATTTCAGTTATTTACTTATAAAAGTTTCAAATGTCTTGTTAATGAAATAAATGGTCTGGAATTCACGGTGTGGCATAAATGGACTGATGTTTCAAAAAATTGATGATAAAACAGCCATTATTTGTGATTCCGATCACGACGAAATGCGGAAAACCCCGTAGCGCCGTCGCCGTCACAACAGACATTTGTCGCAATCTGACTGAAATTAATTTTTCATTTTGTTTCATTCACCGGCGTACCTACAAAATCAAGGATCAACTATGAATATTAAGAAAACGATTGTTGCCTCTTTGTTAGCCTGCATGCTGCCTGCGGTGGTTATGGCAAAAGATGTCTCCATTGGCGTCTCGATGGCGCTGTTTGACGATAACTTCCTGACGATTCTGCGTACCTCGATGCAAAAAGAGATGAAAAAAGATGGGGTGAAATCGCAGATCGAGGACGCGAAAGGGGATGTCTCCCAGCAGCTGCAGCAGGTGCAGAACTTTATCGGCCAGGGCGTGGACGCCATTATCGTCAACCCGGTGGATACCAACGCGGTGAAACCGATCATGGATCAGGCCACCAAAGCCGGGATCCCGCTGGTGTTTGTAAACCGTCGCCCGCAGGCGGAGCTGACCGACAAGATGGCCTATGTGGGGTCGGATTCGATTCTCGCCGGCCGTCTGCAGATGGAAGCGCTGGCGAAAGCGATGAACGGCAAGGGCAATGTGGCGATCCTGCTCGGCGACCTGGCGAATGAATCCACTCGCGACCGCACCAAAGGGGTGGAAGAGGTCGTGGCGAAATACCCGAACATCAAAATCGTGCAGAAGCAGACCGCGAAATTTACCCGCAATGACGCCGTGGATGTGGTCAGCAACTGGATGACCAGCGGCGAAGATATCCAGGCCATCGCCTCCAACAACGATGAAATGGCGATCGGCGCCCTGCAGGCGCTGGGTAAAAACCCGAACCATATTCTCATCGCCGGCGTGGATGGCACCCCGGATGCGCTGCAGATGCTGAAGAGCGGCAAGATGATCGCCACCATCTTCCAGGATGCGAAAGGCCAGGGCGAGGGCGCCGTAGACGCGGCCATTAAGCTGGCGAACGGCGAGAAAGTGGAAAAGATCATCGACGTGCCGTATCAGCTGATCACCAAAGAGAACATGGCTGAATTTACCAATCGTAATCAGAAATAATCCTGGCCAACCTGTGGTACGGAGGTGGATGTATGAACGCTTTTGCCCTTGAAGCCGAAGGTATCAGTAAGTTCTTCCCCGGCGTGAAGGCGCTCGACAATGTCTCATTACGCGTGCGCCCGGGAACGGTGCACGCCCTGATGGGCGAGAACGGCGCCGGTAAATCCACGCTAATGAAGTGCCTGATCGGTATCTATCGCCCGGATAAAGGATCGATTCGCGTGAAAGGGGAGCCGGTGGAGTTTACTGACACCATGGATGCGCTGCGCTCGGGGATCTCGATGATTCACCAGGAGCTGAATCTGGTGCCGCATATGACGGTGGCGGAGAATATCTGGCTGGGGCGCGAGCCGATGAAGTACGGCTTTGTCGACCACGGCCAGCTGACCCGCCAGACCCAGGCGCTGCTGGATAAGCTGAATATTCGCTTAACTGCCGACCGGCTGGTGGGCGACCTGAGCATCGCCGCCCAGCAGATGGTGGAGATTGCCAAAGCGGTCTCATGGAACGCGGATATTGTGATCATGGATGAGCCCACTTCGGCGCTGACCGAAGGCGAGGTGGCTCACCTGTTCACTATTATCCGCGACCTGCGGGCCCAGGGCAAAGCGATCATCTATATCAGCCATAAAATGGATGAGATCTTCGCGATCACCGATGAGATCAGCGTCTTTCGCGACGGCACCTGGGTGGGGAGCAAAAACACCACCGAATTTACCCGCCAGTCGCTGATCACCCAGATGGTGGGCCGCGAATTAACCCAGCTGTTCCCGAAATTTAATAACACCATCGGCGAAGAGGTGCTGACGGTGCGCAACCTGACGCGCCAGGGCGTGTTCCATGACGTCAGCTTTACCGTGCGTCGCGGCGAGATCCTCGGCGTGGCCGGGCTGGTGGGCGCCGGGCGCAGCGAGGTGATGGAAAGCCTGTTCGGTATGGAACGCTTCGACAGCGGCGAAGTGCTGATCGACGGGGCGCCGGTGACCATTGATTCTCCCTCCGTGGCGATTGAAAAGGGGATGGCGTTATTAACCGAAGACCGCAAAAAGTCGGGCCTGTTTCTGGTGCTGTCGGTGCTGGAAAATATGAGTATCGTAAAAATGCCGGAATATATCGGCAAGAGCGGTTTTGTCCAGCACGTGAAAATGGCCGAAGACTGCATGGAGCAAATCCGCCGGCTCAATATTAAAACGCCGACGATGGATCAAATTATTAATAACCTCAGCGGGGGGAATCAGCAAAAAGTCCTGATTGCGCGCTGGCTGTTAGCGCAACCGAAAATCTTAATTCTCGATGAGCCGACCCGCGGCATCGACGTCGGGGCGAAGGCGGAAATTTATCATCTTATCAGTGAACTGGCGAACCGGGGGGTGGCGGTCATTATGGTCTCCTCTGAGCTGCCGGAAATCCTTGGCATGAGTGACCGGGTCATGGTGATGCATGAAGGTCGTATCACCGGCATCCTGGAAAAAGACGAAGCCGACCAGGAAACCATTTTGTCGTTGGCATCCCATTGAGGCACAGAGAATGAGTAATATGAAATTAACGGCGGCTCCGGCCAGCGAGGGTTCCTCCTTCTTCGCTAATTTGCGGCATAAAATGCCGAAAGATACCGGCATCTTTGTGGTGATGCTGGTGATTGCCCTGACATTTGAAATCGCCGGCTGGTATGTTCGCGACCAGTCGTTCCTGCTCAATACCAACCGCCTGGTGCTGATTGTGCTGCAGGTGGCGATCATCGGCATCATCGCCGTCGGCGTCACCCAGGTGATCATCACCACCGGGATTGACCTCTCCTCCGGCTCGGTTATCGCCCTCGCGGCGGTGGTGGCGGCGAGCCTGGCGCAAACCTCCGACAGCCTGTCGCCGATGTTCCCGGCGCTGGTCAACCTGCCGGCGGTGATCCCGATTTGCGCGGGGATCGGCGTCGGCCTGCTGTGCGGGCTGACCAACGGTTTCCTGGTGACGCGAACCGGTATCCCGCCGTTTATCGCCACCCTCGGGATGATGGTCTCGGCGCGCGGTCTGGCGCAGTATTACACTCAGGGCAACCCGATAAGCTTCCTCTCCGACAGCTTTACGGCGATAGGCCAGGGGGCAATGCCGGTGATCATCTTCTTCGTGATCGCCGCGGTGTTTCACATTGCGCTGAAGCATACCCGGTATGGCAAATATGTGTATGCCATCGGCGGCAACATGACCTCGGCCAAAGTGTCCGGCATCAACGTGAATAAGTACCTGGTGATTGTCTACACCATCGCCGGGGCGCTCTCCGGGCTGGCGGGGGTGGTGCTGGCGGCGCGCGTCAGCAGCGGCCAGTCCAGCATGGGGATGTCCTACGAGCTGGACGCGATTGCCGCAGCGGTGATCGGCGGCAGCAGCTTAATGGGCGGGGTGGGGCGCATTACCGGCACCCTGATTGGCGCGATGATCCTTGGCCTGATCAAGAGCGGCTTTACCTTTGTCGGCGTCGATGCCTACGTGCAGGATATTATTAAAGGGATCATTATCGTCGCGGCGGTGACCATCGACATGCGCCGTAACCGGAAAAAACACTAATCTTATCAACTGGCGGCAACGGCGAAGCGCGTCGTTGCCGCCAGCCCTGTCCAGAAATAAACAAAATACTCCCCGCCTGGCGCAGGCTGTCTATTTTTCCCGCGCTGCGCATCCTGTACAGTTTCGCGACTTTTGTTGTCCATTCGCCAGGGGGCCACGCCTTGCCCCCTGGTTTCTGGAGTCGTATGAATACACCATCCATAGGCAAATCCTCGCCGGTCTGGCGACCGGGAAGAAGGGGCGTGATCGTCACGCTGCTCGTTGGCCTGGCGATCCTAATCATCGGCCGGGGCGGGCATTTTCTGGCCAGAGAGGTTTGCCGCGAAATGTATACCCGGCAGCTGGAGAAGGATGCGCAGTGGGTGGCGTCACGCCTCGAACGGCGGATGAACACGCCGGCGCGGCAGCGGGAAGCCACCTGGCCGCTGGCGGTGATGCGCGCGGATCTCTATGCCCTGGCCCGGCAGCGACATTATCAGCTGCTGCTGGTAAATAGCGACGGGCATCTGCTGGCGGCATCGCATGCGCTGCCGGCCAGCGTGCTGGCCCAGGTTCAGGCGCAATTTCCCAGGGAGATGCAGCCGCCGCTGTTCGGCAGCCATTACCAGACCATTCAGCCCTTCGCCCCGCATCAGCGGATGTTAAGCCGGGCGCTGAACGGCAATGCAGGCCTGGCGGGCTGGAATCTCGTGATGCTGGCGCCGGACGGCGGTTTGCCCTCGCTGCTGATGGCTTACCGTTGGCCAGTCACGATGGGCCTCGGCGCGGTGCTCGCCGGCACGCTGCTGGCGGTGAGGCGGGCGACGCGCGCCCGGCGAAAACGCTAATTGCCGACGGCGCCGTCAGGCATGGCGAAACTGCAGGGTGGCGGGCAGATAGCGCTGGAGCGGCTCCGGCGCCTGGCCGTCGATCAGCTGGCTGAGCAGATCGTAGCAGTGCCAGGCCAGCTGGCGATTATCCTGTTGCACGGTATCAATGCGCAGGGAAAGTGAATCGTACAGATAGTGATCGTCGAAGCTGGCGAGATGAATATTGGAGTCCAGCAGATGGTGCTGGCTCATATAGCGCAGGACCCCTTCGAGCAGGCCGCAGGCCGCGGTGAACAGCGCTTTCGGCGGCCGGCCCAGCCGCGCGCAGAGCGCGGCGAACATCTCATAGCCGGAGCTGGGGTGATAGTTGCCGTTGATCACCCACTCGGGACGCAGCGTGACCCCCGCCTGAGCCAGGCCCTGGGTGAATCCCGCCAGCCGGTCGCGCGATGGCGATAGCCGCGGCTGGCCGCCGAGAAACCAGAACTCGTCCGCATGCTGAGGGGCGATGCGGGAGATCAGCTCGGCCGTTGGGGTGACCGAGTCGGTCATCACCAGCGGCAGGGCGCTGTCGCTGGGGGAGCGGTCAAACAGCACCACCGGCAGCTGTTCGCTGAGCTTCAGGTAGTCGGCATCGCTGTGCATGCACGAGGCGACGATCAGGCCGTCGACCTGGCGGGCAATCATGTTATTGACCACGACGCTCTCCTGGCCGGGGTTTTCGTCGGTGCAGGAGATAAGCAGCTGCACGCCGGCTTCCCGGCAGAGCGTCTCAAGCTCATGGGAGAAAACGGCAAACCCGTAGTTGGTGATTTCCGGCACCACCAGGCCAATGGTATGGCTGCGGTTATCGCGCAGCGAGCGCGCGTGAATGCTGGGTTGATAGTGCTGCTCGCGGGCGATCGCCAGCACGCGCTCGCGCGTCTCCTGCGCCACGCGCAGCTCTTTGCCACGACCGTTAAGCACCAGACTGGCGGTCGCTTTGGAGACGCCCGCCAGTTCGGCGATATCTTTGATAGTTACGCGTTTGGTTTTCATCAGCACCCGGGAGCCTGAAAGCAAAACGGTTATTCTACCATGCATGGCCGCAGCAGCCAGCGGCAGAATGCCACCGGCGTCGCACCGCTGAAGATTAACTGCCCCGGATAGCCCGGGAAGAAGCGGCTGCTCATCACCCCTTCGCCATCGTTGATGAAAATCTCCACGCTGGAGCGGTCGATAAAGATCTGCAGGCGCCGCGCCTCGCCGCGCCAGTAGCGGTGATGCATCTCCGCCGTCTGCAGCCCGCGGCGCGACAGACGCAGGCCGTCGCGGTTGACGGTGAGCTGCAGGGCGCCGGCAAAATCCAGCCCCAGCGTGCTGTTGGGGGCGATGTCAAAGGCCAGCTCCATCGGGGCGAGGGGAAGGGTCTGTCCGCGCCAGCCCTCGGCTTCGCCGCGCAGGGCGGCCAGCTCGCGCAGCGGGCGCTGATACAGGGTGCCCGCCTGCCACTCCAGCTCGCGCACGCAGGTCATCTGGTGGATCCACCCCTGCGCGCGGGTGGGTTGATGCATCTCTTCCCCATCCGGGACGCCCATCCAGCCGACCAGCAGGCGGCGGCCATCCTCGGCCAGCATGGTTTGCGGCGCGTAGAACTCAAATCCGCTGTCCAGCTCGTGCAGCGGACCATGGTCGAAGGCGCCGCGTTCGGCGTCGAAACGGCCTGCCATCCACACCGCCGGATAGGTATTGAGAAAGCGCTGCGCTTCGCGGGCCAGCCCCTGCGGGCAGCAGATCAGCAGGTGGGTGTCCGCCAGCGGAAACAGGTCCGGGCACTCCCACATGTAGCCGCCGTTCGCCAGGCCGTTAACGTCATGCCCGGCTATCTCGCCCACCAGGCGCCAATCCCGCAGGTCGCTGGCGGTAAACAGCAGCACTTTGCCGCGCTGTTGCACATCCTGCGCCCCGAGGACCATGTACCAGCGCCCGTCCTGTCGCCACACTTTAGGGTCGCGCACATGGCCGGTATAGCCTTCCGGCAGCGGCAGCACCGGCCCCAGCTTGCGGAAGGTGCCATCGGCATTTTCCGTCGCCAGACATTGCCAGGCGGTGCGCCCGCCGTCGGGGAATTTCACGTTGCCGGTATAGCACAGGGTCAGGGCGCCCTCGAACTCGACCGCGCTGCCGGAGTAGCAGCCGTTGCGGTCATACTCTTCATCCGGCATCAGGGCGATAGGTTCATGCCGCCAGTGCAGCAGATCGGCTGAGCTCCAGTGTCCCCAGCACTTGTAGGTGTGGTCGCAGGCGAGCGGGTTCCACTGATAAAACAGGTGGTAACGCCCGGCGACCTGGCAAAAGCCGTTGGGATCGTTCAGCAGTCCGCTGACCGGCGCCAGATGCCATTGCGGGTAATGGCTGTCGGCCAGCGCCTGCGGCTGGCCCTGCATAACGGCCTGCAGGATCGCAGGCAGGCGTGACGGTAATGACATTATTCAGCGTCCGTTTTGTATTTCAGCGTCAGAGAGAGCGTGAAGGCCACGGCGAAGGCGATCGCCATCCCGATAATGTAGTTCAGCAGCGAGCTGGCCTGCACGATGGCCATTCCCGGGATCGCCGTCAGGCCCACCGCGGTCATGTAGACGTGCATCGATACCACCCAGGCGCCGCCGGCGGCACCGCCCACCAGCGCGGCGATGAACGGTTTCACAAAGCGCAGGTTAATCCCGAAGATTGCCGCCTCGGTGATCCCCAGCATCGCCGAAAACGCCGACGGCAGGGTGATAGCTTTGATTTTTGCATCTTTGGTTTTAAACCACACCGCAAAGCAGGCGCCGCCCTGGGCGACGTTGGCCATGGCCCAGATCGGCAGCAGGAAGTTGACGCCGATCGACGGATTGCCGAGCAGACCCGCCTCGATGGCATGGAAGCTGTGATGGATACCGGTAATGACGATCACCGAATAGAGGCCGCCAAACAGCAGGCCCGCCAGCCAGCCGGCGTGGCTGATAAGCGTGCTGAGGATAAACGAAATGCCGTCGCCGAGTGCGCGGCCGGCCGGGCCGATCAGCAGCAGGGCGATAAAGCCGGAGATAATCACCGTCAGGAACGGCGTGAGGATCAGATCCAGCGCGTCAGGGATAATGCGGCGCAGCCGTTTCTCGACAAGGCTCATAAACCACACCGCCAGCAGCACCGGGAAGACCGTGCCCTGATAGCCGATCATCGCCACTTCGATGCCGAAGAAATTCATGGTGTGGAAGCCGGCGGCGACGCCCCAGGCGTTGGTCAATGCCGGGTGGGTGAGGATCCCGCCGAGGGTCGCGCCCAGATAAGGGTTACCGCCAAATTCGCGGGCGGCGGTAAAGCCGATCAGGATCGGCAGAATGATAAACGCCGCCGAGCTGCACATATCCAGCATGATATAGATAGCGTTGCCCGGGTCGACCCAGCCGTAGGTTTTCACCATCCCCAGCAGGCCCATCAGCAGGCCGGAGGCGACGATGGCCGGAATAATCGGCACGAAGATGTTGGACAGCAGGCGGGCGATGCGCTGGAACGGGTTCAGCTTTTTCGCCGCCAGGTCGGCGGCTTCGGATTTGCTCGATTCGCTGATGCCCGCCGCCTGGATAAAGGCGGCATAGACTTTATTGACCACCCCGGTGCCGAAGATGATCTGCATCTGGCCGGCATTGCGAAAGCAGCCTTTCACGCCGTCGATTTTGCCAATCGCCTGCTGGTCGGCGAGCGCGTCGTCGACCAGCACCAGCCGCAGGCGGGTGGCGCAGTGCGCGGCGCTGGCGATATTTTCCTTGCCGCCCAGCAGGGGAAGCAGTGACCGGGAAATCTGTTCAAAATCCATAGTACCCTCTGAATGCATGATGATATGGCGTGGGCGGCGCCGGCCGTGGCAGGCACCGCGAACCTTATATTTATGTGTGACTTACCCTGTCTTCCGGGTTCACGTCAGAACCAGGTCTCCATTTGCATACCGAACGACCATTCGCCGCCCGATTTGAATCCGTTGCTGCCTAACGCGTCGTCGTTGGCGTAGTTATCCAGCTTTTTGCTCCAGTCCATCCACGAGGTGTAGAAGCGGATCTCCGGGCGTGAGAAGAAGTCGCCGATGCTGCCGACCTTGAAGGTCGGGGCGAAGGTCAGCTTGTAGAAGCTGCCGTTGACCGCATGGCGATCGTTGTAGCCTTCAGGCTGCAGATCCATGTACTGATAGGTGCCCTCCCAGGCGAGGGCGAAGTTCTGCGTGACCTCCTGAATCAGACGCAGGTTGAGAGTGGCCCACTGATAGCTGTCGCCATCGACATAGCGGTCTTTACTGCTCTGCGCCAGCACGGCCGGGGCAATAAACCAGCGATCGCTCAGCGGCGTAGTGCCGTAGCTGGCGAAACGCCAGGTATTGGCCCCCGGACGCAGCGCGCCGTCGGAACCGATGCCTTTAACCTCGGCGCCCAGTCCGTGGCCATACAGCAGGGCCGTTTTGCTGGTCCCGTCGCGCAGGCCATAGAAGCTCTCATTGTGCAGACCCAGCAGGGCATGAACCCCGGTGTTAGCGGCATCGCCTTTCACCAGATTGCCGTTCGCGTCCTGGCGGTCGTCATTATCTTTCGCCCGCATCCCGCTGACCATCATCTGCACCGGGCCGGCAAAGTTATTCATGCTGACGATATAGTTCTGCACGCTGTTGCTGCTGTCGGCGATATCGCCAAAGTTGCGGCCATATAACGAGAAATTGCTGCGCAGGCTGTCGTTCCACTTCACGTCGTAGATCCCGCCGCCGGTCCCGGCGAGGAATACCACATCCGAGTCAACCCAGTGGATGTCGAAGTTGTCGCGGTCAAAGCGTTTCCCGGCCCACAGGGTCGAGCCTTTGAACGGACCCTCGAAGGTCGGCAGGTTTCCCAGTTCGACGAACGCCTGGCGTACGTTCAGGTCGCTGCTGCTCGCCGTCCAGTCGTTATAGGTAGTTTGCCCGTCGGCCACCATCACTTTGAAACGGGTGGTCGCCCCGTTGTCCAGGGTCTGCTTATGTTCGAGGTTCATTTCCACATAGGTGTCGGCCTGGTTGCCAAGACGACCAATGGCGCCGCCGGTCTCCCCGGCGGGGGTCATATAGGCCCCGGATTTCGTGCTGGCGGCGGAGTCGTTCATGATCACCCCGGAGCGGGCGTAGCCGTGGAACTCAAAGCCGCCGGGCCGTTCGGCTTTTTCTTCCAGTTGGGTGGTGCGCTTGGCCACCTGCTGGGTGGTGGCCTGGGTTTGCTGCTGCTGCTGGGTTAGCTGCTGAACTTTCTGCTCCGCTGAGGCGGCGCGGCTTTCGGCGGTACTGGCGCGGGTCTCGGCATCCTGCAGACGTTTTTCCAGGGCGGCGAGACGCGCTTCAATGCTGTTCAGGTCTGTCTGCCCATGGGCGGCGGCGGCGCCGGTTAGCAAAGCAATAAGAATGGCTAACTTCCGTTTTTTATACATGTTGGTGACATCCAAAGGTAAATCAGTGAGTGTGCTAACGTTTGCTAAACCGGTTTAGTTGATATGGTAAACATGTCGGTAACGCAGTGAAAATAAAAATTGCTAAACCGGTTTAAGAATTGTGATGTCACCAGCAAAGTGGGCCGCTAGCCGGCCCAACGGGATCACAGCGAGCGCTGAAGATCGTCCCTGTAGGGCAGGGCGGTCATGGCGCCTTTGGCGGTGGTGGCCAGCGCGCCGCAGGTTTGCGCCAGCGCGAGGTCCGGCGCCAGGGCGGCGAGGTCGTCAGGGATGCCGTGGGCGGCGAGCCCGGCGAGCAGCCCGGCGACAAAGGCATCGCCGGCGCCGGTGGTATCGACGGCCACTACCGGGTGGGCGGGGAAGTGGCTAACCTGCCCGCGCAGCGCGGCCTGGACTCCCGCTTTGCCCTGGGTGACCAGCAGCAGCGTCGGCTGGAAGCGGGCGTTCAGCCGGGCGATGCCGCTGACGATGTCGTCGCTGCCGCTGATAAAAGCCAGCTCCTCTTCCGACAGTTTTATGGCGTCGGCGAGGGCCAGCGCCCGGTCGAGACAGTCGCGCAGCTCCTGCGGATCCTGCCACAGGTCGCTGCGGATATTGGGGTCGAAGCTGACATAGCCCCCGGCGCGCTTTATCGCCTCCATCGCCGCGAATGCCGTGCTGCGGCTCGGTTCCGCGCTGAGGGCGATAGAGCAGACGTGCAGCCACTGGCCGGCGGCGAACGGCGGAAGATCCTCAGGCGCAAGAAACAGGTCGGCGCTCGGGCGAACCATAAAGGTAAAGGTGCGCTCCCCGTGCCGATCGAGATCGACCACCACCGTGGAGGTGCGCTGCGTCGCGTCGAGGCGCATAAAATCCACATCGACCTGCTCCTGCGCCAGGGTGTGGCGCATAAAGCGACCGAACGGATCGTCGCCGACGCGGCCGATAAACCCGCTGTCGCCGCCGAGCCGCGCCACGCCGACCGCGACGTTGGCTGGTGCGCCGCCGGGGCATTGCAGCAGGCGGCCCTCTCCGTCGGGCAGGAGATCGACGACCGCATCGCCGAGTACCCAGATTTTACCATTCATAGGACAGCTCCTCTTAGCTAAACTTTGTTAAACCGGTTTAGCTAATTAAAGCACAGCCTGGCGGCAAGCGGAACGATTGGTGGACGAAAGGGCGGGGCGAGGGTAAAAAATGTGAGCCAGGCGGAATATTTCGCCACTCCAGATCTGGACTTTTCCTTCCTGACCCGCTTAGGTATAGTTCCACAGGCCGCGGTTAACCCCGCCGCGGTGATAAAAGGTGAAGGAGTGCGTAGCGCGATGAACCCCAGTTTTGGCGATATTTACGATCGGTACCAGAAGCTGTCGCTGACCACGCACCTGCCGGCGGTCATCGCCTGCAGTGAAACCCTGAGCCTGAGTAAAGACCAGCCATTTCTGCCGCAGCCGGGCTATCTCTATTTTTTGCTGCAGGGGCAAATGACGTTGGCCTTTGGTGATGAGCAGAACCTGCTCGGGATTGTTATCGCGCATATGCCGTTAGGGCTGCTTGAACATTATTGTCCGTCGGTGGCGCTCTATTATCGGTGTCTGGGCGAATGCCAGCTGGCGAAAATATCCGCCAGCGATTTTGAACGGATATTCTTTCATTCGTCGCCGGGCTATATGCAAGAGCTGACCACGATCCTGGCCTATATGGGCATATTTGCCCTTGATGCCCACTATGAACGCGGCAGCCAGACCAGCTTTCAGACCATTAAATCAATGCTGTCGCGCTATTTATATCGTGGAGGAATCGATGGTGGTCAGCATGAAAGCCTGTCGGCATTTATTATTAAACGAACCAATCTTTCGCGCAGCTATGTTTATCAGGTGCTGGCCGCCCTGCGCGAGGGAGGATATATCACGATGAAAAAAGGCAAACTGATTTCCATCGACCGTCATATTCCTGAGAAATTCTGATTCAGGTTCGTCGGCTCCCCGACATAACGTCGCTAAAACCCGCCCGAGGAAAGCGCTACGCGCGCGTTTTCCCCGGCCCCGTTACGCCTGAACCTGGCCGTTTTATTTATTTAACCTTTCACTCTGGAGTTATTTTATGACCCTGGACTATGTGGCGCTGGCCATTCTCATCGCCGTGGCCTTAATACTTTTTTATGGCGTGATTGTTATTCACGATATTCCTTATGAAATCGCCAAAGAGCGGCGCCATCCTCATCAGGATGCGATTCATTATGCCGGCTGGGTCAGCTTATTTACCCTGCATGCCCTGTGGCCCTTATTGTGGATCTGGGCGACGCTGTGGCGCGAAGACCGCGGATGGGGAATGCGCCGCATCGCCGACGATCAGCAGGCCCTGCATCAGCGTCTGGAGACGGTCGTTCAGCGACTGGAGCAGGTGCAGCGCGAGGTCGAGGAACTTAAAGCGAAGGAGGCAGAATAATGGAAACGTTAATGTTGCTGACCTACGCCGCGCTATGCATCGTGGTGTTTAAAGTTTTCCGCATTCCGCTCAATAAGTGGACCGTGCCGACGGCGGTGCTCGGCGGTATCGCCCTGATTGGCGCGGTGATCTTCGGGATGAACTACAACTTCCCCTATACCGACGTCGGTAATCAGGTGTTTCGCACCGTGCCGATTGTGTCGCAGGTACGCGGTCGGGTGCAGACCGTACCGGTGAAGCCTAACCAGAGGCTGCATAAGGGCGATGTGCTGTTTACTCTCGACCCGACGCCGTTCCAGGCAAAGGTGGACGATCTGCAGGCGCAAATTAAAGCGGCCAGTCAGGATGCGCTCTCCCTCAACGCCGCGTTAAGCCAGGCGGAGGCCGAGCTGAGCAGAGCGGTGGCCCAGCGCGACCAGTCGCGGCGGGAGTATGCCCGCTTTCGGGAGGGGCATGCTCAGGGCGCCTTCTCCGATCAAATGGTCGATACCCGTCTGCAGACGTGGAAAGCCGATGAAGCCAGCGTCAGCGCGGCTCAGGCGAACGTGGTTCAGGCGCGTAACGCGCTGGACTCGGTGGTGAAGGGCAAAAATACCACCGTGGCCTCCCTGCTGGCGCAGTTGCAGAAGGCGCAGTTTCAGCTGGATAACACCGTCGTCCGCGCCCCGGAAGACGGCTATGTCAGCACCGTCGGCTTACGGCCAGGCACCATGTCCACCGCGCTGGGGATGCTGCCGGTGATGACCTTTGTGCCGGTGGAGGGCGACGCCTCGCGGGAGTATGTCGCGGCATTTCGCCAGAACGCCCTGCAGCGTCTGCACAAAGGCGAGCCCGCGGAGCTGATGTTTCCGGCCATTCCGGGCACCGTCTTCCGCGGGGAAGTGGCCGACGTGCTGCCGGCGATTGGCGAGAGTCAGTTTCAGGGCCAGGGCAAACTGCTGACCACGGACGCGCTCAATACCCATGGCCGGGCGCTGGTGGTGCTGAAGGTGACCGATCCGCGTTTTGCCGAATACGCCCTGCCGCAGGGGGCCACCCTCGAGGCGGCGGTCTACTCGGATCATCTGAAAGAGCTGTCGCTGATCCGGAAGATCCTGATCCGCATGAAGAGCTGGGAAAACTATATCTATCTCGATCACTAAGCCGGCGGGCGCGGGGAGGCCGTACCCTCCCCGCGCCGCGGTCAGGCCTCGCTGTCCACCAGCCCGTCAATAATCACCTGCCGCACCCCCTGCGAACAGGGCTCAATACGACCGCGCACGCCGTAGACGGCCGCCAGGGTCTCGGGGGTGATGACCGCGGCCGGGGTGCCGTCGCCGAGCAGCTGGCCCGCTTTGAGCATCAGCACGTGGTCGGCGTGACGCAGGGCAATATTGATATCGTGCACCACCACCAGGGTCACGATGTTGCGCCGCCGGGTCTCCCGGCGCACCAGATCCATCACGTGAAATTGATAGTTGAGATCAAGCGCGCTGAGCGGTTCGTCGAGCAGTAGCAGGCGCGGCTGGCGAATCAGCGACTGGGCGAGACCCACCAGCTGTTTTTGCCCGCCGGAGAGCTGATCGAGGTAGCTCATCGCCAGGTGGGCAATTCCCAGCTGGCGCAGCAGCGCCATCACCTCCTCCTGGTGCTGCGGACTGTGGCGTCCTCCGGCGGCACGCTGGGCCACGATAATCGACTCCAGCACATGCAGATGCACGCCGGCGGGCAGCGTCTGCGGAAGATAAACCACCTGTTCCGCGCGACGTGCGAACGGCTGCGTCAGCAGATTTTCCCCCTCCAGCAGCAGCTCGCCGCGGCAGGGGCCCAGACCCGCCATCGCCCGCATTAACGTCGATTTACCGCTGCCGTTTGGCCCCAGCAGCGCGGTGATTTTCCCCCGCGGCAGATGGGGAACCGTCAGGTTCTCGATCACCTTGCGTCTGGGATAGCCGGCGCTGAAGTGAGACAGCGACAGGCCGGATAACGTCTGGTCGCTCATACCTGCCCCCGGTGACGTAAAATAATGCTTAAAAAGAACGGGACCCCTACCAGGGAAGTGACGATCCCCACCGGAATAATGGCCCCCGGGATCAGGTTCTTCGAGGCGATGGAGGCCAGGGAGAGCACCAGGGCGCCGATCAGCGCGCTGGCGGGCAGGTAAAAGCGATGGTCTTCGCCGAAGAGCATCCGCGCAATATGCGGCGCCACCAGGCCGATAAAGCCGATTGGCCCGACAAAGGCCACCGAAAGCGCCGACAAAATGCTGATCCGCAGCAGTGTGGCCAGGCGCAGACGGCGAACGTTAATGCCAAAGCTGATGGCCCGGTCCTCGCCCAGCCGCAGGGCGGTCAGCTTCCACGCGCTGCGCAGCGACAGGGGCATCACCAGCGCCAGGGCGACCAGCAGGATGGCGACTTTGCTCCAGGAGGCGCGGTCGATGCTGCCCATGGTCCAGAACACCAGCCCCTGCAGCGTGTCTTCATTGGCGATAAACTGCAGCATCGAGACCAGGGCGTTAAAGGTAAAGACCAGCGCGATGCCGAACAGAATGACGCCGGAGGTGGCCACCTGGGTCCAGCGGGTAATGCCGTCCAGCAGCAGGGCCGCCAGCAGGGCGAAGATAAAGGCGTTGGCCGAGATAAACCACTGGCCGGGAATACCGGGCAGGCCAATACCCAGCACAATCGCCAGCGCGGCGCCAAACGCCGCAGCCGAGGAGACGCCGAGGGTAAACGGACTGGCCAGCGGGTTATTGAGGATGGTCTGCATTTCGGCACCGGCCAGTCCCAGCGCCAGACCGACGATAATCGCCATCACCGCATAGGGCAGCCGGATGTCCCAGACGATGGCGCGAGTGCCCGGATCGGCGCTGGCTGGATCGGTTAACGTCTGCCACAGGCTCTGCAGCGGCAGTCCGGAGGGGCCGAGCATAAAATCGAGCAGCAGCGAAGCGACAATTAACAGCGCCAGCAGCAGCATCAGCAGCAGGCGGCGACGCACGATATGGCGATAATGATCCATCACGCCAGGCGTCCCGGCGGGCAGCCCGTCCAGAACGGAGTCGGAAGTTAAACGCATGCCGGATTACTCGCTCTGCTGCCAGGAAAAGACGAACGGCTGGTCCGGCAGGTCGGTGAAATGGCGCACGATATAATGATACGTCTCATCCGGGTTGAGATCGCGGAAGGCCTGCGGATAGATATCTTTCGCCAGATACTCCATGCCGACAATATTCCACGGGTGATTATAGAAGTGGTGATAGACGCCATAGGCCCGCTTTTCCTGGACCGCCGGGATCTGGCTGACCCCTGGCCGCGCCAGCAGCGTCTGCGCCTGGGTCTTCACCGCCTCCGGCTTGACTTCATAGCCCAGGGGCAGCACCTGGCTGTTGCCACGCTTCGAGCCGGTCATGATCCAGGCGTCGGGCTTCATGCTGATGATTTTCTCCAGCGAGACGAACCCGGAGGCGCCCGGCAGCAGCTGCGAACCGATATTGTTCGCCCCGACCGCCTCCACCAGCCCGCCCCAGCCGCTGTGGCCGTGAGTAAAGCAGCAGGCGTCGCTGTTGCCGGCCAGCGCTTCCACGAAGACGTTGGCCTTCGGCGTGATGGCTGCGGTTTTCTGACGAATCGTCTGCAGCTGATGGCGATAGTAATCGGTAAAGGCTTTGGCCTGGCTCTCGCGGTTAAGCACTTTGCCCAGCAGGTCGATGCTGGGGGCGGTATCTTTCGCCGGGTCGATCTCATAGTCGACAAACAGCACCGGAACGTGCAGGGCGCTAAGCTTGTCAATGACCCCGCTATCCATCAGCGCAGGCCTGGCGCGCAGCTGGGCGATCATCAGATCCGGCTGGCGGGCGATGACGCTTTCAAGATCGACGTTCCCCTTGTCGCTGAAGCCCATGTCCATAATCGTAGCCGACTGCGGCCACGCCGTTTTCAGCATCTGCCAGGTGGCAACATCCTGCTTTTTCGCCAGATTATTCCATGCCACCAGCCGCTTAAACGGATTGTCCCGGTCCAGCAGGGCGAGGGTCATAATGTCGCGACCATCCTGCAAAATAATACGCTGCGGCTCTTTGACCAGGGTGACCTGCCGGCCGTCAAGGTCGGTAACCGTCAGCGGATATTGGGTCGCATAGCTGAGGAAGGGCGTCGCGATCAGCGCAGTAAGCAACAGCGATCTTACTGATTTTCTTGCCATAAAAGGAGTTCCGTTTGCCAATTTATAAATATAATGATTCTGAGAATTATTCTCGAGTAAACCTCAACGGCAAGTATATCAAGGGCAAATTTCACGAAATGTAACAAACGTGTTGGAAATTATGTGAACGCCGACAGGGCGCGCGGCGGCAGCATTTTCTTCCATGATTGGAGGTCGAAAACGTTTTTCAGGCTAATTCCTAATGTCATCCCCGGTTCGCTGTGCCATCCTGAATGCGACTCATAACATGACATGTGAGAGAGGATATTATGAAAAAAGCAATGATTGCGTTATCGGCTATTCTGGTTGCGGCTCCGGTTTTTGCTGCGACAACACATGCAACAGATGATACCGTCGCGGCGGCCAATGCCAACGCCAACACCGCCAAAGAGAAGCTGCACCAGGCCCAGCACGAGGGCGAAGAGCAGCAGCTGAAGGCGAAACATGCGGCCGAAGGCAAACAGGATAGCGTCGGCAGCCAGGTGAGCGAAGGCGCGCAGAAGACCTGGAACAAGACCAAAGAAGGGACTGAGAAAGGTTGGGATAAGACCAAAGAGGTCAGCGAAAAAGGCTGGAACGCCACCAAATCCGGCGCAGAAAAGGGCTGGGATAAAACCAAATCCGGCGCTGAAGAGTTAAAAAATAAAGTGACTGAGTAAGTCCTGATAGCAGTCTGAATAAAGGTCGCGAGAGCGGCCTTTTTTATTGCTCGTCCTCCCCCATAATGCCTTCCCCGACAGCAGTAACCCCAGGTGCCAGGAATCGTCCTGGTTAAGCGGATACTCACTCTTTCTTCACATTTTCCCGTTACAAAGAACTTCAATCAGGAGGTGTACGATGAAAAAGATGATTTCTCTGGCGGTAATGTTATCCACTGTGCTGAGCGTCCCGGCCTTTGCCGATGGCCCGAACGACGGCCATCGCCCGGGGCAGCCAACGGTGTGGCAGAACGGTCCGGATCATAATGGGCATGCGCCGCAGGGCGGACCTGACGCGCATCATCAGGGTGACCATGACCAGCGTGGCCCGGATCGTGACGGTCATGACAAACGCGATCAGGCACGTCATGAGCAGGACCATTTCGCCTGGCGCGGTAACGATTTCCGCAAAGGCCACCCGGCTCCGGCGCCGTTCCGTGGCGATGAGTATCGCGTCCGTGACTGGAGCGACCGCGGCCTGCCGCCCCCGCCGGAGGGCCATCACTGGTCCTATATCGACGGTAACTATGTGCTGATCGCTGCGGCGACCGGGATCATCACCTCGATTCTGGTGAGCGGCGCCCTCGGCCACTAAATGCGCGTTTCCCAACGCCGGGCAGGGAACACCTGACCCGGCGATGGAGCACCGCCGGGGCTACGGGTTCAGTTCGTCATCCGGCCAGTATTTATAGCCATTGACCATCGCCTGGGCGGCCAGCCCCTTGTCGGTGATTTCATAGACGTTCACTTTCGACGGCAGCGAGGAGGTGTCCTTCGCTACGCCGTTCGCGGAGGCGGCGATCGGCGCGATGCCTTTGTCATCATATTTCGCCGCGGCGTTCGCATCGGCGCCGACCATATATCCCTGGCGGATAAAGTGATCCAGGGCCGCTTTATCATGGAAGACCAGCACCGTGCGCTGCTGCTTGATCCCTATTCCCAGACCGGCGCCGCCCTGGGCCATTTTCATATAGGTGTCCTTCCCGGAGGCCTTATCCCGCACCACGCCGTAGCCGCTGCCAAATCCGAACAGCAGGATCTTGCTGCTGTTATTGGCGAATACCGCATAACCCTTCGCATGCTGAATATCGCTGCGGGCCTCGGGCTGCAGGGTGTAAAGTTTATTGAGGGTTTCGTTGCGCATCTTCTGAATGCTGGCCCGCTGCTGGCTGGCGGTATCGCCCTGCGCGCTGCAGCCCGCCAGCGCGGTCATGGCGACGAGGAAAAGCGTCTGTAATTTCATCGAAATCTTTTTATTTAAATCTGAATATGGCCGGGGATGGTAGGGTAAATAATGGTTAATTCTCCATAAAATAAACGTTTATTTTTAAACTTCGCTGTTTTTAATGCTTATTACACTGTTGTGAGCGCATTATTAAATAAGATGCCGCCATCGCCGGTATTAGAAATCCTGCTTGCATAAAGTTTTCACCACGATACCGTGTTAAGTCCTTACGATATTTCCCGGAGAGCGGCATGAGTGATTATGTAATTCCAGAAATTAAAGCGACGGAAGCGGAAATGATTTCTCTGCGTCATTATTTACATGCCAATCCGGAATTAAGTCTGGAAGAGTTTAATACCAGCGAACTGGTTGCCGGCAAGCTGACCGAGTGGGGCTACCAGGTGACGCGCGGCCTCGGCAAGACCGGGGTGGTCGGCAGCCTGAGCAAAGGCGACTCGCCGCGCACCATCGGCCTGCGCGCCGATATGGACGCTCTGCCGATTCATGAAACCACTGGTTTACCCTGGGCCAGCACGGTGTCGGGGAAAATGCACGCCTGCGGTCATGACGGCCATACCACCATTCTGCTGGCGGCGGCGAAATATATCGCCTCGCCGGCCTGTCAGTTCAACGGCACGGTGCATCTGATTTTTCAGCCGGCGGAAGAGGCTATCGGCGGCGCCGATTTAATGATTAAAGACGGCCTGTTCGAGCAGTTCCCCTGCGAACGCATTTTCGGTCTGCACAACATGCCGGGGCTGCCGGTGGGCAAGCTGGGCTTCTACGCCGGTAACTTTATGGCCTCGGCGGACACCGTCAAAATCACCCTTACCGGCTACGGCGGCCACGGCGCCCATCCGGAGCGCACCGTCGACCCGATCGTCGCCGGCGCGGCGCTGGTGATGGCTCTGCAGAGCATCGTGGCGCGCAACGTGCCGCCGGGCGAAACGGCGGTGGTCAGCGTCGGCACCTTCCAGGCCGGTATCGCCTCCAACGTTATTCCGGAGAGCGTGGTGATGGAGCTCAGCGTGCGGGCGATGAAGCCGGAAATCCGCAACCTGCTGATCAAACGTATTCACGAGCTCAGCGAATTTACCGCCAAAAGCTATGGCGCCAGCAGCGCAGTAGAGGTTTACGACTCCTACCCGGTATTAACCAACAGCCCCGAAGAGACTGATTTCGCCCGGGCGCTGGCGCTGGAGGTGTTTGGTCGCGAGGGGGTGCTGGAGTCGGTCTCGCCGATGAACGCCAGCGAGGACTTCGCCTTTATGCTGCGCGAACGTCCGGGCTGCTACTTCCTGCTGGGCAACGGCGAGCAGGGGGAGAAGGGAGGCTGCATGGTGCATAACCCCGGCTACGACTTCAACGATGACATTATCACCACCGGCGCGACGCTGTTCGCCCGCCTGGTGGAAAAGCACTGCCGTTAACCTCTGGAGAAGAACTGGAATGAAAAAATCACTGTTGCTATGGCTGGCGTTAATGGCGTCGACGTCGGCGCTGGCCGAAGGGGGAAAGGCGATCCGCTTCGGCGTCGACCCGACCTTCGCGCCGTTTGAATGGAAGGATCCGCAGGGCAAGCTGGCGGGGTTTGATATCGATCTAGGCAACGCCATTTGCCAGCAGCTGCAGGCGAAATGCGTGTGGGTGGAAAGCAATTTCGACGGCATTATCCCGGCGCTGAAGGCGCGGAAATTCGACGCCATCCTTTCCGGGATGTACATGACCGAGAAGCGTAAAGCGCAGATTGCCTTTAGCGACAAGCTGTATAACGGGCCGGTGTTCCTCGTGGCGCGTAAAAATACCCTGCAAGGCAATACGCCGGCGCAGCTGAAGGGCAAAACCATCGGCGTCGAGCAGGGTTCGGCGCAGGAGACTTACGTCAATCAGCACTGGCGTCCGCAGGGGATCAACATTGTGGCCTACCAGGGGGCCGATAGCGTGGTGCGCGATCTGGAGTCCGGGCGCATCGACGGCGCGGTGCTTTCCGGGATGATGGCCGACTACAGCTTCCTGCAGCAGCCGCAGGGTAAGGCATTCACCTTTGTCGGCGGCCATCTGCAGGATGATACGCTGTTTGGCGCCGGGGCGGCGATCGGCTTGCGTAAAGACGATGAGGCGCTGCGTCAGGAAATAAACGGCGCGATTGCGAAGATCCTTGCCGACGGCACCTATAAAAAATTAGCCAGCAAATATTTTAGCTTTGATGTTTATTCCGGGACATAATGTCTGAGTGTACCCGCGGGCAAGGATCGCCCGCCGTAAGATTCCTTTTCTGATTATCCAATCGACCTCCTCTCCTGACCCCTGTGGTTACCTGAGGGAAGCAGAATATAAGCTAAGGAGTACTCGGCATGATGACACGTCCCTTGGGCAAAACCGGATTTTCCATCGCCCCGTTAGTGTTTGGCGGTAACGTCTTTGGCTGGACCATTGATGAAAAAACCAGTTTTGCCCTTCTTGATGCTTTTGTTGACCATGGTTTTGACGCTATCGACACGGCGGATGTTTATTCCCGCTGGGCGGAGGGCAACCAGGGCGGCGAATCCGAAACCATTATCGGCCGCTGGCTGCAGGCGCGTCCCGGCATGCGCGATAAGGTCAAAATCTTCACCAAAGTCGGCTCCGATCTCGGCCTTCCTGGCCATAAGGGACTCAGCAAAGCCTGGATCCAGCAGGCGGTAGACGACTCCCTGCGCCGCCTTAATACCGACTACATCGACCTCTACTTTTCCCACTGGCCGGATCCGCAAACTCCGGTAGCGGAAACGCTGGAGGCTTTCCACAGCCTGCAGCAGGCGGGGAAAATTCGCGCGATGGGGGCCTCTAACCTCGATGCGATGCAGCTGGCGGGGGCGCTGGAGGTGGCGCGCAAGGGCGGCTTGCCTGCCTGGCAGGTGCTGCAGCCGGAATATAACCTCTACCACCGCTCCGCCTTTGAAGGCGCGCTGTGCGATCTCTGCGTCAGCCGTGATATCGGGGTGGTGACCTACTACAGCCTGGCCTCGGGGTTCTTAACCGGTAAGTACCGTCAGCCGTCGGATCTGGCGCAGAGTCAGCGCGGAGGGGGGATTGGTAAGTACCTGAATCCGCGCGGGATGCGGATTATCGATACCCTGGTGTCGGTCGCGGAGGAGCAGGGGGCGAAGCCGGCGGAAGTGGCCCTGGCGTGGCTGATCGGCCGCGAAGGGGTGACCGCGCCGATCGCCAGCGCCACGAGCGTGGCCCAGGTGGAAAGTTTTGCCCGCGCGGCGGCGCTGAGCCTGAGCGCGGAGCAGGTGGCGCGGCTGGACAGCGCCAGCGCCTGAGTCATTCCCTCTCCCCGGCGGGGAGAGGGGGAAGGGCTATAAATGGCGCGGACCGCAGGCCGGGTCAGGCGTAGCCGGCACCCGGCATAAAACGGCTCTGTACCCGCTGTCATCGCCCGGTGGCGCTGCGCTTGCCGGGCCTACGAGGTATGAGCCTGTGAGAGGACCCTGTAGGCCGGGTAAGGCGCAGCCGCCACCCGGCAAAATAACGGCACAACCGGAAATATCTTGTTCGCACTGCGCCTGGCAGGGCTACAACTTCTATGTTAATTCCGGGCAGATTGCGCTCCCGGTTAATTTTCTGCGCTATGTCTCTTATGGCGCAGGGAGCGCACAGGGGGCGGCCAGTCGCCGCCGCCCCCTGTACCCCCGGGCTCCGGCCAGCAAAATCGCCGCTGCGCGGTACCTTCGACTTATCCCTGCAGGCTTCGGGTCGGGCCGAGGCAGCGTCCGTGCAAAACACGGCCCTCAGCCCGCATCCATGCGGGCTGCCCCGGCCTTCCGGGAACGTCTCAGCGATTTTGAGGCCGTCAGCACCGGCAGTTTCAGCAACAATGGTGAATAAATTAACGACAGGTCGTAAGAACGTAGGCCGGGTAAGGCGCAGCCGCCACCCGGCAATATGACGGGCATGGTGGCTGAAAGCGTGCCCGGCGGCGCCCCTTTATTCCTGATGGCGGGTGATGTTGAGGATCTTCGCGCTGGCGCCGACCGGGAAATTGCTGAGGACGCCGAAGTCGCTGCCCTGATAGCCCATGATCTTGCCGTCGGTGCGCATTTGCTGAAGATCGATCAGGATCACCCCCAGCGTCGGAATGATTTTCTCGCGCCAGACAAACAGATAGAGATCCTCCGCCACCAGTACATAGTGGCAGCGGTCGACATCCGCCAGCCCCTTTTCCACGCCGTCCAGACACTGCCAGGCGTAAAAATTATCGTTGAGATAGATGTGCTCATAGCGCTCGGTCGGGCTGTAGGTGTACTGATTGCGCATGCCGACCAGCGCAGGAGTAAAGCCCGGCAGCGGCCCCGGCTGCGTATCCAGGCGGGCGAAGACAAAGCGCGCTTCTACCGCGGTCAGCGGCAGGCCTCGCTCCACCCGGCTGAAGGCGTCCAGCCGCGCGGCGGCTTCGTCCGGCAGCTGGCCATAGACCAGGGTAGCGTTGCGCTGCGTCAGGTTGCATACCGCGCTGATGCTGGCGTTATCCCGCTCCGGGTCAAGGAAGTCGATAAACAGAATATCCGGGCGCAGGGCGGTCGCCCGCCAGGGAGTGCGAGTGCCGTTCCAGCTTAGCGTCTGCTCATCTTCGATGATCAGCTGCTGCGGCTCGCTCCCGGCGACATAAAAGGTAAAGCGCTCGCCTGCGGGCAGGCTGGCGGTGGCGAGTACATTACCGTGTGGCGCAAAACCATCGGCCAGCGCGCCGACCTGGATAAATACGGCTTCTGAAGTCATAGTGGCTCCTGAACAGAGTAGGGCGTTAGGCAAACGCCAGAGTGGGAACATCGACGATACTGGCGCCGCCGTCGGCGACCAGCGTAGCGCCGCTGATGATGGCGGCCTGCGGCGAACAGAGAAACTGACAGACCTCGGCTATCTCCTCGGGGCTGGCGGGGCGGCGCAGCGGAACGTCGCGACAGACCCGCTGATACGCCTCAGTCAGCGACAACCCTTCCGCCTGCATCAGCGGGAGCATCTCTTCATCCGCCATCGGCGTGGTGACCCAGCCGGGGCAGACGGCGTTGGCGCGCACCCCCTGCGGGCCGTAATCGCGGGCGACGGAGCGCATCAGGCCGATTAAGGCGTGTTTGGCGGTGACGTAGCCGCAGGCCTGCGGACCGGCGGCCAGCGAGGCGATGGAGGCGATAAACAGCACGTTGCCGCGGCGGGCAATCAGCGAGGGCAGGCAGGCGCGAACGCTGGCGAAGGCGCTGGTGAGATTGCCGTCCAGCGCCTCGCGCCACTGGCGGTCGCTGGTATCGGCGGCGGGGCTGTTGCCCATCCCGCCGGCGCTGCAGATGAGGACATCAATACCGCCGGCCTGGTCGAGAATGGCCGGCAGCAGCCGTTGGCGCCACGCCTCGCCGTCGGCGGCATCGCCCATCAGCGCCGTGGCGCCGGTCTCATCGGCGACCGCCCGCAATGGCGCCTCGCGCCGTCCGGTAATAAACACCCGGTCGCCCGCGGCGCGCATCAGCCGCGCGCAGGCGGCGCCAATTCCGGTTCCGCCGCCGGTGATCACCACGACTCTCGCCATTCGCTCTCTCCTGTAATGGGGTTTCCGGTTACCTTAAAAAGCGCGCCAGCTCCCGGCTATCGCCCGGAAGAACGATAGCCGGGTCGGTTAATGGAGCTCGCTCACGGGGATCGCCTGCGGCGCCGGAACCGGCTTCATGGTGGCGGGGTCGACCGCCAGATAGCGTCCGGTCTTGCTGTCGATGCCGACGTAATCGATCATTTTGCCCTGCGCCCGGGTGACCATGGTGCGTCTGGCGAACGCCTCGTAGGCTTCACTCATCGCTTTGACCCGATCGGGGTGTTGGGCCGCGACGTCATGAGTTTCCAGCGGATCGTCGTGCAGATTAAACAGCTGCCACGGCGCGTCGCCGGCGGTGAAGCCCCGCGGCACCAGCCGCCGCAGCTTCCATTCGCCATCGACCCACGCCGCCTGATGATGCAGCTCGACGCCGTAGTTTCCGCGCGGCGGCTGCTGCACTTCGCCGGTGAGATAGCGCTTAAAGCTGACGCCGATCATCGGCAGCACCGGCTTCTTCGCCAGCGATTTGTTCGGGTCGATACCGGCGAATTCATACAGGGTCGGCGCCACGTCATACACCGCCATCGTCGAGGCGTCGATTTTACCGCGGCGGGTAATCCCGGGGCCGGCGATCATAAAGTCGGTGTTAATCCCGCCCTGAGCGCTGGTGGTTTTGTGATAGTTGGCGTAAGGGGCGTTGCTGACGTTGGCCCAGTGCGGGCCGTAGGAGACAAACGAGCCTTTGCGGCCAACGTTGTCATAGCTGTTGTCAAACTGCTTCCAGAATTCCGGGGTGGATTCGTAGTAGAAGCCCTGCGCCGGGTTGGCGCCGTTGTCGGTTAAGAACACCAGCAGGGTGTTTTTATCGCGACCGGTTTGCTTCAGCGTTTCCATCAGGGTGCCGATCTGCGCGTCCATATTGGCGATCATCGCCGCGTAGACCTGCATCACTTTCGCGGTATATTTCTGCTGCTCCGGGGTCAGCGCGTCCCACTCTTTATCCAGCTCAAGGTGCGGGAGCGGGGTGTTGTCATGGATAATCCCCAGCGCTTTCAGGCGGGCGATACGCTGGCGATAGACCTCGGCGTAGCCCTGCTCATACTGGCCTTTGAAGCGCTTGATCCATTCGTCAGGCGCCTGCAGCGGGTCGTGCGGGGCGGTAAAGGCCAGCCAGGCGAAGACCGGTTGGTCCTGCGGCGTGTCTTTAATCCAGCTGTTCATCTGCCGGGCGTAGGCCTCGCTGGAGTAGAAATCGTCCGGCAGGGAGACGCGCTCGCCGTCGCGGGTGTAGTAGGTGTGAAACGCTTCAACGGTACCCAGCGGAATAGCGTCGTTAAAATGGCTGGTGCCGCCGCCCATAAAGGCGAAAGCGTGGTTAAAGCCGCGGTCCTTCGGCGTGGCGCCGGGAACAAAACCGAGGTGCCACTTGCCGGCCATCAGAGTGTTATACCCCGCGTCTTTAAAGCGCTCGGCCATGGTGGTGACGCGGTCGGTCAGCCGCAGCTCGTAGCCCTCCTTGCCAATAGTGCTGTCATACCACCACATGCCGCCCATCCCGGCCTGCTGGTTGCTGTTGCCGGTGAGCAGCATGGAGCGCGCCGGGGCCGACATCGGCGAGGTGTAATACTGGCTCATGCGCATCCCCTGCTCGGCCATCGCCTGCAGGTTGGGGGTGGGGATCTCGCCGCCGAAGGGGCTAATGTCCGAGTAGCCCATATCATCGGCGATAATGACGATGACGTTCGGACGCTCCTGCTGCGCGGCGTGCGCGCCGCCGGCGAGGATGACACTGACCGCCGCGGCCATGGCTGTTTTATTCACAACGGATTCTCCTGTTTCAAAGGGATAGCTTCAGAGCAACGGGCTACGCCGGATGCGCGGCCCCGACAAACGCGGCCCGCCAGGCTTGCAGTCCTTGAAGGTCGCGGGAAAAGGGGCGCACGGGCGCAAGAATTTCGCTAAAGAAGCGGTAGTAGCCGCCGCAGAGGCGGTTGTTGCCCGCGGCGTTGAGATGCGCAGGACAGCCGCCCTGGCAGACCATTTTGACCGCGCAGGTCTGGCATTCGCGGCGCAGGCTTTTCTGCTGACCGAAAGGCAGTTGCACCGAGGCGTCGACCGCGGCGGCGAGCGTCTGCTCATCGAGGCGGCCCAGCCGATGCTCGGCGTTGATCAGATGATCGCAGGCGTAGAGCTCTCCGTCTGGCTCCATCACCAGATTGCTGCCGCAGCGGGCGCTGTGCACGCAGCTGCCGCTGGTGTGGGTGAAGTACTGCGCCCACGCCTGCTCGATATTGATGACAAACACCCGCCCCTTGTCGCAGCGCTTCTGCCACTGCCGCCAGATGCCGACCATAAAACGCCCCCAGTTATCGGCGCTCAGCTGATAGCCCTCGCGCAGCGCTGCGCCTTCGCTCATCAGCGGCTGAAACTGCAGATAGCGCGCGCCGAGGCTGACCACCCGGTCATAAATCGCCGCCGCGTGCGTCGCCATCTCGTTATGCACCACCACCAGCAGGTTAAACTCCACCTGATGCTGGTGGAGAAGGTCGATGCCGCGCAGCGCCGCCGGCCAGGTGGCCCGGCCGCGTTTATCCGGACGATGCTGGTCCTGTAGCGCTTCGCTGCCTTCGAGGCTCAAGCCGATAATAAAGCGATGCTCGCGAAACAGCCGGCACCAGGCGTCGTTGATCAGCGTGCCGTTGGTCTGCAGGCTGTTGCTGATGGTGACGCCGTCGGGGGCATAACGCGCCTGCAGGGCGAGCGCTTTTTTGTAGAAGCTCAGGCCGGCCAGCAGCGGCTCGCCGCCCTGCCAGACAAAGTTGATTTCCCGCGCGCCGGCGGGCTGGGCGGCGATATAGCGGCGGATAAACTGCTCCAGCCGCGCCTCGTCCATCTTGTTGACCGGCGTTTCATCCTGTGGGTAATAGCAGTAGCGGCAGGCGAGATTGCAGGCGGGGCCAATCGGCTTCATCAGAATATGAAACGGCACCGGCGAGCGCGGCTCAGCGGCCAGCGGAATTTGCTGCTGGCGCAGGGCGGCGATATTCAGCATCGGCTTATCCTCGGTTAATGACCGGCGCTGTTGATATTATTTTGGCAACAGCGGGTCAGGCGTAATCACATGATTAAGCCGCGGCGAAAATTAATTGCATCCTGTTAGAGGTATAAGTGAAAAAAAACAGAAATCCATCGTTCTTAAGGATGAGAGAGACGCGTCCGGGATAGGGTTTTTTTATCACCAGGGGCCTGTCCGCCGGGTGTTAATCTTTTTTGTTTATGTTTTAACGCCGCTATCGTAAAGCATGGCGGGTGTGTTTTTTAAATGCTTTATATAACAATGGATTGCTGAAAATTTTGTAACGGCTATCACACTGTTAATATGTTAATGATTGTGTTACTTAAATGTGAAATGTATGCTTCAATAATCGGTAGTCATTCATGTGTCATGTACCAGCACCTCGACGGGGAGGCCCTATCATGTCTGCTTTGTTAAAAGCCAGCCGTAATGATGCGATAATAGCCCGTTGTTTACAGACTATTTCCCAGTTAATTCCACTGTCTTCGGCGGTATTTTATCGAGTAAATAATCGGTTAAAACCCGAAAACTATATATTGCATAATATTTCTGATAATACGCACCAACAATATCTGGAAAACTTCCAGCCGCTGGATCCGTTGCTGCCGTCGCGCTTTAGCCACCAGAACACCACCATGGCGGCGATGACGCCGCGGCTCTGCGACCGCAACCGGCATTATTATCATGAATTTATGTTGCCGAATAATGTGCGCGACATGACCGAGATCTTTATTCGCCGCGAGCGGCGGATCGTCGCCGGTATCTCGCTGATGCGCGACGTGCCTTTCTCCAGCGAAGAGCGTCATCGGGCCCAGGCGGTGCTGCCGCTGGTGGAGCTGGCGATCCGCGACTGCCTGCAGGACGAAGATGACCTGCCCGCCATCCTGACGGCCAAAGAGCGGGAAATCGTCGGCATGGTGCGCGAAGGGGCCAGCAATAAGCTGATTGCCCGCCGGCTGGATATCTCGCTCTCGACGGTGAAAACGCACCTGCGCAATATTTTCGCCAAGACCGAAGTGGTCAATCGTACTGAACTCGTTTCCCGAACCTGGATGCCGGCCGCTCAGCGTACGCTGCATCTGTGATCTGACTATCGCATCCCGCGCGCGCCGTGGCAGCACGGCGTTTTCCTGATGCCTGTGGGTATCACTCCCTGGAGACCCCTCCGGGGGGAGGCTTTTTTGACCGGAGCACGCCCTACGATGTCGAGTACCCCTCTCACTGATCATGCGCTTTCCCGGCCCGCCGGGCTGGTTGTGTCCCTGCGTTTGCTGGCGGCGATTGTGATTTTCGCCGCTATTGCGCCGGGTATTCTGATGACCGCGCCGGCGGTGGCGGCGCAGCTGGCCAGCGAATGGCAGCTAAAACCCGGCCAGATCGGCTGGTTGTTCTCGGCGGAACTGGGAGCGATGAGCCTGGCGACGCTGCCGGCGTGGTGGTGGATGAGTCGCCTCGACTGGCGGCGGGTCGCCCTGACGGCCGGGGTCGTGTTTCTGACAGCCAATCTCGCCTCGGCGGCGGTGACCCAGTATGAGACGCTGCTGGCGGTGCGCTTTCTCGCCTCGCTGGCGGGCGGCACGCTGATGATTCTGTGCATCAGCTGCGCGGCGGGAACCTCGAACCCGTCGCGAGTCTACGCCTTCTGGGTGCTTGGGCAACTGCTGCTGGGGATGCTTGGCCTGCTGGTGCTGCCCGGGCTGTTTGCCAGCTTTGGCCTCAAGGTGGTCTATCTGATCCTCGCCGCCATTATGCTCTGCTGCCTGCCGCTGGTGTCGGCTTTCCCGCCGCGCTTTCAACCGTTGTCCGTCTCGCGACAGCAGCCGCCGACGGCGCTGTGGCGTCAGGCGCTGGCGGTCCTCGCGGTGCTGACCTTCTATATCAGCCTTAGCGCGGTGTGGACTTTTATCGGCACCCTCGGCGCGGCGGCGGGCCTGAGCCCGACGCAGGTCGGCCTGGTGCTGGCGGCGGCGACGGTCTGCGGCATTATCGGCGCGGGGGGCGCGGCCCTGCGCGGCACCCGGCGGGCCGATCGTTTGCCGGTGTGGCTGGGCTACGGCCTGCTGATCCTCAGCGTCGGGCTGCTGATCGGCCAGCCGCTGCTGGCGCGCTACGCCATCGCGGCGCTGCTGTTTAAGTTCACCTGGACCTTCGTGCTGCCTTTTATTCTCGCCCGCGTCGCCGGGCTCGATAACAACGGCCGGCTGATGAACAGCATTAATCTGGTGATCGGCGGCGGCATGGCGGCCGGTCCGGCATTAGCCGGGGCTTTACTGCAGCATTTTGCCAGCGCCGATCCGCTGCTGCTGGCGGCAGGGGGCTGCGCACTGCTGTCACTGATTTTGATTGCGGCGGCGTCGGCCGCCGGCAAAGGCTTAGCCAACGGGAGGATAGAGTGAAAAGAAAAACCGGTTTCTTCTTTGATGAACGTTGTTTCTGGCACAGTACTGGTCTGCACGCGGTGACGCTGCCGGTGGGCGGGTGGGTGCAACCGCCCGCCGGCGGCGGTCATGCCGAATCGCCGGAGACCAAACGGCGGATGAAAAACCTGATGGACGTCTCCGGGCTGACGCCGCAGCTGGCGCTGCACAGCGCGGCGCCGGCAAGCCTTGCGGACCTGCGGCGGATCCATCCCGACAGCTATCTTGAGCGCTTCAAGGCGATAAGCGATAACGGCGGCGGCATGCTGGGCAAAGAGGCGCCGTTGGGGCCGGGCAGTTATGAAATCGCCTGTCTCTCCGCCGGACTGGCCTGCGCGGCGGTGGAAGCGGTGCTGAAGGGCGAGCTGGATAATGCCTATTCGCTGTCGCGGCCGCCTGGACACCACTGCCTGCCGGACCAGTCGATGGGCTTCTGTTTCCTCGCCAATATTCCGATTGCCGTCGAGCGGGCGAAAGCGCTGCTGGGGCTCGGCAAGGTGGCGATCATTGACTGGGACGTTCATCACGGCAACGGCACCCAGCATATCTACCTGCAGCGCGACGACGTGCTGACCATCTCCTTGCATCAGGACGGTTGCTTCCCACCCGGTTATGCCGGTGAGGACGATCGCGGCGCTGGCGCGGGCGAAGGTTACAACATCAATATTCCGCTACTGGCCGGGGCGGGGGACGACAGCTGGCGCTATGCGCTGGAAACCATCGTTATTCCGGCGCTGGCGCGCTTTGAGCCGGAGCTGATTATCATCGCCTGCGGCTATGATGCCAACGCCATGGACCCGCTGGCGCGGATGCAGCTGCACAGTGACAGCTTCCGGGCGATGACCGGGCTGGTGCAACAGGCGGCGGATCGTCTGTGCGGCGGGAAACTGGTGATGGTGCACGAGGGCGGCTACGCCGAATCCTACGTGCCGTTCTGCGGCCTGGCGGTGATGGAGGCCCTGAGCGGCATTCGCACCGCGGTCCAGGATCCGCTGCTGGACTTTATTCAGCAGCAGCAGCCGCGGGCGGAGTTTGCGCAGTTCCAGAGGCAGGCCATCGATCGGCTGGCGCAACGGTTTGGCCTGCAGTAAACCGGCTCAGCTTCCCCGCTGTGATGGCGGGGAAGAAAATGCTTTCTCATCTACGATTTCACCGCGCATCCACTGACTGACTGCCTGATCGATCATCGCCAGCACGCTGAGCAGCAGCATCCGCTGCTGCGCTTCCAGCCGCAGATAGCGGCGCAGCGGCGGCATTTTACAGACCACTTCGCTGGCGGCCCAGGGTTCAATACTGCAGCGCCAGCCGTTACCGTCAAAGGTCAACGAAAAGCGGCGGTAGTCCAGCTCGCTTAGGGTCTGCTGGAGATTAGGAAACCCGTTGAGATAGCCGGCGAGTTCCTCGCTGCCTTTGCCGCCGATAAAGCGGATCGGCTGGCGTTTCCACCAGCCGGATTGATGGGCGCGAATGTGACCGCGCACGGGCCGGGTGACCGGCCCTGCGACGACAAATTCGCAGCTGTGAATGCTGGCCATAAACAGCCGCTTCTGACGCACGCTGAAGGTAACGGCGGTGGCGTCGTTCAATCGCAGCAGCGCGCTGCGCTCGCTCAGCTTTTCGCAGGGCCAGCCGGCCAGATCGCGCTGCACCGCGTTCATTAACGGCGTCTCAAACCAGGGGACGGAGGACATCTGGCGTCATCTCCCCGCGGGTCTGTTTTTCGTAGTTGCTGATGGCGCGGTCGACCACCTCTTCCACCACCAGCGGCTTGAACGGATTGACGCGCTGTACGCACACCGTCCAGAACAGGGCGTAGGCGGCGGTCAGGCCGAGCATAATGCCGAACGGCACCAGCACCTGGCGGCTGTCCATCCCCGGCGGGGTGATATTGACGATAGCGATGATAATTCCGACGCTGGAGATAATCTGCGGCAGCGGGAACCACGGCGAGCGGTAGGCGCGCGGCAGGTCCGGGCGGCGAATACGCAGCATCACCACCGACAGAGTAACCAGCAGATAGGCGACGCCCCAGGCGCAGACCGCGGCGAGGATCAGCGGCACGATGCGGTCCAGATCGCCGTTCAGATACCAGGCGTGCAGGCAGGGGATCGCCACCCCGATGGCGATGGCGATCACCGGCGTTTTAAAGCGCGGATGCAGCCAGGTCAGGAAGCGGGGCAGCGCGCCGTCCAGCGCCATACCGTAAATAATGCGCGGTACCGCGGCCATCAGCGTATTGATGGTGGCGCAGCCCGCCAGCAGCAGCCCGACCCCCAGCCAGTACTGGCCGGCGTGGCCCATCACCCGCTCGGCAAAGGCCGGGATCGCCATCGGCGTATCCAGCAGATGGACGTTATTGGCCGCGTCGAGCACGGTGTTCTCCACCTGGCGGTTGATCGCCGCCCCGTAGATAAACATGCAGCTGGCGACCCCCAGCAGGCCCAGCGCCATCGCCCGCGGAATGGTACGGTGAGCCTGTTTGATCTCCGGCGCCATCGGCGTCACCAGTTCGCAACCGACGAACATAAACATCGCCATGCCGATATAGCCGAACAGGCCATGGATATCGCTGACGTTCAGCGGCGTGCCGAACCAGCCGGAAAGATGGGTGACTGGCGCCATAAAAATGCCGCACAGGCCGAAAATGGTCAGCGTGGTCCACATGCCGAAGGTCAGCACCACTTCGACCTTGCCGAAGATTTCCACGCCGATGGCGTTCAACAGGCCGAAAACCACCACCATGCCGACGCCCACCATCCAGGTGTTCTGGTGAGCGGCCATCTGGGCGTTGATCGATTCGAAGTTCACCAGCGCCATAATGCCGGCCAGGATCGTCTCCGCCGTCCCGGCGAAAATATGCACGATCAGATAGGCGCACAGCGCGCCGGTGATGGCGAAGAAGCGTCCCATGCCGCAGGAGATATAGTCGTACACCGAACCGGTGGTGGGAATGAGCGTCGCCGCCTCGGCAAAGGTGGTGACCTGCGCCTGCATCATAATAAAGGCCAGCAGCACCGCCAGCGCGAAGGTATCACCGCCCATGCCGAAGCCGCTGGTCACCGTCAGGATCACCGGGCTGGCCATAATCAGCCCGACGGAGCTGGCGAGAGTGGTCGGGAAGCCGACGACCCCGCGCTCAAGATGGCTGGCAAGTCTGTTACTAAACATAGTCAACCTCTGCACAATAGTGGGGGAGGGCAGGGAATAGCCAGCGCCACTCCCGGATAGTCATAATTTAGGCGGGCATCCTGCTCAACGAATATCGTCCGGAAGGTGGAGGGCGGCGCATGATTCTGTGACGCCGTCGATGAATGTGAAGGTGGATAAACAACATGACCCCGAAAACCGGGGCCATCCGTCTTGCCACATTGCGCCTGTTTCTGCCGGGTGGCGGCTGGCGCCTGACCCGGCCTGGCGACGGCATTCGTCCCCCAGGCCGGGCAAGCGCCAGCCGCCGGGCATGATCAGCGCATTAGCGCGTCTCGACGTTCGCCAGGTAGTGCTTCACAAAGCGCGGCGTCAGGATTTTCCACTCCACTTCGGTACCCTGTTTAACAAACCAGCTGTCGCCCGGCGCAAAGCGCTGCGGCTCACCGCCGGCGACGGTCAGCTCCACTTCGCCTTCCAGCACGGTGGCGTGTTCGGTAAACGGATAGGTCATGGTAAAGCTCCCCTCAGTGGACGAAAACAGTCCGCAGGTAAAGGCATCCTGCGGCTCGCCGTAGATCATCGCCCCGGCTACCTGCGGGTCGCCGGCGGTCGGCGTCGCGCCGAGCAGGCTGACGCTGCCGATTGGCTGCAGCTCGGGCACCGGGTGTTTAAGTTTAAAAGCGTGCATAGCGTTCTCCTGGTTAACTCCGGCCTTTCCAGAAACCGGCGGTTTGATGCATCAGTTTTCCGGCGGTGACTAATAGCAAGCGCAGGCTGTCACGGCCGTGGATGGTCGCGTGGGGGATGCTGCTCAGCAGACGATAGCGGTCGGAACCGCCGTTGATCCCTTCGGCGAGGATTTTGCACACGATGTGCGACGGGGTGACGCCGAAGCCGGAGTACCCCTGGACGTAAAAGACGTTGTTGTGATCGCGTAGGGTGCCGATCTGCGGGAACAGGTTGGCGCTACAGGCCATCGGCCCGCCCCAGGCGAAATCGATCTTCACATCCTTCAAATAGGGGAAGACCTCCGCCAGCAGGGTGCGGTTCCAGGCGGCGAAATCGTTCGGCGTATACTCCACAAAGCGGGTGGCGCTGCCGAACAGCAGGCGGTTTTCCCGGGTGACGCGGTAATAATTAATCACCGGGCGAATATCGCTGAAGGCGCCGCGCAGCGGGCTGATGCGCTCGATCAGTTCATCGGAGAGCGGCTCGGTCGATACCTGGTAGGAGTAGGTGACCAGCGTTTTGTTGTAGATCTCCGGCTCCATATTGTTGAGGAAGCTGTCGCAGGCCCATAGCAGTTTGGCGGCTTTGACGCTGCCCATCGCGGTCCGTACCCGCACCTGTTTGCCGTAATTCACCTCCACCACCGGCGAGGATTCGAAGATCTTCACCCCCAGCGAATGGGCGGCCTGCGCCGAGCCGAGGAGCATATTGAGCGAATGGATCTGCCCGCCGCCCATATGTTTCAGCGCGCCGCAGTAGACCTCGGAGCCGACCACCTGCTGCACCTCTTTCCCGGTATACAGTTCGATATCTTCATCCGGGGTGGCGGCCTTAAACTCTTTCTCCCACTGGCGCAGCGTTTTGAGCTGCCGCTGGTTATAGGCGAGGTAGCCGTAGCCGGGGACGAAATCGGCGTCGATGTTGTATTTGCGGATGCGCTCGCGAATGATGCCTGCGCCGAGGTTGGCGATTTTAAACAGCGTCTCCAGCCCCTCTTTGCCGACGTGCTTTTTTACCGCTTCGATATCGTGACCGATACCGGCCATCACCTGGCCGCCGTTGCGCCCGGTGCCGCCGTAGCCGAGATGGCGCGCTTCCAGCACCACCACGTTAGTGATGCCCTGTTCCGCCAGCTCAAGGGCGGTGTTAATGCCGGAGAAGCCGCCGCCGATAATCACCACGTCGGCTTCAATATCTTCCCGCAGCGCCGGAAAATGGAGGTGGTATTTCTTCGTCGCGCCGTAGTAGTTCAGCGCATCGATTTTGATGTTCATCGCGTTACCCTGTGGTCTTGCCTCGCTCAAGTTCCTCATCACAGCACGCCGCGCGGGCGTTGAATATCGTCCGGAAGAATGACGTTCTTTAGAACGATGGGCGGCGGCGGGAAGCCGTGCTGTGATGGGCCAACGTTGCTGAAAAAACGGGTACTGACGATGAGCGAGATAACCTTACTGGCGGAAGTGACCGCCTTTTTACGCCAGCCGCACGGGCAGTTTATCGCCGGTGAGCGAGAGGCGGGCCGCGGCGCGCCGTTTGCGGTGATCAACCCGGCCACCGGGCGGGCGATCGCCGAGGTCACCGCGGCGGATAGCGACCAGGCGGACCGCGCGGTAGAGAGCGCCCGCCAGGCGTTTAGTCAGTGGCGCGAAATGCCGACGCTGGCGCGCGGAACCTTGCTGCTAAAGCTGGCGGATGCCCTGGCTGAGCATCGCGAAGCGCTGGCGCAGCTGGAAAGTCTCTGCTCCGGTAAGACCATCACCCTGGCGCGGATGTTAGAGCTGGATCAATCGGTCGCGTTCCTGCGCTACTTCGCCGGCTGGGCAGGTAAGGTGACCGGCGAAACGCTGGATGTGTCGCTGCCGTCGATGGCCGGGGAGAAATATACCGCCTTCACCCGCCGCCAGCCGCTGGGGGTGGTGGTGGGCATCGTGCCGTGGAACTTCTCCATCATGATTGCCGTCTGGAAGCTGGCGGCGGCCCTGGTCTGCGGCTGCACCATCGTCCTCAAGCCGAGTGAGTATACGCCGCTGACGCTGCTGCGCGTGGCGGAGCTGGCGAAAGCGGTGGGTATTCCGGACGGGGTGATTAACGTGGTCAACGGCGCCGGCGGCGAGATTGCTCAGCGGCTGATTACTCATCCGGCCTGCGCCAAGGTGAGCTTCACCGGCTCGGTGGCTACCGGCGAGAAAGTCCAGCAGTCGGCTGGCGCTTTCGGTAAACGGGTCACCCTTGAGCTGGGGGGCAAAAACGCCGCGCTGTTTCTTGACGACCTGACGCCGGAGGCGATGGTCAACGGCATTCTTGAAGCCGGCTACCTGAACCAGGGGCAGATTTGCGCCGCCGCGGAGCGCTTTTATCTGCCGCAGGGCAAACTGGATGCGGTGCTGGCGCTTCTGAAAGAAAGACTCAGCGCCTTCGCGCCGGGATCGCCGCTGGATGAGCGCACGCTGATGGGGCCGCTGGCCAACCGCCAGCAGCATGAAAAAGTATTGCGGCTCATTCAGACCGCACGCGACGAGGGCGATACCATCGTCTGCGGCGGCGAAGCCCTGCCGGGGGAGGGCTATTTCCTGCAGCCGACGGCGGTCAAAGTGCGCAGTGAAGAGAGCACCCTGATGCGCGAGGAGACCTTCGGCCCGGTGTGCAGCTTTATCGGCTATCACAGTGAAGACGAGGCGCTGGCGCGGATGAATGCCTCGCCGTATGGCCTGGCGGCCAGCGTCTGGTCGGATAATATTCGCCTGGCGCTGCGCTACTCGGAGGCGATAGACGCCGGCATCGTGTGGGTCAATATGCATACCTTCCTCGACCCGGCGGTGCCGTTCGGCGGCATGAAGGGCTCGGGCATCGGTCGCGAATTCGGCAGCGCGTTTATCGATGACTACACGGAGCTGAAGTCAGTAATGGTGCGCTATTAACCGCCGCTCAGCGAAATAGCGCCGGCATTTGTCGTTTTGCGCCAGATGGGCGACACATCCTGCGCCTTCTGGCCCTGAAACCGGGAGGGGGCACTGCCTCGCTTCCGGGACTCTTTTTCCCTTCGCGGAGCCTTTCTTCCCCCCGTTATCCGCCATTGCCGTAAAAAATTAGCAGATTATCTTTTTTGCCCGCCAGGGCTTGCCTGACACTAGATAATGCGTATAGTTCTCATTCTCTTTTTTATTTGCATATCAGGCAAGGTTCGAGCTGCGCCAGTGAGTCGTTCACAAAGAGTCGCGAAGGCGTAGGGTGACGTAAAGACAGCAGGCTGGAAACACACAATATCGGCCGCTGCGCGTCCATCGGGTCATTGATTTTTTATAGGGTTGATCCAATGAAATACACACTTCCGGCGTTGACGCTGGCCATCAGCGCGGCGTTAAGCGGCTGCGCGACGCATCCTTCCTCTGCCGTTTCCCAACCGGTTATCGACTCTCCAGCCCCTAACGTGGCGCAACCGCTGCAGCGCCAGCTAGCGGAAGGGCTGTACGAGATGGCGCTAAGCCCGCAGGGTGATGCGCTGTACGTCGCCAGCGCCGAAGGCTTTAAACATGTGCAGGGTGGGGCGGTCTACACACTGGATCCGCAAACCCTCAACACCATCGGCCTGACGCATACCGATCTGAAAAACTTCGCTTTACAGCTCTCTGCGGATGGTAAAACGCTTTATGTCAGCAATTCGCTGGACGGCGGCATCAGCGCTATCGACACCGCTACCGGCAAGGTCAAAAACCGCCTGCTGTTCAGCGAGCGCAATGAAAAAGGACGCCCTTATGGGGCGCGTCAGCTGCTGTTGCTGAACAATACTCTCTACGTTGGCGCGGTTGCCGACCCGGCGCAAATCTGGGTGGTTGATGCCACCTCCCTGAAGCTGAAAACACGCATTACAAATACCGGTAAATGGATGACCGGCCTGCACTACTCCGCACAAACCGGGCGCGTGTACGCCGCTAACGGCAGCGGTGAAATTCTGGTGATCAATCCCCATAACCAGCGCATTGAACAGCGCTGGAAGCCGCTGGGCGACAAGCCAGCGCTGCTCCTTAATATGGCTGAAGATAGCGACACCGGCCGCCTGTTTGTGACCGATAACTCGAAAGCGAAAACCACGCTGGTGTTGGATATCCACAGCGGCAAGCTGCTTAAACAGCTCGACGTCGGCGATTCGCTGGCGGTGCAGTTCAATAAGAAACGCCAGGAAATTTATATTTCACAGCGAGAATCCGGCAAGGTCATCAGCCTTGACGCCAGCCGCTACACGCTGAAGAAAAGCTGGGCGTTACCGGCCAATCCTAACAGTATGCTGCTTTCCGCCGATGGTCAGACGCTGTTTGTCACCGTCAAACAGCCCTTCAATAAAGACCACTCCACAAACGGCCCGGACAGCGTCGTACGCATTGACCTGAACGCGCAATAAGAATATCGGGTCCGGCGACGGGCCCTTGGATTCATTTATCCTCATCCACGGGGCAAATTATGCACACCACGCTCTATTCATCCTTCCCGCTGCGTAAAACGCTGCTGGCCTTAGCCATCGGCGCCGCCAGCCAGGCGGCGGTGGCCGCGGAAGAGACCGCCGCCACGCAGACGGGGGAAGAAACCCTTATCGTCGAGGCTAACGAAACCAGCGATTTTAAATCCGGCGGCGACCTGGTGGTTCCGGCATTCCTCGACGGGCAGATCGCCCATGGCGGTCGTCTGGGGATGCTTGGCGAACAAAAGGCGATGGACGTTCCTTTTAACGTTATCGGCTATACCTCGAAACTGATTCAGGATCAGCAGGCGAAAACCATCGCCGATGTCGTCAGTAACGACGCTGGCGTGCAGGCCGTACAGGGCTACGGCAACTTCGCCGAGACCTATCGAATCCGCGGGTTTAAGCTCGATGGCGACGACATGACCATGGGCGGCCTGGCGGGCGTGGTGCCGCGTCAGGTGATGGACACCCAGATGCTGGAGCGCGTTGAAATCTTCAAAGGGGCCAATAGCCTGCTTAACGGCGCGGCCAGCAGCGGCGTCGGCGGGATGATTAACCTTGAGCCGAAACGGGCGGAAGATCTGCCGACCGCGCGCGTTGGCGTCGACTATACCTCTGATTCTCAGGTGGGCGGCACCCTCGACCTTGGGCGGCGTTTCGGTGACAACAACCAGTTCGGCGCCCGGGTCAACCTGGTGCATCGCGAGGGTGAAGGCGCTATCGATAACGATAAACGCCGTACCACGCTGGCTTCGCTGGGACTTGATTACCGTGGCGACCGTTTCCGCTCCTCGCTGGATTTTGGCTACCAGAAGAAAACGTTCCACGGCGGTACGATGGGCGTCAATATCAGCGGCGTGGATTTCGTCCCGGCGCTGCCGGACAACAGCAAAAACTACAGCCAGAAGTGGGGCTATAGCGATATCGAAAGCGAATTCGGCATGGCGAAGGCAGAATATGACCTGACCGATAGCTGGACGGTATACAGCGCCCTTGGCGGCCAGCATTCGCATGAAATTGGCACCTACAGCGCGCCGAAGCTTCTGAATAAAAACGGCGATGCCACGGTTGGCCGCCTGGATACTAACCGCATTATTGACGCCATCAGCGGCATGGGCGGGCTGCGCGGCGATTTTAATACCGGCGCGATTTCGCATCAGGTGAACCTCGGCTATGCGGCGCAGGTGCATACCGATGCCACCGCCTGGCGGATGTCGGCCAGCAACCCGACTACCAATATTTATGACAACCATGATGTGGCCATGCCGGATAACGCCTATTTTGGCGGTAACTACCACGATCCGCTGGTCACCTCACGCAGTCGTACGCAGGGCTGGCTGCTGAGCGATACCCTCGGCTTCTTTAACGATAAAGTGCTGTTGACCGCCGCCGCTCGCCATCAGAAAGTGGTCGTGCGCAACTACAGCAACGCCACCGGACTGGAAGATACTTCCTCGCGTTATACCCAAAGCCGCTGGATGCCGACGTTTGGCCTGGTGTACAAACCGTGGGAGTCGCTGTCGTTGTATGCTAACCATACCGAAGCGCTGCAGCCGGGTTCCGTGGCGCCGACGGCGGCGGCCAATGCCGGTGAGAGCACCGGTATCGCGCACTCGAAGCAGGACGAAGTGGGCGTCAAGATCGACTACGGTACGATCGGCGGATCGCTGGCGCTGTTTGAAATCAAAAAACCGAACGCCATTTCCGATACCGCTGGCAATTACGGCCTCGACGGCGAGCAGCGTAACCGCGGCGTAGAGATGAACGTCTTTGGCGAGCCGATGCTGGGACTGCGTCTTAACGCCAGCACCGTCTGGCTGGATGCAAAACAGACTAAAACCGCTGAAGGCGCAACCGACGGTAAAGATGCCGTCGGGGTGGCAAACTTCTACGCGGTGCTCGGCGCCGAGTATGACATCAAGCCGGTGGAAGGCCTGACCGCCACCGCGCGTGTCAATCATAGCGGTTCGCAGTATGCCGATGCGGCCAACACCAAAAAGCTGGATAGCTACACCACCCTGGATTTAGGCCTGCGCTATCGTATGCGCCTGAACGCCGACCAGAACGAAATGACCTGGCGCGTCGGGGTGACCAACGTGACCAACGAGAAGTACTGGTCTGGCATTGACGATACCGGTACCTATCTGTTCGAAGGCGATCCGCGTACCGTGCGCGTCTCAATGAGCTACGACTTCTGACGCTAAAAAAGCGGGGCGGGCGGCTGACGCTCGCCCCGCGCAACTTGCGACATCTTCCCCTAAGTGATAAAAGGTGCCCCTTCGCAAAAACACACAGGGGAACGACGTGAAAGACGCGTCAACGTCGTCGGATGCCGTAGAAGAGAGCGGCCCGACGCTTCATCGCGGTTTACAGAACCGACACATTCAACTTATCGCCCTTGGCGGCGCGATTGGCACCGGCCTGTTTCTCGGCATTGGTCCGGCGATTCAAATGGCCGGCCCGGCGGTCTTGCTGGGCTACGCGGTGGCCGGGATTGTCGCTTTTCTGATCATGCGCCAGCTGGGCGAAATGGTGGTGGAAGAGCCGGTATCCGGCTCCTTTGCCCACTTTGCCTACAAATACTGGGGCCCGTTCGCCGGCTTCCTGTCCGGCTGGAACTACTGGGTGATGTTCGTGCTGGTGGGAATGGCGGAGCTGACCGCCGCCGGGATCTACATGCAGTACTGGCTGCCCGACGTTCCGACCTGGATCTGGGCGGCGGCCTTCTTCCTCATTATTAACGCCGTCAACCTGGTCAACGTGCGCCTGTATGGCGAAGCGGAGTTCTGGTTCGCGCTGATAAAAGTGCTGGCGATTATCGGCATGATTGCCTTTGGCCTGTGGATGCTGTTTGGCGGCCACGGCGGCAGCAAGGCGGGTTTCGATAACCTGTGGAAGCACGGCGGTTTCTTTGCCACCGGCTGGCACGGTCTTATCCTGTCGCTGGCGGTGATCATGTTCTCCTTCGGCGGGCTGGAGCTTATCGGCATCACCGCCGCGGAAGCGCAAAATCCGGAAAAGAGCATTCCGAAAGCGGTCAACCAGGTGGTTTATCGTATCCTGCTGTTCTATATCGGTTCGCTGGTGGTGCTGCTGGCGCTCTACCCGTGGGTGGAGATCAAATCCGACAGCAGCCCGTTTGTGATGATTTTCCATCATCTCGACAGCAACCTGGTGGCGTCCGCGCTGAACTTCGTCATTCTGGTGGCTTCGCTGTCGGTGTATAACAGCGGCGTGTACTCCAACAGCCGGATGCTGTTCGGCCTGTCGGTGCAGGGCAATGCGCCGACCTTCCTCGCCCGCGTCAGCAAGCGCGGCGTGCCGGTGAACTCTCTGCTGCTCTCGGGGATTATCACCTCGCTGGTGGTGGTGCTGAACTACCTGCTGCCGCATGAAGCGCTGGGACTGCTGATGGCCCTGGTGGTGGCGACGCTGCTCCTGAACTGGATCATGATCTGCATGGCGCACCTGAAGTTCCGCGCCGCCCAGCGCCGCAAAGGGCGTGAGTCGAAGTTTAAAGCGCTGCTGGCGCCCGCCAGCAACTACTTCTGCATTGCTTTCCTTGGGCTGATTCTGGCGCTGATGTGCACGATCGACGGGATGCGCCTGTCGGCGATCCTGCTGCCGGTGTGGATCCTGTTCCTGTTTATCGCCTTCAAACTGCTGCGCCGCCCGGCGTAAGCGAGATGCCCCGCCGTCCGGCGGGGCTGCCTGCCTTTTTATTGTGATCCTCTTCGCAGGTGGCGCATTTGCCTGGCGATCTTCTTTTTGTAATCGATTACTTTTGTTTTGAGCGATTTTGTAATCGATTACTTTTCTGAGGGCGAGCAACATGGTCACAACAACAGAAGGTCGGGAAAGTGTCCGCGTGAGCCACCGTTTTCTGGTGCCGCGGCTGTCGTTAATGATGTTTATGCAGTTCTTTATCTGGGGCAGCTGGTCGGTGACCCTGGGGCTGGTCATGACCCGCTATGAGATGTCATTGCTGATCGGCGATGCGTTCTCCGCCGGGCCGATCGCCTCCATCCTGTCTCCCTTTGTGCTGGGGATGCTGGTGGATCGCTTTTTCGCCTCGCAGAAGGTGATGGCGGTGATGCACCTGGCCGGGGCAGCGATCCTGTGGTTTGTCCCCCAGGCGCTGGTGGCGCAGAACGGCGCGCTGCTGATTGGCCTGCTGTTCGGCTATACGCTGTGCTACATGCCGACCCTGGCGCTGACCAACAATATCGCCTTCCACAGCCTGGCTAACGTCGATAAAACCTTCCCGGTGGTCCGCGTGTTCGGCACCATAGGCTGGATTATCGCCGGGATCTGCATCGGGGTGACCGGCATCTCTGACACCACCGGCATCTTCACCCTGGCGGCGCTCTGTTCGGTGGCGCTGGCGATCTACAGCCTGACGCTGCCCCACACCCCGGCGCCGGCCAAAGGCATGCCGGTTCAGTTTCGCGATCTGCTGTGCGCGGACGCCTTCGCGCTGCTGAAAACGCGCCATTTCCTGATTTTCTCCCTCTGCGCCACCTTAATTTCCGTGCCGTTAGGTACCTATTACGCCTATACCGCGTCGTATCTGGCGGATGCCGGCGTTAAGGATGTCAGCACCGCGATGTCCTTCGGCCAGATGTCAGAGATCGTCTTTATGCTGGTGATCCCGCTGCTGTTCCGTCGCCTCGGGGTGAAATACATGCTGCTTATCGGCATGGCGGCGTGGTTTGTGCGCTATGCCTTTTTCGCCCTCGGCGTCAGCGAAGAGGGGCGCTTCCTGCTCTATCTCGGCATTTTGCTGCACGGCGTGTGCTATGACTTTTTCTTTGTCGTCGGCTTTATCTACACCGACCGCGTGGCGGGCGAGAAGGTCAAAGGCCAGGCGCAGAGCATGATTGTGATGTTCACCTACGGGATCGGCATGCTGCTGGGCTCGCAGATCTCCGGCGCGCTGTATAACCATCTGGTGGCCGGGCAGAGCGTGCCGCAGGCCTGGGTGACCTTCTGGTGGATCCCGGCGGTGGCCGCCGCGGTTATCGCGCTGATTTTCCTTTTCTCTTTCCAGTACAACGAGAAAGAGCCGCACTAATTTTTCAGGAGGGGGTATGAAAACGATTAAGGGACCGGGCATTTTTCTGGCGCAGTTTATCGGCCCGCAGGCGCCGTTTAACACGCTGGAGGGGGTGGCGCAGTGGGCCGCCGGCCTGGGGTACAAGGCATTGCAGATCCCCTGCAACCACCCGGCGATTTTCGATGTCGAGCGGGCGGCGGCGAGCCAGACCTACTGCGACGAGGTCAGCGGTGTCCTGGCGGAGCATGGGCTGGCGATCAGCGAGCTGTCCACTCACCTGGAAGGACAGCTGGTGGCGGTGCATCCGGCGTATGACGCGGCGTTTGACGCCTTTGCTCCGGCGGCGCTGCATGGCGATCCGCAGGCGCGCCAGCGCTGGGCGGTGGAGAAGGTCAAGCAGGCGGCGGTGGCCTCCGGTCGCCTGGGGCTGAAGGCCCATGCGACCTTTTCCGGGGCGCTGGCATGGCCCTTTTTTTATCCATGGCCGCCGCACAATCAGCCGCTTCTGGATGAGGCCTTTGCCGAGCTGGCCCGGCGCTGGCGGCCGCTGCTGGACCTCTTCGACGAGCAGGGCGTTGATGTCTGCTACGAGATCCACCCCGGCGAAGACCTGCATGATGGCGTGACCTTTGAGCGTTTTCTCGCGCGGGTGGATAACCATCCGCGCTGCAATATGCTCTATGACCCGAGCCACCTGCATCTGCAGCAGATGGATTACCTGACCTATATCGATATCTATCATTCGCGTATTAAAGCGTTTCACGTCAAGGACGCCGAATTTCGCCGCAACGGGCGCAATGGCGTCTACGGCGGCTATCAGCCCTGGCAGCAGCGGGCTGGCCGGTTCCGCTCTCCCGGCGACGGGCAGATCGACTTCAAAGGGGTGTTCAGTAAGCTGACCGAATATGATTTTGACGGCTGGGCGGTGCTGGAGTGGGAGTGCTGCCTGAAGGACGCCGAGACCGGCGCGCGCGAGGGCAGCGAGTTTATTCGTCGCCATATCATTCCCGTTGCCGGGCGGGCCTTCGATGACTTTGCCGCTGGCGGGAGGGAATAATATGATTCAGGTCGCGATTATTGGGGCAGGGTTTATTGGTCCGGCGCATCTGGAGGCGCTGCGGCGGCTGGGGGATATCGAGGTGGCGGCGCTGTGCGACAGCAGCCTTGAGGCGGCGCAGCGCAAGGCGCGTGCGCTGAATATTGCCCATGCCTACGACAGCGTGGAGGCGCTGCTGGCCCATCCGGGGCTGCAGGTGGTGCATAACTGTACGCCGAACCATCTGCATGCCCAGATTAACCGGCAGATCCTCGCCGCCGGGCTGCACGTCTTCTCCGAAAAACCGCTGTGTATGACGGCGGAGGAGGCGCGGGAGCTGGTGACGCTTGCCGCCCGGGCCGGCGTGGTGCATGGCGTCAGCTTTGTCTATCGCCAGTTCGCCATGGTCCAGCAGGCGGCGGCGATGATCCGCCATGGCGATGTCGGCAGAATCTTCGCGGCGCACGGCGGCTATTTACAGGACTGGATGCTGCTGGAGACCGACTACAACTGGCGGGTTGATTCGGCGCAGGGCGGCGCGTCGCGGACGGTGGCCGACATCGGCTCCCACTGGTGCGATACCGTGCAGTTTATGACCGGTCGGCGGATTGTCGAGGTGATGGCGGATCTGTCTATCGTCTGGCCGACGCGTAAAGCGCCAGTGAATGGCAAAGCGACCTTCAGCGCCGTTCACGAGGCGCAGGGATATGAAACCCGGCCTGTCGATACCGAGGACTTTGGCTCGGTGCTGTTGCGTTTTGACGATGGCAGCAAAGGCAGCTTTATGGTCTCTCAGGTGAGCGCTGGGCGGAAAAACCGTCTGGCGGTGGAGATTAACGGCAGCCGCTGTTCTCTGGCCTGGGATCAGGAAGTGCCCCAGCGGCTGTGGATTGGCCACCGCGAGCAGCCGGATCGGCGGCTCAGCGACGACCCCAGCCTGCTGAGGCCGGAGATCGCTGACAGCGCCCATTACCCCGGCGGCCATATTGAGGGCTGGCCGGACGCCTTTAAGAATATGATGGGCCATTTTTATCAGGCGGTGCGCGCCGGGAAGATGCCGGAGGCCGGGGCCCGGCGCTTCGCCGCTTTCGACGACGGCGCCGATGTGATGTACATCATCGAGGCGATCGTCAAAAGCCATCAGCAGCAGCGCTGGGTGAGCGTCGAACGCTGAATTCTGGCGGGGCGCAGGACGCGCGCCGCCGGGTTATTTCACCCCAAGATAGCCGTCGAGATAGGCCCCGGAGAGCTCATTGCCGAACAGGACGGCATCTTTATTTTCCATCGCATTATCCCATTTGTCGCTGGCGTTGCCGGTAAAGGCGTGCTCGGTGCGGGTGCCCTGCGCCGCCTGTTGTTTGATGGCCTCGGCGGTGCGGCGGGCGTCGCTTTCGCTCATGCCAGCGGCTTTATCCTGCTGGCCGCGGGCGTACATCGCCGTGAAGGTCGGCAGGTTTAAACGGTAATTTTCCTGACGGTTGACGGTGAAGTTGCCGCCGACAAAATCGGAGCGGTGGGCGACGAACGCATAGGCGTGGCGTTCCGGTGACGATTTTGACGAGGTGCAGCCGGTGATCGTTACCAGGGCACAGCTGAGGGCGAGAATCGCGGTGGAGAGCCTCATGGGGATATCATCCTTAATCATAAAAGCACAAATGGGGCGCAGGCGGTCTGTTGCGCCTCCTGCGCTAATAAGCATATGAAACGGCAAAAGGATGCGCGTTAACGCGGCGGGAGAGAAGCCCTGATTATTAATAGTTTCCCGAGACACCGTCTTACTGAGCCGCGCTTGCGCGCCAGGCTGGCAGGCCAACCAGAGGTCATTTATGATAGCCTGCAGGATCCACCTCTATCGCAGGAAGTGCAGGGTTTATGTCTATTCAGAAAATTGCTCGTCTGGCCGGCGTTTCGGTGGCCACGGTGTCGCGGGTGCTGAACAACAGCGATACGGTAAAAGCCAAAAACCGTGAGCGCGTGCTGCAGGCGATCAAAGAGAGCAACTATCAGCCGAACCTGCTGGCGCGTCAGCTGCGAACCGCCCGCAGCAATATGATCCTGGTGATGGTCTCCAATATCGCTAACCCCTTTTGCGCCGAGGTGGTGAAAGGGATAGAAGAAGAGGCGGAAAAGAACGGCTACCGCATTCTGCTGTGTAACTCCGGGTCGGATCTGGCCCGCTCGACCTCCGGCCTGCAGCTGCTCTCCGGCAAAATGGTCGATGGCATTATCACCATGAACGCGCTCTCCAGCCTGCCGGAACTGACCACCATGATTGGCGATGCGCCCTGGGTACAGTGTGCGGAGTATGCCGACACCGGCAGCATCTCCTGCGTCGGGATTAACGACGTCGAGGCGGCCCAGGGGGCGGTGTCCCGGCTGGCCGACGGCGGGCGCCGGCGCATCGCGCTCATTAATCACGACCTCAGCTATCGCTACGCCCGTCTGCGCGAGCGCGGCTATAAAAGTGTGCTGCACGTGCACGGTCTGGCGTATCAGCAGGTGACCTACGCGCAGGATCTTAGCGCGGCGGCCGGTAAACGGGCGATGGAGCAGCTGCTGTCGCAAGATGAGAAGCCCGACGCGGTATTTGCCGTATCGGACTCCCTTGCCGCCGGGGCGCTGCGGGCGATTGACCAGGCCGGGCTGCGGGTGCCGGAGGATATCGCGGTGATCGGCTTCGACGGCACCGAGCTGGCGGAAGTGGTCTCCCCGCAGCTGACCACCGTTGAACAGCCCTCCCGGGCGATCGGCCGCACGGCGGTGGATCTGTTAATGAAACGCATCGACGATCCCGACGCCGCCGTCGAGCGGGTGATGATGGACTGGCGCGTGATCGCCCGCGCCAGCGCCTGAGGTTAGCGGGGGAAGGCCCCCGCCAGCGCGCGAATGTCGTTGCCGGTGGGCGTTTGATGAATGCGTAAGCCAAACTCCTCCACCACGGCGAAGACATGGTCGAAAATATCCGCCTGGATCCCCTCATATTCCGCCCACACCACGGTGTTGGTGAAGCAGTAGATCTCGATCGGCAAGCCGTTGGCATCCGGCGCCAGCTGGCGCACCATCAGGGTCATATCCTGGCGGATGCGCGGATGATGACGTAAATACTCCTGCAGATAGGCGCGGAAGGTGCCGACATTGGTCATTCGGCGCTCGTTGAGGACCGATTGCTCCCCGGCATACTGCTGGTTCCAGGCGCTAATCTCCTCGTGGCGCGAATCCATATAGGGTTTAAGCAACTTCGCCCGGATCAAGCGCTGCTGCTCCTGTTCATCGAGGAAATGAATGCTGGTGGTGTCGATGTTGAGGCTGCGCTTAATGCGGCGGCCGCCGGAGGCCGACATCCCGCTCCAGTTTTTAAACGAGTCGGAGACCAGCGACCAGGTTGGAATGGTGGTGATGGTGTTGTCCCAGTTGCGTACCTTGACCGTGGTGAGGCCGATATCGATCACCGCGCCGTCGGCGCCGTACTTCGGCATCTCCAGCCAGTCGCCAAGCTTGAGCATATCGTTGGCCGAGAGCTGGATACCGGCCACCAGACCAAGGATCGGATCTTTAAATACCAGCATCAGTACCGCGGCCATCGCGCCGAGCCCGCTAATCAGGATCGCTGGCGACTGGCCTATCAGCAGGGAAATAATCAGGATGCCGATAATAATCGCCGTCACCAGCTTAATTCCCTGGAATATCCCCTTCAGCGGTAGCTGAGAGGCGGCGGGAAATTTCTGCGTCAGCTTTAAGATCACATCCAGCAGCGAGAAGAAGGACAGCATGGCATATATCATCACCCATAGCTGAGCCACGGTGGTTAATATTTCCGCGGCCTCGCTGCCTTTTTGCAGCCACAGCACCGCCTGCACGTTAACGATGATCCCCTGCAGGGTAAAGGCCAGTCGGTGAAAGAGTTTATTCTGTGTGATGATTTGCAACCACAGATGGCTGCTGGCCAACGCCCGTTTTTCAAAAGCGCGCAGGACCACTTTGTGCAATATCAGATGCACGACGACGGCGGTGAACAAGATAATGCCGAAGATAATCATCAGCGAGCGGGTGGGGGTTATTTCGATTCCTAAGGCGGCAATTTGCGATATTAATTCCTGCATAACGTCTCCTGAATATCCAGCGGGTATGATGACCGCTGGATAACGATTATGCAAATTACCGCCGCCGATATTACGACGCCGCCGTCGCCGGCTGTCGGTTGAGATGATGGCGCAGCCACAGCGCGATGGCCCCCAGCAACAGCATCATGGCCACCTCGACCAGCAGAAAATCAATCAGCGCCTGCGGATAGTTTCCGCCGCCGCGGCGGGCCAGCGCCAGGAACAGCGATCCGAGGATAGCCGGCCCGAGACCGAGGGTCGCCTGCTGCAGGGTGCTGAGGATGGCGCTCCCGGCCCCGGCGTCGCTGGCGCTGATATCGCGCATGCCAATCCGGTAAAAGCTGTTGACGATCAGCGCCTGACCGTAGCCGATCAGCGCCGTGGCGGGGACCAGCGTCAGGGCGGTGGTGGCGATGCCGAAGCGGGAGAAGGTGGCGCACAGCAGCAGTAGCCCGGCGATCTGCACCGTCAGACCGGTCAACAGGATCCGCCCCATGCTGTAGCGGGCGATAAGCCGCGGGGCATACAGCGCCGAAATAAAATAGGCCACGCCGAGGGCGATAAAGCTATTGCCGGACTGCCACGGCGCCATCCCCAGCCCCTCCTGCATGGTCAGCGCCATGCAGAACATAAAGCCGGACCAGGCGCTGAAGAACAGCAGAGCGATGGCCATCCCGAAGCGGATGCTGGTCAACTGCAGCAGACGCGGCGGCAGCAGGGGATGGTCGCCGCGCTGCTGCTGGCGCAGGGCGCTCTGACGCATGGCGAACAGCAGCGGCAGGACCGCCACCAGCATCAGCTGCAGCCACAGCGGCCAGTGCAGCTCCGGACCGAGGGCCATCGGGAACAGCAGGCAGCAGAGGATGAGGGCGAGGTACAGGGTACCCTGCCAGTCAATCCGCGACGGCGTCTCACGACGGGTTTCCGGCACATAGCGGCGGCTCAGGGCCAGCACCAGCAGGCAGATCGGCACATTGATAAAAAAGGCGTTGCGCCAGCCCAGCCCGGCGATATCCGCCGATACCAGCCAGCCGCCGCCCATCTGACCGACGATAAACGCGATCCCGCCGATCCCGCCATACAGGCTGATGGCCCGGGCGTGGGCCGGGCCTTTGAGGGTGACGTGCAGGGTGGCGAGGATCTGCGGCACAATCAGCGCCGCCCCGGCGCCCTGCAGGGTGCGGGCGGCCAGCAGGGCGCTGATGCTGTTCGCCATGCCGCACAACAGGGAAGCGATGCCAAAGAGAGCGACGCCCCACATAAACAGGCGACGGCGGCCATAGTTATCGCCAAGCTTACTGCCCATCGCCAGGCAGACGGCAAAGGCGACGCCGTAGAGCGCGACGATAAGCTCCAGCTGCGTGGCGCTGGCCGCCAGGGTGTGGGTGATGGCGTCCAGCGCCACATTGGTGATCGAGGTATCAATAAGCGGCAGCATCTGGCCGCCCAGCAGCAGCCACAGACCGGCGCGGCCGGGTGAAACAGCAGACGTTTTCATGGGGTTCTCCATTGCGTCATTCAGCAGACCGACGTAGCATTACCGATAAATTAAACGGGTACCAGTTCCTGTCTATACTGGTACTGGAACTACCATGCTGGAGGGGTGATGACCACGATGCCGCAACGAGAGTCGACGTTCGCCGTGCCGGACGATCGGCGCAAACAGCTGGGGGCGTTTCTGCGCGCCCGGCGTGAGAGCCTCGATCCGCAGCGCCTGGGGTTGCCCCGGGTGGGCCGCCGGCGCACGCCGGGTCTGCGCCGGGAGGAGGTGGCGATGCTCGCCGACGTCGGCGTCACCTGGTACACCTGGCTGGAGCAAGGGCGGGAGGTGAATCCGTCGGAAGCGGTGCTGGTGGGGGTAGCGAATGCCCTGCAGTGCAGCCCGCTGGAGACCCGGCACCTGTTCGTACTCGCCGGGCTGACCCCGCCGGAAGCGACCCAGGTGACGGTATGCGAAGGCATCAGCCCCGGCACCCGGCGAATGCTGGACAGCCTGATGCCGCAGCCGGCCAGTATTCAGAAACCGAACTTTGATATTGTGGCCTGGAACGACAGCTTCTGCCGCCTGATGGGCATCGATTTCGCCACCCTCCCGGAAGAAGATCGCAACTGCATTTATCTGTATCTGACCCATGAGACCTGGCGCAGCCGGATCGAAAATCGCGATGTGCTGCCGACCTTCGTCTCCTATTTCCGCGCCGCGATGGCCGAGCACCGCGGCGATCCGGCATGGGAAAACAAACTGGCGCGCTTTTTCGCCGCCTCGTCGGAGTTTGAAGCGCTGTGGCATCAGCGCTACGAGGTGCGCGGCGTGGAAAACCAGATTAAACATTTTAACCACCCGCAGCTCGGGCGATTCAGCCTGCAGCAGATGTACTGGTATTCGGCGCCGCGCAACGGTTCGCGCCTGCTGGTCTACCTGCCGATGGACGAGGCGGGCGAGCAGGCGCTGGCGTGGCTGGACCAACATTAATCACAAGGAATCAGATGGCTGGCAATGTGCCATCTTCGGGTATTGCCCGGCCTGCCGGGAACGTCTCAGCGATGTTGAGGCCGCAACACCGGCAGTTTCAGCAGCCCCAGGCCCGGCGGTGATTTGGGACCGTAGGCCGGGTCAGGCGCAGCCGCCACCCGGCAATATGACGGGTATCGAGCCTGATATCATGCCCGGCGGCGCTGCGCTTACGCGGGCCCAGGTTGCTGGGTAACAATCTGATATATAAATGGTTAGGTAGGTCGGGTCAGGCGCAACTGCCACCCGCAGAAAGGCGAGCACATTAGCGAAAACAGGTTTGTCATCAGTCTCAAGGAATGCCTATGAACGTAACCCGAAAAGAGCAGCGCATTATTCAGCGCACGCTGAACGCCTGGCAGGCCAGCGGGGAGTTAACCCCGGCAGACAGCCAGCGGCTGGCGCAAACGCTGCGCGTCTCCCCCTTTGACTGGCGGCGCCTGAGCCGCTATGCCTTCTGGACCGCGCTGGCGTGTGTGCTGATTGCTCTGGGCAGTCTGTTCGCCGACAATGAACTGGTGGCGTGGCTGCTGAGCCTGTTCAGCCGCTCGGCGCTGACGCGGATCCTGCTGCCTGCGCTGCTGGCTGTCGCCTGCTACGCCTGGGGTTTTCGCCGCCAGCGGCGGGAAACGCAGTGGCACTACAGCACCGAGGCGATTTTGTTTCTGGGCGTTGTCTTTACCGCGGTGGCGCTATGGCAGCTTGGCGAACGGCTGGATAACGGCAGCGGCCATATCGCGCCGCTGTTTCTGGCCGGATGCGTGATTTACGGCGCTATCAGCTATGCTGCCCGCTCCGGGCTGGTGTGGCTCTTTTTTCTGCTGGCGCTGGGCAACTGGTTTGGCGCGGAAACCGGCTATGTCTCGGGGTGGGGCGCCTACTGGCTGGGCATGAACTACCCGATTCGCTTCGTCCTGTTCGGCGGCGCGCTGCTGGCGCTCTGCTACGGCGCGCAGTCCCTGCTTCGCCAGCGGCAGCTGTTTACCGTCAGCAAGGCGATGGGCCTCACGTATCTGTTTATTGCGCTGTGGATCCTGTCGATTTTCGGCAATTACGACGCTGACAGCTGGTACAACGTAAGCCAGGCGCGACTCCTGCCGTGGGGGCTGCTGTTTGCCGCGGCGGCCGGCGTCTGCATTTTTATCAGTCTGAAAACCGATGACGCAATGCTGCGCGGCTTTGGGTTAACCTTCCTGGCGATCAATCTCTATACCCGCTTCTTTGAATTTTTCTGGAACGGGATGCACAAGGTGCTGTTTTTCCTGATCCTTGCCGTCTCGCTGGCGGTGATTGGCCGCTATGCCGAGCGCATCTGGCACGCGGGGAACGTTAAACCATGAAAAATTAAGCGCTTTTAAAGAAGTGTGGCTGGCGGCAGCGACGTCCTGCACGAATTGTCGTATAAGCGAATTTTACGCTTTTGACAGGGGAGCGAGATGAACAAGGAGTCGATTTTTCGCCAGCTAGAACAGCGGATCGCCGGGCGAGCGCTGACGGCGGAAGCGCTGGGCGAGTTTAACGCTATGGCCATCGCCGATAGCTTGAAGCAAAAACGCAGCATCATCAGCCATCATCTGAATAATCTTCATCGCGAGCAGCGGGTGGTCAAAGTGAACGGTCGCCCGGTGCTGTTTTTACCCGTTACCGTTCTGCGCGATCATCACCGGCTGGCGGTTCGGCACGGCGAATACGCCTCCATTCAGGCGCTGTGCGCGGAGCGTCAGGATAGTCTGGCGCAGCTGATTGGCGCGCAGGGCAGCCTGCAGGAAGCATTGCGCCAGTGCAAGGCTGCCATCAGCTACCCTGGCGCAGGTCTGCCGCTGCTGCTGCGGGGCCCTACTGGCACCGGGAAAAGTTTTCTAGCTCGCCAGCTCTGGCACTACGCAATAGATGAAGGTATTTTACCTGCCGATGCGCCTTTTACCGTATTTAACTGCGCCGAGTACGCGAATAATCCAGAACTACTGACCTCGAAGTTATTTGGTCATGCGAAGGGGGCCTTTACCGGCGCCGATAAAGCCGTTCCTGGTCTTATCGAGACCAGCAACGGCGGGGTGTTGTTTATCGATGAGGTTCATCGGCTGCCGCCCGAAGGTCAGGAAAAGCTGTTTCATTTTATGGATAACGGTAGCTGGCGCCGGCTGGGGGAGAGCACCGACGAGCGCAGCGCGACGGTGCGGCTAATTTTTGCGTCAACCGAGGATCTGGAAAAACACTTCCTGGCGACCTTTATTCGCCGTATTCCGGTGATTGTAAAAATTCTGCCGATCGCTGAACGCGGCCAATTCGAGCGGCTGGCGTTTATCCACCACTTTTTCCGCCGTGAAGCCCAGCGTTTGAACCACGATCTTGCGCTGGATGGCGAAATCGTCAGCCAGCTAATGCGTGAAACGCTTGAAGGAAATGTCGGTGGGCTGGAAAATTTGATTCGCAATATTTGCGCCAGCGCCTGGACATTTGGCGAACGTGATAGCGGTCTTTTACACATAAAAGCGGGTTTGCTGCCCGACCGATTACTGGCGGATGCGCCTTTTTCCCTTCAGCAAAATAGCGAGCGGGTGATGATTTACCGCGATGGCGATGCGCAGCCTCTTTTTTCTGGTCGTCACCATGAATACCAACGGCTAACGGAAAATATTTGTAGCCTGTGCGAGGAGTTGGCTCAGGATAATATTAGCGTGCGGACCTTTGAAAAGCTCATTTATCAAAACGTGACGCTCTATCTCGATGCGTTGATGAATCAGGAGAGCGCGGTCTCTCTTCAGGACAAGCGGCTGCGCTTTATTGAGGATGTGGGCAAGGCGATCGCCGCCAATTACGATCTCCAGCTGAATGCCGAATTCGCCTATCTTACTGGCCGCTACCTGACCAGCCTTCCTCTGGCGCCGCGCAGCGTTGCCGAGCCCGCGCGTCTGGTGATGCAGCGCTGGCTGGAGTCCTCAGCGGGGCTGGCGCAGCGTATCGCGGGGAAACTACTGGATGTCGTCAATAACAAATACGATCTGCTCATCGATACGCTTGACCGTCTGGCGATTACCGCCGTTGTCAGTAATGCTATCGATGCGACCAGCGGCGGAAAAGTGAAAGCGCTGATAATCGCCCACGGTTATTCGACCGCCAGCAGCATTGCCGGCGTTGCCAACCGCCTGATTGGCGAGAAGATCTACCAGGCCATGGATATGCCGATGGAGGTGGCATTCAGCGACGTCAGTCGCGCCGTGGTTGATTATCTCCAGCATACGGACACGCGTGCGGGTGTGATGGTGCTTATTGATATGGGCTACACAAAGGAGATTGCCGATGCGCTTTTGTCGGTGATTAACGGCCCGCTGGTGGTGGTGGATAACGTCACGACCCGCATGGCGCTGAATGTTGCCAGCGAGATCGCGCTGGAAAAAAACATCGAACAAATCGCCGAAGAGATCGTGCCGCTTAATCAGTCGCGTTGGGATGTGTTCTGGCCCGCAGAAAAAAAAGAGCGTGCGCTGCTGGTGACCTGTATTACAGGTATCGGTACCGCATTTAAATTTAAAAATCTGATGGAGAAGAGCCTGCTCAACGATTTTGATATTAACATCATCGCCTGCGAGTATACGCGCTTAAAAAACAGTCGTACGGCGGTATCGTTGCTCCACCAGTATGAAGTTATTGCGGTCGTGGGTACCCACGACCCGCAGCTGGCCGGAGTGCCCTGGGTTGGCATTGAGGAACTACTTGGCGAGCAGGGGCATCGACATCTGAGTCAGCTCTTAAGCGGCTATCTTAATGAAAAGCAAATTGCGCTGATTAATAAAAATATGGTACGTGAGTTTTCGCTGCATAACGTTGTCAACTCTCTGACGATACTGAATGCCGGAAAAACCATGGGTCATATCGAAACCATTATCGCTGAGTGGCAAAATACGCTTGGTTTTCATTTTAATAATAACTTAATTATCAGTTTATATGTGCATCTCAGCTGTATGATTGAGCGTCTGGTAATGCGTAATGAAATTAGCCATTATAAAGATCTTGAGCAATTTACCCGCCAGCATGGCGAATTTATTGCCATGGTCAATCACTCGTTCCAGCGCCTAAAAATACTCTATAACGTGGCGCTGCCGGTAGCGGAAATTGGCTATATTCACGATATTTTTGAATTACGTATTGAAGGTTTTAGCTGGTAATCCTCAACGCAGCCCCGGAGAATTACGCCGGGGCTGGCAGGCGGTTAGCGAATCAATATTCGACTTTCCACATATAGCGGCGGGTGGTCAGCGGGTGGTTGCGGGCGGTGGCCAGCGCCAGGTTGTAAACATCCAGTACGCAGTTGTGCAGCAGGCCGCAGAAATATTCGCGCACGCTGGCGTGCAGTGTGTCGATTCCCACCTTTTCCACGTCAATAATCTGCAGTTTTCCCTGGTAACGTTCGATAAAGCGGATCGCGCGGTCATCCAGCGGGCGGGTGCGGCCGCTGCTTTTTAATAAAATAAACGGCGTTCCCGCTTCGGTAATCTCAAAGGGGCCGTGGAAATACTCGCCGCTGTGGATGCTGGCGGAGTTAATCCACTGCATCTCGAGCAGAATACAGATGGATTCCTGATGCGCGGCGCCGAATGAGGGGCCGCTGCCCATCATGTAGATGACCTTTTCGCTCTTCCAGGCTTCGGCAAAATGGCGCGCATCCGCCTGAACCTGCTGCTGAGCGCCGCGTACCACGGATTCAAAACTGGCAAAGGCGCTGACCATCTCATCGTAATGGGCGTATCCCTCAGTTTGCGCAAGCATTTCCAGCGCCAGCCACAGGCTGTATGCCGCTTTTTGCTGCGTCGGATCGACGGTTTCGGGATAGCGCGCCCAGCAGTATTCAATAGTGTAATCGCTGTGTTCGCACAGCGGCGTGCCGGGGGTATATACCAGTCCAATAGTGGCGGCGCCTTTCTGACGCGCGATGCGGGCGGCTTCCACCGTTTCAGCGGTGTTGCCCTGCTGCGAGGCGAGGATCACTACGCTGTTTTTACCTAACGCGTTCGGCGTCGCGTGGACAAATTCATTACTGGTCACATAGCCGACGGCCAGCTTTTTCGCTTCACAATCGAGAAAATATTTCCCCGGCCAGAAACCGGTTAATGAACCACCGCAGCCGACAAACCATACCCGCTCAATGTGCTGCTTAGATAAAATATCGCGAATAATAGTATGTGCGTTTTTATGAGCTATAGACATATTGGTCTCCTTGGGATGTAACGGGTCCTCCGCTGAATAGCGGATAACTTTTACTATGCGTCAATTAATTGGGTTGTTTACTTTTCATTTTCTGGTGGAACTGCGGATCCTTCGGTATTGCGGGATCGATGCCCTTCACTGGCGGCAGTCGGGCACAAACCATTTGTAACGGAATAATATATTCAAAGATCGCAAAGTCGGGATCGTTAATAAATGCGAAGGGCATATTTTTGCCGTTATTTTCGACTTGTGGACCAATGCGATAAATATGCTGAGTCCAGCCGCCAAGTATTTCCGCCAGGCGATCCTGACGCTCATCGGGAAACGGATCGAGCATGATCAGGGTAGAGCGTTCGTCGAAGGCGTTATAGATCCCGTGGATGAACTCCTCAAATTCGTAACCGGCAACCGGACAGCGTAGCGTTTCAAGCATCTTTAGCGCACCTTCCTGAACGGTGCCAAACAGCCCTGCCGGACCGGTCAGGCGAATGTCCGCGCTGTCGATAAGCGGCCGGGCGTGATTGAGAACCCACGCCTGCGAGGCCTCAATGAGCGTCGGCAAATGATTGAACGTCCTCTCCATGCGGACGAGTAGCGCCTTGCGCTCCTCATCGCTCAGGCGCTGCTGGCGACTGGCGACGGCAAGCGCAAGCAGTATCAGGTTGAGTATGGTGCAGTGATACCCTTTGGTTTTGGCGCCGGCGCGCTCTTCTCCACAGGGGACCGTCAGGATCAAATCTGCCGCCTGGTCGATGGCAGCTGGCGCTTCCCCGGCCATGGAAGCGGTAAGGTGCCCGGCTGCCCGGGCGCGCTCCATTGCGGCGAGAGTAGAGAGGCTACCGCCTCCCTGAGAAATGCCGATGACCAGCGCTTTGTCGCTGAGGGATAGAGCCGTCTCGTCCAGCAGGAAGGGCCAGTACACATCGACCGGGATGCCGCACCACTGCTGCATAAACGACCGCGCGGTCAGCGCGCCGTGGTAAGACGTACCGGAACCGGTCAGGATGATTCGAGAGATCCCGCGATCCGCCAGCGCTTTCGCCGCTTGCCAGAGATCTTCCCGCGTCTGCGTTAGCATAGCGAGCAGGCGAGCGGGGGTTTCATTCATATAGTCTTCTACGTGCATGGGTAATATTCCTCTTTTTAAAGCAGGCCTAACGCGCTGGCCGCCATGCCAAACGCGATGGTGCCTAACAGGATCCAGTTGATGTTGACTCCCTTACGGATCAGCTTGTACATCCCAAGGGTGAAAAGCAGAGGCAGCAGAGAAGGAAGTATTTTGTCGATAAACTCCTGCGCCTTCATGGTCGTCTGCCCGGCAGTGAAGCTGAGCGGGGTGGTGATATCTATCATACTGGCGGTCATCGCGCCGACGACCATCAGGCCAACGATTGACGCGATATAGGTGACCCGATCCATGAGTCCGCTTTGGTAAATCCGCATCAGCCAGGTGGTGCCAGCCCGATAGCCGAGCTTCAGCCCATACCAGCGGCACAACAGATGCGGTAGGTTATAAACTAACAACGCCATTATTGGTCCCAGGAGGCTGCCCTGCTGGGCGAAATAAATCCCCATCCCGGCGGCAATCACCTTCAATGACCCCCAGAATATGGAGTCACCGATACCCGCCAGAGGCCCCATCAGGCTGGTTTTAATCGCGTTTATTGATTCTTCATTAAATTCGGGATTGCGTTGATTCTCCTCTTCCATAGCGATCGACAAGCCGAAGATAAAGGTGGAGAGGTGCGGCGTAGTATTAAACAGCACCAGATGGCGCTGCAGGGCGCGCCCCAGTTCCGTCGGGTCCTGATAGATGCGCTTCAGGGCCGGCGACATTGCGAAGGCGTAGCCCATATGCTGCTGGCGCTCGTAGTTCCACGAGCCCTGCAGCGTAAAGGAGCGCCAGAACACGCTGCGTAAATCCCGAGCGGTGACCCGGCTTGCGTCATCGCTTTGCGGCTGGGCGGCGCCTGACAGGGTCTGCGTCATTTCACTCATGATTAGCTCTCCTGCTGCTTAAGATTAAGAAACTGGCTGATGATAAAAGCCAACACCACGGCGAATAGCGCGATGGCGATGATATCCAGTTTGGTATATGCCGCTATCAAAAATCCCAGACCGAGGTACGGCATCAGTTTGCTGCTGAGCATCATGCTGATCAGCAGGGCGAAACCGAGCGCTGGCAAGATCTTACTGGCGACGATCAATCCGTTGGTGATCACCGGCGGAATCGCCTCAAGGAACCAGCTAACCGCCGAAGAGCCGAGCAGGATGGCGAAAAAAACCGGTAGAAATCCGTTTAAAAAATAGAGTAGCGTCGGACCGGCGAGGTGCATCAGGCCGACCATCCGGGTATTACCTTGCGCCGCATAGCGGTCCGCCAGATGACCGAAGCGGGCGTTCACCACGCGCACCAGGATGCCCAGCGTTTGCGCCAGCATTGAGACGGGGATGGCAATGGTAAGCGCAGCCTCCGGACCGCGGCCGGACATGATCGAAAACGCGGTCGCCAGTACGGAGCCGGTCACGATATCGGGTGGGTGCGCGGCGCCGATGGCGACGTTGCCGAGAAAAATAAGCTCCAGCGTAGCGCCAATCAGAATCCCCTCATGCAGATTGCCGCAGACCAGACCGGTGAGGGCGCACATCACCAGCGGCCGGTCGATCATCGATACCCCAAGCAGGCGGCCATCGAGGATCCCCAGTGCGGCAATCAGTCCGAGTAACGTTGCGGTGAGCAACATAGTGACCTCCGAAGTTAAAGTTGGTCGTTAAGGAGTTCAGCCGAGTGGGCGGGTACCTGACGCATCTCCAGCCGAATGCCTTTTTCTTTTAGCGCTCTGCTATGGGCGATTTCCTCTTCGGTCAGATAGATGGCCTTGCCGAATTGTCTTGCCCCTTCCTTCTGTGGCAGACCGCCGTAATTAATTGCGCTAATTCCCGGGACTTTTTCTACCAGCGCGAGGGTTTCAGCAGTATTGCCAAGGACCACCATGACTTTTTTATGATCCAACTTGCCGCCGTTAAGCTTTTCCGCCGCCTGTTCAACGGTGGCGATGTCCAGCGTGACGCCCGCCGGCTTGGCCAGGTTAAGCGACATCGTAATGAAGGCATCCGCCGCGGCTTTGGCGTTAGCGACGATGATATGATCGATATCCAGCGCTCGGGTCCAGGCAAAAACCACCTGGCCGTGCAGCAGCCGATAATCAATGCGCACGAGTTTAATCATGAGATTCTCCCTGTGGGTCAGAGGATGGTTGTGTTAGTAGAGGGTTGATGAAAACAATGGATTCACGCGCCGCGCTGGTGGCGTAGACAATCGCGGACTCGGTAGTGGCTTCTTCGCACAGCAGAAACTCCAGCAGCAGAGTCAGATTGATGCCGGCGACCACGAAAACGTTACGATGACGCATCAAGACGCTCACGGCGCTATTGTTGATACTGCCGCCAAGCAGGTCGGTAAAGATCACCACTTCATCACCATTCGCCTGGACGATGAGATGCTCCAGGGTTTGCTCCAGCTGTTCGGTGGTCACGATATCTTCGTCATAGGCGCAGACCGGGATAACGCCGTGTTCGTCGCCAATCAGCAGCGACAAACTGTTCACCAGTCCGCGAGCAAAATGGCCGTGGCTGGCCACATAGATATGTTTCACCCGGTTTCTCCTTCATCCAGATAGCGGTATCTGTTAAGAGCAAAGGGCGTGCCAGAAATAAAAAATATTATTTATCAATTAATTAAAGCGGCTGGTTCACACTAAAGGCGTTATTCCTGGCACAAGCGGGCTTATTAGCGCCGGAAACCTGGCACAAACGGCAGAAAAAGAGGGGGAAAGAGTGGGGGAAGAAAGTCCCGGGCGAGACGCTGCTGCGCCATGGCCCGGGCGTTCCCGGCAGAAGGGAATTAAATCTCGGTAATCGTCGTCGACTGCGGCAGACGCGACTTCGGCAGGGAGGCGTTAAAGTCTTCAACGCTATGATGGCCGACCGGGACCACCACCAGGCTGGTGTAGCCCTGGGCTTTCAGGTCAAATTCCTCATCGAGGATCGCAAAATCAACCCCTTCAATCGGCACGGCGTCGAGACCCATCGCCGCTACGCCCAGCAGGAAATTGCCGACGTTGAGATACACCTGCTTCGCCATCCACTGATCGTCATCCTTCAGCTCTTTGCGGTGCATATCGGCAAAGAAAGTGCGACCCTTGTGGTTAGCGGCTTTTGCGTCCGGGGTGGCGAAACGGCCATCGGCCTCTTCCTGATCCACGACGCGCTGCAGCCAGGCGTCGTCCATCGCGGTTTTCGCGCAGAACACCACCACGTGCGAGGCGTCGAGAATTTTACGTTCGTTGAACACGTAGGTACCGCTGGCGGCTTTCGCCACGCGGGCTTTCCCTTCATCGGTGCTGGCGACGATAAAGTGCCACGGCTGGGAGTTGGTGCTAGACGGGCTGTACTGCAGCAGCGTTTTCAGCTGTTCCGCTTCCCCGGCAGTCAGCTTTTTCGTGGCGTCAAAGGCCTTAGTGGAATAGCGCTTCAAAGCGACCGATACGATATCCATAACTCTTCCTCACAGTTTACAGCACCTTACCGGTGCGTTCAGGAGAGGAAGAGTACAGCGAAGATCGCCAAATGATAAGGGTGAAAAATGCGATAACACTTATCGCGTTTGGCTGAAAATCAGCGCGGACGCAGGCGCTGTTGGGCCTTTTTGCTCAGCTTGTTCACCACCTGATGCCATGAGTCGTCAATCAGCTCGGCCAGCAGATCCTCGCTGATATCGTCCCCCGGCACCACCGTGATCCAGTGTTTCTTGTTCATATGGTAGCCCGGTTCGATACTGCGATAAATTTCCTGATTGAGCAGCGACTTCTGCGGCTCGGCCTTGAGGTTGACCAGCGCCCGGCCGCGAATGGTCATGGTGATCATAAAGATGCGGCCGTCGACCTTAAACACGTCGTACTCCGGCCCAAAGGGCCAGCAGTGCTCGGTAAACGGGTAGGTCAGGGCGATACGGTGGGCGCAGGGGTGCAGCGTTTCCGGCGTCATTTGGCGTCCGCCTCATGCAGGGCGTTCCACATGGCTTCAAAGCCGAGGGCGATAATCTCCCGGGCGCGCTGCGGATCGTGGCTGGCGAATTCGATAGTGGTCTCCGCCAGTGACAGAAACAGGGCATCGCCAAAGGCGCGATACGCTTCGCTGAGGAAGATCTCTTTCACCGACAGCTGGCACATTTCGTTGAGCTCCGGAAAGCTCTCTTTCACCTGGCGGCGGGTTTCGTCCGTGATGCGCTCGCTGAGCGCCATCCGGCGGATCGCCTTGTGCTCCATCGGGTTGCGCACGCCCCAGTCGATATAGCTGTTCCAGATATTGCGCGCGTTCTCTTTCGGGCGCTTTTCGTCCGGATCCAGCCCGGCGATCATCATCCGCACCAGGCGCAGCTTAATGGCGAGGTACAGTTCGTTGAGCAACTCATCCTTGGTGGCGAAATAGCGAAACAGCGTCCCCTCGGCAACCCCGGCGCTGCGGGCGATGGCCGACGTTGAGGCGGCGATGCCGGACTGGGCGAAAGCCGCGGCGGCAGCTTCCAGTAACGCTTGCTTTTTATCTTCACTCTTTGGACGAGCCACTACATTTTTCCTCACGCAGGTTTAAACAAACCGCCGATCTTTGCACGTCTGACCAGGTCGCTGCAACGGCGGAACGCAAAAATTGAAAATCGTCTTGACGACTTTCATCACATTCCTAATAATGAGTGCGTACTCACTCATAATCAAGTTATATCATAAAGCCTCCGGGATGGGGGCTTTTGTCTGGTCAGGATATGAACCGTGTCACTTTCAGCGTGGTCGCCATCATGTTACTCGCAGCAGCAACGACACTGCCGTTTGTCCTCAATGCCGGTTTTGGTAAGGCGCCGCAGGGGGCACAGCTTAGCCAGGTGGAAGCGTCTCCCCACTACCGGGACGGCCAGTTCCATAACCAACTGCCCACGCCGGGATTCACCGGGCAGAAAAATATGTTGGCGGCGTGGTGGGATTTTTTGATGACCAAACGGGAAAACGCCCGTCCCGCGCAGCCGCTGCCGCTGGTGAAAACCGATCTGGCGACGCTGCCCCTCGGGCAGGACGTGATGGTCTGGCTCGGCCACTCTTCCTGGTATCTGCAGTTGGCGGGAAAACGCATCCTGATCGACCCGGTGTTCAGCGATTACGCGGCGCCGTTCTCCTTTATCAATAAAGCCTTCCCCGGCGATTATCCGTGGCGGGCGGAAGGGATGCCGGAGATCGATCTGCTGATCGTCTCCCACGATCACTACGACCATCTGGATTACGCCACCATCCGCGCTCTGCTGCCGAAAATTAAGCGGGTCATTACGCCGCTGGGGGTTGGGTCGCACCTGCGCTACTGGGGAATGGACGGGGCGCTGATTACCGAAGCGGACTGGCAGCAGGCGATTCCGGTTAGCGATGAGCTCACCGTCCACGTCCTGCCGGCGCGGCACTTTTCCGGCCGTGGGCTGAAGCGCAACCAGACGCTGTGGGCCAGTTTTCTGTTCGTTACCCCGCAGCAAAAGATTTACTACAGCGGCGACAGCGGGTATGGGCCGCACTTTAAAGCGATAGGCGATGAGTTCGGTCCGATCGATCTGGCGATCATGGAGAACGGACAGTATGACCAGGACTGGAAATATATCCACATGATGCCGGATGAAACGGCTCAGGCTGCCGATGACCTGCGCGCTCGCACGGTGCTGCCTGGGCATGCAGGACGATTCGTTTTGGCGAAACATAGCTGGGATGAACCGTATCAACGGCTGGCGGCTGCCAGCGAAGGAAGGGCCTGGCGTCTGCTGACGCCTGTGCAGGGCGAGCCGGTGTGGGTCGCCGATAAGACGCAATCATTTAACGCCTGGTGGCGCTAAGCGCCAGTGCAGTATCAGAGGAGAGAGCATATGACGATTTCCGCTCAGGTGATTGACACTATCGTCGAGTGGATTGATGACAACCTGCATCAACCGCTGCGTATTGATGATATCGCTCGCCATGCCGGGTATTCGAAATGGCATCTGCAACGGCTGTTTTTACAGTATAAAGGGGAGAGCTTGGGGCGCTATATACGCGAAAGGAAGCTGCTGCTGGCCGCCCGCGATCTGCGCGACACCGATCAGCGGGTCTACGATATCTGCCTGAAGTATGGCTTCGATTCACAGCAGACCTTTACCCGCGTCTTCACCCGGACCTTCAATCTGCCGCCGGGCGCCTACCGTAAAGAGAACCACAGCCGCGCCCACTGAGGCGCGCCCTTCCTGATTTAGCGTTCGAGGGAAAACCAGCGACGCCACACCCAGCGCAGCACCAGATACTCAATGGCGCCCAGCGCCAGGAACCACAGACAAAACAGCACGGTATAAAGCTGGTTGAGATCCATCATATGGAATGTCTCAACCAGCTTTTGCGCCAGCGTCAGGCCCAGCGACGGCGCGGGCAACAGCAGACAAGAGAGCAGGGCCAGCAGTAAGATCCCGGCGGCGGAGAGGAGCGTTTCCAGCGGATGTTTCATGTCATGTTAATCATCAGTTAAAAAACATATTGTCCGGCAAAATAACACCTAACGCAATATGCTTTGTATTTTACTCGCCTTAATGCGCCTCTGTTTAATATTATTGCCTGCCTTTTATTCTCATGTTAATTAATCTGAAATAATTTGTAATTAAATTAAAACCCGTTGCTTGTAAATTAACGTCATTATTATGCCAGCGCTTTTACAAAACTATAAGTGCTATACCCCACCAGCGTAGCAGCGATGATGGCCAGCAGGATGTACAGCGCCAGACGGCGTCCGCGGTAGATTCCAAACATATTTGACCTCGTTTAGTTTTGGTTTATTAATATTCTGTAATAGTTGGTTCGTGGAATTAACTTACCACATATTTTTTATTTTGCGAAAAATTTAGGCTTGTAATGGTTCACATTTTTATCGGCTTTTTCGCCACCTTTTATTGCATTGGCCAGGAATGATTTCAGGCTTTCCGACTCACGGAATTTATAAGGAAAATGTAATTTGACCAAGATGAATAACCCAAAGTTTACGACGCCCTCGGGCGACACCGCGCCACGGCAGGTCTGGCAGCAGACCGTTGACGCAGTGCTGGCGCAAACCAAAAGCCAGGCCGCTGGGTTAAGTTCCGCAGACGCCGCCGAGCGCCTGAATACCTGCGGGCCGAACGCGCTGCCGGAAAAGAAGGGAAAACCGGCCTGGCTGCGCTTTCTCGCCCACTTTAACGACGTACTGATTTATGTGCTGCTGGCCGCCGCGGCGCTGACCGCCATCATGGGGCACTGGGTCGATACCCTGGTGATCCTTGGCGTGACGGTGATTAACGCCCTGATCGGCCATATCCAGGAGAGCAACGCCGAAAAATCCCTGCAGGGGATCCGCAACATGCTCTCCAGCGATGCCCGCGTCCAGCGTAACGGCAAACATGAGACTATCCCGACGCGCGACCTGGTGCCGGGGGATATCGTTATCCTGCGCGCCGGCGACCGCGTGCCGGCGGACATGCGGCTGATTGAAACGCACAACCTGCGGGTGGAAGAGGCGATCCTCACCGGCGAGTCGACGGTGGTGGATAAAATCACCGACGCGCTGGAGGGCGACCTGCCGCTGGGCGACCGGGTGAACATGGTCTTCTCCGGGACCACCGTCAGCGCCGGCGGCGGCGTCGGCGTGGTGACCGCCACCGGCGCGCAGACCGAACTCGGCCATATCAACCAGATGATGGCGGGCATTGAGAAGCACCGCACCCCGCTGCTGGTGCAGATGGATAAGCTCGGCAAAGCGATTTTCGTCATTATCCTCGCCATGATGGTGGCGCTGTTTATTTTCAGCCTCGCGTTGCGGGATATCCCGATGGGCGAACTGCTGCTGTCGCTGATTAGCCTGGCGGTGGCTGCGGTACCGGAGGGACTGCCGGCGATCATCTCGATTATTCTGTCGCTCGGCGTGCAGACGATGGCGCGCAAGCGGGCGATTATCCGTAAGCTGCCGACCGTGGAAACCCTTGGCGCCATGACCGTGGTCTGCTCGGATAAAACCGGCACCCTGACGATGAACGAAATGACCGTCAAGGCGATCATCACCGCCGACTGCTGCTACCGGGTGGAAGGCGACAGCTATGAGCCGCAGGGGCGGATCTTCCTTGAGGGGAGCGATGAGCCCGTGCAGGTTCAGCCGGGTACCGTGCTGGAGACCTGGCTGCGCACCATCGACCTGTGCAACGACAGCCAGCTTACCCAGGATGAGCGCGGCCTGTGGGGGATCACCGGCGGGCCAACCGAAGGGGCGCTGAAGGTGCTGGCGGCGAAAGCGCAGCTCCCGGCGGTGGAGGCCCGTCTGGTGGCCAAGATCCCTTTTGACTCGCAGTACAAATATATGTCCACGCTGCAGCACATCGATGGCGACGCCCGGGTGCTGATCACCGGTGCGCCGGACGTCATCTTCGCCATGTGCCGCGAGCAGATGACCCGCCAGGGCGCGGTGCCCTTCGAGGCGCAGTACTGGGAAGAGGAGATGGCGCGCTTCGCCCGTCAGGGGCTGCGCATGGTGGCGGCGGCCTGTAAGCCGGCCAGCGTTGATGCCACCACGCTGAACCATGAGGACCTGCAGGAGGGACTGATTTTCCTCGGCATCGCCGGGATGATGGATCCCCCGCGTCCGGAAGCGATTGACGCTATCCACGCCTGCCAGACCGCCGGCATCCGCGTGAAGATGATCACCGGCGACCACCCGCAGACGGCGATGAGCATCGGCCAGATGCTGGGGATCACCAACAGCAGCCAGGCCATGACCGGCTACCAGCTGGAGCACATGGACGATGCGGCGCTGGCGAAGGCGGCGGTGGAGTACGACATCTTTGCCCGCACCAGCCCGGAGCATAAGCTGCGCCTGGTGAAAGCCCTGCAGGATAACGGCGAAGTGGTCGGCATGACCGGCGACGGCGTCAACGACGCGCCGGCGCTGCGCCAGGCCGACGTGGGTATCGCCATGGGCATCAAAGGCACTGAAGTCACCAAAGAGGCGGCTGACATGGTGTTGACCGATGATAACTTCGCCACCATCGCCAGCTCGGTGAAAGAGGGCCGTCGGGTCTATGACAACCTGAAGAAGACCATCCTCTTCATCATGCCGACCAACCTGGCGCAGGGGCTGCTGATCATCATCGCCCTGCTGGCGGGGAACATGATTCCGCTGACCCCGGTGCTGATCCTGTGGATGAACATGGCGACGTCGGCGACGCTCTCCTTCGGCCTGGCCTTTGAGGCCGCGGAGCGCAACGTGATGAACCGCCCGCCGCGTAAAACCGGCCAGCACGTGATGGATGGTTTCGCCGTGTGGCGGGTGGCTTTCGTCGGGTCGATGATCGCGATCGCCGCCTTTATCCTTGAGGCCTGGCTGGCGCCGCGCGGCCACAGTCCGGAGTTTATCCGCACCGTGCTGCTGCAGATGCTGGTGACGGCGCAGTGGGTCTACATGATCAACTGCCGCAGCAGCGACAGCTTCTCCCTGAGCATGGGCCTGCTGCGCAATAAAGGCATCTGGCTGGTGACCGGTGTCCTGCTGCTGATGCAGCTGGTGATTATCTATGTCCCGCTGATGCAGAGCATGTTTGGCACGGAAGCGCTGCCGCTGCGCTACTGGTTTGTCACCCTGGTCATCGGCATCGCCATGTTCCTGGTGGTGGAAGTCGAGAAGCGTCTGACGCGCCGGTTCCGCAAAACGGCCTGATCGATCTCGCGCGCCTGGCTGCAGGCGCGCGTTACTTTCGCAAGGATCCTCTATGATTAACACCTTTCGCTTTGCGCTGCTGGCCTGCGTCCTGGGCGGCAGCGCCCTGACGGCGACCGCCGCGCCGGCGGTGCCGGTCCGCGTCGCCACGGTAGAACGGGCTCCTCACGCTGAAGAACGCGCCATCCCCGGGCGGGTCGAGGCGATCCGCGCCGTCGACATTCGCGCGCGCACCGAAGGGGTGATTGTTCAGCGCCACTTCCAGGACGGGCAGTATGTGACCGAGGGCGACCTGCTGTTTACCCTCGACGACGCGCAGCCCCGCGCGGCGCTGGCCCTGGCGCAGGCCGAGCTGAAAAGCGCCGAAGCCTCGCTACGCCAGTCGCAGCAGCTGCTCACTCGCTATGAGCGGCTCATCAACAACCACTCCATCAGCCGCAACGACCTCGACACGGCCCGGATGCAGCGCGACGTCGCCGCCGCCGCCGTGCAGCAGGCGAAAGCCCGCGTCGAGGCTCAGCAGATTGTGCTCGGTTATACCCGGATTGCGGCGCCGGGGACCGGGCGGGTGGGCCACAGCGCCTTTCACGTCGGGACGCTGGTCAACCCGTCCAGCGGGGTGCTGGCGGACATCGTGCAGCTCGATCCGGTACGGGTGTCGTTTGCCCTCGACGAAGCCGCGTTTTTCAGCAAAACCGGCCAGCATGCCGACATCCACGCCCTGAAGCAGGCATGGCTGGCGCAAATTGACGTGGATGGCAAACGGCGCGACGGCGTGTTGACCTCCATCGATAACCGGATCGACGCCCGCACCGGCAGCGTGGCGGTGCGGGCGGAGTTTGCCAATCCGCAGCACCGTCTGCTGCCGGGCGGCAGCGTGACGATCCTGTTCCGTCCGCAAGCGCTGTCGTCGCGGGTGATGATCCCGGCTGCCGCCGTGCAGCAGGATCCGCAGGGCTTTTTCAGCTGGGTGCTGAAGCCGGACCACACCGCCGGGCAGCGTCGTCTGACCCTTGCGGGGCAACAGGGGCAGCAGTTTGCGGTCGAGAAAGGGCTGCAGGCGGGCGAGCAGGTGATCACTGACGGCGCGCAGCGGCTGCGCGAAGGCGCCGCGGTGCAGGTGCTGAACTAGCTAAGGAGAGGGGATGCTGACCTTTTTTATCCGTCGTCCGCGATTTGCGATGGTGATCGCGCTACTGCTGACCTTTGTCGGCGCGGTATCGCTGAAGCTGATCCCGGTGGAGCAATACCCGGCGATCACGCCCCCGGTGGTGAACGTCACCGCCAGCTGGCCGGGCGCCAGCGCGTCAGACGTGGCGGAGGCCATCGCCGCCCCGCTGGAGACCCAGCTCAACGGCGTCGATCATATGCTGTATATGGAGTCCACCAGCTCGGACGAGGGGACGTACCGCCTGAGTATCACCTTCGCGGCAGGCACCGATGCCGATCTGGCGGCGATCGACGTGCAAAACCGGGTGGCGCAGGCGCTGGCGCAGCTTCCGGCGGAAGTGCAGCAGAATGGCGTCCAGGTGCGCAAGCGCGCCAGCAACCTGCTGATGGGGGTAAGCCTTTACTCGCCGCTGGGCACGCTGTCGCCGCTGTTTGTCAGCAATTACGCCAGCACCCAGGTGCGCGAGGCGCTGGCCCGCCTGCCCGGCGTCGGCGAGGTGCAGATGTTTGGCGCCCGGGATTACAGCATGCGCATCTGGCTGCGCCCGGACCGCATGAACGCCCTTAACATCACTACGGATGACGTTGCCCAGGCGCTGCGCGAGCAGAATGTGCAGGGGGCGGCGGGGCAGGTGGGCACCCCACCGGTGTTCAACGGCCAGCAGCAGACGCTGACCATCAACGGACTGGGGCGTCTGAACGAGGCGGCCAGCTTTGGCGAGATTATCCTCCGCCGCGGCGCGCAGGGGCAGCTGGTGCGCCTCGCCGACGTGGCGACCATCGAGCTGGGCGCCCGCAGCTACAGCTCCGGCGCGCAGCTGAACGGTAAAGCGTCGGCCTATCTGGGGATCTATCCGACGCCTACCGCCAACGCCCTGCAGGTCGCCAGCGCGGTGCGCGCGGAGCTTAACCGCCTGCACACTCGCTTTCCGGCGGATCTCACCTGGGAGGTGAAGTTCGATACCACCCGCTTTGTGGCGGCGACGATCAAAGAGATCGGCGTCTCGCTGGCGCTGACCCTGCTGGCGGTGGTGGTGGTGGTGTCGCTGTTCCTGCAGAGCTGGCGGGCGACGCTGATCGTGGCCCTGGCGATCCCGGTGTCACTGATCGGCACCTTTGCGGTGCTCTATCTGCTGGGCTACAGCGCCAACACCCTCAGCCTGTTCGCGATTATTCTTGCCCTGACGATGGTGGTGGATGACGCCATTGTGGTGGTGGAGAATGTCGAAACCAAAATGGCGGAAGGACTGGATCGCCTGCAGGCCACCGCCCAGGCGCTGCGGCAGATCGCCGGGCCGGTGATCGCCACGACCCTGGTGCTGTTGGCGGTGTTTGTGCCGGTGGCGCTGCTCCCGGGGATCGTCGGCGAGCTGTATCGGCAGTTTGCCGTGACGCTCTCCACCGCGGTGGCCCTGTCGAGCCTGGTGGCGTTAACCCTGACCCCGGCCCTCTGCGCGCTGCTGCTGCGCCCGCGACCCGCCCGGCCGGCGGCAGTGTGGCGGGCGTTTAACCGTCTTCTCGACGGCACCCGCGACGGCTATGGCCGGCTGGTGGGGTGGATGAACCGCCGCCCGTGGCTGGCGCTGGCGGCGACGGTGGCGGCGGGCGCGCTGGTGGCGTTCAGCTTCACCTCGATGCCGAAAGGCTTCCTGCCGCAGGAAGATCAGGGCTACCTGTTTGCCAGTGTGCAGCTGCCGGAGGCGGCGTCGCTGGAGCGCACCGAAGCGGTGATGGCCCAGGCGCGCAAGCTGCTGACGGCTAACCCGGCGGTGGAGGATGTGATTCAGGTGTCCGGCTTTAACATTCTCAACGGCACCAGCGCCGCTAACGGCGGGTTTATCTCGGTGATGCTCAAGGACTGGCATCAGCGGCCGCCGCTGGATACGGTGATGGCGGATATTCAGCGCCAGCTGCTGTCGCTGCCGGAGGCGACGATCATGACCTTCGCGCCGCCGACCCTGCCGGGCCTGGGCAATGCCTCGGGGTTTGATCTGCGCATTCTGGCGCAGGCCGGTCAGTCGTCGGCGGAGCTGGAGCAGGTGACGCGGGAGATCCTTCAGCTGGCGAACCAGCATCCGCAGCTGAGCCGGGTATTTACCACCTGGAGCAGCAACGTGCCGCAGCTGACCCTGACGGTCGACCGCGATCGGGCGGCGCTGCTGGATGTGCCGGTGGCGCAGATCTTCAGCAGCCTGCAGACGGCGTTCGGCGGCACGCGCGCCGGCGATTTCAGTCTTAACAACCGTGTCTATCATGTGGTGATGCAAAATGAGATGCAGTGGCGCGAGCGGGCTGAGCAGATTAGCGAGCTGTACGTCCGCAGCCGCGACGGCGAGCGGGTGCGGCTGAGCAATCTGGTCACCATTACGCCGACGGTGGGGGCGCCGTTTATTCAGCTGTACAACCAGTTCCCGTCCGTGTCGGTGAGCGGTTCAGCGGCCGAGGGGGTCAGCAGCCGCACGGCGATGGCGGCCATGGAGCAGATTTTGCAGGCCCATCTGCCGCCGGGGTATGACTACGCCTGGAGCGGGATCTCCTGGCAGGAGCAGCAGACCGGCAATCAGGCGGTGTGGATCGTGCTGGCGGCGGTGGCGATGGCGTGGCTGTTCCTGGTGGCGCAGTATGAAAGCTGGACGCTGCCGGCGAGCGTCATGCTCTCGGTGCTGTTCGCCATCGGCGGAGCGCTGGTCTGGCTGTGGACGGCGGGCTATGCCAACGATGTGTATGTCCAGATAGGGCTGGTGCTGCTGATCGCCCTGGCGGCGAAGAATGCGATTCTGATCGTTGAGTTCGCCCGCAGCCGGCGCGAGGAGGGGCTGTCGATAGTCGACGCCGCGCGCGAGGGCGCCACCCGCCGCTTCCGCGCGGTGATGATGACCGCGGTGTCGTTTATTATCGGCATCATGCCGATGATGCTCGCCACCGGCGCCGGGGCGCAGAGCCGGCGGATCATCGGCACCACGGTGTTCAGCGGGATGCTGGTGGCGACGATGGTTGGCATCCTGTTTATTCCTTCGCTGTATGTGCTGTTTCAGCGTATGCGCGAGTGGGCGCATCGGCGGGGGTAAGCGCGGCGCCACAACGACGACCGGGCGATCCCCTCTTCTCTGGGGGAGAGCCGGGGTCAGGGGGAATCGGCCCCGCTGCACGCCCGTAGTTTTCAGGGGCCATACCATAGCGAGCAGACTTTGTAGGCCCGGTAAGCGCAGCGCCACCGGGCAAGGACATCGGGCACGGCGGCAATCCCTTGCCCGGCCTGTCGTTAATTTATTCACTCTCCTGGCTGGAATGGCCGCCCCCAAACGCGCCCGCTATTTCCTCTCCACCGTTATCATGGTCACGAACGGATGATACTGCCACGGCACGCTGCCGCCTTTGCGGTACATCTTCGACAGGGTGCCGTCGAGATAAAGCATCTGCCGCACCCCGAGCTTTGACTGCGCATAGCAGGCAAAATCATAGAAGTTGGTCTCGCGCTCGCTGAGCATAAACACCACCCGGCCCTGCTTATCGATGCCAACGCCGTTGCGCAGTTTGCGCGAACTGGCGGAGGGCTTCAGTCGCCAGTTGATAGCGCCATTTTCAATCAGCATCGGGCCGGACTGCACCGCATAGCGGATGGCGGGAGAGCGTTTAAACGCCGGCAGCGGCACGATTTTCGCCCGGCCGTTCTCCACCAGGAATACGCCGCCGGGGCGGATAAAGAAGTTCCCGCCGCCGGCGGAGCGGTTTACCGGCGTCAGGCGCTTGCCGTCTTCGATATACAGCCCCAGCGGCGCGTAGGCCTTATCGTAAATGCCGCCGTTCATCGCCATCTGCACCCGGCCATCGCCATCGATACCCGCCAGCAGCGAACGCAGGGAACCCCAGGCTTTGCCGTGCCGATCCTGCCAGTACATCGCAATGCGCTCTTTCTGCGCATCCACCCGATAGCTCTGCAGGGTCAGCGTCGGGTCGGTGAGGGTACAGGCGGCGCTGGCGAGGGTGGCCAGGGGCAGCAGCGCCAGGGGGAGCAGGCAGCGTAATAACATGGGCGGTCCTTTCTATGGTCTGCGCCGAGTATACCCGCCTCGCTGTCTTATGCCGCCCAAATCTCACAGTGTTTTTGCACCAGCCCGGAAAGCGAACCGCCGTTGGCGATAAACTCGCGCATCTGCTGCGCTTCGCTGTGCGACGATTTCGCCTGGCGAACCACCGCCTCCAGCGCCGCCGTCGCCTTCAGCTGATGGGCGAAAGGGGCCAGCCGGTCGGCGAGCTGCAGGATCTCCTGGCGGATGCTGCGCTGCTCCCCGCCGCGCACATCGGTGAGAGTCCCGTCCAGCCCGTAGCGACAGGCCTGATAGCGGTTAAAAGGGTACAGCAGATAATCGTCAGGCTGGTGCTTAAAAGGACGCTCCGTCAACAGCCAGCAGGCCAGGGTCTGAATAAAGCCGGCGATGTGGATCGCCTGGGCAAGGGTCAGGGGGGTGTCCATCACCCGCACCTCGACGGTCCCAAACTGCGGGCTGGGGCGAATATCCCAGTGCAGATCCTTCATGCTGTCGATCATGCTGGTGTAGCTCAGCTGGCGGAACAGGCGACGAAACCCCTGCCAGTCGGCCACCCACGGCATCGGGCCGTTGTCGGGATAAGAGGAGAAGCGGTTGAGGCGCGAACAGGTGAAGCGGCTGTCGGTGCTGTCGAACCACGGCGAGGCGGCGTTAAGGGCGATGAAATGCGGTACAAAGCGCGACAGGCCGTGCAGCAGATAGATGGCGTCGTCGCCGCTCTGGCAGCCGACGTGCACATGCTGGCCAAAGACCGTCGCCTGCTGCGCCAGATAGCCAAAATGCTCGACGGTTTTGACATAGCGCGGATTGTCGCTGATCTGCTGGCGCTGCCAGGCATGAAAAGGGTGCGAACCGCCGCCGCAGATCTGCAGATGATGATGCAGCGCCGCGCGCTGGACCGCCTGCTGGATGGCGCTGAGCTGGGCTTGCGCATGGCTGATGTCGCGACACACCCCGGTGGCGATCTCCAGCATGCTCTCGGTGATATCGTGCTTGGCTTCTCCCACGGTCAGTTCATGCTGGACGTCGGCAATCAGAGTCGAGGCATCCTGGCTGAGGTCGTAACCCGGCGGGTTCACCACCTGCAGCTCCAGTTCGATACCGAGGGTAAACGGATCGGAGCGGTGAAAATCGGCTAAAGGCATAGTCTCTCCCGGTCGATGTGTTCTCTGAAGTATAGAAGGGATTGTTCCCGGCGGAGAATACGCCGCGGCGGGGGAGGGGGAAGCATAAAAAAGTGACGCGACGTGATTATTTAAATTTTGCGATATAGCGACTGGTGCAATTCTGCAACATATTTCCCGCTGGCGGTGCGGCAGAATAAGGTTGAATTATTTTCCCATAATTATCATGGTGATAATATAAGTCCTTCTTATTTTATCGGTCGGTTTCGGCCTATTTCCGCCCGCACCAGAGCTGGTACGCATTTTGCCTGTTAATCAGTGACACTTTATTTAACAGGGATCATGTGATGCACAAAACGACGTTATTTTCGCGTGCCGGTCGTCTCGCCGTGGCGGTGAGCGGCGCACTGGCCCTGGCGGGCGCCGCCTTACCTGCCAACGCCTCCACGCTGCGGATCGCCATGACCGCCGCGGATATTCCGTTGACCCTCGGCCAGCCGGATCAGGGCTATGAGGGCAACCGCTTTACCGGCATCCCGCTGTACGACGCGCTGGTGGAGTGGGATCTGTCGCAAGGGGAAAAGCCCAGCGGTCTGGTGCCGGGGCTGGCGACCGAGTGGCACATCGATCCGCAGAACACCCGCCGCTGGATTTTCACCCTGCGTCCGGGGGTGAAATTTCATGATGGGAGCGAGGTGAACGCCGACGCCATCGTCTGGAACGTGGATAAGGTGCTCAATAAAGCAGCGCCACAGTACGCCCCGGGTCAGATCGGCAACACCCTGTCGCGGATGCCGACCCTCGCCGGCGCGGAGAAAATTGACGATCACACCGTGGCGCTGACCACCTCGGAACCGGACGCGCTGCTGCCGTACAACATTACCAACCTGTTTATTGTCTCGCCCACGGCGTGGCAGAAGCAGTATGACGCGGTGCCGGCCAGCGCGGGCGATAGCGCCGCGCGCAGCAAACAGGCGTGGACCGCCTTCGCCGCCCATGCGGTGGGCAGCGGCCCGTTCAAACTGGAGAAGCTGGTGCCGCGTCAGCAGCTGATCCTCGCGAAAAACCCCGACTACTGGAATAAAGATCGCATTCCCCGGGTGGATAAGGTGGTGCTGATCCCCTTGCCGGAGGCTAACGCCCGCACCGCGGCGCTGCTGTCGAAGCAGGTGGACTGGATTGAAGCCCCGGCGCCAGACGCCATCGATCAGATCAAGTCTCAGGGTTTTCACCTCTACGCCAACACCCAGCCGCACCTGTGGCCCTGGCAGTTCTCCTTTGAAAAAGGATCCCCGTGGCAGGACATTCGGGTGCGTAAAGCGGCCAACCTGTGTCTGAACCGCGCCGAGCTGAAGAGCTACCTCGGCGGCTATATGACCGAGGCCACCGGGGTCTACGAGGCCGACAGCCCGTGGCATGGCAAACCCACCTTCCAGATCAAATATGACCCGGACGTCGCCCGTCAGCTGATGACCGAGGCCGGATACAGCGCCGGCAAGCCGCTGCACGTCACGGTGGCGACCTCGGCTTCCGGCTCCGGGCAGATGCAGCCCTTGCCGATGAACGAGTATATCCAGCAGAGCCTGAAGAGCTGCTTCTTCAATGTGGATATCAAAGTGGTGGAATGGAACACCCTGTTCACCAACTGGCGTCTGGGCGCCCGGGATCCCTCGGCAAAAGGGATCGACGCGATCAACGTCAGCGCCGCGGTCAACGATCCCTATTTTGGCCTGATCCGCTTCTCCACCGCCAAAGCGTTTCCGCCGGTGGCGACCAACTGGGGCTACTTCTCCACTCCGGAGACGGAAAAACTGGCCGCCGCCGTCAAGCACGCCTTTACCCCGGAAGCGATGAATAAAGCCGCCGGCGAGCTGCACGCCGCGCTGGTGGATCAGGTGCCGTTCCTGTTTGTCGCCCACGACGTCGGGCCGCGCGCGATTTCGCCCGCGGTGACCGGGGTGGTGCAACCGCAGAGCTGGTTTATCGACCTCAGTCTGGTGAGCAAAAAAGAGTAATCGCGAAAGGGGCGACCGATGATCAATACGCTGCTATACCGCATTCTGCTGGCTATCCCCACCATGCTTGGGGTGGCGGTGATCTGTTTCATGCTGGTGCAGATAGCGCCTGGCGACCCGCTGGTGTCGGTAATGCCGCCGGACGCCTCGGAGGCGCTGCGCCAGACGTTGATGCAGGCCTACGGCTTTGATAAGCCGCTGCCCCTGCAGTTTATCCACTGGCTGTGGCGGGCGCTGCACGGCGACCTCGGTATGTCGGTCGCCACCGGCCGCCCGGTGATAGACGAGGTGATGACCGCGGTAAGCTACTCCCTGCGCCTGGCGCTGCTGGCGACGGCGATCGGTTTCGTCCTCGGCAGTCTGTTCGGCTTTGTCGCCGGCTATTTTCGCAACAGCGTCATTGACCGTCTGGCCTCGGTGTTGTCGGTGTTTGGCGTCAGCGTGCCGCACTACTGGCTGGGGATGCTGCTGGTGATCCTCTGCAGCGTCAAGTTCGCGCTGCTGCCGGCCACCGGCGGCGGGCCGATAGGCGAGGTGGGCTGGCAATGGGACTGGGCGCACCTGCAGTTCATGCTGCTGCCGGCCATCACGCTGTCGGTGATCCCGACCGGGATTATCGCCCGCACCGTGCGCTCGCAGGTCGCCGATATCCTCAGCCAGGAGTTCATCGTCGGCCTGCGCGCTCGCGGGCTCAACGAGTCGCGCATCTTTGTCCACGTCATGAAAAATGCCGCGCCAACCGCGCTGGCGGTGATGGGGCTGCAGGTGGGCTATCTGATGGGCGGCTCGATCCTTGTGGAGACCGTCTTCTCCTGGCCGGGAACCGGGCTGCTGCTCAACACCGCCATTTTTCAGCGCGACCTGCCCCTGCTGCAGGGCACCATCTGGGTGCTGGCGCTGTTTTTCGTATTGCTTAACCTGTTGGTGGATATTCTGCAGACCACCCTCGACCCGCGCATTAAGAGGAGCTGACCATGGTGGATACGGCAACGACGAAAGCGGTCCCGGCCGCGCCGGCCAACGCTTCCCGGCAAGGTTACTGGCGCGGCGTGCTGCGCCGCCTGCTGCGCGATCCGGGCGGGGTATTCGTCGGCGCGATCATTCTCGTTCTGCTGGCCCTGGCGCTGTTCGGGCCGTGGCTTATCGTCAAAGACCCCTATCAAACGTCGATGTTCCTGCGCCTGAAGCCCATCGGCAGCGACGGCTTCCCGCTGGGCTCTGATGAGCTGGGGCGCGACATGCTGTCGCGACTGATCCTCGGCACCCGGCTGTCGCTGTTTATGGGGATTGTCCCGGTGGTGTTCGCCTTTTTTATCGGCGGCGCCATCGGGATCATCGCTGGCTACATGGGCGGCAAAATCAATACCCTGATCATGCGCACCGTGGATGTGTTCTATGCCTTTCCCTCGGTCCTGCTGGCGATTGCGCTGTCGGGGGCGCTGGGGGCGGGCATCGGCAATGCGCTGCTGTCGCTGACCCTGGTGTTTGTCCCGCAGGTGGCGCGGATTGCCGAGAGCGTGACCGCCCAGGTACGGCATATGGACTATATCGATGCCGCCCGGGCCACCGGCGCCAGCGCGTTGACCATTATCCGCGTCCAGGTGCTGGGTAACGTGCTCGGGCCGATCTTCGTCTTCTCCACCGGACTGATTTCGGTGTGCATGATCCTCGCCTCCGGCCTGTCGTTTCTCGGCCTCGGCGTGCGGCCGCCGGAGCCCGAGTGGGGGCTGATGCTCAATACGCTGCGCACGGCAATCTATACCCAGCCGTGGGTGGCCGCCCTGCCGGGCCTGATGATTTTTATCACCTCCATTTCGTTCAATATCCTCGCGGACCGCCTGCGTGCGGCAATGGCGATTAAGGAGTAAGCGATGCAACCCTTTACCAATATCGACCTCGGCGGGCCGGCGCAGCCGCTGCTGAAGGTCAATCACCTGCTGAAGTACTTCCGCGGCGGCAAAGGCCGGGAGGTGGTCCAGGCGGTGGACGATATCAGCTTCACGGTGATGAAAGGCGAAACCCTGGGGGTGGTCGGCGAGTCGGGTTGCGGCAAATCGACCACCGCCCGGCTGCTGATGCAGCTGCTCACCCAGGACAGCGGCGAACTGATCTTCGACGGGCTGGGGGTCGGCTCGTCGCGCCTGCCGCTGAAAGCCTACCGTCGCCAGGTGCAGATGGTTTTCCAGGACAGCTATGCCTCGCTCAATCCGCGCCTGACCATGGAGGAGAGCATCGCCTTCGGCCAGCGGGTCCACGGCGTCAGCGCCAGAGAGGCCAGCGAATACGCCCGCTATCTGCTGGCGCACGTTGGCCTTGAGCCGGCGCGCTTTGCCGACCGCTATCCCCATGCGCTCTCCGGCGGCCAGCGGCAGCGGGTGAATATCGCCCGCGCGCTGGCGATGAAGCCGCGGCTGGTGATTCTTGATGAAGCGGTGTCGGCGCTGGATAAATCGGTGGAAGCTCAGGTGCTGCAGCTGCTGCAGGAGCTGAAGCGGACCCTCGAGCTGACCTACGTATTCATCAGCCACGATCTGCACGTGGTGCGCTGGCTGTCGGATCGGATCCTCGTCATGTACCTTGGCGAAGTGGTGGAGATCGGCCCGGCGGAGCAGCTATTTACCGCCTCCGCCCATCCCTATACCCGGGCGCTGTTAAGCTCCATGCCCTCCATGGATCCGCAAAACCGCACCCTGACCTCGCCGCTGAGCGGCGATCCCCCCAGCCCCATCGCGCCGCCGAGCGGCTGCCGCTTTCACACCCGCTGCCCGCACGCGAAGGCGGTCTGCGCCGAGGTGAAACCGCGGCTGGAGGCGGTCGGGGAGGGGCACCAGAGCGCCTGCCTGATGGCGCAGCCGGCCTCGCCCTGGCATCAGCGCATCCCCCTTAAGGAGGTCAGCCATGTCGCATAACGCCTTTGTCCATGTGCGCGACCTGCGGGTCGTCTTTCGCCGCGACGGACAGACCATCAATGCGGTCAACGGGGTCTCCTTTGACGTACAAAAGGGGGAGGTGATGGCGTTGATTGGCGAGTCGGGTTCCGGCAAGAGCGTGACCCTGCGGGCGCTGATGCGTCTGCACCCGCCGGGGAGCAGTGAGCTCTCCGGCACCCTGCGGGTGGGGGACGACGCGGTGCTGACGATGAACGCCAGCCAGCTGCGGCGCTATCGCGGCGGGCGCTGCGCGATGATTTTTCAGGAGCCGCTTCTGGCCTTCGATCCGGTCTACACCGTCGGGCAGCAGATTATAGAAGGGCTGCGCCGCCACGAAGGGCTGTCGCGCCAGGCGGCCCGGGACAGAGCGCTGGAGGCCCTGCGTCAGGTGCGCATTCCCAGCCCCGAACGGCGGCTGGAGGCTTACCCGCACGAGATGTCCGGCGGGATGCGCCAGCGGGCGATGATCGCCCTTGCGCTCTCCTGTAACCCGCAGCTGCTGCTGGCGGATGAGCCGACCACCGCCCTCGACGCCACGGTGCAAATCCAGATCCTGATCCTGCTGCGCGAGCAGCAAAAGCAGCGCGGGCTGTCGATCGTATTTGTGACCCACGATATCGGCGCCGCGGTGGAGATTGCCGACCGGGTGGCGGTGATGTACGCCGGGCGGATCGTTGAGGAGGCCGCCATGAGCGAGATCCTGCGCCACCCGCGCCATCCTTATACCCGGGTGCTGCTGGGCAGCCGGCCGAAAGAGGGGCTCAAGAAAGGCGATGCCCTGCACTGCATTCCCGGCGCGCCGCCGGATCTGGCGCGCTTGCCCCCCGGCTGCGCCTTTGCCGAGCGCTGTCCGCACCGTCGCCCGGTCTGCGAGCAGAGCCTGCCGCCGACGGAGGCCGCAGCGGAGCGCCACAAGGTGAGTTGTCACCGCTGGCGCGAGCTGGCGATTGACGCCCACGCGCAGGCCCTGGCCGTCTGACCGACGGCAACACACTCTACAGATGAAGGCCAGGCGCTGATGCCTTATTTCCCACCGCCGGTTGCGCTGGCGGCGACCTTGATGTCAGGAGACCACCATGAGCAGTGATGTACTTTTTACCCCCGCCACCGACACCACCCGCTGGCGCATCAATGGCGACCGCCTGTGGGCGTCGTTAATGGACCTTGCTCAGATCGGCGCCACGCCGAAGGGCGGCTGCCGCCGTCTGACCCTCACCGACCTCGACCGCCAGGGGCGGGACCGGGTGATTGGCTGGGCGCGGGAGGCCGGGCTGAGCGTCACCATCGATAAAATCGGCAATGTGTTTATGCGCCGGGAAGGGCGCAACCCCAGCCTGCCGCCCATCGTCTCCGGCAGCCATATCGACACCCAGCCCTCCGGCGGCAAATTTGACGGCAACTACGGCGTGCTGGCGGCGCTGGAGGTGGTGCGCACGCTCAACGATCGGCAGATTGCCACCGAGGCGCCGATTGAGGTGGTGTTCTGGACCAACGAAGAGGGGTCGCGCTTCGTGCCGGTGATGATGGGCTCCGGGGTCTTTGCCGGGGTCTTCCCGCTGGAGGAGACCTGGGCCGTCACGGATAAAGAGGGCGTCAGCGTCGGCGAGGCGCTGGCGCAGATCGGCTATATCGGCGAGCAGACCCCGGGAGAGCATCCCATCGGCGCCTATTTTGAGGCGCACATTGAGCAGGGACCGATTCTCGAAGATGAAGCGAAAACCATCGGTATCGTGCAGGGCGTGCTGGGGATCCGCTGGTACGACTGCGTGGTGACCGGCCAGGCGTCGCACGCCGGACCCACGCCGATGCGCCTGCGTCAGGATGCCCTGCAGGTGGCGACCCGCATTATGCAGGAGGTGGTCGCCATTGCCGGGCGCAGCGAAGAGGGACGCGGCACCGTCGGCAGCGTGCAGGTGTGGCCCAACAGTCGCAACGTGGTGCCCGGGGAGGTCACCTTCTCCATTGATATGCGCAATCTCAGCGATGCGCTGGTGGATGAAATGGATCGCCAGCTGCGGGCGTTTATCGCGGAGGTTGAGCGGGAGAGCGGTCTGCAGGTGGCCCTGAAGCAGGTGAGCCACTATCCGGCGGCGCCGTTCGATGGCGAATGCCAGCAGGCCATTGCCGATGCCGCGCAGCGGCTGGGCTACCCGGCGCGACCGATTGTCTCCGGCGCCGGGCATGACGCCGTGTATATGAGCTACCTGGCGCCGACTGGGATGATTTTTATTCCCTGCAAGGACGGGATCAGCCATAACGAAATGGAGTATGCCTCGCCGGAGCACGTCGCCGCCGGGGCCAACGTGCTCCTGCAGGTGATGCTCCAGTACGCCCGGCCGGTGTAGGCGCTCCTCCTCCCCGGCGGGGCGACGCGTCAGGTCAGGCGCGGCTCCCGCTCCCTGCGCCAACCCGCTGGCGGCCAAATTTGCGCGAGCCCACCACGCACAGCACCACCCCGAGGGTGACCGCCAGCATCAAGGGGCTAACGGTTTCGTGCAACAGCGCCGCCGACAGACCAAGCCCAAAGAACGGCTGCAATAGCTGGAGCTGGCCGACGGCGGCGATCCCGCCCGCGGCCAGCCCTTTGTACCAGAAGATAAAACCAATCAGCATGCTGAAGAGCGACACATAGCCCAGCGCGGCCCAGGAGGAGGTCGATATGGCGCGCCAGGAGGCGGGCTGAACCATCAGCGAGGCGGGGAGCATCAACGGCAGGGCTATCACCAGCGCCCAGCAGATCACCTGCCAGCCGCCGAGCTCCCGGGTCAGCTTTGCCCCTTCCGCATAGCCGAGGCCGCAGGCGATCACCGCCGCCAGCATCAGCAGATCGCCGCTGAGCGACGCCGCCGCACTTTGCGTCAGGGCGAATCCCATCACCAGCAGGCTGCCCAGCAGCGAAAAGATCCAGAAAGCCCGTCGCGGACGTTCGCCGCCGCGCAGTACGCCGAAGAGGGCGGTCATCAGCGGCAGCAGGCCAATGAACACAATCGAATGCGCCGAGGTGATGCGCTGCAGGGCCAGCGCCGTGAGCAGCGGAAAGCCGATCACCACCCCGGATGAGACGATGATCAGGGGCACAAGCTGCGCCAGGCGCGGGCGTTTCTGACGAAAGCCGACCAGCAGGGCGACGGCAAGCAGCCCGGCGATGGAGGCGCGCAGAAAGGTCAATAACAACGGATCCATATCCTGCACCGCCAGCCGCGTCGCGGGCAGCGAACCGCTAAAAATGATCACCCCCAGTAAACCATGAAGCCATCCGGACCAGGGGCCGGGCGCCGATTTATCCAGTGTTGAATCTACCACGTTAACCTCGCGTTATCTGAATGGGCTGCGCCCGCTTGAGCATCGTCAACGGCGATGGTAATGTGGCCAATCTGATACAATCAAATTATTGTCATAGATACATTTCACGATGAAAGCCCGATACAAAGCCGTTGTCGACCGATACGCGCAGGCGATCCGCAGCGGGCAGCTGCCCGCCGGCACCCGTCTGCCGACGCACCGTACCCTGGCCGCCGAGGAACGCCTCTCGCTGGCCACCGCCACGCGCGTCTACCGTGAACTGGAGGAGATGGGGCTGGTCAGTGGCGAAACCGGGCGCGGCACCTTCGTGCGGGACCTCTCGCTGCCGCCGGGGCATGGGGTCGACCAGCAGGTGGTGGCCGCCGACGTCGTGGATCTTAACTTCAACTACCCTTCGCTGCCGGCGCAGGGCGATGCGCTGCGCGAGGCGCTCAGGCAGCTGGCGATGGCGGGCGATATTGACTCGCATCTGCGCTATCAGCCTCACGCCGGGCGGCTCGCCGAGCGGGAAATCATCGCCCGCCATTTGACCTGCCGGCACTTTGCGCCGGACGCGGAAAATGTCCTGATCGTCAACGGCGCGCAGCACGGGCTGGCGGTGACCGTTATGGGGCTGTTACGTCCGGGAGATGTGGTGGCGGTTGATGCGCTGACCTATTCGGGCTTCAAGGTGCTGGCGGCGCTCTATCATCTGGAGCTGGCGGCGATCCCCTGTCGGGCCGATGGGCCGGACCTGCAGGCGCTTCACACGCTGTGCCAGCAGCGGCGGGTGCGGGCGGTGTATACCATGCCGACGCTGCACAATCCGCTGGGCTGGGTGCTCAACGCCGGGCAGCGGCAGGCGCTGGCCGACCTCGCGCGCCAGCACGATCTGCTGATTATCGAAGATGCCGCCTACGCCCGGCTGGTGAGCCGTCCGCCGCCGCCGGTGGTCAGCTATGCGCCGGAAAGAACGGTGTATATCACCGGATTTTCGAAAAATATCGCCACCGGACTGCGCGTGGGGGTGGTGATTTCTCCGCCGCGCTATCGGCCGGAGATTGAGCGCGCCATCCGGGCCACGACGTGGAATACGCCGACGCTGATAAGCTCGCTGATCTGCGCCTGGATTGAAGATGGCACGGTGGCCCGCTTTGAAACGCAGAAACGACAGGATGCGCGACAGCGGCAGCAGGTGGCCCGCGAGGTGCTCTGCGGCCTTCCCGTCGTGAGTCATCCCGATTCGTACTTTGTCTGGCTGCCGCTGGGCGAAGAGAGCCGGGCCGACCGGCTGGCGAATGCGCTGATGGAACGCCGTATTTCGGTGTCGACCGCCGAGCCGTTCTGCGTCTCCGCCACGATCCCACAGGCGCTGCGCATCGCGCTCGGTTCGGTGCCTTTCGACAGCCTGCGCCCGGCGCTGCTCAACGTGTGCGATGCCGTCGAGTATGAGCAATCCCGCTAACCCATCTGCTCCAGCTGGCCGCGCAGGACTTCCACCCCCCGGGCGATGGCGTCGGGGTTAATGGCGTGGAATCCCATGCGAAAGTAGTTATCCGGCGGCGCGGCGTTGAGAAAATGGCGCGCCCCGGGCTCAATCAGCACGCCGGCGTGGGCGGCGCGCCAGGTAAGCTGCTGGGTGTTGATCTGCGCCGGGGTCTGCAGCCAGAAGGCGTTAGCGTGCTCGCTCCCCGCCAGCGCGCGGCACGACGGCAGGTAGCGCTGCAGGGCGGCGTGCAGGCGCTCCCAGCGCTGGGCGGAGTCGTAGTGGTAGCGCCGCAGATGGGTTTCATAATGGCCCTGGGCGAGGAAGTGGGCCATCTGGTACTGAATGTTGGTCGGCGGATGGCGATAGACCAGCCGGCGCAGAGCGCGCGCCTCGTCGATCAGGTCCGGGTCGGCGACCATAAACCCCAGCCGCAGCCCCGGCGACAGCGCCTTTGACAGGCTGCTGACATACACCACCCGGCCGCTGCGATCGCTGGCCTTCAGCGCCGGCAGCGGGTTTTGGGTAAAGTTACTCTCCGAGTCATAATCATCTTCAATGATCACCGCGTCATGGCGGGCGGCATGCTCCAGCAGCTGGCGGCGGCGCGCGCTGCTCATCGCCACTCCGGTGGGCACCTGGTGGCCGGGGGTGACATAGTAGTAATCGCAGGGACGCTCATTAAGCACGATCCCCTCTTCATCCACCGGGTGCGGCGCCACCTCGGCGTCGGCGAGCAGAAAGGTGTTGATGGCTTCGCGAAAGCAGGGGTTTTCGACGCCAATGCGGGTGGTGGAAGAGAGCAGCAGCCGTGTCAGCAGGTAGAGGGCGTTTTGCGAGCCCAGGGTGATGAGAATTTCGTCCGGGGCGGCGACAATGCCGCGCTTGGGCAGCACCCGGGTGCGGATCTGCTCGATGAGCATCGGCACATCCTGGTCAATATGGTCGACCACCCACGCCGGATCGCGCACCCCGCCGTGCAGCCAGTTGGCCGCCGAGCGCCAGGTGGCCAGCGGGAACTGCCGGGTATCGGGCTGGCCGTAGATAAACGGGTAGCGGTAGTGCATCCAACCCGCCGGTTTGAGGATCGACTCCTGCTGGCTGGGGGTCATCTGCAGCCGGTCGCCCCAGCGTGGTGCAGCCGCTTCGCGCTGCGGTGCACTCTCGACCGCGGGAGGCGAAGCGTCGTGATAGTCGGGATGCAGGTAGTAACCGCTTCGCGGGCGGCTTATCAGATAGCCCTCGTTGACCAGGCTTTCGAACACCAGGGCGGTGGTATTGCGCGAGACGCGCAGCTGGCTGGCCAGCTGGCGGCAGGAGGGCAGCGGGGTGTCGGCGGCGAAGATCCCGCTGAGAATGGCATTCACCAGCGTCTCTCGCACCTGCTCCTGCAAACCGCGGCCAGGCTCAAAATCAACGTGTAACAGGTGACGGATCATACGGGGCTCCTCTGGCAATAACGCATCGCGACCACCCCATAAGCTCAGCAAATTCCATACCACCCTTCCGCCATCTGACACAGCGATGCGGCCCATCTGGCTCTATACGGAATTGCAAAACGCTCCCACATTAAAAACGCATTCAGCCGCCGCGGACCGGAACCTCCCGGCCTCTATTTTGCATAAACCTTTTCGCGTTCTGGAATGAACCCGTCTGGCCCATCCATCAGGGGTGAAATAATGAAAAAATCATTGGCATCAATGTGTCTGAGCGCTGTATTAACGGTTGCTTTTTCTTATCACGCCGTCGCGGCCGATCTGCCGGAAATAGAAAAATCCGGCACCCTGAAAGTGGCGACGGAAGATGATTATGCGCCATTTAACTTTATGAATAATGGTCAGGCCGATGGCTTTAACAAAGATATGCTTGAGGAGTTACGTAAATACGCCAAATTTCATGTCGACCAGAGCATATTACCGTGGACCGGATTATTAGCGGCGGTTTCCACCGGACAATACGATATGGCCTTGACCGGGGCGGTTATTACCGATGAGCGGCTGAAGGTCTTTGATTTCACCCCGCCGTGGGCCTCCGCGCAGCACTATTTCGTCAAACGCGCTGGCGATACCTCGCTAAACACCATTGCCGATCTCAGCGGCAAAAAAGTGGGCGTGCAGGCGGGCAGCGCGCTGCTGGCGCGTTTGCCGGAGCTGAAGGCGATGCTGGAGAAGACCGGCGGCAAGCTGGGGCCGGTGGTGGAGTACCCCTCCTATCCGGAAGCCTACGCCGACCTGGCGAATAAGCGGCTGGATTACGTGATTAACGTGGTGATCTCGGTGAACGACCTGGCGAAAGCCAAACCGAAGGTCTTCGCCAAAGGGCTGGCCGTCTCCGGACCGGGCTATATGGCGTGGCCGATCCCGAAAAACTCGCCGCAGCTGCTGGCCTATATGACCAAGTTTATGAACCACATGAAGGAGACCGGCAAGCTCGCCGAGCTGCAGAAAAAGTGGTTTGGCGAAACCTATGACAACCTGCCCTCCGAGGCGATCACCAGCCCGGAACAGTTTCATAAGCTTGCCGGTCTGTAATGTTCCGCGGCGGGCGACCGCCGCCTGTTGCTGAGAAGGAGGGCCTCATGGATGCAATTTCCTGGCAGTTATTAATCGAAGGCGCATGGACGACCCTCTGGATTTCGGCCATCGCTATCGCCTTCGGGGTGGTGGCGGGGCTGCTGATCGCCCTGGTGCGGATGCTGCGCCTGCCGGTTATCGACCAGCTGCTGGTGGTCTATATCAGCCTGGCCCGCGCGACGCCGCTGGTGACGCTGGTGCTGTTTCTGTTCCTTTCCCTGCCCACGATGGGCATTAACCTCGACAAGAACGTGGCCGCCATCGTGGCGCTGACGCTTAACACCTCGGCGTTTAACGCTGAGATCTGGCGCAACGCCTTCCGCACCTTTCCGCGCGAACAGCGGGAGGCGGCGGAATCGGTGGGAATGCGCCGCTGGACCTACTTCCGCTACATCATGCTGCCGCAGATGTGGATCGAGAGCCTGCCGGCGCTGGTCAATGAGATGTCGTTTTTGATCAAAGGTAGCCCGGCGATCGCCGTGATCGGCGTGGTGGATCTCACCCGGGTGACCAACCGTATCTCCTCGGTCACCTACGAGCCGCTGTCGCCGATCCTCGCCGCCGGCCTGCTGTATGTGGCGATCATCGGCTGTTTATTGAAGCTGCAGGGGATCGCGGAACGGAAAGCCAGGCGCCTGGCGCGCTAGCAACGGGAGGTATTATGAATCAGTGGGGCGTTATCTGGTCGGTACGCGATAGCTTTATTGCCGGGCTATTCGCGACCCTCGAACTGTTTATTACCGCCGCCCTCGCGGCCCTTATTATCGGTATTGCGTTGTGTTATTTTAGCGAATATCAAAAGAAAGTCCTTAACCGGGTTATCATTGGTTTCGTCAGCCTGATGCGCGCGATCCCTTTTTTGATCCTCGCCTATCTGCTGTATTACGGACTGCCGCAGCTCGGTATTAGCATGGAGCCGTGGACCGCCGGTTTACTGGCCCTGATTATTTATCATGGCGCCTATTTCTTTGAAATACTGCGTAGCCAGCGGCGGGTATTTTCCGGCGGGTATATTGAAGCCGCCATTGCTCAGGGCTTTTCTCGCTATGCCATTTTTCGGCGGATTATTTTACCCAATATCGTCTCTTCCGCCTTACCGCTGATCGGCAATCAGCTGATTATCTGCCTGAAGGACACCGCTTTCCTGAGCATTATTACCGTTCAGGAGATCACCGCCGCCGCCAACAGCGTCCAGGCGACCTATTTTATTCCGTTTAACGCCTTTATCGTCGCCATTGGGCTTTACTGGGCGATCAGCATTCTGCTGGAGCTGCTGATTAAGCGCCTGACCGCCTGGGGAGCCAAAAGAGGAATGAGCCATGCCTGAGTCTATTGCCGTAAGCGTCAAAAACGTCTCCAAGCAGTTCGATAATGTGGAAGTCCTGCGGGATATTAACCTGACGGTGGAGAAGGGGACCGTGGTGAGTATTCTCGGCTCGTCCGGGTCGGGAAAATCCACCCTGCTGCGCTGTATGAACTGGCTGGAACAGCCGGACCGCGGCGAAATTCATATCGGCGGTCAGCGGCTGGGGATTGATGAGCAGCGTGGCCGGGCGATGTCGCACCGCCAGCTGGCGAAAATTCGCGAGCGGGTGGGGATGGTCTTTCAGAGTTTTAACCTGTGGCCGCACCTGACCGTGCAGCAGAATGTCAGCGAGGCGCTGCTGCGCGTTAAGGGCATGAAACGAGACGAGGCGCAGGCCATGGCCATGCAGCAGCTGGAGAAAGTCGGCATGGCGCACAAAGCCGATGTCTACCCGATCACCCTCTCCGGCGGGCAGAAGCAGCGGGTGGCGATCGCCCGTTCGCTGGCGATGTCGCCGGAAGTTATCCTTTTTGACGAACCGACCTCGGCGCTGGATCCGGAGCTGGTGAACGAGGTGTTAGGGGTGATGAAAGCCCTTGCTGCCGAGGGCTACACCATGGTGGTGGTGACCCACGAGATGGATTTTGCCCGGCAGGTGTCCAATGAGGTGGTGTTTCTGGAGAAGGGGCTGCTGATTGAGAAGGCGCCGCCGGAGAAGTTTTTCACGCAACCTGACTCCGAACGCGTCAGGCAGTTTCTGCAAAGCAGCCGTTAGACCGGCCTGTGCCCCCTGCCGGCAGCGCCGGCAGGGGGAGCGTCGGGTTTCGCTTAATCCCGGTCGATGGCGAACGGCTGCCACGCCTGGCGCACCGGCATCACCTCCACCCGGTTAATGTTCATATGCGCCGGCAGCGTGGCGATATAAAACATCTGCTCGGCGATATCGCGCGCGCTCAGCGGCGTGGTGCCGCGATAGAGCTTATCCGATGCCGCCTGGTCGCCCTTAGTGCGCACCAGGGTAAATTCGGTCTCGGCAATCCCCGGCGCCAGATCGGTGACCCGCACGCCGGTGCCAAGCAGATCGCAGCGCAGATTATAGCTGAACTGTTTTACAAAGGCCTTGCTGGCGCCATAGACATGGCTGCCGGGATAGGGCCACTGCCCGGCGATCGAGCCGATATTGATAATGCTCGCCCCGGCGCCATGGCGGATCAGCGTCGGCAGCAGAGCGTGGGTCATCGTCACCAGACCGGTGACGTTGGTGTCGATCATCGTTTTCCAGTCCTCCAGGGCCACCTCCTGCGCCGGCAGCGGCGACAGCGCCAGCCCGGCGTTGTTGATCAGGGTGGTGATATCGGCGAAATCGGCGGGCAGCGACGCCACCGCCGCAGCCACCGCCTCGCTGTCGCGAACGTCAAGCTCAATAATATGCACCGGCACCTGGGCGGCGAGTCTGTCCTGCAAGGCCTTCAGTCGCGGATAGCGGCGCCCGCTCAACACCAGCGACCAGCCCGCATCGGCAAACACCTGCGCTGCCGCTTCGCCAAAACCCGAGGTCGCCCCGGTGATAAACACTACGTTGCTCGTTGCCATCTCATTCTCCTGTGCGGTTGTCCCTTCACTATAAAAACGCCGGATGGCAAGGCACAGGGCCAGACGACGGGCGGGGATGTGACACCGTGTCACATCGTTTTGCGCACACTGGCTCTATCCGATTTGCGCGGCCGCGGCCAATGATGAAGTCAACCACTACGACATGAGAGAGGGCAGGGTATGAAGCTGGCAATTCACAACGAGGTCGCGGTAAGCAATGACGAAGTTCGGCAATTGGATCGCGCCTATGTGTTTCATTCATGGTCGATGCAGGGCAATCTCAACCCGCTGGTCATCGCCGGGGCGCAAGGCTGCGAGCTATGGGATTATGAGGGGAACACCTGGCTCGACTTCAGCAGCCAGCTGGTGAACGTCAACATTGGCTATCAACATCCCCGGGTGCTGGCGGCCATGAAGGCGCAGCTGGAGACCCTGGTCACCATCGCGCCCGCTACCGCCAACCTTGCCCGCGGCGAAGCGGCGAAGCGCATCGTCGACCTGGCGCCGGCGGGCTTCAGCAAGGTATTTTTCACCAACGCCGGGGCGGATGCCAATGAGAACGCGATTCGCATGGCGCGGCTGTATACCGGACGCGACAAGGTGCTGTCGGCCTATCGCTCCTACCATGGCAACACCGGCAGCGCGATCGCCGCCACCGGCGACTGGCGCCGGGTGCCGAATGAGTTTTCCCGCGGCCATGTGCATTTCTTCAATCCTTACCTTTACCGCAGCGAGTTCAACGCTGCGACCGAGGAGGAGGAGTGCCAGCGCGCGCTGGCCCATCTGCGGCGGATCATTGAATGCGAGGGGCCGACGGCTATCGCGGCGATCCTGCTGGAGTCCATCCCCGGCACCGCCGGGATCCTCGTGCCGCCGGCAGGCTATATGCAGGGCGTGCGCGCGCTGGCCGACGAGTTTGGCATCGTGCTGATCCTCGATGAGGTGATGGCCGGCTTTGGTCGTACCGGCAGCTGGTTCGCCTTTGAACAGGATGGCGTGGTGCCGGATCTGGTGACCTTTGCCAAGGGGGTTAACGCCGGCTACGTGCCGGCGGGCGGGGTGCTGATTAGCGAGCCGATTGCCCGCTATTTTGACGATCACTTCTTTGCCGGGGGGCTGACCTACTCCGGCCATCCGCTGGCGATGGCGGCGATTGTCGCCACCATCGACGCGATGAAAGAGGAGAAGGTGGTTGAGAACGCGGCCTATATCGGCAACGAGGTGCTGCGCCCCGGTCTCGAGGCGCTGGCGGAGAAGCACGCCATTATCGGCGAGGTGCGCGGTCGCGGCCTGTTCCAGGCGCTGGAGCTGGTGAGCTGCCGTGAACAAAAAACGCCGTTGACCGCCGCCGACATGGCCGCGATCAAAGGGGCCCTGACCGAAGCCGGGCTGCTGGCCTTTGTGGTGGAGAACCGCATTCATGTGGTACCGCCGTGCACCATTACTGCTGAGCAGGTGGCGCAGGGGCTGGGGATTTTTGATGCGGTCTTCGCCCGCTTTGCCAGCCTGGCGAAGTAGGGGAGAGTAGCGGAAGCGACCGCCGGACGGTTCCCTTTCCCTCCGGGAGAGGGCCAGGGTGAGGGGAAGGGCTGCCGTGTGGTTTTTTATGTTATCTGTGGCTTCAGCGTAGTTTGCGCTCCCGGCTAATCGTCTGCGTTATGTCAATTCCGGGCAGATTGCGCTCCCGGTTAATTTTCTGCGTTATGTCAATCATGGCGCAGGGAGCGCACAGGGGGCGGCCAGTCGCCGCCCCCTGTACCCCCGGCCTGCCGGGAACGTCTCAGCGATTTTGAGGCCGCCAGCACCGGCAGTTTCAGCGACCTCAGCGCCAGCGGTGATTTGGGGCCCCAGGCCGGGTAAGGCGCAGCCGCCACCCGGCGAAATCAAGGATACCGTGCCTGATATCTTGCCCGGCGGCGCTGCGCTTGCACGGGCCTACGGGGTGTGAGCCTGTGAGTGGATCCTCCAGGCCGGGTAAGGCGCAGCCGCCACCCGGCATAAAAGCGGCTCCGTGCCTGCTGTCATCGCCCGGTGGCGCTGCGCTTGCACAGGCCTACGAGGTGTGAACCTGTGAGTGGATCCTCCAGGCCGGGTCAGGCGCAGCCGCCACCCGGCAAAATAACGGCACAACCGGAAATGTCCTTGTTCGCACTGCGCCTGGCAGGGCTACAACTTCTATGTTAATTCCGGGCAGATTGCGCTCCCGGCTAATCGTCTGCGTTATGTCTCTTATGGCGCAGGGAGCGCACAGGGGGCGGCCAGTCGCCGCCGCCCCCTGTACCCCCGGGCTCCGGCCAGCAAAATCGCCACTGCGTGGTCCCTTCGACTTATCCCTGCAGGCTTCGGGTCGGGCCGAGGCAGCGTCCATGCAAAACACGGCCCTCAGCCCGCATCCATGCGGGCTGCCCCGGCCTTCCGGGAACGTCTCAGCGATTTTGAGGCCGCCAGTACCGGCAGTTTCAGCAACAATGGTGAATAAATTAACGACAGGTCGTAAGAACGTAGGCCGGGTAAGGCGCAGCCGCCACCCGGCAACACCACGGGTACCGTGCCTGATTATTCCCGGTGGCGCTGCGCTTGCACGGGCCTACGGGGTGTGAACCTGTGAGAGGATCCTGTAGGCCGGGTAAGGCGCAGCCGCCACCCGGCGAAATCAAGGATACCGTGCCTGATATCTTGCCCGGCGGCGCTGCGCTTGCACGGGCCTACGGGGTGTGAGCCTGTGAGTGGATCCTCCAGGCCGGGTCAGGCGCAGCCGCCACCCGGCAAAATAACGGCACAACCGGAAATGTCCTTGTTCGCAGTGCGCCTGGCAGGGCTACAACTTCTATGTTAATTCCGGGCATATTGCGCTCCCGGTTAGTCTTCTGCGTTATGTCCCTTATGGCGCAGGGAGCGCACAGGGGGCGGCCAGTCGCCGCCGCCCCCTGTACCCCCGGGCTCCGGCCAGCAAAATCGCCACTGCGTGGTCCCTTCGACTTATCCCTGCAGGCTTCGGGTCGGGCCGAGGCAGCGTCCGTGCAAAACACGGCCCTCAGCCCGCATCCATGCGGGCTGCCCCGGCCTTCCGGGAACGTCTCAGCGATGTTGAGGCCGTCAGCACCGGCAGTTTCAGCAAGGCTGGTGAATAAATTAACGACGAGCGCACGGCACCCAGGTCGGGTAAGCGAAGCGCCACCGACAAAACAACGGCTCCTCCGCTGACCTCACTTCATCCGGTGTTCCCCGTTGAGCAGCGCTTCGCGATCGAAAAAGCGCTGGATCACACCCTCCGCCATAAACGCCGCCCGATCGGACATATGGGCGATGACGTCGGCATCGTGGCTGACCAGCAGATAGGTCATGCCGTGCTCCTGTTTCAGGCGATTAAGCAGATTGAGGATTTCCGCCTGCACCGACATATCCAGCGCCGAGGTCGGCTCATCCAGCAGCAGGATCTGCGGACGCAGCAGCAGGGCACGGGCAATGGCCACGCGCTGCCGTTGACCGCCGGAGAGCTGGTGCGGATAGCGGCGTGCGGCGTCGGCGGCCAGACCCACCTGCTCAAGGGCGGTGGTCACCCGCGGGGCAACGTCGCGGATGCCATGGATCTGCAGCGGCTCCGCCAGGGTGCGCCACAGGGTGTGGTTGGGATGCAGCGAAGCATACGGATCCTGAAACACCATCTGCACATTGCGTCGCAGCTCGCCCTGAAAGCGGGCGCCCGGCGCGATGGCCTGGCCCAGCAGCGCCATGCTGCCGCGCCATTCGCGCTGTAATCCGGCGAGCACGCGCAAAATCGTCGATTTGCCGCAGCCCGAGGCGCCGATCAGGCTGAAGGTTTCCCCAGCGTCGACACGGAAACTGGCGGCGGAGACCGCCGTCTTCGCGCCGAATGTTACCTGTAGATCCTTAAGATTAACGATCGCCATGGGTCGTCTCCGTAAAGTCCTGGGTTCTGTCGAGGGTCGGCAGCATCTGACCGTAGGTTTGCGCATTTGGCCTGCAGGTCCACAGGGTGCGGGTATAAGGGTGCGTCGCGGTCGGCAGCGCCCGCGCCGGCATCTCATCGACCTGTCTCCCCTGGTACATCACCAGCACGCGATCGCAATGCGCGGCCACCAGCGGTAGATCGTGGCTGATCAGTAACATGGCCATCTGCCGCTGCGCGCACTGCTCCACCAGCAGCTCGAGGATCTGGTTGCGCAGGCGGGCGTCAAGGGCCGAGGTCGGCTCGTCGGCTATCAGCACCCTCGGGTTATTGAGCAGCGCGAGGGCGATCATCACCCGCTGCCCCATCCCGCCGGAGAGCTCGCCGGGATAGCGGCTGAGGACCGGGAGATCCAGACCGACGGCGGCGATGGCGTCTTTGACCGCCTCGGCGCGAGCGCGGCGGCGGAGACGCTGATGCAGGGTTAACGCCTCCTCCAGCTGCGTCTGAATGGACTGCACCGGATTCAGCGCATAGCGCGGATCCTGCAGCACCATGGCGATATCGTTGCCGCGCAGTTCGCGCCAGCCGCGGGCGCTGAGGGTCAGCACATCGCGCCCCAGCACCTCCAGCCGTTCGGCACTCACCACCCCGGGCTTGCGCACCAGGCCCATCAGCGCCCGGGCGGTCATCGATTTGCCGGAGCCGGATTCCCCCACCAGCGCCAGCCGCTCGTTGCCGAGGGTGAAGCTGACGTTGTCCACCACCCGGGCGGTGGGGTAGTCGACGGCGAGTCCCTGGACGGTCAGTCGGATGTCAGTCATGTTGCGGCTCCAGAATATCGCGCAGGCCATCGCCCAGCAGGTTAAACGCCATGCTGGCGAGCAGGATCGCCGCGCCGGGGATGGCGGCGATCCACCACTGATCGAAAATCACCTGCATCCCGTCGGCAATCATCGCTCCCCACTCCGCCATCGGCGGGCGGGCGCCCAGGCCGAGAAAGCCGAGCCCGGCGGCGGCGAGGATAATGCCCGCCAGATCGAGCGCCAGCCGGACAATCGCCGACGGCAGACACAGCGGCAGAATATGGCCGACCAGCAGCCGCCAGCCGCGGATGCCCAGCATCTCCGCCGCGGCGAGGTAATCGCTATGGCGCAGGCGCTGAATTTCGCTGCGCGCCTGCCGGGCGTAGGCCGGCCAGGTAGTCAGGGCTAACGCCAGCGCGCCGTTGACCAGCCCCGGGCCGAGCATCGCCACGAACGCGAAGGCGAGGATCAGCCGCGGCATCGACATCACCACGTCGGTAAAGCGCATCAGTATCCGCTCCAGCCACCCGCCATAGTAGCCGGAGAGAATACCCACCAGCAGACCGACGGGCAGGGTAATGGCGGTCACCAGCGCGACCAGACCCAGCGCCGGACGGGCGCCGTAGAGCAGGCGCGACAGCAGATCGCGGCCGTAGCTGTCGGTGCCGAGACAGTGCCCCGCGCCCGGCCCCTGCAGACGGGCGGCGGCATCCTGCCAGTTGGGATCGTGCGGCGCCAGCCACGGGGCGAACAGCGCGGTCAGCACCAACAGGATCACCAGGGTCAGACCGCAGAAGGCGGCGGGTGAGCGGCGCAGACGGCGTAAAAACAGATAAGTCGGCATCAGCGCACCCTCGGGTCGGTTAACCGCACCAGCAGGTCGGTCAGGTTATTGATCAGCACAAAACTCACGCCGATCAGCAGCGTGCCGCCCATGATCGCCGTGGTATCTCCGGCGAACAGCGCGGTGGTGAGGTAGCGGCCGATCCCCGGCCATGAGAAGACGGTTTCGGTGAGCACCGCCCCTTCGAGCATTGAGGTCCAGGCGAGGGCGGTCACCGTCAGCAGGGTGCCGCGGATATTGGGCAGAACGTGACGCAGCAGAATCGTCATCTCACCGGCCCCTTTGGCCCGCGCCAGCAGAATGTACTCTTTGTTCATTTCACTGAGACAGGCGGAGCGGGTCAGACGGGTGATGCTCGCCAGCGAGTAATAGGCCAGAACCAGCCCCGGCAGCAGCAGATGGCCGATAGCATTTTTGAAAGCCGCTGTATCGCCGGAGAGCCAGGTGTCGATCAGCGCAAAACCGCTGCGCGGCTCGACGGTGTACTGATAAATATCGTCGAGACGACCCGGGCCCGGCGCCCACTGCAGCCGGGCGTAGAACAGGGCCAGCATCAGCAGGCCGAGCCAGAATATCGGCACCGAGTTGCCCAACAGGGTAAAGGTGCGCACCGCCAGATCCCACGGCGAACCGGCGTAACGGGCGCACAGCACCCCGGCGACGATGCCCAGTACCGCGCCGACGATCAGCGCCAGGGTCGCCAGCTCAAGGGTCGCCGGGAAGACCGCCAGCAGATCGTGGAGCACCGGCTGGCCGGTGGCGCTGGCGATACCGAGATCGCCATGGGCCAGGTTGACCAGATAGTGCCAGAACTGCACCGGCAGCGGCTGGTCGAGACCCAGCTGATGGCGAACCTGATCATAGGTCGACTGGCTGGCATGGTCGCCGACGATCTGCAGTACGCGGTCGACCGGCGACAGCGCGGAGAGCGAGAAGGTGACCAGCAGCAGCCCGAACAGCGTCAGCAGCAGGGTCAACAGCCCCTGCAGCAGGCGGGTAAGATGAGTGGAAAACGATGACATGGAAAATGGAAATTCCTGGTATATCAACATGGTTCCCGGCGGCGCGACGTCCACCGGGTCCGGGTGGAGAAACGGTCATCCGGGCAGGGCGAGACCGCCGTGCCCGGTAACATAACCCGCTTACTTGGTCACGTTATCGTACCAGACCATGTCGGCGTTCAGCCCCTGCTGATAGCCCTTCACGTTATCGCGCACCACGATCTGGGTTTTCCCCTGGTCAATAAAGACGTATGGCGAATGCTGCAGCAGGGTTTCCTGCATCGTTTTGTACAGGTCGAGGCGTTTCGCCGGGTCCGGCTCCGCCACCGCGGCGAGGGTGGCTTTATTCAGCTCAGGGATCTGCCAGCCGTTGAGCCCGGCCACGGTGCTGGATTTACCATCGTTCCACGCGAAGGCGCTGGCGTTAGAGTGGGCATCAAAGTAGTCGGGGATCCACAGGCGGATCGCCGCCTGATGCTGCTTCGCGCGCACCCGGGCATAGACCTGGCTGCCGGCGGCCGGCAGGAGATCCACCTTCACCCCGCCCTGGGCAAAGCTGGCCTGCAGCGACTGGGCGATGGTGATAAACGGCGGTTTGTTCTCCACGTCGAGGGTGAAGTGCGCATCCTTAATGCCCGCTTTATCAAGGATAGCCTTAGCTTTTTGCGGGTCGAAGGCGAATGGATTGGTCTCCAGCGCCCCCGGCAGGCCGGCCGGCAGGAAGCTTTGGTGAATAAAGTACTGGCCTTTCAGCAGATTTTTGGTGATGCCCTCATAATCGACCAGCCAGCGCGCCGCCTCCCAGAAGGCCGGATTATTGAGCAGCGGGTTGGCGCTGTTGGCGGTATTAAACACCAGATAGTTCTGTTCGGCGGACGGGATGCTCAGCACCTTCACGCCGGGTTTATCCTGCAGGGCGGCAATCTGGTCAGCGCCGAGATCGCGGGCCACGTCGGCATCCCCCTGCTGGATCAGCAGGCGGCGGGAAGCCGGGTCGGGGACGTTTTTAATAATGATGCTCTTGATCTTCGGCGCGCCGGTGGGGGAGCTGGCGTTGGCTTCCAGCAAGATGGCCTGATGCGGCTGGTAGACGCGCATTTTATAGGCGCCGCTGCCCGCCGAGTGCATCTTCAGCCAGTCGTTGCCGAAGTCGTTATTTTTCGCGTTCGGTGCCACCTGTTTTTCATCAACAATGGAGGCGATGGGGGTGGAGAGTATATTCAGCGCCACCGCCGGGCTGACGTCGGCAGTCCAGTGCAGCGTCAGGGTATGGTCGTCAACCTTTTTCAGCTGGCTGGCGATGTTGTCCGGCTGCCAGCCGAGCACGTTGAGAATAAACGCCGGCGATTTATTCAGCGTCACCGCGCGGGTGTAAGAGAAAATCACATCTTCCGGGCGCAGCGGATTACCGGAGGCGAATTTGGCATCCGGCTTCAGTTTGATGGTCAGGGTTTTCGTCGCCGGGTCGGCCTGCCAGCTTTCGGCGAGGATCGGCACGATTTTTTCAGGGTTGTTGCGGTCCGGCTGTACCAGGCGCTGGTAGAGGCTGGGCACCGTCTGAATGCTGGAGAGTTCGTTCGCTTCCGCCGGGTCGAGGCTGACGATATCGTCGAGACCCTGGGCGACCACCAGCGTGTTGGGCGGCGTGGCGGCATGCGCGGCGGCGGAGAGCGCCGTCAGTACCAGTAAAGGCAACAGTTTCTTGGTCATATGCAATCCCTGAAAAATGGTTATTTTAATTTTTTATGCTTCGCTACGTTAGGCCGCTTGCCAAAAGGCGTAAAGTCAAAATAAGGATATCCTTATGCTAAAAACGCATAATCAAGAACGACAGGTTATTGCCAGGCGTGCAAAAGCGCCTTTCTCGGCTGCTGGCTTCTTGCTATAACGCATTGTCTATTGCGAGGAGGTGGGTGTGCCGGAAATCAATGAGTTTGGCCAGCAGGTGAACGATCTTGTCCCTGGCTGGCAGGGGGCGCGAGTCCTGCGGCGAACGGCGTTAAATGGCCGTTTTAGTCGACTGGAGCCGCTGGACGTTGACCGTCATGCGGCGGATCTGTTTGCCGCCTATGCGCTAGGCGACAACAGCGACTGGACGTGGCTGGCGTCTACGCGGCCGGAGAGCGTGGCGGCGACCGCCCACTGGATCGCGGGCAAGGTGAATGATGATGCTCTGGTGCCCTACGCGGTGATTGACCTGCGTAGCGAGCAGGCGGTGGGTATCGTCAGCTATATGGCGATCGAACGGGAAATGGGCACGGTTGAGATCGGCCATGTCACCTGGTCGCGCCGGATGAAAAACACCCCGCTGGGTACCGAAGCGGTCTGGCTGTTGCTGAAGAACGGCTTTGATCATGGCTACCGTCGGCTGGAGTGGAAATGCGATTCGATGAATGTCGCCTCGCGCCGGGCCGCCGAGCGGTTGGGCTTTAGCTGGGAAGGGCGCCTGCGGCAGAGGCTGGTGCGCAAAGGGCGGACGCGCGACAGCGATATGCTGTCCATCATCGACGGCGAGTGGCCTGCGCGCGATGCGGCGCTGCGGGCATGGCTGGCGGTGGAGAACTTTACTGCCGACGGGCAGCAGATCAAACGCCTGGAGGCGTTTCGCTAACATCAGAGGCTGTCCCGACCTTCCGGGAACGCCTCTGCGATTTTGACGCCGCCGATACCGGTGGCGTAAGTGGCTACATTAACCGCTGGCCGCCCGGATCGTAGGCCGGGCAAGGCATAGCCGCCATCCGGCCTAAACGATTAGCGGCGAACCGGCGCGTCGCCAGCGACATAATACGCCGCGGTGCTGCGCGGCAGCGGCTGGCGGCCGCGAATGGCGTCAGCCATCTTCTCGCCGATCATAATGGTGGTGGCGTTCAGGTTGCCGGTGATGATCTGCGGCATAATTGACGCATCGACCACCCGCACGCCTTCCAGACCGTGGACCCGGCCTTCGCCGTCGACCACCGCCATCTCGTCGTAACCCATCTTACAGGTCCCGCACGGGTGGAACGCGGTCTCGGCGTGGTTGCGCACAAACTCATCCAGCTCGGCATCGCTCTGGCAGTCAATACCCGGGCTGATTTCGCGGCCGCGATACTTATCCAGCGCCGGCTGGTTCATGATCTCCCGGGTGATGCGAATGGCGTCGCGGAACTCCTGCCAGTCCTGCTCATGGGACATATAGTTAAACAGGATCGCCGGGTGGGCGTGCGGGTCGCGCGACTTCAGACGCACGTGGCCGCGGCTGGGGGAGCGCATCGAACCGACGTGGCACTGGAAGCCGTGCTCTTTCACCGCGTTGGAGCCATTGTAGTTAATCGCCACCGGCAGGAAATGGTACTGAATGTTCGGCCAGGCGAACTCTGCGCGGCTGCGGATAAAACCGCCCGCTTCGAACTGGTTGCTGGCGCCGATCCCGGTGCCGCCGAACAGCCACTCGGCGCCGATCTTCGGCTGGTTCCACCACTGCAGCGCCGGGTAGAGCGACACCGGCTCTTTGCACTCGTACTGCAGGTACATCTCCAGATGGTCCTGCAGATTCTCACCCACGCCGGGGAGATCGTGCACCACCGGGATATCGAACTGCCTGAGCAGCTCGGGGTTGCCGACGCCGGAGCGCTGCAGGATCTGCGGCGAGGCAATCGCCCCGGCGCACAGCAGCACCTCTTTGTTGGCCGTCGCTTTTGACGGGATAGTGCTTTCCCCCTCCAGCCACTCGACGCCCACCGCGCGCTTGCCGGAAAAAATAATGTGATCGGTCAGCGCATGGGTGCGGATGGTCAGGTTGGGGCGACCGCGCGCCTGGTCGAGGTAGCCGCGGGCGGTGCTGGCGCGACGGCCCTGCGGCGTCACGGTGCGGTCCATCGGACCAAAGCCTTCCTGTTGGTAGCCGTTGAGATCGTCGGTGCGCGGATACCCCGCCTGCACCCCGGCTTCAACCATCGCCTCGAAGAGCGGATTATTGCCCGGCTTCGGCGTGGTGACGCTCACCGGGCCATCGCCGCCGTGATAGTCGTTGGGCCCGATATCGCGGGTTTCCGCTTTCCGGTAGTAGGGCAGGCAGTCGAGATAGCTCCAGTGTTCCAGTCCCGGGGCGGCGGCCCAGTTATCGAGGTCCAGAGCGTTGCCGCGAATGTAGCACATGCCGTTAATCAGCGAGGAGCCGCCGAGCCCTTTGCCGCGCCCGCACTCCATGCGGCGGTGGTTCATATAGGGCTCCGGTTCGGTCTCGTAGGCCCAGTTGTAGCGTTTGCCCTGCAGCGGGTAAGCCAGCGCGGCGGGCATCTGGGTGCGAAAATCGAACCGGTAGTCCGGGCCGCCGGCCTCCAGCAGCAGGACGGTGGTGTTTGGATCTTCAGTCAGTCGTGTCGCCAGAACGTTGCCGGCGGATCCGGCGCCAATAATGATGTAGTCAAATTGCAAAAAAACCTCCCGGTTAAAATATGGACTGGAATTTACCCATCTCAACCTGGATGGACTTCACCTGGGTGTAACTCTGCAGGGTCATCACGCCGTTCTCGCGGCCAATACCGGAGTGCTTATAGCCGCCGACCGGCATCTCCGCCGGGGATTCCCCCCAGCTGTTGATCCAGCAGATGCCGGCTTCCAGCTGATGAATGGCGCCGTGGGCGCGGTTCAGGTCGGCAGTGACGATACCCGCCGCCAGACCGTAGTCGGTATCGTTGGCGCGGCGGATCGCTTCTTCTTCGGACGCGTAGCTGAGGATGGACATCACCGGGCCGAAGATCTCCTCGCGCACGATGGTCATCTCATCGGTGCAGTCGGTAAACACCGTCGGGGCCACCCATGCGCCGTTGTCAAAGCCTTCGCCCTTCAGCACGTCGCCGCCGCACAGCAGGCGCGCGCCTTCTGCTTTGCCTTTGGCGATGTAGCGCAGCACATTGTCACGGTGCGGGAAGCTGACCAGCGGGCCAAAGTTGGTGGTTTCATCGAACAGATCGCCCGCGCGGATGCGGCCCACGCGCTCAACGATTTTCTGCTCAAACGCCGCCTTAACCTTCGCGGGGACGAACACCCGGGTGCCGTTGGTGCACACCTGGCCGGAGCTGAAGAAGTTGGCCATCATGGCGATGTCGGCCGCGAGATCGAGATCCGCATCGTCGAAAATAATCAGCGGCGATTTACCGCCCAGCTCCATGGTGACCTCCTTCAGCGATGAGGCTGCGGAGTTGGCCATCACCTTTTTGCCGCTGGCGACGCCGCCGGTAAAGGAGACTTTAGCGATGCCCGGATGTTCAGTCAGGTACTGGCCGGTCTCCGCACCCACGCCCGGCAGGACGTTAAACACCCCGTCCGGCAGGCCCGCTTCGCTGTAAATTTCCGCCAGCCTGAGGGCGGTGAGCGGGGTGACTTCGCTCGGTTTGAAAATCATTGCATTGCCGGCGGCCAGCGCTGGCGCCGATTTCCACAGGGCGATCTGGATCGGATAGTTCCACGCGCCGATCCCGGCCACCACACCCAGCGGTTCGCGGCGGGTGTAGACGAACGACGTCTCGCGCAGGGGGATCTGACTGCCTTCCAGCGCCGGGATCAGCCCCGCGTAATACTCCAGCACGTCGGCGCCGGTGACGATGTCCACGGTTGAGGTTTCGGAATACGCTTTACCGGTGTCGAGGGTTTCCAGCTTTGCCAGCTCGTCGTTCCGCTCGCGCAGGATATCGACGGCGCGACGCAGGATGCGCGAGCGTTCCATGGCGGTCATCGCCGCCCAGATTTTTTGCCCGCGCCGCGCGCTCTCAACGGCGCGGTCGACATCCTCGCGTCCGGCAGCCTGAACGGTCGCCAGCACCTCGCCAGTGGCAGGGTTGATGGTCTCGAAGGTGCGACCGCTGGTGGCCGATGTATAACCACCATTAATATAAAGCTGCTGTTCTGCCATTCGGGACATAACGCCTCCTCGGTTATGGGTTCGGTAAATGCTGACGAATAAAGTGGCTGGTCAGCGACTGCGCCAGCGTCTTATCCAGCGGTTTGCCGCTGAGCGCCGCCCGCAGCCACAGGCCGTCTATCAGCGCCGCCAGCCCGTAGCCGGCCTCCTGGGCCTGCTCGCGCGGCAGCTCGCGGCGGAACTCGTACACCAGGTTTGACAGCAGGCGGCGGCTGCTCACCTGCTGCAGGCGGTAGAGCATCGGCTGGTGCATGCTGCTGGCCCAGAAGGCCAGCCAGGCCTTCATCGCCGCGCTGCTGATCTGCGTCTCATCAAAGTTGCCGCCGACTATCGCCTGCAGACGCTCTCCGGCGCTGCCGTCCGGCAGGGCGTGCAGACGGTTAAGCACCGCGTCGCGCAGCTGGCTGGTGATGTCGCGCATGGTCGCTTCCAGCAGACCATTTTTGTCTTTGAAATAGTGACTGATGATCCCCGTCGATACGCCCGCTCGCCGGGCTATCTGCGCGATGGTCGCGTCGTGCATTCCGACTTCATTTATTGCGTCCAGCGTGGCGTCGATCAGTTGCCTGCGCCGGATTGGCTGCATCCCCAGTTTGGGCATTTTTGCCACTCCATTCATCAGCGTTGGTTAACTATTAAAGCGGTTTTTGATTGGACGTTCAATATAAAATGTGTCTTAATTGTTACGTTATTGAATTTTAATAGTTACAAAAACAGTGGGGATACTGGATGACAGATCTTTCGCAAAACAGAGAAAAGGACAAAATCAATCCGGTGGTTTTTTATACCTCGGCCGGACTGATTTTGTTGTTTTCCCTGATGACGATCTTTTTTCGCGATTTTTCTGCCGAGTGGATTGGGCGCACCCTGGACTGGGTGTCGAAAACCTTCGGCTGGTACTATCTGCTGGCGGCGACGCTGTATATCGTCTTCGTCGTCTGCATTGCCTGTTCGCGCTTCGGCTCGGTGAAGCTCGGGCCGGAGCAGTCTAAGCCCGAGTTCAGCCTGCTGAGCTGGGCGGCGATGCTGTTCGCCGCCGGGATCGGCATCGACCTGATGTTCTTCTCGGTCGCCGAACCGGTGACGCAATATATGCAGCCGCCGGAAGGGGCGGGGCAGACCATCGAGGCGGCGCGCCAGGCGATGGTGTGGACGCTATTCCACTACGGACTCACCGGCTGGTCGATGTATGCCCTGATGGGCATGGCGCTGGGATACTTTAGCTATCGTTATAATTTGCCGCTCACCATCCGCTCGGCGCTCTATCCTATCTTCGGAAAAAAGATTAATGGCCCCATCGGCCACAGCGTCGATATCGCGGCGGTGATCGGCACCATCTTCGGCATCGCCACCACCCTCGGCATTGGCGTGGTGCAGCTCAACTACGGTCTGAGCGTGCTGTTCGATATTCCTGACTCGCTGGCGGCGAAGGCGGCCCTGATAGCGCTGTCGGTGATCATCGCCACCATCTCGGTCACCTCCGGGGTGGACAAGGGCATCCGCGTGCTCTCCGAGCTGAACGTCGCCCTCGCGCTGGGGCTGATCCTGTTCGTGCTGTTCATGGGCGATACCTCCTTCCTGCTCAATGCGTTAGTGCTGAACGTCGGCGACTACGTCAACCGCTTTATGGGCATGACGCTGAACAGCTTCGCCTTCGACCGCCCGGTGGAGTGGATGAACAACTGGACGCTCTTTTTCTGGGCGTGGTGGGTGGCCTGGTCGCCGTTCGTTGGCCTGTTCCTGGCGCGCATTTCGCGCGGGCGCACCATCCGCCAGTTTGTGATGGGCACCCTGATTATTCCGTTCACCTTTACCCTGGTGTGGCTGTCGGTGTTCGGCAACAGCGCGCTGTATGAGATCATCCACGGCGACGCGGCCTTTGCCGGGGAGGCGATGCTCCACCCGGAGCGCGGCTTCTACAGCCTGCTGGCGCAGTATCCGGCGTTTACCTTTAGCGCGTCGGTGGCGACCATTACCGGTCTGCTGTTCTACGTCACCTCTGCCGACTCCGGCGCGCTGGTGCTGGGAAACTTTACCTCGAAGCTGAAGGACATCAACAGCGACTCCCCGAACTGGCTGCGCATCTTCTGGTCGGTGGCTATCGGTCTGTTGACCCTCGGGATGCTGATGACCAACGGCATCTCGGCGCTGCAGAACACCACGGTGATCATGGGGCTGCCGTTCAGCTTTGTGATTTTCTTCGTGATGGCCGGACTGTATAAGTCCCTGAAGGTGGAAGATTACCGCCGGGTCAGCGCCAGCCGCGACACTGCCCCGCGCCCGCTCGGCCTGCAGGATCGGCTGAGCTGGAAGAAGCGCCTGTCGCGGCTGATGAATTACCCGGGCACGCGCTATACCAAACAGATGATGGAGACGGTGTGCTTCCCGGCGATGGAGGAGGTTGCCCAGGAGCTGCGGCTGCGCGGCGCCGCGGTGGAACTGAAGAGCCTGCCGCCGGAAGAGGGCGAGAACCTTGGTCACCTCGATCTGCTGGTGCACATGGGCGACGAGCAGAACTTTATCTACAAGATCTGGCCGCAGCAGTACTCGGTGCCGGGCTTTACCTATCGGGCGCGCAGCGGGAAATCCACCTATTACCGGCTGGAGACCTTCCTGCTGGAGGGCAGCCAGGGTAACGACCTGATGGACTACAGCAAAGAGCAGGTGATCACCGATATTCTCGACCAGTACGAGCGGCACCTGAACTTTATCCATCTGCACAGGGAAGCGCCGGGGAACAGCGTGATGTTCCCGGATGGCTAGTCAGGGGAGCCCCCGTCGGGGAAAGACTGACGGGGGCGACGGGCCGTTACTGGTAGTTAAAAGCGTCCGGATGGTTGTCGAGGCTGCCGCTGAGGGCGGCAAACAGCACGGTTTTGCCATCAATGGACAGGGCGTCGCTGACGTTAAGCCAGGTCAGCTTCTCCTGGTCGGTTTTTTCATCGACCACCGAGTAAACGCCTGACATCTGTTTGGTTTTTTCCGACCAGATCACCGCGATACGCTCATGGCCGCAGTCGTGGGGTTTGCAGGCGCTTAACACCTGCCAGGATTCGCTACCCAGCTTCACCGTCTGCGCCGGCGAACCGGTGCCGCCGGTGGTCACCCAGGCGGGCAGCTGATGGCCTTTGACCATCTGGTTAAACGACGCCCGGGTGGCGGTATCGTGGGCCAGACTGTTCAGCGTGACGTCGCCTTGCGCCATGACGCTGGCGGAGGCGGCTAAGGCGATAATAGCGGTAAGCGTTTTAAACATGTTTCCTCCTGGACTTATTCCGTCCTCATAACAAGCCTCTTTATAGTGAGCGTAGATAATGATTAATGCAAACTATGACATAAATCCCGTGAATGATTAGCAGCGGTGCGCGCATGGACGTTACGCTAAGCGATATGCCATGATGCGGATTGATTAAAATTTTCCAATATATGCCCTTGTGATAAAGCAGTTAGCGAAATGGCATAGTTATTCAGGCGATAAAGCATGGCGTATGTGAATCATCTACTGACGTTTATTGAGAGTAATCCGGCGCTGGCGGTGGGATTTAACCTTATTCTGCTGCTGCTCTCTGGCATATTTGCCCACCTTTTATGCAAGTTCTTGCTGATTAAAGTGGTGCGTAAGGTCTTCTTTGGTAGCCATAAACAGGACGTGCCGCTGGAGAAGGATCGACGCATCGCCGAAAAGCTGTCCAATTTCATTCCGGTTATTATCGTCTATTACGTTCTGCAGTTTATGCCGGCGATGCCGGCATCGCTGGTGACGGCGATTAATACCATCTGCGGGATCTTGTTTTTTATTTTTATGTCGGTGTTTTTCAACGAGATGCTGGATATTGTCAACAGCTCTTATCTGCGAAAAACCAAACGTAAAAATCATTCCATTAAGGGCTATATCCAGATAGGCAAAATCTTAGTCCACATCCTGGCGGCGATTATGATCCTCGCCGTGATGTCGAACAAATCGCCGATCATTATTATCTCCAGTCTGGGGGCGGTGGCGGCGGTGCTGATGATCGTCTTCCAGCATACCCTGCTGTCGCTGGTGGCGAACGTTCAGCTGTCGTCCAACGACGTGCTCCAGCTGGGGGACTGGATTGAAATGCCTGACAAGAACCTCAGCGGTGAGGTGACGGATATCGCGCTGCACACCATTACCATCCGTAACTGGGACAATACCATTTCCCGTATTCCCACCAAGAATTTCCTCACCGAGACCTATACCAACTGGCAGGCGATGTTCTCCTCCGGGGCGCGGCGGATCATGCGCAGTATCGCCATCGATCAGCACTCGGTGCGTTTTCTCAACCAGGAGATGCTCTCCTCGATGCTGACTATCCGCGGGGTAAGCGAGCCTCTGACCACGCTGCTTGACGGTCGGGATCCCGGCGGCGTGGCGGACCGCTGGTTTGTCGATAACGGCCTGACCAACCTGACCCTGTTTCGCCACTACCTGATGCACTATCTCGCCGAGCGACCGGATATTATTAAGGAGATGTATATTGTGGCGAGGACGCTGAAACCGTCGCCGTCGGGCATCCCGCTGGAGATTTACTGCTTCACCTCTTCGACGCTGTGGAAAGACTACGAGAATACCCAGTCGGCGATATTTGAGTACATTACCGCGGTGGCCGGGCAATTTTCCCTGCGCCTCTATCAGTATCCCGCCGGGCACGATTTCTGGCGTCTCTCCCAGGAGCACGCCGCCCGGGCGGGCCTGCCGCCGTCGGCGGAAGGCTAAGCGCTGAGCTGCTGGCGCCAGAGGGCGATCTCCTCCTCCAGCCAGGCGATGAATCGGGCGACTTCCGGGCGGTTCTCCGCCTGCGGGGAGACGGTCAGCCAGTAGTGCCAGGGGTAGGGGACGGTGACGGCGGTGAGCTGCACCAGCTCGCCGCGGGCTATCGCCCCCGCCACCAGCGAGCGCCGCTCCAGCGCCACGCCCGCTCCCAGGCGAACCGCCTCCAGCACCAGGTTGGAGTCGTTCAGGCGCAGGCCCGCAGGAATGATTGTCTTTTCCAGCCCCGCCTGGCTGCACCAGGCGTTCCAGGACTCCATGGAAAAAACGATATCGCTGGCGGCGATCGCCTGCGGGGTGGTCGGCAGGTCGCCGCCGCGATAGTGCGGCGCGGCCACCACCAGCTGTTCATCGGCAAACAGATGTCGGCTTTCCATCCCCTCCCAGTCGCCTTGCCCCATGCGAATGGCCAGATCGATACCCTCCTGCTGCAGGTTAACCACCTCCAGGCTGGTCAGCAGGCGCACCGCGATCTGCGGATGCCGCGCCTGAAAGCGCGCCAGCCGCGGCAGCAGCCAGTGGCAGCCAAAGGAGGGGAGCGTCGCCAGGGTCAGTTCCATCGTGCGGGGTTTGATCTGCACCATCCGCGTGGCGTCGGCGATGTGCTGTAACGCCTCGCGGATTTGCAGGGCATAAAGCCGCCCCTCTTCCGTGATGCGCACCCCGCGGCCGTGGCGGACAAACAGTGTGACGCCGACCAGGGCTTCCAGCTGTTTGATGTGCTGGCTGACCGCCGAATGGGTCACGCTCATCTCGTGGGCGGCCTGCGTCACGCTGCCGAGGCGCGCCACCGCCTCAAAGCTGCGCAGGCTGGCGACAGGGGGAAAATCTGCCATGGTGATCTCTCTTGTCAGGGCGTCAATACGTTAACGTTACTACCGGGTTAGCGGGTTTTAAAGCCGCTGCGAGCAGACAGTGGACGGGCTTCAGGCGCTCTCAGTCGGTATAACACAGGGGAGACAGGCGGACTACCCTGTGGCGCTAATTTGTTAGTTTTTCTAACCTTTGCGGTAAGCATCCCCTGATATTCGCGGGGCGGGTTTTCCAGTAAGGTAAGCCAGCAACCCCTTTATCGCAGGCAGGAGTGACGATGAAACTCATTGGTATGATGGATTCACCTTATGTAAGACGCGTGGCGGTTTCTCTGGCGCTCTATGGCGTGGAATTCGAGAGCCTGCCGCTGTCGGTCTTTAGCGGCTTTGATGAATTCTCCCGTATTAATCCGGTGGTCAAGGCGCCGACGGTGGTTCTCGATGACGGGACACAGCTGATGGACTCCACGCTGATCCTCCACTATTTCGAAACGACCCATCCCGCCGGACGCCGGTTGCTTCCCGCGCATCCCGAGGCGCTGGCCCGCGACCTGCACCTGCTGGGGGTGATCCTCGCCGCCAGTGAAAAAGCGGTCCAGCATGTTTATGAGCACCGTCTGCGGCCGGAGGAGAAGCAGCATCAGCCGTGGATAGCCCGGGTGACCGGTCAACTGCTCGCCGCCTGTCGGGAATGGGACGCCCGGCTGGCAGACCGCGTTGCCGCCGTGCAGCCGGACCAGGTGTTGGTCACCAGCACGGTGGTCTGGTCCTTTATCCAGTTGATGATCCCGACGGTGGTGCCGGCAACGGCGTTTCCGCATATCCGCGCGCTGGCGGAGAAAGGAGAGGCGCTGCCGGCGTTTCAACAGTATCCGCTGAGTTAACGGCGGGGATGGCGCGTTGGATTGCAGCCGGACGAAGACGTTATCGCCCGGCTGGGTTGCGCTCAGCGTCTTGCCAGCGTCACCGCGTGTTGCCAGGACTGCCATCGCTGCACAATCCGATGATGCCGGAGCGGGTCTGGCGCATAAGTGATGTGTTCTGGCAAAAAGGGCTGAAGCTCTGCCACCGTCAGCTTGTGCAACGCTTTACGCGCCAGCAGTGCCGCACCGGTCGCTGACAGCTCGGCCACATCGCTGCGCATCACCGGACAACCCAGCAGGTCGGCCTGGTACTGCATTAACCAGTCGTTTTTGGTGGGGCCCCCATCCACCAGCAGCGTGTTGAGCGTAAAGCTATGATGGGCACGCATCGCAGTGATTACATCGGCAATCTGGTAGGTAATAGACTCGAGCGCGGCACGAATGAGATGGGCACGCTTCACCCCCCGGCTTAACCCATGGATCAGTCCGCGGGCATTCTCGTCCCACCAGGGCGCCCCCATGCCGGTGAGGGCAGGTACAAAAAAGACGCCTAAGGTGGAGTCTACCGAGCGAGGCAGAGCATTCAGCGCCTGGGTCAGCTCAACGGGAGAGAGTTCGCTCAAGCCCGTACTGTCGGCCATCCACGCCACCGCATCGCCAGTATGGGGAATATTCCCCTCTAGTGCATAGACCAGCTTTTCTCCGTCGTGCCAGGCCACCGTGGTGGCGAGATTGCTGACGTGACACGCCACCGAATCGACGGGCGCCATCACCGAGGTTCCTGTACCGTAAGTAGCTTTAACGCAACCGGCAGCGCCCAGACCGTGGGCGAAAAGGGCGGCATGTGAATCGCCAATCATCGCCATTACCGGGATCCCATCAGGGAGGGTGGCTAAACCAGCGGTGTAACCAAACAGGCCGCTCGATGGTTTTATCACCGGGAGTGCTGCCCGCGGAATGCCAAACAGGGCGAGCATATCGGTATCCCAGTCCGCTGTTTGCAGATTCATGAGCTGCGTACGAGACGCGTTCGCGTAATCACAACAAAATTGCTGGCCTTGCGTCAGGTGCCAGAGTAGCCAGCTATCCACCGTACCGAGGCAAATCTCGCCATCTTTCGCCCGGTTGAGGCCATCCGGCGTGTGGTCCAACAGCCAGCGCATTTTCGAGGCGGAAAAGAGCGGGGCGATTGGCAGACCGGTTACCGCCTTGATCTGCGGCTCATGGCCTTGTTCACGCAGCGAGCGGCAAAATGTGGCGCTACGTGAACATTGCCAGCTCAGGGCGGGCGCTATGGCCTCGCCCGTTTCCCGATACCAGCCCACGACGGTTTCGCGCTGGTTGCTGATCGCCAGGGCCGCCACACGCTCCGCGCCAACAGCGGCCACTGTGCGAGAAATCACCTCCAGCGACGCGGCAAGCAGAAGCTCCGCTGACTGTTCTACCCATCCTTCCTGAGGCGTAGCGATCTCAAGCGCGCGGGAAAATTGCGCGATTACCCGCCCGTGGCTATCGAAGGCAACGGCTTTGGCATTGGTCGTGCCCTCATCGAGGGCAATAATAATATCCTTGTTTACCGACATAGCGGCCTCCGGCCTTACTGGTGGAGATAGGTCGACACGCCCAGGTATCGCGTAAACGCCTCGTGCAGAATTGAAGCACTGGCAGAATGGTTCATCGCGACATGGTGCTCAAAGCCGTTACGGCAGATCCACGACAGCAGATTTTCCAGGTGGGGAACCTGAATGACCGCCCGACAGCCTACCGTATCCAGGGGATCGTCAACCGATTGGCCTTCGCCGACGTAGGCCTTGATTTCGCCAGTCAGGTCGTCAGTGCTGAGGCGAAAATAGGTCAGCGCGCCGCTTTTCATGCGACCATGCACGGCACCGCAGGTGTTTTCTTTGCCGACGGTGGTGCCGATAATATCGGCCGTTCCCATGTGCGCCGACTCGAGACTGGCCGAGGCAAAGTTCCCGCAATGGAACAGCACACATTTATCGCGATCGTCGCCGAAGTTATTATTCCAGTCCGCGATCGAGGCGGGGCTCAGGTTGCTGCTGGCGAGCGCATACATGGAGAGCGCACCCATGACATCGACTTCACAGGCGCTTGGCATCAGTTGTCCGGACATCACGCTCATGATGGAGCAGACGTTAATCCCCAGATTTTCCTGTAGTGAGGTCCAGCACTGAATCGCGGTGGTGTCGATATCGTTGGCAACAATCCACTCGCTCAGGACCACAAACAGTTTTGCCATAGTGATCAGTTTATCTGCCGGAATACCGCTGGCGTCGGCATTATCGATCAGCAGGCGGCGCTTCTCATCCACACGAATATCGTCATCACGCAGGCACTTAATCCGGGTAAATACCTCGGATAGATCTAACGTTTCCACTGCGATGCCCAAACGTTCGAGCAGTTTTTCGCTGTAGCGCACGGTGTTAAAGCCCGCAGGACGGGCGCCAATCGCGCCAACGCGTACACCGCGCATACTGTTTACCACGCGACATATCTGCGTGAAGCGCCGGAGATCCTGCTCAAACACCTCGCCGCTAAGTGCGCAAACGTGCTGGGTGGTCAGCGTAAACGGGATACCGTACTGGCGCAGGTTGTTGCAAAGGGAAATTTTGCCGCAGAAGCTATCGCGGCGCGTCGACAACCCCATTTTATCCAGATTATCCTCTTCGGCCTGAATAAGCACCGGGACGTTGAGACCGGAGAGGCGCAGCGTCTCGGCGATGGCTTTTTCATCACCAAAGTTGGGTAACAGCACCACGACACCGTGAATGTTGTCGCGGTGGGTGCGGAACAGCTCGGCGCAAATTTTGGCATCCTGCCGGGTTTCCACGCCACCCAGTTCCGTCTGGGATGGATCAAGCATAATGGTGTTAATCCCAAGGCGGCTAAACAGGGCTACCGCCTGTTCGCGCGCTTCGGCGACCAGATAGCTGGGGAAAAATCCCCGATTGCCAATAATGACGCCCATGGTGAGTTGTTGAGGAATACGGGACATTGCGTTCTCTCCAGTAAGATGTTCTTGTTATTTTTCAGGATGCTTTTTTTGTGTGCAGCTTGCGGGCGTGCTTCGCCACCCCGGCGGCATCGATTTCATGGCGCGCGCGCGTGGCGGCGCGATCGGCGGCAATGGCGTATTGCCCGTCAGGGATACCTAAGCGTTTCAACGGGATAGCGCACCCGGCCTCGGCCAGCACTTCCGCCACCAGACTCCCGACGCCGCCGTTGACGTTGTGTTCTTCCACCGTGATCGCGACCGGACAGGACTGTATTGCCTTCAGTAGCGCCTGGGTATCACAAGGACGAATAGATGGGACACTGATAACGGTGGCGTCAATACCTTCTGCAGCGAGTTGTGCGGCGGCTTCCACTATTTCATGTACCGTTGAGCCCATGGCAACCAACGCAACATCGCGCCCCGAACGCAGCACATCAATGTTGCCCGGAATAAACCGGTAATGTTCGTCATGCAGTTCCGGTAGCGCTTTACCATCGAGGCGGATATACACTGGCCCGATGTGGGCAAGGGCATAATCGATAATCTGTCGGCACTCGCCGGGACTGGACGGCGCGTAAATTTCAATATTGCCAAAACCGCGCAGAACGGCGATATCGTCAATGCTATGATGAGTGCTGGCCAGCGGACCGTAGCTGGCGCCCGCGTTCAGCCCGAACAGTTTGACGTTGGTGTTGTTGTAGCAGACGTCGACCTTAATCTGCTCATTGGCACGTGAGATAAGGAATGGCGCCGCGTTGCAGGTCACGGCCACTTTACCCCCCAGCGCCAGGCCGGCGGCAGCGCCAACCAGCGTCTGCTCGGCGATGCCGACGTTGACCAGCCGGCCAGGGAATCTTTTGATAAATGGGGCAATTTTCGCCGTTGAGGTGGAGTCAGCCACTACTGGCACCAGATCCACGCCGCGGTCTACGGCATCAATAAAGGCATTCACCATCACCGTGGCGAGATGTTCGCTATTACTCATCTTTCAGTTCCTCCAGCGCCAGTTCAATTTCTTCTCCTTTCGGTACCCGGTGATGCCACTCGGGTCTTCCCTGAATAAATGAAATACCTGCGCCTTTGGTGGTATTGGCAATCACGACGTGTGGTTTCCCGTTCGGCTGCAAGCGCTCAAGGGTGGCGACCACCTCCGCCATATCGTTGCCGTTGCACTGTGTGACCTCCATGCCGAAAGCGCGCCATTTTTCATCCAGCGGGTCGGTATTCATGATCTCTTTGGTCGCACCGGCCAGCTGCAGATTATTTTTGTCGTTGATAATAATAAGGTTATCCAGCTGGTAGTGGGCGGCGACCAGCGCGGCCTCCCAGTTGCTGCCCTCCGCCAGTTCGCCATCGCCGGTGACGACAAATACGCGACGCGGGTTGTTATCGCGTTTCGCTGCCAGCGCAATGCCTACCGCCACGGGCAGACCATGGCCCAATGCGCCGGTATTGAGCTCAATACCCGGCGTCTTGTGCTTCACCGGATGTCCAGGCAGATGCGAGTCGGCGTGTTGATAGGTTGCCAGCCAGTCAAGGGGGATAAAGCCTGCCTCGGCCAGCACGCAGTAGTAACCGCCGACAGCGTGCCCCTTCGATTGAATATAAATATCGCGCTCGTCGCTCTTTTCTAGCGCAGGAGAGCAGTTAAGGATGCGAAAGTAGAGGGCGGTCAGAAGTTCGACTTGTGACAAATCTGCACCGGTGTGGCCGCCTGCCGGGCTTTCCGCATTTAAGACGATGATGCGGCGGCGGATGGCGCGTGCTTTTTGTTCTAACTCCTTAACGGAGAGTGAAAACGGATTCATAAAACACCTCTTGAAAGTAAATTCTTGTATGAATAAATATTCCAGCAGGGTAAAAAAACACTTTCCATCCTGACTACCTTTTATCGTCGACAAAACAAGGTATTAATAAGTGATTGAATATATATTCACTACTGATTTATTATTCACATAGGTAAGATATGCCCTGCGACGGGGTTTGTCCACGATTTGTACGGCCTATTTTCTAAAAAAGGAGAAAACGATCACATTTGGATCGTCGGGAAAAGGGCGCTGCGCTTGTTATCTATTCAATGATGCATAAAAATAACGAGCAGAAAACAGAGGGGAATGCCATGTCGAAGCAGGATGAACAGCGGTTGCTGGTGAAGATAGCCACGCTTTACTACAGCGAGAATAAAAAGCAGTCCGAGATCGCCTCGCTGCTGCATCTGTCCCAGTCTTTTGTTTCACGGGCGCTTACCCGCTGCCAGAAAGAGGGGCTGGTGAAAATTACCGTAGTCCAGCCGACAAACATTTTTGTCGATCTGGAAAAGGCGATTGAGGAGCGTTTTGGCATTCGACAAGCGATAGTCGTGGATGTGGGCGAGAATGCCAGTTACAGCCAGGTAAAGCATGCCATCGGCAGCGCGGCGGCGCACTATGTCGAAACGCGGCTGCGGCCGGAAGACCTCGTGGGGATCTCGTCCTGGAGCAGTACGATCCGCTGCATGGTGGATGAGATGCATCCGCAGAATATTCGCGCCGCCGGGGTGATTCAGCTGTTGGGCGGTGTCGGTCCCAACGGCAACGTGCAGGCTACCATTTTAACCCAGCAGCTGGCGGCGCATTTAGGCTGCCCGGCGTGGCTGTTGCCGTCGCAGAGTATTGAGCACTCCGTGGAGGAGCGCAGCCGTCTGGTAAACAGCCCGGACGTCGCGGCGGTGGTGGCGAAATTTGCCGAGGTGGATGTGGCCATCGTCGGTATTGGTGAACTGGAGCCTTCGCAGCTGCTGAAAAACTCCGGTAACTATTATAATGAAAGCATGCTCCAGCTGCTGGCGGAGCGCGGCGCGGTGGGGGATATCTGCCTGCATTACTATGATGCGGCGGGCAAACCGGTACTGAGCCAGGATGAGGATCCGGTGATCGGGATGGAGCTTGAGCAAATTCGTCGCTGTCCGCAGGTGATTGCGCTGGCCGGCGGCGTGGACAAAGAGAACGCCATCCGCGGCGCGTTGCAGGGCGACTATATTGATGTCCTGATCACCGACTTCCCGACCGCGCGCGCGTTAATTAAGGGCTAAGCGGGGGTGGAGACTGGCGTGCCTGGCGTGCCAGCGTCGCCAGTTCGTCCGCGCTGAGGCGAGTCATCCGCAACACGGTTTCAGTGTCCATACCGTTCTCTAACATCATCAGCGCGATGCGGCAGGCTTCGCGATGCTCACCCGCCTGTAAACCTTCCTGAAGCCCCTCTTGCTGGCCTTGCTGTAACCAGCGTTGTTTTCCCTCTTCGCGACCTTTCTGCTTCAGGTACTCGGCAATCGTCATCAGGGTATCCTCATATTGCGGCAGACGTTCGACCAGCTGGTCGATAAAGTTATCCGGGTCGGCGCTATTACCATGCAGCGACATATAGGTAAATAACGTTTTGAACTGCTGGTGGTCAGTGTATCCCATCAGCACCACCTCCACCAACTGCTGGAGGATATGGCTAAGATCGCGTTGACGGATGTGTTTCTGGACCAGTTCCAGAAGCGCGATCCGCCGATGCTGTAATATGGCGTCGTCGGGAATATCGGTCACATCGACGAGCGGAAAGGCCCCGAGATAAAGCTGTTTTGCCGGTGAGTCAGGTGGAAACTCATCCAGCCAGCACAGTGAAAAGGGATAGGGAGAAATGCTGCCATGATAAAACAGCATGGGAATTACCAGCGGCAGCGCTTTATGGCCGCGATCAAGATGCTGTTGCATGGCCGCGAGGGCATAGCGCAGGAGTCTGAATGCCATATGGCTGTCCGGGGTGCTCTGATGCTCAATGACCACATAGATATAGCCCTCTCCCTTGCTGGTCTGCAGAGAGTAGAGAATATCGGAATAGCTGGCGCGCAGGTTGTCCTCAACAAAGCTCCCGGATTCCAGGTGCAGAGTGCTTAAGTCGCACAGTTGCCGCAGCGCGGGCGGCAGATGAATATCCAGAAAATCGCGTGCGGTTTCGCTGTCGCGCAGAAAGCGCTTAAACAGACTGTCGTGCGGGGTCGAGTGAGGACGTTTTTTCATGGCTTCCTTGCCTGGCAGAGCAGAGTGGCGGGATGCTACCACCGCTTGCTGTCGGGCAGGATTTTTCGATGAGGTTTTGCGAAGCGCCTCGGAGAAAGGCGCATCGTGAGTCAGTCTCGCCTCCTGTGGTCTGAGCCACAGGAGGTCTTGCGGTTACTTATTTTCCATGACCGCTTTCTGGGCGACCACCGCCGCCTTCTGCTGCATCCGGTTTTGCATCTGATCGATAATGACCGCCACAATAATCACGATCCCTTTGATGACCATCTGCCAGAACTCGCTCACCCCCATCATCACCAGCCCGTCGGCGAGAAAACCGATGACAAACGCACCAATCAGCGTACCCAGGATGGTTCCCCGGCCGCCGGCCAGTGATGTTCCGCCCAGTACGACGGCGGCGATAGCATTCATCTCAAAAGCGGTACCGTTAGCCGGATGGCTGGCCAGCAGCTGCGCGGAGACCACTATCCCGGCAATGGCGGCGCAAAAACCGGACAGCGTGTAGACCAGCACTTTAATTTGCTTCACTTTCACGCCGGAGAGCTCGGCGGCGCGCTCATTGTCACCGATCGCATAAACATGGCGGCCAAAGGGCAAACGCCGCGCGATATAGGCGATGATCAGCGCCAGCAGGATCATCAGCCAGATGGCCCACGGGATGCCAAAGAGCGCACCTGCGCCAATTTCATCGAAACCCGTGTTGCCCAGCTGCGGATTGCCCGCGAGCCCGGGGAAGGTTTGGCCATCAGAGGTCAGCATCGCGGCTCCGCGGAGCACATACATGGTACCGAGGGTGCAGATAAACGGCGCCACATTGTAGCGGGTAATGATCCAGCCATTAACGGCGCCAATCAGCGCGCCTATCAGCAGCACCAGGGGCACAATGACCCACACGCTTGGAAAAATGGCGATGCCGAACATCGGCAAGACGATCCCTTTGGTGATAAGCCAGCCGGCTATCATTCCGCAGAGACCGAGCGTAGCGCCAATCGAAAGGTCGATACCGGCAGTGATAATGACAAAGGTGATCCCCAACGCCAGAAAGGCGTTAATCGCAATGTGTTTAATCATAATCACCATGCTGCCAGCGGATAAAAAACCGGGCACGGTCATCGTGAAGAAGCCGACAATCAGGAACAGCGCGATAAAGGTGCGCAGTTTTAATAACAACAGCAGGATATTTTCACGGGAGAGAGAGGCTCCGCCGCGCGGCGCCAGTGCGACCGATTGTGTCATTTTCATCTTAGAACCCCTGAGCGCTTGCTGAAACCAGCGCCGACTCTTCGGCCTGGTCACGAACGATATCGGCGGTCAGTTTGCCGCCTGACATCACCAGGATACGGTCAGAGACCGCCATGATTTCTTTTAAATCGGAGGTGGAGAACACCACCGCCATTCCCTGCTGCGACAATTGCACCATCATGCGAAACACATCCCCCTTGGCGCCGATGTCGATTCCGCGCGTAGGCTCGTCAAGAAACAGCACCTTCGGATTGGTTAACAGCGAACGGCCAATAACCACCTTTTGCTGATTGCCGCCGCTGAGCGCCTGGATCTCGACCTCTGGTGATGAGACCTTAATGGAGAGATTGCCAATCGTGCTGGCGACGACGGCCTCTTCCTTTTTAGTGGCAATGGTTAACCCGCGCTGAAGACGACGCCACAGGCTGGCAATGGTCAGATTGCTGGCGACTGACGAGATGGGAAAAATCCCGGTCCGCTTACGATCTTCCGGCACCAGACTCATGCCCATGCGGATACGTTCGGCCGTGGTTAACCGCTGGGGAACCGGTTTGCTGTCCAGCCAGATCTTGCCAAAGTAGTGGCGCGCTGTCCCCAGCAGACATTCAAACAGCTCGGTTCGCCCGGCGCCCATCAGACCGTAGATCCCAATAATTTCACCGGCATGTGCTTTAAAACTGACGTTATCCACCACCGTATTGCCCGCGGCATTCACGCAGGTCAGGTTCTCCACTTCCAGCAGTGGGGCGCCGAAGCGGCGATCCGGGGGAAGAAAATGGCTTACCGGATCGCTGCCCAGCATTTCACGGACGATCCATGGCACATCAATTTCACTCACCCTGGCCTCCGCCTGGAATTTGCCGTCACGCAGTATGGTAATGACGTCGCCGATGGCCATCAGCTCCTCCAGACGGTGTGAGATGTAGATAATGGACACCCCCTGACGCGTCAGTTCGCGGATGACCCGAAACAGGATATCCACCTCGGTTTTGCTTAAGGCTGAAGTGGGCTCATCAAGGATCAGAATGTCCGCATTTTCCGCCAGCGCTTTGGCTATTTCGACCAACTGCTGCTGACCGACCTTCAGGTTACCCACCAGCTCCCGCGGCGAGATCGGCTGATCGAGTCGCTGCAACAGCTCCGCGGCTTGTCGTTCCTGCTCTGCTTCGTTAATTGGCGTCAGCCCGCGCTGTAGCTCGCGACCAAGAAAGATATTTTCCGCGACGCTAAGATTTTCAAACAGGTTCAGCTCCTGGTGGACCATACCAATGCCGTGGGCGGCGGCCTCGCGGGTGCTGGAGAAATGGACTATGTTGCCGTTGAGCTCCATTTCACCCAGGCTCGGCTGTTGCACACCGGCGAGAATTTTCATGAGTGTTGATTTACCGGCGCCATTTTCGCCGATGATCACGTTCACTTTGCCGCGCCAGACGTTGTAGTCGACGTTATCCAACGCCACCGTGCCGGGGAACAACATCGAAATACCACGGGTGCGTAAAATGATATCCTCTGCGGGTGAACTGGCCATCAGCGCGCCTCCTGTTTTAGCTGAAGAGCGGCCGCATCCTGCAGACTGCCGTTAATAACCGTGACCGCAAAGAGAATATCGACAGGCTTGCCTGTCCAGCTCGCGTCCACTTTCGGCAACTGTTTAATAGCCTCTCGATTGTAGGCGCGTGAAAGCTGCGCAAACTGCACCTGGTTGGTAAAGTCTTCAAATTTGAAACCGCTGGCATCGCGGATGGCATTGCCTCGCATGACAGGACCTAATTGCACGACCAACGGCTGGCCGTGTAGCGTAAGTTTGAGCTTTTGCTCGCGTGGGTTGCTGACGTCAGTCCCGGTCACCTCGCTGTTCAGGCGGACAAAGACGCTCTGTGGCGTAGCGCCAGACGCCTGGCGCACTTTTTCCAGCGCAGTCGCGTCCAGCGCATGTTGGTTCGCTGCGTCAATCACACGAGATTGCCAGGTTTGTTGCGCGATCTGCTGCGGGGTGAGATGGTCGAAGCTGGGTTTCGCGTTCGGGTCGGCAGGCAGCACTGGCTTGCCATTCTCATCTAAGTCCACCACCGTGCAGGCCGTCAGCAACAGGGCGGCGCAGCCCATCAGCACGGCGCCCCATTGTTTTAACCGCATCATTTCCGCCTTACTCGCTGAGGTTGAACATGTTGAGTTTTTTCGCATTGCCACTATCGATGAGGATGCAGTCCATCAACTGCTTCTCTTCTTTCTGGGCTTTCCCGTTCTTGAGGAAAAAGTCCGCCTGTTCCACGGCCATTTGCGCCTGCTTCCAGCCAGGCTGGAGAACCGTGGCTTTAATGTTGCCCTGCTTGAGTATCGAGTCGCGCGTGTAGTCGCTGCCGTCGAAGCCGACGACAATCACGTCGTTTTTACCTGCGGCTTTCAGCGCCGCTTCCGCCCCCAGCGCCATGGTATCGTTGCCGGAAATCACACCGACGATATCCGGATTCGTCTGCAGAATAGCTTCCATACGGGTAAAGGCTTCCGTCTGGCTCCAGTTCGCCGTCTGCTGGGCGACCATTTTCATTTCCGGATAGTCGTCCAGCACATCGTGATAACCCTGCGAGCGGACGCTGGCGTTGGTGTCGGACTGACGACCTAACAGTTCGACATACTTGCCTTTACCGTTGAGGAGGCTGGCGAATTTTTCCGCGCCAAGCTGGGCGCCCTGATAGTTGTTAGAGACGATCTGCGCCACGGCGACGCCGGTTTTATTGATCTCTCTGTCGATTAAAAATGCCGGCACACCTGCCGCTTTTGCTTTTTCCAGCGGGCCGACGGTGGCATCCGCGCCAGCGTTATCCAGGATGATGGCTTTGGCTTTCCGCGCAATAGCCGTTTCAATCAATTGGTTTTGTTTGTTGACGTCATCGTCGTGCGAGGCGACCAGGGTGCTGTAACCCAGCTCTTTCGCTTTCGCCGCTGCGCCGTCAGCCTCGGCTTTAAAGAACGGATTATCATGTGAAGGGGTAATGATTGCGATCAGGCCATTATCGGCGGCGAAAAGTGAGCCAGATGCGGCCATCATGGAGGCAAACAGAACAGACTTTATCAGGGTAGTTTTCATTATTATCTCCGCATTGAATATATATTCAACAATGATTTATTATTCAATGTAACCATAAAGCGGCCAGCCAGAACTGTCTACGGTTTGCACAGGTAATTTCTTAAAAAGCGAAAAGGATCACGCTTCGCGAGGCGGGCAGGTACAGGTAATAACGAAATCGTCTTTTATCAGATGGTTGATTTGCAAGGTGAAATGAGCAAGCTGTACGGAGAAGCTGGCGGTAAAACGTAAATGGATCTGCTGCGCAGTGAGTGCCACAATCCGGGCGCTGTGGAAGCCGGGCAGGGCTAAAGCGTGAGAGGACCAGGCCTTAAACCCACTCTCTTTCGCCGAAAAGGCCAGCGTCAGCGCCAGCGGGAAGGGCAGGCCGCTGTGCAATAGCACCTTTTTTTCCGCCTCGTTGATAATGCTGCTCTCCAGCTCCGCCGCCAGCTGTGGAGTAAACCGGCGCTCGATGTCGACGCCCACCGGCCGGTCGGCGACCACCGCCAGCGCGCGCTGGCCGCAGTGGCTGATACTACCGAACCAGGGCGCGGGCCACAGCGGCTGGCGCCGCTCGCCAATCGCGGGAGGCTGTTTTTCTCCCACCTCGCGCAGGGCGTACACCGCGGCGATGCGCCCGGCCAGGTGCTCCGCCTGCCGCTTGCGGCTCCAGCCGCTCAGGCTGGCGTGATAGGGCAACCACAACAGATCGGCAGCCTGGAAAGTCGCCGGGTCGAAGTCGATGTGCTGCAAGCGATAGCCGGCCAGCGGCAGGGTGGAGTGAAGAATGCGCATAAGGCAAGTATACCGCGGTTGTCCCCGCCCTTTATCCTGCAAGGGCGGGGGAGGGAGAACCCGCTATCAGAAGTGGGTGTTGACGCTCATATACCAGGTGCGGCCCGATTCGTTGTAGGTCTCGGCGCCGGCGCCGTACATCGTGCCGGTGGCGCCCCCGGTGGTCTGGGCGTTGCCCGCGCGCCAGTGGCGCTTGTCAAAGACGTTATCCACGCCGCCGGTCAGACTAACGTATTTGGTCACGTCCCAGGTCGCGCTCAGGCCGAGGATGCTGTAGGGGCTGACCTCGTTCTTCTCGCTGCCGGTGACCGGTTGACCCTTGTAGTTGTACTTCTTCGGCTCCTGTTTGCCGTACCAGGTAAAGGTCGACTGCAGCGAAACGTCATCGCGTACCTGCCAGCTCAGCGTGGAGTTCAGCGTGTATTCCGGGATAATCGACAGCCGATCGCCGGTCTCTTTATTCTTACTCTGCAGCATGTAGGTGATGTTGTTGGTCCAGTTCACGGTCTCGCTCACCGGGACGTTCAGCGTACCTTCCAGGCCTTCCACCACCGCTTTCGGCACGTTTTCCCACTGGTAGAGATCGGTACCTTTACCGTTTTGATAGACCGGAGCATAGCCAGCTTCAATCTTGTTGCGGTAATCGTTGCGGAACCAGGTCACGCCCGCCAGCCAGCCGTCGCGTTTAAACTCGAGGCCAATCTCTTTGTTGATGCTGGTCTCGGCTTTTAAATCTTCATTCCCCTGCAGATAGCAGCCGTCTTTACTGGCGTAGCAGCCCTGGCCTTTGCTGTAGAGAATGTAGTTCGGGTTGGTCTGATACAGGCTCGGCGCTTTATAGGCACGGGCGATACCCATCTTCAGCGTGAAGTCGTCCCACAGGCCCTGAGACAGATTGAGGGACGGGCTCCAGTTGTTGCCGACGATGCTGTGATGATCGAAACGCAGCGCCGGGGTCAGCATGGTGGTGTCGGTCAGCTCCATGTTGTTCTCAGCGAACAGGGAGAAGATCTCCGCCTTCGAGTAGGGGCTGCGGCCGGTGCTGTCGTAGCCCGGAATTTCTCCCCCCGACAGCGCCTGGGTGTTGGAGGCCTTATCCTTCATGCGCTGCTGGTTCCACTCGCTGCCCAGCGTCAGGTTCTGATTAACCAGATAGTCGAACGGGATGCTGACTTCGCTGTGCAGCATCACATCCGCCAGATCGATATCCGTGAACTGGTTGCTGTTGAAGATCCCCTCGGTCCCCCCGGCCAGGCCTTCGCCTTTGCGTGAGTTGCGGGTACGTTCGTACTGCGCCCAGTTGCTGGTGGTCACCCCGTTGTCCCAGGCGCCGTTCCAGGTGACCGAGTAGGTGTTGCGGTACAGACGGTTGGTCTCTTTGCCGTAGTTCTCTTTTACCAGGTCGTTGGAGTTGGTGTTCTGGGTGTCGCCTGCGTAGAGGTTGCCCTGGCGGCTGTAGCCGGCCTCAAACTCCAGCGACTGCATCGGCGCGAATTCCCAGCGCACCAGACCATCGATGTTTTTATTTTTTACCCCTTCGCGCCCGGCCGGCAGGGTGTCGGCATAGATCCCGGTACGTTCGGACTGATGGCCCTGGTTGATGTCCCAGGCGTCGGCCTGGGTTTTGTCGAGGTTACCGAACAGGCGGAAGCTGAAATCACCGCCCAGCGGGCCGCTGAGGCTGAAGTTGGTGCGCTTGGTGGAGCCTTCGTCTTTGTGCTCCGGGGCGTTCATATAGGTGTTCCAGGAGCCGTGCCACTCATCGCCGGTTTTTTTAGTGATGATATTCACCACCCCGCCGGCGGCGCCGTTGCCGTAGCGGGCGGCGGCCGGGCCGCGAATCACTTCGATGCGTTCGATCATCTCCGGCGGCACCCAACTGGTGTCGCCGCGGGTGTCGCGCTCGCCGCGCCAGCCGAGACGCACGGAGTTGCGGCTGGTGACCGGCTTGCCGTCGATCAGGATCAGGGTGTTTTCCGGGCCCATGCCGCGGATATCAATCTGGCGGTTATTCCCGCGCTGGCCGCTGGTGGAGTTGCCGGTCAGGTTGACCCCCGGCATGGTGCGAATGATCTCCGAGACGTCGCGCGCCGGCGGACGTTTGCGGATCTCATCGGCGGTGATGGTGGAGACGCCCGGCGCCTGCAGGTTCTGCTCGGCGGCGGTGACCACCATGGTCTCTTCCGCGGCGCTGTTTTTATCGTCGGTGGCGGTTTCCGCTGCGCTTAACGGAAAAGCAACCCCGTAAATTCCCAGATTGACCAGCAAGGCCAGGGATTTGATCCTGTTATTCATTGTTATTCCTGCTTTTTTGTCGCCACGTTCCCCAAACGCCCCTTCCCACCGGGAGGGGAGGCGGCATAAATGTTGCCGGAAGAGGGCAAAGGCACTCCGTCGCTAGCTGAATAAGCTCTCTTCGACATGTGTTGTGAAAGACGCGCTTCCCACGGCGCGCTAATACGCTATTGCAAATGCAAATAGTTATCAATAATATTATCAATAAAGAATGACAATTAATTAAAAAAGTCACGCGATACATAGGGTTAATGACTGAATGTTAACGACAGGAAGCGAGGAGTGGTGGCGAACCCTGCAGGGACCGCAGTCCCGGGCGGTGGATGACGCCATCGAGGTGACGTTCTGGTGGCGGGATCCGGCGGGGGATGAAACGCGTTCTCCACGCCGTCGGGTATGGCTCTATATCACCGGCGTGACCGACCACCATCAAAATGCGCGACCGCAATCGCTGCAACGTCTGCCCGGGACCGACGCCTGGTGCTGGCGAACCACGCTGTCGCCGACCTGGCGCGGCAGCTACTGCTTTATTCCCTCCGACCGTGACGATGATTTTTCCCCTGAGGTGTTCAGCGCCGATAAGCCGGACCGCGCGCTGCTGCGCGAAGGCTGGCGCAAACTGCTGCCGCGGGCAATAGCCGATCCGCTGAACCCGCACAGCTGGCGGGGCGGACGCGGCCATGGCGTCTCCGCCCTGGAGATGCCGCAGGCGCCGGCGCAACCCGGCTGGGATCTGCTTAATGAGGCGCATCCTCCCGCCCGTTGCCTTGAGTGGCGCAGCGCGCGTCTGGGCAACCATCGCCGGGTCTGGATCTACACCCCCGGCGAGGCCGTCGACCCGCAAACGCGGCCGCTGGCGATCCTGCTTGACGGCCAGTTCTGGGCCGAAAGCATGCCGGTGTGGTCGCCGCTGGCCGCGCTGACCCGCGAGGGGAGGCTGCCGCCGGCGGTCTACCTGCTGATCGACGCGATCGACAACCAGCGCCGCGGGGTTGAGCTGCCCTGTCATCGCGATTTCTGGCTGGCGGTGCAGGAGGAGCTCCTGCCGCTGGTCCGCGGTCACGTCCCGTTCAGCGACCGCCCGGAGCGGACGGTGGTGGCCGGGCAAAGCTTCGGCGGCCTGGCGGCAATGTTCGCCGCCCTCAACTGGCCGCAGCGCTTTGGCTGCGTGCTCAGCCAGTCAGGCTCCTACTGGTGGCCGCATCGCGATGGCAGCGGGACGGGCTTTATCGGCGAACGTCTCCGCCAGGGCGAGGCGTCCGCGGCCGGGCTGCGCATCTGGCTGGAAGCGGGCCAGCGTGAACCGATTATTTTTCGCGCCAACCAGGCGCTGCTGGCGCAACTCACCACAACGCAGCAGACGATTTTCTGGCGTCAGGTTGACGGCGGGCATGATGCGCTTTGCTGGCGCGGCGGGCTGACGGCGGGGCTGATTCAGCTCTGGCAGCCTCTGCTGTCGCCCCCTTAGCACAGCGCTTTACGACAGGAGTTTGATATGCAATTCAGTAACCCCTTCGACAATCCGCAAGGGCAGTTTTACATTCTGCGCAATGACCAGCGGCAGTTCAGCCTGTGGCCGGGGCATTGCGCGCTGCCTGCCGGCTGGACGGTGGTGTGCCCTCCGCAGTCGGTCGAGGCGTGCAACGCCTGGCTGGCGGCCAACTGGCCGACACTGACCCCCGCCCATCATGCGGCATAAGGAGCTGACCATGACCACTCGTTTACCGCTGGTTGCCGCGCAGCCGGGGATCTGGATGGCCGAGCGCCTCTCCACTCTGCCTGGCGCCTGGAGCGTGGCCCACTATGTTGAACTGCGCGGCGCGCTCGACCCGGCGCTGCTGGGTAAGGCGATTGTCGCCGGGCTGCAGCAGGCGGATACCCTCAGCCTGCGCTTTGAGGAAGAGGAAGGGGAAGTCTGGCAGTGGCTGGCGGCGGAACGCACCTTTGGCGAACCGCCGATCGTTGACCTGCGTACGGCGCCGGATCCGCACCGCGCCGCCACGGAGCGAATGCAGGCGGATCTGGCGCAGGATCTGCGCGTCGATGGCGGCAACCCGCTGGTGTGCCATCAGCTGCTGCGCGTCGGCGACGACCACTGGTACTGGTATCAGCGCTATCACCACTTGCTGGTGGATGGCTTCAGTTTCCCGGCGATTACCCGACAGATCGCCGCCATTTACCGCGCCTGGCAGCGTGGAGAAGCCACCCCGGAATCGCCTTTCACCCCCTTTGCCGAAGTGGTGGACGAGTACCAGCGCTACGCCGGCAGCGAGGCCTGGCAGCGGGATAAAGCCTTCTGGCAGGCCCAGCGCCAGGCGTTACCGGCGCCCGCCTCGCTCTCTGCCGCCCCGCTGGGCGGGCGCGCCGCCGGGAGCGATATCTGGCGGATGAAGCTGGCGATGAACGCCGACGCCTTCCGCCGCCTGGCCGGCCATGCGCCGCAGTGTCAGCCCGCTGACCTGGCGCTGGCGCTCACCACGCTGTGGCTGGGCCGCTTGTGCAACCGGATGGACTACGCGGCGGGCTTTATCTTTATGCGCCGGATGGGCTCAGCGGCGCTGACCTCGACGGGGCCGGTGCTCAACGTCCTGCCTCTGGCGGTGCATATTGACGCCCAGGAGACGCTGGCGGATCTGGCGATGCGCCTCGCCGCGCAGCTGAAAAAGATGCGCCGCCATCAGCGCTATGACGCCGAGCAGATCGTCCGCGACAGCGGCAAAGCGGCCGGGGACGAACCGCTGTTCGGCCCGGTGCTGAACGTCAAAGTCTTTGATTACCAGGTGGATATCGACGGCGTCGAGGCGGTGACCCACACCCTCGCCACCGGCCCGGTCAACGATCTCGAGCTGGCGCTGTTCCCGGATGAGACCGGCGGGCTGTCGCTGGAGATCCTCGCTAACAAGGCCCGGTACGATGAAGCCGAGCTGCGTCGCCACATGGCGCGACTGACCGCGCTGCTGGCGCAGTTTGCCGCCGATCCGACGCTACGCTGCGGCGAAGCGGAGATGCTCTCCGCCGACGAGCAGGCCCGGCTGGCGGCGGTCAACGATACCGCTATGCCGCTGCCTGCCACCACCCTCAGCGCGCTGGTGGCCGACCAGGCGCGGAAGACCCCGGATGCTCCGGCGCTGGCGGATGCTAACTGGCAGTTCAGCTATCGTGAGATGCGTCAGCAGGTGGTGGCGCTCGCGCAGCTGCTGCGTCAGCGCGGCGTGAAGCCGGGCGACAGCGTGGCGGTGGCCCTGCCGCGCTCGGTGTTCCTGACCCTGGCGCTGCACGGCATTGTCGAAGCGGGAGCCGCCTGGCTGCCGCTGGACACTGGCTACCCGGACGACCGCCTGCGGATGATGCTGGAAGACGCCCGGCCGTCGCTGCTGATCGCCACGGAGGATCAGCTGGCCCGCTTCAGCGATATCCCCGGGCTGGAGAGCCTCTGCTACCAGCAGCCGCTGGCCGTTGCGGATGACGCGCCGCTGGCGCTGTCAAAACCGGAGCATACCGCCTATATCATCTTTACCTCTGGCTCCACCGGGCGGCCAAAAGGGGTGATGGTCGGCCAGACCGCCATCGTCAACCGCCTGCTGTGGATGCAGGATCGTTATCCGTTATCTGCCGACGACGTGGTGGCGCAGAAAACGCCGTGCAGTTTCGACGTGTCGGTGTGGGAGTTCTGGTGGCCGTTTATCGCCGGCGCGCAGCTGGTGATGGCCGAGCCGGAGGCGCACCGCGACCCGCAGGCGATGCAGCAGTTCTTCGCCCACTACGGCGTGACCACCACCCACTTTGTGCCGTCGATGCTGGCGGCGTTTGTCGCCTCGCTGGATGCCGACAACGTGGCCGCCTGCCGCACGCTGCGGCGGGTATTCTGCAGCGGCGAAGCGCTGCCGACGGAATTGTGCCGCGAATGGGAGCGCTTGACCGGCGCGCCGCTGCATAACCTGTACGGCCCGACGGAAGCGGCGGTGGACGTCAGCTGGTATCCGGCCTGCGGGCCTGAGCTGGCGGCGGTGACCGGCAGCAGCGTGCCGATTGGCTGGCCGGTATGGAACACCGGGCTGCGCATTCTCGACGCCGCGATGCGCCCGGTGCCGCCGGGGGTGGCCGGGGATCTCTATCTCACCGGCATTCAGCTGGCGCAGGGCTATCTGGGGCGTCCGGACCTCACCGCCAGCCGCTTTATCGCCGACCCGTTTGCCCCCGGCGAGCGGATGTATCGCACCGGCGACGTGGCGCGCTGGCTGGCGAACGGCGCGGTGGAGTATCTTGGCCGCAGCGACGATCAGCTGAAGATCCGCGGGCAGCGCATCGAGCTTGGCGAGATTGACCGGGTGATGTCGGCCCTGCCGGACGTGGCGCAGGGGGTGAGTCATGCCTGCGTCTTCAACCAGGCGGCGGCGACCGGCGGCGATGCCCGGCAGCTGGTGGGCTATCTGGTCTCTGACTCCGGCCTGCCGCTGGATACCGCGGCGCTGAAAGCGCGGCTGGCGGAACAGCTGCCGCCGCATATGGTCCCGGTGGTGCTGATGCAGCTCCCCGACTTGCCGCTCAGCGCCAATGGCAAACTGGACCGCAAAGCGCTGCCGCTGCCGACCCTCGGCGGCGAGCGCAGCGGCCGGCCGCCGGAGCCCGGGATGGAAACCGTTGTCGCCGCCGCCTTCAGTCAGTTGCTGGGCTGCGAGGTGAATGATATCGACGCTGATTTCTTCGCCCTCGGCGGCCATTCGCTGCTGGCGATGCGCCTGGCGGCGCAGCTCAGCCGCCAGCTGGCGCGGCAGGTAACCCCGGGGCAGGTGATGGTGGCCTCGACGGTGGGCAAACTGAGCGCGCTGCTGGCCGCCGATCTCAGCGATGAGCAGGCTCAGCGCCTGGGGCTGGATGCGCTTCTGCCGCTGCGCGAGAGCGACGGCCCAACGCTGTTCTGTTTCCATCCGGCCTCCGGCTTCGCCTGGCAGTTCAGCGTGCTCGCGCGCTATCTCAGCCCGCGCTGGTCGATTACCGGTATTCAGTCGCCGCGCCCGCAGGGGCCGATGGCCGGCGCCGCCAGCCTCGACGAGGTGTGCGAGCATCATCTGCAAACGCTGTTGGCGCAGCAGCCGCACGGTCCTTATTATCTGTTCGGTTATTCGCTCGGCGGCACCTTAGCCCAGGGCATTGCCGCCCGCTTGCGCCAGCGCGGCGAAGCGGTGGCCTTCCTCGGCCTGCTGGATACCTGGCCGCCGGAGACGCAAAACTGGGCGGAGAAAGAGGCGAACGGGCTGGATCCGGCGGTGCTGGCGGAAATTGCCCGCGAGCGCGAAGCGTTCCTCGCCGCCCAGCAGGGGCAAGCCTCCGGCGAGCTGTTCAGCGCCATCGAAGGCAACTATGCCGACGCGGTGCGGCTGTTAACCACCGCGCACAGCGCGAAGTTTGACGGCAAGGCGACGCTGTTCGTGGCGGAGAAGACGCGGCAGGCGGGGATGGATCCGCAGGTCGTATGGGGCCCGTGGGTGGGCGAGCTGGAGGTGTTCAGCCAGAACTGCGCCCACGTCGACATTATCTCCCCGCAGGCCTTTGAAGCCATCGGCCCGGTGGTCAGGGAGATTCTGGGATAACGGTTGAGTTCGGGCTACAGCAGGTAGCCCGGCTCAGCGTCGCGCAAGCCGGGGAAAGGGGAAATTACCGGCGGCCCAGCGGCACCACCAGCGGCGTATGCGCCACCGGATCCTCAATGATCGTGCAGCGCAGACCGTAAATCCGTTCAATCAGATCCGCCGTGACGATCTCCTTCGGCGCCCCCTCGGCGACGATCTTACCGTCGCGCAGGGCGATCAGGTGGGTGGCGTAGCGGCAGGCCTGGTTCAGATCGTGCAGCACCGCCGCCAGGGTATAGCCCTTCTCGCGATTCAGCTCGCTCAACAGCTCCAGCAGGTCGATCTGATGGCTGATGTCCAGCCAGGTGGTCGGCTCATCCAGCAGCATAATCGCCGTCTCCTGGGCCAGCACCATCGCAATCCACGCCCGCTGCCGCTGGCCGCCGGAAAGCGTGTCGACGCTCTGCAGCGCCAGATCGCTGATCCCGGTCGCCCGCATCGCCTTGTTCACCGCCTCTTCATCTTCTTTGCGCCAGCGGGTAAACAGCGGCTGGTGCGGATAGCGCCCGCGGGCCACCAGCTCCTGCACCGTGATATCGCCAGGGGTGGTGGCATTCTGCGCCAGCAGCCCGATGCGGCGGGCAACCTCTTTACTGGCGTACTGCTGGATCTGCGCGCCGTCGAGCCAGACATGGCCGCTGGCCGGCGTCATCAGACGGCTGAGGGTGCGCAGCAGCGTCGACTTGCCGCAGCCGTTGGGGCCGATAATGGCGGTGAAGTGGCCGTCAGGGATGGTCACGTTCAGCGACTCGGCGATGGTCTTGTTCCCGTAGGCCAGGGTTAACTGCTCGCCGCGCAAACGGGAGGGGACAGCACTCATTTTTTGCGGGACTCCTGAATCAACAATGCAATAAGGTAAATACCGCCGAGGCTGACGGTTAGTACGCCCACCGGCAGCTGCCAGGGCATAAACAGCCGCTGGGCGCCGTAATCGGCCAGCGCCAGCAGCAGCGCGCCGCACAGGGCCGACTGGGTCAATCCCCAGCGGGCCGTGCCGCTCAGGCGGCGGGCGATGTGCGGCGCCACCAGCGCGATAAATGAGATGGGCCCGGCCAGCGCCGTCGAGGCGGCGGTGAGCACCACCGCCACCAGCATCAGCAGCAGGCGCGAACGCTCGACCTGCACGCCCAGCGCGCAGGCGGTATCGTCGCCCATCTCCAGCAGCCGCATCCGACGAACCAGCAGGGCGCTGCCCACCAGCATCAGCAGGATCAGCGGCGCCGACGGCCAGGTTTTACCCCAGGTCAGGCCGTTAAGCGATCCGGCGTTCCACAGGCCCGCAGAAAGGGCGGTCTCCAGCGAGGCGCGCAGCAGCAGCCAGGTGTTGAAGGCCACCAGCATGGCGCGTACGCCGATGCCGATAATAATCAGGCGAAAGGTCTCGATGCCGTTGCGCCAGGCCAGCAGCCAGACCACCAGCGAGGTGAGTACCCCGCCGGCCATCGCCGCCAGGGCAATCGCCGTCAGGTTCTGGCCGAAGAGAACCATCGCCACCAGCACGCCGCTCCAGGCGCCGGTGTTAAAGCCCATCACGTCCGGGCTGCCGAGCGGGTTACGGGTCAGCGACTGGAAAATGGCGCCGCTGACGCCGAGCGCGGCGCCGATGAGCAGCGCCATTAACACCCGCGGCAGCCGCCATTCGTTCACCACCATCGCGACGTTGCGCGGCGCGTCGCCGAACAGGGCGGAGAAGACCTGGTCAATCGTTAGCGGCACCGGGCCTTGCGCCAGCCCGAGCAGGGAAATCAACAGGCTGGCGGCCATCAGCAGCAGACAGCTGGCTATCAGGCGGCGGGACGGGGCAATCACAGGCCACCTCCGCGCGGCTGGCGTCGCACCAGCCAGATCAGCACCGGCGCGCCGAGAAAGGCGCTCACCACCGATACCCGCAGTTCGCCGGGCACCAGCAGGCGGCCAATCACGTCGGCAAACAGCAGCAGGGCCGGGGTGGCCAGCAGGGTGACCGGTAGCGACCAGCGATGATCGGCCCCCACCAGCCAGCGCGCCATATGCGGCATCATCAGGCCGATAAAAGCGATCGGGCCGACCACGGCGGTGGCGCTGCCGCACAGGACGGTAATCACAATCAGGCCGATCAGCTGGGTGCGGGCGACGCGGCTGCCGAGGGCGGTGGCGGTATCGTTACCGAGGCTCAGGCTGTTAAGCGCCCGGCTCAGCAGCAGGGCGGCGATCCCCGCCATCGCCACCGGCAGCAGGACAATTTTCAGGGTTTGCAGGGTGCGGATATCCAGCGAACCGGCCTGCCAGAAGCGCAGCTGATCGTAGACGTCCGGGTTGAGCAGGGCGATGCCGTTGGACAGCCCCTCCAGTACCGCCGCGAGGGCGACCCCGGCGAGGGTGAGGCGCACCGGGCTCAGCTGGCCGCCACCCTGGCTGCCGGTGAAGGCCACCAGCAGCGAGGCGCAGAGCGCGCCGCAAAACGCCAGCAGCAGCTGTTCCTGCGGGGAGGTGATCCCGAACAGCGCCGCGCCGAGGACGATGGCGAAGCTGGCGCCGGAGTTGACCCCCAGCAGGCCGGGGTCGGCCAGCGGGTTACGGGTGAGCGTTTGCATCAGCGCGCCGGCGAGGCCGAGGGCGACGCCGGCCAGCAGACCGGCCAGGGTGCGCGGCAGGCGCGCGTCCAGCACGATGGTGCAGTCGGCGCTTTGACAGGTTCCGCTAAAGGCGGTGAATACCGTGCCGATCGGCAACGATTTGGCGCCGATGGTCAGGCTAAGCGCGGCGGCTAAGGCGAGTAACAGCAACAATCCGGGCACGGCGACAGAGCGTACCGCGGTCGTAGAAAACGACATAACTGACATCCCTGATATGATAATGATAGTAATTATCGTTATCGATTTTATTCAGCTATGGTAGCATGACCCACAGTAAAAAGGGTATTAAAAATAACGACAAGGCGCTGTAATGAACCGACAATCCTGGCTGCTCAACCTCAGCCTGCTGAAAACTCACCCGGCGTTTCGCGCCGTTTTTATCGCTCGCTTTATCTCTATTCTGTCGCTTGGCCTGCTGGGCGTGGCCATTCCGGTGCAGATCCAGATGATGACCCATTCGACCTGGCAGGTCGGGTTGTCGGTGACGCTGACCGGCGCGTCGATGTTTATTGGTCTGGTGGTGGGGGGGGTACTGGCTGACCGCTATGAGCGCAAACGCCTGATCCTGCTGGCGCGCGGCACCTGCGGCGTGGGCTTTGTCGGCCTGTGTCTGAACGCCCTGCTGCCGGAGCCGTCGCTGGCGGCGATCTACCTGCTGGGGATCTGGGATGGGTTCTTCGCTTCGTTGGGGGTGACCGCGCTGCTGGCGGCGACGCCGGCGCTGGTGGGGCGGGAAAATCTGATGCAGGCCGGGGCCATCACTATGCTCACGGTGCGCCTGGGCTCGGTGATTTCGCCGATGATCGGCGGCCTGCTGCTGGCCTCCGGCGGCGTGGCCTGGAATTTCGGCCTGGCGGCGGCGGGGACCTTTATCACCACCTTAACCCTGCTGCGTCTGCCACAGCTGCCGCCGCCTCCGCAGCCGCGCGAGCATCCGCTGCGTTCCCTGCTGGCGGGGCTGACCTTCCTCTGCCAGAGTCCGCTTATCGGCGGGATTGCGCTGCTCGGCGGCCTGCTGACCATGGCCAGCGCGGTGCGGGTGCTCTATCCGGCGCTGGCCGGGAGCTGGCAGATGTCGGCCGGGCAGATTGGCCTGCTGTACGCCGCGATTCCGCTCGGCGCGGCGCTGGGGGCGTTGACCAGCGGCCAGCTGGCCCAGACCGTGCGGCCGGGCGCGCTGATGCTGGCGACGACGGTGTGCTCCTTTGTCGCCATTGCGCTGTTCAGCCTGATGCCGCACTGGGCGTTGGGCGCGCTGTGCCTGGCGCTGTTTGGCTGGCTGAGCGCTATTAGCTCGCTGCTGCAGTACACCCTGATCCAGATCCAGACGCCGGAACATATGCTCGGGCGAATTAACGGTCTGTGGACCGCGCAGAACGTTACCGGCGACGCCATCGGCGCGGCGCTGCTCGGCGGGTTAGGGGCGGTGATGACGCCGGTCGCTTCCGCCAGCGCCAGCGGCTGGGCGCTGGCCCTCATCGGCGTGCTGCTGGTGGGGCTGCTACGCGAGCTGCGCCGTTTCCAGCGCCCGGAAATAGTCAACGAAAGCTGAGTACGGTGCGATTGCCCGGTGGCGGCTACGCCTTACCGGGCCTACGGTACTGGGGCCTCGGGCGTTGTAGGCCGGGCAAGCGCCGCGCCGCCCGGCAAGGTGTTCAGGCCGCGCCGCCCGGCAAAGCGTTCAGGCCGCGTACCCGTCCTGATGGCACGGCCCGCGTTAGCCGAACAGGCTGGAGAGACGCTGGAGCACCAGCAGGGCGCTGTAGTAGTCAAGACGGAAGGTCTCGGTGCCCAGCGGGTAAACGCGTTTGCCTTCGACCGCCGGGAGATGCGCCAGCAGCGGGTTGGCGTAAATGGCATCGACATCTTTCTGGTCGCCGGCGAACAGGAACAGGCTCTGGCCGTTCAGACCGGCCGCCAGGTTCTCCCCGCCCAGCTGCACGATATCGTGGCGTTTGCCCTGACTATGGCTGGCGGGCAGGCCGCCCGGCAGCGTCGCCAGGCTAAAGCCCAGCTGTTCGAGCATCTGCCCCTGGGCCGATTCCGGCGTCCAGATATTGGCGCTGTGCGCGGCGGCGGTATAGACGAGGGCGGTGACCGGCTGCGGCGGCAGCTTCATTTTTTCTTTTAACGAAACGAGCTGTTTATTGAAGTCGGCGATGCGCGCGCTGGCCTGCTGCTCATGGCCGGTGATCTGCCCCAACTGGGTAAGCAGCGTTTGCCAGCTTTTATCGTCATAGTTGATGACCAGCGTCGGGGCGATCGTTTTGAGCTGATCGTACAGCGGCAGGGCGGAGTCGCCGCCGGTGGCGCTCACCAGGATTAGATCCGGCATCTGGGCGGCCACCGCTTCCGCGCTCGGTTCGCCGATGTACAGCCGCGTCAGCTTGCGGGCTTTGGCGACCTCACTCCACTGGCGCAGAAAGCCCTGGCTATCGGCCACGCGGTTGTTCGGGGTGGTGGCGCCGCTGGCGACCACCGGGGCGTCGATCGCCAGCAGCGAGCCGGTGAGGGTCACGCTGGTGGAGACAATGCGCAGCGGCTGGCTCGGCAGGGTGTGCGTCCCGTAGCTGTCGGTGACCTGGCGCGGCCAGTCCGCCGCCTGGGCTGAGGTAATTCCTAAAAACAACAGCATCCCGGCCAGCGCGCCGCGGCGGTAAAAAGAAGAGAAGTTCACGTCATCGCATCCTGATTCGAAGGGTAATAAATGCGTCTCATTTTCAACTTTGCGCCGACAGGATGCAAGCCAAAGTGGCGGCGCGATGACGTAACGCGGTTGACATGACGGGCAATACCTTTTAGGTTAGCCAACCAAAATACAAATGATAATTATTCGTAATATATTTATCGTTTTTGGAGGATGATATGGAAACGTCACTGGCTGAGGATGTACAGAAATCTACCCGGACCTTATCGCCGGACAGCTTCTTCTTTATGTCGCCGTACCGCAGTTTTAGCACCTCAGGCTGCTTCCGCCGCTTCTCATCGCCCGCCGACGGCGGCGATGCGCTGAATGGCGAGTTCCAGCAGCAGATGGCCGCCGCCTTTGCCGAGGCCCGGGCGGCGGGGATCCGCAAGCCGGTGATGGTTGGGGCCATCCCGTTCGACACCTGTCAGCCTTCCGAGCTCTATATCCCGGAGCGCTGGGAAGCGTTCTCGCGCCCGGAAAAACAGCGTTCCGCCCGCTATGCCGCGCCGCTGGAGACGATGGAGGTGGTGGAGCGCCGGGAGATCCCGGAACAGGATGCGTTTTTAGCCATGGTGGAACGCGCCGCCGCGCTGACCGCCACGCCGGAAGTGGACAAAGTGGTGCTATCACGACTTATCGATATCACCACCCGCGATCCTGTCGATAGCGGCGCCCTGATGGAGCGACTGATCGCCCAGAACCCCGCCAGCTTCAACTTCCATGTGCCGCTCTCCGACGGCGGCGTGCTGCTGGGCGCCAGCCCGGAGCTGCTGCTGCGTAAAGAAGGACCACACTTCAGCTCGCTGCCGCTGGCCGGCTCCGCCCGCCGCCAGCCGGACGATGTGCTGGACCGCGAAGCGGGCAACAGGCTGCTGGCGTCTGGCAAAGATCGCCACGAGCACGAACTGGTGACCCAGGCGATGAAGAGCGTGCTGGGCCCGCGCAGCAGCCAGCTGTCGCTGCCGGCATCGCCGCAGCTGATCACCACCCCAACGCTCTGGCATCTGGCGACGCCGATTGAGGGCACGGCGCTGGCGGAAGAAAACGCCATGTCGCTGGCCTGCCTGCTGCACCCGACTCCGGCGCTGAGCGGCTTCCCGCACCAGGCGGCGAAGCGCCTGATTGCCGACCTGGAACCCTTCGACCGCCAGCTGTTCGGCGGCATCGTCGGCTGGTGTGACGATGAAGGCAACGGCGAATGGGTGGTGACCATCCGCTGCGCGCGTCTGCAGCAGCGTACGCTGCGCCTGTTTGCCGGCGCGGGCATCGTTCCGGCCTCCTCGCCGCTAGGCGAATGGCGCGAAACCGGCGTCAAACTGACCACCATGCTTAACGTATTTGGCTTGAATTAAGAGGCAAGGATGATTGCATTTACCCGTTGGCCGGATGAGTTCGCGGCCCGCTATCGCCAAAAAGGCTACTGGCAGGATCTGCCATTAACCAATCTGATCACCCGTCACGCGGAAAACGACGCCGTAGCGATTATCGATGGCGATCGACACATTAGCTACCGCCAGTTTAACCAGCGGGTGGACAACCTTGCCTGCTCTCTGCAGCGTCAGGGACTGAAGCGCGGGGAAACCGCGCTGGTGCAGCTGGGCAACGTCGCCGAGTTTTACATCACCTTCTTCGCGCTGCTGCGCATCGGCGTCGCGCCGGTGAACGCGTTGTTCAGCCACCAGCGCAGCGAGCTTAACGCCTACGCCGCGCAGATTAAACCGGCGCTGCTGATCGCCGACCGCGAGCACGCGCTGTTTGCCGACGATAGCTTTCTTCACGCGTTTATCGCTGAACATCCTTCCCTGCGCGTGGCGCTGCTGCGTAACGACGGCGGCGAGCGCGATCTGGCGACGGAGATTAACCGCCCGGCGGATAACTTTATCGCTAACCCAACCCCTGCCGACGAAGTGGCCTTTTTCCAGCTCTCCGGCGGCAGCACCGGGACGCCGAAGCTGATCCCGCGTACCCATAACGATTACGACTACAGTATCCGCCGCAGCAACGAGATCTGCGGGATTAACGCTGAGACGCGCTACCTCAACGCGCTGCCGGCGGCGCATAACTATGCGATGAGCTCCCCGGGGTCGCTGGGCGTTTTCCTCGCCGGCGGGCGGGTGATCCTCGCCGCCGACCCCAGCGCCACCCTCTGTTTCCCGCTGATTGAAAAACATCAGATCAACGTCGCCTCGCTGGTGCCGCCGGCGGTCAGCCTGTGGCTGCAGGCCATTCACGAATGGGGTAGCAACGCGCAACTGCAATCGCTGCAGCTATTGCAGGTCGGCGGCGCGCGCCTGTCGGCGACCCTTGCCGCGCGCATCCCGGCGGAAATTGGCTGCCAGCTGCAGCAGGTGTTCGGCATGGCGGAGGGGCTGGTGAATTACACCCGCCTTAACGACAGCCCTGAGCGGATTATTCATACCCAGGGCTGCCCGATGTGCCCGGACGATGAAGTGTGGGTGGCGGATGCCGACGGCAACCCGCTGCCGCGCGGCGAAGTGGGCCGCCTGATGACCCGCGGGCCGTACACCTTCCGCGGCTACTACAACAGCCCGCAGCATAACGCGGAAGCCTTTGACGCCGACGGGTTTTACTGTTCCGGCGATCTGATATCGATCGATGAAGACGGGTATATCACCGTCCAGGGCCGGGAAAAAGACCAGATCAACCGCGGCGGCGAGAAGATCGCCGCCGAAGAGATCGAAAACCTGCTGCTGCGCCATGAGGCGGTGATCCACGCCGCGCTGGTCAGCATTGAGGACAACCTGCTGGGCGAGAAGAGCTGCGCTTACCTGGTGGCGACCTCACCGCTGCGCGCCGTCGCGGTGCGCCGCTTCCTGCGCGAGCAGGGGGTGGCTGAATTTAAACTGCCGGACCGCGTGGAGTGCGTTGCCGCGCTGCCGCTGACGCCGGTGGGCAAAGTCGATAAGAAACAATTACGTCAGTGGCTGGCCGAAGGCAAGCTGGGCTGAAGGAGAACAGAAAATGGCAATCCCTAAATTACAGGCTTACGCGCTGCCGGAAGCCAGCGATATCCCGGCGAACAAAGTCAGCTGGGCCTTTGAGCCTTCCCGCGCCGCGCTGCTGATCCACGATATGCAGGAGTATTTCCTCAATTTCTGGGGCGAAAACAGCGCGATGATGGAGAAAGTGGTGGCCAATATCGCCGCCCTGCGCGACTTCTGCAAACAGAACGGCATTCCGGTGTACTACACCGCCCAGCCGAAAGAGCAGAGCGATGAAGATCGCGCGCTGCTGAATGATATGTGGGGGCCGGGGCTGACCCGTTCGCCGGAGCAGCAGCAGGTGATTGCCGCCCTGGCGCCGGATGAAGACGACACCGTGCTGGTGAAATGGCGCTACAGCGCGTTTCATCGCTCGCCGCTGGAGGCGATGCTGAAGGAGAGCGGCCGCGACCAGCTGATCATCACCGGCGTGTATGCCCATATCGGCTGCATGACCACCGCCACCGACGCCTTTATGCGCGATATCAAACCGTTCTTTGTCGCCGACGCGCTGGCGGACTTCAGCCGCGAAGAGCACCTGATGGCGCTGAAATACGTCGCCGGCCGCTCCGGCCGCGTGGTGATGACCGAAGCGCTGTTGCCGCTGCCGGCCTCCAAAGCGGCGCTGCGCGCGCTGATCCTGCCGCTGCTCGACGAATCCGATGAACCGCTGGATGATGAAAACCTGATCGACTACGGTCTGGATTCGGTGCGGATGATGGCCCTGGCCGCCCGCTGGCGCAAAGTGCACGGTGATATCGACTTCGTGATGCTGGCGAAAAACCCGACCATCGACGCCTGGTGGGCGCTGCTTTCCCGCGAGGTGCTATAATGGCGGCGCTGGATTTTCGCGGTCAGACCGTGTGGGTGACCGGCGCAGGTAAAGGGATCGGTTATGCCACCGCGCTGGCTTTTGTGGAGGCCGGCGCCAACGTCACCGGTTTCGACCTCACCTTTGACGGCGAACGCTACCCGTTTGCGACCGAAACGCTGGACGTCGCCGATGCCGACCGGGTGCGCGAGGTGTGCAGCCGCCTGTTGGCGAACACCGAGCGGTTAGACGTGCTGGTGAACGCCGCCGGGATCCTGCGCATGGGCGCCACCGACCAGCTAAGCGCGGAAGACTGGCAGCAGACCTTCGCGGTCAACGTCGGCGGGGCGTTCAACCTGTTTCAGCAGACGATGGCCCAGTTCCGTCGCCAGCGGGGCGGGGCCATCGTCACCGTCGCCTCCGATGCCGCGCACACGCCGCGCATCGGCATGAGCGCCTATGGCGCCTCGAAGGCGGCGCTGAAAAGCCTGGCGCTGACCGTCGGCCTTGAGCTGGCGGGCAGCGGGGTGCGCTGTAATCTGGTCTCGCCGGGCTCTACCGATACCGATATGCAGCGCACGCTGTGGGTCAGCGACGATGCGGAGCAGCAACGGATCCGCGGTTTCGGCGAGCAGTTTAAGCTCGGCATCCCGCTGGGTAAGATTGCCCGCCCGCAGGAGATTGCCAATACCATTCTGTTCCTCGCCTCTGCTCATGCCAGCCATATCACCCTGCAGGATATCGTGGTGGACGGCGGCTCGACGCTGGGGGCGTAAATGGCCTGGAAACGAGCGCTCACGCTGGCGGCGCTGAACGCCAGCAGCGAAAACACCCTGGTGGCGCATCTGGGGATCGTCTACACCCGGCTGGAGGCGGGGCTGCTGGAGGCGGAAATGCCGGTGGATGCCCGCACCCATCAGCCGTTTGGCCTGCTGCACGGCGGGGCCTCAGCGGCGCTGGCGGAGACGCTGGGGTCGATGGCCGGCTGGCTGATGACCGAAGAGGGGCAGTGCGTGGTGGGCACCGAGCTGAACGCCACCCATCACCGGGCGGTCTCCAGCGGGAAAGTGCGCGGCGAGTGCCGCCCGCTGCATCTTGGCCGGCAGAGCCAGAGCTGGGAGATTGTGGTGTATGACGAGAAGGGGCGGCGCTGCTGTACCTGTCGTCTGGGCACCGCGGTGCTGGGCTAAGTAGCCACGCTTTCCCCGGCTTGCGCTGCGCTGAGCCGGGCTACGTATCGGCGCAATGGGTAGCCCGGATAAGGCGCAGCGCGCCGCCATCCGGGAATATCCCTGCTCGGCTGTACTTAGCAGGGCTACGGTTTCTGGGTCAGGAAGCCGCTGTTTCCCCGGTTTGCGCTGCGCTTAGCCGGACTACGGATCTGTAGGTCGGGTAAGGCGTTAGCCGCCACCCGACAAACAAACGGCACCGTTCACGATAATCCTTTCATTCATTTTCCTGCCTTAAGTGATCTCGCTAGCAATGTGAGACAAATCTCTGTGGGTGGACGGCATCTGCGCTGTTTCGATGTTGTTAAATTCTGCGTTGTGTTCTAGAAACAAACTGTAACATCCTGATTACCCTACCGGTGGACCACAACAATGAATAATTCAGGGAAATACCTTATCTGGGCACTGCTCTCCGTGATCGGAGCCTTTGCCCTCGGCTACATTGCTTTAAACCGGGGTGAGCAGATCAACGCGCTGTGGATTGTCGTCGCGGCAGTCTGCGTTTATCTGATCGCGTATCGTTTTTACGGCCTGTATATCGCCAAAACCGTGCTCGGCGTCGACCCGACGCGCATGACGCCCGCGGTGCGGCATAACGATGGCCTCGACTATGTCCCGACTGACAAAAAAGTGCTGTTCGGTCACCATTTTGCCGCCATCGCCGGCGCGGGGCCTCTGGTGGGCCCGGTGCTCGCCGCGCAGATGGGCTATCTGCCGGGGATGATCTGGATCCTCGCCGGCGTAGTGCTGGCCGGGGCGGTGCAGGACTTTATGGTGCTGTTCGTTTCCACCCGTCGCGACGGCCGTTCGCTGGGCGAGCTGGTGAAAGAGGAGATGGGGGCGACCGCCGGGGTGATTGCCCTGGTGGCGACCTTTATGATCATGGTGATCATCCTCGCGGTGCTGGCGATGATCGTGGTGAAAGCGCTGACCCACAGCCCGTGGGGAACCTATACCGTGGCCTTTACCATTCCGCTGGCGCTGTTTATGGGGATCTATATTCGCTATCTGCGCCCGGGGCGCATTGGCGAAGTGTCGGTGATTGGGCTGGTATTGCTGGTGTTCGCCATTATCTCCGGCGGCTGGGTAGCGGAAAGCCCGACCTGGGCGCCGTTCTTTGACTTTACCGGCGTCCAGCTCACCTGGATGCTGGTGGGCTACGGCTTTGTCGCCGCGGTGCTGCCGGTCTGGCTGCTGCTCGCCCCGCGCGACTACCTCTCCACCTTCCTGAAAATCGGCACTATCGTCGGTCTGGCGATCGGCATTCTGATTATGCGTCCGACCCTGACCATGCCGGCGCTGACCAAATTTATCGACGGCACTGGCCCGGTATGGACTGGCAACCTGTTCCCGTTCCTGTTTATCACCATCGCTTGCGGCGCGGTGTCGGGCTTCCACGCCCTGATTGCCTCCGGTACCACGCCGAAGATGCTGGCGAATGAAAATCAGGCCTGCTTTATCGGCTACGGCGGCATGCTGATGGAATCCTTCGTGGCGATTATGGCGCTGGTGGCCGCCTGTATCATTGACCCGGGCGTCTACTTCGCGATGAACAGCCCGATGGCGGTGCTGGCGCCGGCGGGAACCACCGATGTGGTGGCGTCGGCGGCGCAGGTGGTGAGCGGTTGGGGCTTTGCGATTACCCCGGAAACGTTGACGCATATCGCGAATGAGGTGGGCGAGCAGTCCATCATCTCCCGCGCCGGCGGGGCGCCTACGCTGGCGGTGGGCATGGCCTACATTCTCCACGGCGCGCTGGGCGGGTTGATGGACGTCTCGTTCTGGTACCACTTCGCCATTCTGTTTGAAGCGCTGTTTATCCTGACGGCGGTGGATGCCGGCACCCGTGCGGCGCGCTTTATGCTGCAGGATCTGCTGGGGGTGATCTCCCCGAACCTGAAGCGTACTGACTCTTTACCGGCTAACCTGCTGGCGACGGCGCTGTGCGTGCTGGCGTGGGGCTACTTCCTCCATCAGGGAGTGGTCGATCCGCTGGGCGGCATTAACACCCTGTGGCCGCTGTTCGGTATCGCCAACCAGATGCTGGCGGGGATGGCGCTGATGCTCTGCGCAGTGGTGCTGTTCAAGATGAAACGTCAGCGCTATGCGTGGGTGGCGCTGGTGCCGACGGCCTGGCTGCTGATCTGTACCCTCACCGCCGGCTGGCAGAAGGCCTTCAGCCCGGACAATAAAGTGGGCTTCCTGGCGATTGCCAACAAGTTCCAGGCGATGATCGACAGCGGCAAAATCCCGGCGCAGTACACCGAGTCGCAGCTGGCGCAGCTGGTGTTTAACAACCGTCTCGATGCCGGGCTGACCATCTTCTTTATGATCGTGGTGGTGGTGCTGGCGCTGTTCTCGATTAAAACCGCGCTGGCGGCGCTGAAAGAGAATAAACCGACGGCGAAAGAGACACCGTATGAGCCAATGCCTGAAAACCTGGACGCGATAGTGACCCAGGCGAAAGGGGCGCATTAACCTGTGTGCCGGGTGGCGGCTTCGCCTTACCCGGCGTACTTTTTCTGTGAGATCAGAATTATGTTCGACACCCTTTCCAAAGCAGGTAAGTACCTGGGCCAGGCCGCCAAAATGATGATCGGCGTGCCGGATTACGACAACTACGTCGAGCACATGCGCGTCAACCATCCGGATCAGACGCCAATGACCTGGGAAGCATTTTTCCGCGAACGCCAGGACGCCCGCTACGGCGGCAAGGGCGGGGCGAAGTGCTGTTAACCCTCTTTCGGCAGATAGAGGCTGATCTGCTCCTGCTTACAGCCGTAGAGCGCCGCCAGCTTCTCGCGGGTGCGCTTCTGCGGACGGGAGTCCAGCGCTTCCAGCTGTGACACGGCGGACTGGCTGATGCCGAGCTTTTCGGCGACCTCCTGCTGGGACATCCCGCGCAGGATGCGCCACGCAGCCTGCAGGCTGACGTTTTCTTTATGCATCACGTCGCATACTTCGCCTGGCAGCATGACGTTATCATAGATGTCTGATTCATAAGGGATATCTTCCCAGTCCCTTTCATCCTCGTCGTCGTACTCCAGCAGAGCCAGGCGCATACGAAAGTAATCACTGTAAGGAATGACGACATACTGGTCTTTTCCTTCTTCATCCTTGATGTACTGAATAGTCATATTCGGCATGCTCCTCATGCAGGTAGGTGGTGGTGGTTCGGCGTTTAACCGCCACTATCGATTTTAGAAAATGGCTTATCTGCCGTTTTTGACCAGACAATCTTCATCCGTACCTCCACTGTGCGACCACACAAAATATAAGGAAATAATAAGACTATTAGATAAATCCCGAATTTCTTATGGGGTAGGGTAGAGCGGAGAAAAAACGCAGGTAAGCGGCAAAACGCAACCCGTCGAGGCGGCTCGAAAAGGCCTCTGCCGGGCGACAGAGGCTTGCAGAAAATGTGCGATCAGGCGTTCAAACCGCCATCCACATCCAAACCGGTGCCGGAGATCTGCCCGGCGGCCGGGCTGGCGAGGAAGGTGACCGCCGCGGCGATGTCTTCCGGCTGGCCGTAGTGACCTAACGCAATAAGTTGACGCTGGGCATCGGCCTGCTCGCCGTCTTCCGGGTTCATATCGCTGTTGGTCGGGCCGGGATGGACGAGGTTAACGGTGATCCCGCGGGGGCCTAAATCGCGCGCCAGGCCGCGGGTAAGGGAGTTGAGGGCGGACTTGGTCATCGAGTAAACCGCGATGCCCGGCTGCGCCACGCGGTTAGCCAGACAGCTGCCGATGTTGATGATGCGCCCGCCGTCTGACATATGCACCAGCGCCTCCTGGATGGCGATAACCACCCCACGAATATTGACGTTGATAAGCGCGTCGATGTCCGCCAGCGTCATGGACTCCAGCGGGCCGCCGCGCGCGATCCCGGCGTTGTTGACCAGAATGTCCAGCCCGCCGAGGGAACGCGCCGCATGGGTGACGGCATCCTGAATCGCCTGCGCGCTGGCGCTGTCGGCCTGCACCGCTTCACCGTGCCGGCCCAGCGCTTTTATTTCATCGGCGACCGCCTGGGCTTTATCGGCCGATTTTTCATACGTAATAACCACATCGGCGCCGGCGCGCGCCAGCGACAGGGCGATAGCACGACCCAACCCACGGCTGGCGCCGGTAACCAGCGCCTTCTTACCTGTTAAATCGATCTGCATGATGACCTCGTTGCGAGAGTGGTGAGAATCATCATTAGGTATAGACGGTCGGGGTGATTAACGGCTGAAGTATTCCACCTTCTCAAACGCCGCGCGCAGAACCTCAGGGGTTAACGTCACCGGTAAATAGTGAATCGACTCGCCCGGGCGCAGGGTATGGGCAATGACCCGGTCAAGCTCTGCGCGGTTAGTGATATCGACCTCCAGCGCCGCCAGCGTCGCCGGCAGGTTAAAGCGCTGCCAGGCCTGCACCAGCTGCGCCAGGACCTCATCCTGACCGAGCAGGGCGCTTTGCACCAGAATGCCGTAGGCCACCTTGGTGCCGTGGAGGAATTTATCCGTCTGCGGCAGCACCGTCAGCCCGTTATGCACCGCGTGGGCGGCGGCGACCCGGGTGTAACGTTCCCCCAGCCCGCCAACCATCCCGCCGCCGGCGATAACCGCATCCACCACATCGCGAAACGCCTGGCTCAGCTCGCCGCGGCGCTGGTCCGCCAGCGCCGTTTCGCTGCTGGCCAGCAGCACGTCGCGGATCGCCAGCGCGCCGTTAATCCCCAGCCGCACGGTGAGCGGCAGGGCCTCCGGCTGCGGCGCCAGCACCACTGCCTCATACCATTTGGCTAAGGTGTCGCCAATGCCCGCCAGCAGGTACTCCGCCGGGGCGTTGAGAATGATGCGCGGCTCGACCAGCACCAGGAAATTCGCGTCATCGAAGATCTCAAAATTCAGGGCCTGTCCGGCGTCGCTGTACCACACCGACAGCGGCGTCCATGCCGCGCAGGTGGCGGCGATGGTCGGGATGGCCACCAGCGGAACCCCCAGGCGGCGGGCCAGCACTTTCGCGCTGTCGAGCAGCGCGCCGCCGCCTACGCCAATCACTACCGCCCGATCGTCACCTGAGGCCTGCGCCAGCGCCGCCACATCGCGTTCGCTGCAGTGGCCGGTAAAGCGGATCTTTTTTGCCTCCGGCAGGTGGAAGGCCGCCGGCAGAAAAGGTTCGGCGCCGGCCAGGGCGCGCTCGCCATAGACCCACACCGCCCGCGATAGCTGGTCGGCGTTAAAAAAATCGCTTAACCGCTGAAGGCTGCCAGGGTGGGAGAAATAGTTGGCCGGGCCGGGCACGACGCGGATTTCGCTGTTGCTCATGAAAGCTGTCCTTATAGGTGTTGGGCTAACCTGATGTTATGTCTGGACATCCAGATGGCTAATATTATTTCGTTGTATCTTATGCTTTTTACGCAGTTGTCAGCCAGCGGCGGCTATGAAAAATTCGTTAAATCAGAAGATTAATTGCCGCACGGGAGCAGTGATGAGCGCGAATCGCCTTGAGATGCATAACATTAGCCTGGCCTTCTCCGGCTTTCAGGCGCTGAACAAGGTGGCCTTCACCCTTCATGGCGGGTCGGTGCATGCCCTGACCGGCGCTAACGGCGCGGGTAAGTCGACGCTGATGGCGGTGCTGTGCGGCACCCACGCCCATTATCAGGGCGAAGTGACGATCAATAACCAGTCGGTCACTATTCGTTCGCCTCGGGATGCCAAACAGCTGGGGATCCACCTGGTGCAGCAGGAGGTGGACGTGGCGCTGGTGCCGGGCCTGAGCATTGCCGAAAACATCATGCTGGACAGGCTGGCGGAGCCGGGGACGACCTTCCGCTGGTCGCGGGTTCGGCAGCTGGCGCGCGAGGCGCTGGCGCAGCTGGACGTGGCGCTGGACGTCAGGCGCTCTATTGACAGCTGCACGCTCGCCGAAAAACAGCAGATCCTGCTGGCCCGCGCCCTGTCGCACCATTGCCGCTTTCTGATCCTCGATGAACCCACCGCGCCGCTGGATCAGCATGAAAGCGAACGCCTGTTTGCGGTGGTACGCCGTCTGCAGCAGCAGGGGATCGGGGTGGTGTTTATTTCGCACCGCATCCACGAGCTGAAGGCGATCTGCGACACCCTGACGGTGCTGCGCGACGGGCGTCTGATTGAGAGCGGCCCGATGGCGCCGCTGAGCGGGGAACAGATTGTCGAAAAGATGCTGGGCCACGAGCTGAGCGATATCTTCCCGCCGCCGCGTCCACCGCACGGTGAAGACGTGCTGCTGCAGGTGGAAGGGCTGCACGATGAGGCGCTGCTGCAGGATATCTCGCTGCGCCTGCGTAAGGGGGAAATTCTGGGTATCGCCGGGCTGGCCGGGGCGGGCAAAACCGAGCTGTGCAAAGCGCTGTTCGGCGCCAGCAAAAGCCGGGTGCAGCGCGGCGAGCTGAACGGCCAGCCGTGGCGGCCGCGGGATCCCGCCGACTCGGTGGGGCGCGGCCTGGCGCTGGTCCCGGAGGAGCGGCGCAAAGAGGGCATTTTCATCGAAGAGCCGATCGCGATGAACCTGGCGGTCAGCGCCGATAACCACTTTTCGCGCTGGAGCCTGTTCGGCCATCGCCAGGCCTGGCGCTGGGCGGAGGAGGTGATTGCCCGCCTCGGCGTGCGCGCCACCGGTCCCGGTCAGACGCTGCGCCGTCTGTCCGGCGGCAATCAGCAGAAGGTGGCCATTGGCAAATGGTTGCGCGGCGATGCCAACGTTTTGATTTTTGACGAACCGACCAAAGGGGTCGATGTGAAAGCGAAAACCGATCTGTTCATACTGATCGATGGTCTGGCGCGGGAAGGCAAAGGGGTGATTTATGCCTCGGGTGAATTCGCCGAGCTGGTCGGTTTATGCGATCGCATCTGCGTACTATGGGACGGACGGATCGTGGCGGAGATCCCCGGCGCGGAAGCCCGGGAAGAGACACTGCTTTATTATTCAACCGGAGGAGCGGCAGCGTGAGCAAGGCCCTGGCAGTGAACGCGACGGTATCGGGCCGTCAGCGATTTTTTGATTTTCTCTATAAGTGGGGCATGTTGCTGACCGTGGTGCTGCTGGTGGCGGTCTTTGGCTTCGCCTCGGACAACTTCCTTGACCCGTTCAACATCATCAACATTCTGCGCTCGATAGCCATCGTGACGGTGATTGCCATTGGGGTGTCGATTTCCCTCACCATCGGCGGCTTCGATCTGTCCGTCGGATCGACGGCGTCGCTGGCCAACGCCCTGGTGATCTCCCTGTTTGTCTGGCACGGCCTGGGGACCACCGAAGCTATCCTGATCACCCTCGCGCTCTGCACCCTGGTGGGGCTGTTTAACGCCTTTCTGATCGTGGTGCTGCGCATCCCCGACATGCTCGCCACCCTGGCCAGCCTGTTTGTGATTCAGGGGGTGGCAATGACATACAGCTACGGCGGGTCGATTACCGAAAACATGGTGCTGCCGAGCGGCGAGATGGCAGAAGGCACCATCCCGGCGGCATTTGGCGCGCTGGGCCAGGTGCCGACTATCGTCATCATCATGCTGGTGGTGACGCTGGTCGCCCAGCTGGCGCTGTCGTTCACCACCCACGGCCGGCGGATGTACGCCATCGGCGGCAACCCGGAGGCGGCGCGGCTCTCCGGCCTGCGGATCACGCGTTATAAAGTGGCGGCGTACGTGATTGCCTCGCTGCTGGCCGGGCTCGGCGGCATTCTGCTGGCCTCGCGTATCGGATCGTCGCAGGTTAACGCCGGCGGCGGCTATCTGATGGACGCGGTGGCGGCGGCCTGGATCGGCTTTTCGCTGGCCGGCTCCGGCAAACCGAACGCCCTGGGGACGCTGGTGGGGGCGGTGATCCTCGGCGTGCTCTCCAACGGGCTGGTGATGCTCTCGGTGCCGTATTACGCGATGGACATTATTAAAGGGCTGGTACTGGCTGGCGCGCTGGCACTGACCTATTTTCAGCGCCGTACTTAACATTTTACAGGGTAAACCGCATGAAAAAGATCGCACTCTCTCTCATTACGCTGGGTCTGCTGCAGTCGACGGCGGCGCTGGCCACCGCCCCGACGCCGGTGCCGGCGGCCATTGCCGAACACAATGGCCCGATCCGCATTGCAGTGATCCGCAACCTGGGGTCTGACGATAACACCACCCAGTTTGTCGCCGGGGCGCTGCAGGAAGGCAAAAAGCTCGGTTTCAAAATCAGCACCTTCCTGAGCAACGGCGATGACGCCAAATTCCAGGACTTCGTCAACCAGGCGATCAGCCAGAAATACGACGGCATTATTCTCTCCCAGGGGCGTGACCCCTATTCGACGGCCCTGGTGAAGAAGGCGGTGGACGCCGGGATCAAAGTGGCGGTGTTCGATACCGCGGTGAGCGGCGAGATCCCCGGCGTGACGGTCAGCCAGCAGGATGACGCCTCACTGACCGATCTCTCCTTTGGCCAGCTGGTGAAAGACTTCAACGGCAAAGCCAACATCGTCAAGCTGTGGGTGGCGGGTTTCCCGCCAATGGAGCGCCGTCAGGCGGCTTACCAGACGCTGCTGAAGCAAAATCCGGGGATTAAAGAGCTGGAGTCGATCGGCGCCGTTTCGTCCGATGTGCAGGGCGACACTGCCAACAAGGTGGGGGCGATCCTCGCCAAATATCCGAAAGGGAAAATCGACGCTATCTGGGGCACCTGGGATGCCTTTAGCCAGGGGGCCTATAAGGCGCTGAAAGAGAACGGCCGCACCGAGATCAAACTCTACAGTATTGATATTTCCAACCAGGATCTGCAGCTGATGCGCGAAGCCGGCAGCCCGTGGAAGGTGAGCGTGGCGGTGGATCCGAAGCTTATCGGCGCGACCAACGTGCGGCTGATCGCCAATAAGATCGCCGGCGAGCCGACGCCGGCCACCTACGACTTCAAGGCGGCGGCGATCCCGCAGGCGCTGCTGGCGGCCCAGCCGGGGGCGGTGAACGTGGCCACGCTGGGGAAAATCATTCCGGGCTGGGGCCAGACGGAAGACTTTATCGCGCCGTGGTTTGCGACGCTGGAAGCGAAAAACAAATAAAACGAAGCCGGGTGGCGGCGGGGGCGGCCTGTTGCCCTTTCCCACAGGGAGAGGGGGAAAACCAACAGCGCCCGTAGGCCCGGTAAGCGCAGCGCCACCGGGCGAAAGGAATTCCCTATGTCAGCATTACCTTCCCCAGAATACAGCCGCAATATGCGGCTGATCGGCCATAGCGACCAGGGCGGTCGTCCGGACGGCGTCCAGCTGATGGTGCACCGCGGATTCGCCTATATCGGCCATATGGTGTCGCAGGGTTATTCCGTGGTCGATGTTCGCGATCCGACCCGGCCCACCACGGTCAACTATATTGCCGCGCCGCCGGGCACCTGGAACGTGCATCTCCAGGCGCATGACGATCTGCTGCTGGTGATCAACGCCCGGGATCTGTTTGCCGATGCCCGTTTTGCCGATGAGAAGGTGTACTACACCCGCTCGGTGGGTGACACGGTCAGCGATGTGCAGGACAAAGGCTGGAGCGCCGGGCTGCGCGTGTTTGATATCTCCACGCCGGATAAGCCGCGTGAAATTGGCTTTCTGTCGCTGAGCGGTATCGGCATTCACCGCATCTGGTACGTCGGCGGCCGCTGGGCGTATGTGTCCGCGCTGATCGACGGTTTTACCGACTACATCTTCCTGACCATCGATCTGGCCGATCCGCGTAAACCGCAGGTTGCCGGGCGCTGGTGGTTGCCGGGGATGCACCAGGCGGGCGGTGAAACACCGGACTGGCCGCAGGGTAAACGCTATGCGCTGCACCACGCCATTATTGCCGGGGATACCGCCTACGGCAGCTGGCGCGACGGCGGCCTGACGCTGCTGGATGTCAAAGACCGTACCCAGCCGACGCTGATCAGCCATCGCAACTGGAGCCCGCCGTTCGGCGGCGGAACGCATACCGCGCTGCCGCTGCCGGATCGCGATCTGCTGGTGGTGCTGGATGAAGCGGTGCTCGACAATCAGGAGGACGGCGAGAAGCTGATCTGGCTGTTTGATATTCGCGAGCCGGCGAACCCGGTAAGTATCTCAACTTTCCCACAGCCTGATGAAATCGACTATGTGGCGAAAGGGGCGCACTTCGGGCCGCATAACCTGCATGAGAACCGGCCGGGGAGCTTTGTCAGCTCAACGCTTATCTTCGCCACCTATCAGAATGCCGGCGTGCGGGCGTACGATATTTCCAACCCGTATCGTCCGCTGGAGACCGGGGCGCTGGTGCCGGCTGCTCCTGAGAGGATGATGGATACCCGTCCCGGCCGCCCGCGGGTGATCCAGTCCTGCGATGTGTTTGTCGATGCGCAGGGCATTATCTACAGCACCGATTACAACGGCGGGCTGTCGGTGATTGAGTATCTGGGGTGAGGACAAGGTAAACGCAAAATTGTGCTCGCATGTCTGCCGGGTGGCGGCTTTCGCCTTACCCGGCCTACAAAAGACTGCAATATCAAACCGTCATGCGGTTATCTGTAGGCCCGCGCAAGCGCAGCGCCGCCGGGCAA
>NZ_JAKUZS010000006.1:0-453372 GCF_030128585.1 Klebsiella sp. K5-204
TTTGCCTGGCGGCACTAGCGCGGTGGTCCCACCTGACCCCATGCCGAACTCAGAAGTGAAACGCCGTAGCGCCGATGGTAGTGTGGGGTCTCCCCATGTGAGAGTAGGGAACTGCCAGGCATCAAATAAAACGAAAGGCTCAGTCGAAAGACTGGGCCTTTTGTTTTGTCTGTTGTCTGTCGGTGAGCGCTCTCCGGAGGAGGACAAATCCGCCGGGAGCGGATTTGAACGTTGCGCAGCAACGGCCCGGAGGGTGGCGGGCAGGACGCCCGCCATAAACTGCCAGGCATCAAATAAAGCAGAAAGCCCGGTCGAAAGACCGGGCTTTTTGTTTTTGCGTTTAAAAAGAACCCCGTCCCGAAAGGTGCGGGGTTTTTTGCTGTGTGGTGTATGCCTCCCCCGGTGGCGCTGCGCTTACCGGGGCTACGGATCCGTAGCCCGGACAAGGTGCGCAGCACCGCCTCCGGGGAAAATCCCGCCATACCCGCACCATTATCTTCATTCAAAGCAACATAAAACCCCGTCATGGCAAACCCTTCGCCATAATCCACTTTTTCCTTGCCTCTGCGCTGGCGTTGATCGCGAAAACCGTGCTTGCGAAAAAAAATGTGAATGCAATCACATATAAAGATATAACAATTATATAACATTTAGTTTACTAACTAATTTGTCTGCGTGACGTGGTACGCCCGACAAGACAGACTGCAGTCTTTGCTGGAGCAATATAACAATGACAGAGAGTAGCATTACCGAACGGGCCGCGCCGGAGCAGGCCGATACCCGTCGTCGTATTTGGGCAATTGTTGGCGCTTCCTCGGGAAATCTGGTTGAGTGGTTTGATTTTTATGTCTACTCATTCTGCTCGCTCTATTTTGCCCATATCTTCTTTCCCTCCGGAAATACCACCACTCAACTTTTACAAACGGCAGGCGTATTCGCCGCCGGATTTCTGATGCGTCCTATCGGTGGGTGGCTGTTTGGTCGGATCGCCGACCGCCGCGGACGTAAAGCTTCCATGCTTATTTCGGTCTGTATGATGTGCTTTGGTTCACTGGTGATTGCCTGCCTGCCGGGCTACGCGGTCATCGGCACCTGGGCTCCGGCGCTGCTGCTGTTGGCCCGTCTGTTTCAGGGGCTGTCGGTCGGTGGAGAATATGGCACCAGCGCGACCTATATGAGTGAAGTGGCGATTGAAGGAAAGAAAGGCTTCTATGCCTCTTTCCAGTACGTCACGTTAATTGGCGGTCAACTGCTGGCGGTATTAGTGGTCGTGGCGCTCCAGCAGGTGCTGAGCGACGAAGATTTGCATGCCTGGGGATGGCGTATTCCTTTTGCTCTCGGGGCAGTACTGGCTATCGTCGCGCTGTGGCTGCGTCGCCAGCTGGACGAAACCTCGAAGCAGGAGACCCGGGCGCTGAAAGAGGCTGGCTCATTTAAAGGGTTGTGGCGTAATCGCCGGGCTTTCGTGATGGTGTTGGGCTTTACTGCCGCCGGATCGCTGACCTTCTATACCTTTACTACCTATATGCAAAAGTATCTGGTCAACACGGCTGGCATGACGGCCAGCACCGCCAGCGTGATCATGACCGCGGCGCTGTTCGTTTATATGCTGGTTCAACCGCTGTTCGGCGCCTTTTCGGATAAAGTTGGCCGCCGTACCTCCATGCTGTGCTTTGGCGTGCTGGCGACATTATTTACCGTGCCTATCCTGAGCGCCTTGCAAAAAGTGAGCTCACCCTATGCTGCCTTCGGCCTGGTGATCTGCGCCTTGCTGATTGTCAGTTTCTATACCTCGATCAGCGGCATCCTGAAGGCCGAGATGTTCCCGGCGCAGGTTCGCGCGCTTGGGGTAGGGCTGTCCTATGCCGTCGCGAATGCCCTGTTTGGCGGCTCGGCGGAATATGTCGCGCTGTCGCTGAAATCGGCGGGGATAGAGCACGCGTTCTACTGGTACGTGACGGTGATGGCGGCCATCGCCTTCCTGGTCTCCCTGATGCTGCATCGCAAAGGCAAAGGCCTGCGTCTTTAGCCGTTACTGGTGCGCCAGTTGCCAAACAGCGTAGCCGGTGGTCGCGCCGGCTACATCCCAGGCGAAATCCTTCCAGCTCCAGCCGCTGCCTGCCGGGCGGCTGTCCCAAAGCTCTTTTGAGGCGCCGAGGCTGACGGAAAACATCAGGCCGATAGCAGCGCTGCGGTCCCGGCTGTAACCCTGATGTTGCGCATATTCATTGCCGGCGGCAGACAGCATCGCCGAGGCCAGAAAATGCTGGGCTTTGTCCTGACCGGACCATGCATCATTTGCCATGTGGCTGCAGCCCGTTAACATCAGCGAAGCAATCACGATTATCGTACGCATAGCGCTTCCAGAAAAAAGCCCCGTCGAGGCGGGGCTGATTGTCAGAGAATACGGCTGATCAGCCGGTCAATGCGGATCCGCCGCAGTCGGCGGATCAGTTTACGCACTTTCACCGGATAGTCGGCAATACTTTGCAGATCCCGATAATGTTTCACCACCGTGGTGTGGGTGCGGATGAGCTTCAGCTCTTTCTCCCGCATGGCTCCCAGCTGCTGCTTTGGATCGTGGATCAAAATGGCATTTTCCAGATCGAGTCGCCAGGCGCGCGGGTTAAGGTTGTTGCCGGTGAGCAGCATCCACTCGTCGTCAACCCACATGCCCTTCAGGTGGTAGCTGTTATCGTCATCCTTCCACAGGCGGACGATCAGCTGATCGGTATTCACATAATACTGCAGCCGGCTGAGGAAACGCCGCAGGTTGATCTCATACAGATAAGGAAGCGCGCCGATGATTTTAAACGGCTGATCTTCCGGAATATAGAAATCGTTAGCGGTTTTATCGCCGACAATAATCTCCACCTGTTTACCGTCGCGCAGCAGCTGGATGATATTTCTTACCAGCACGGCAGGAAGGTTGAAGTAGGGGGTGCAGATCGTTAACTTGTGCTCGGCACAGGGCATCAGGTGAAAGATAGTTTTGTTCAGCAGGCTGGATTTCCCCAGGCCTACCAGCGGGGTGACGGAGAGTTCTTCGTCACCGGCGGTGCCGACAAAATGGTAGCTGCGGTCGCGCAGCTCCTGACGGTACTGGCGAATATCGTTTTTGATTTCCGGACTTTTTGGCCGATCCGGTCTGTCGAGACGATTCACGCCGCGTCCCTGAACCAGATTATTGTCGACCCAGTCGAACATGACGTCCGCCATTTTGCCGTTACGGATGCACTGATAGCGGTCATAGCGGTACTTATCATGCTGATGCAGATAAACATCGTTCAGGCTGGCGCCGCTGTAGAGGACGCAGTCATCGATAATAAAGCCTTTGAAATGGAGAACGCCGAGCGCCTCCCGGGTGTTAATCGGCACGCCGTAAACGGGGATCTCTACGCCCGGATTTTCATTGGCCATCCGACAATACCAGTCAGCATTGGTGTTGGAGGCGGCGGCGCCGATACGGCCACGTTGAGCGCGGTGCCAGTCAACGAGGACGCGAACATCCAGTTGCGGACGCTGACGTTTGGCGTCATAAAGGGCCTGCAAAATTCCTTTTCCGCCATCATCTTGCTCCAGGTAGAGCGCAATAATGCATATACGCTGAGTGGCGTTGGCAATCCGGGTCAGTAACGCTTCCCTGAAATCCGCAGGGGCGTAAAAGAACTCTACATCATCAACTGACTGAGAAAGCTTAGGGAGTTGGGCAAGGTGTTGTTGATGTTTATTACGCTTAAATTTTGACAACATCACAGTGCGTTTCTTCTCTGTTTATTGAAGGGTCTTCTGTACCATGCAGACGACGTAAGCGGGCAATAATACCATTACTACCCGCTAATGTGGTCAACAATTGCGGTCAGCGTCGCGCGATTATCCCTGATTCAGGGGCAGCGACAGACTGACAATCCCATCTTCCAGCTGAATATCAACGGTGAATCCCAGCTTTCTGGCGAGGCCGATCATGCCTCGGTTATTCGGCATCGTAATCCCATTCAGCCGTTGCAGGCCATGGCTTTGCGTATAGGCGATCAGCTTTTCCAGCAGCCTTCGCCCCAGGCCTAACCCTTTCAAATCTGAACGGACCAGCACAGCAAACTCGGCATCAATATTGTCAGGGTCGGAGATCGCCCGCGTCACGCCGAGGATCTCGCTCTGTTCCGCGGTGGTCCTGACGGCGACGAACGCCATTTCACGATCGTAGTCGATCTGGGTCATATTGGCTAAGTCGTCATGGGTAAATTCGTTGATCTCACTAAAATAGCGATAATAGAGATCTTCTTTGGTGACCTGAGCGATAAACGCGAGCAACTGCGGTTCATCTTCCGGAAGGATCGGCCGGAACAGACAGCGATCGCCATTTTTCATCACCACCCACTCCTCCAGCTGGTGCGGATAGGGACGAATAGCGAGACGGCTTTCACTGTCGCCGCTAAAGGGAGCAAGCCCCAGGGTAACGTCCAGCGCCGTAAACTCGTTGCCGGAGGCGAGCAGGGGATGAATATCCAGCCGCTGGATCTCCGGGCAGTCGACGATCAGGTTCGAGACTTGAACCAGCAGCTGGCTTAAGCCTGCGATATCCAGCGGTCGCAATGCGCTGCGGCCGCGGATCTTCTTATTTTTGATCGCCTGGATCACCAGATAACGCGCCAGGTTCATATTCAGCGGCGGCAGCGCCACAGCGGCCTGGTCCTCGGCCCGCCACTCTACGCCGCCTTCGCCCAACATAATCAACGGGCCGAAGAGGGGATCGTGCTCAACCACCACTCTCAGTTCCTGGGCGCCGGCGCGATTGGCCATACTCTGCACCAGCAGGCCATGAATGCGCGCCTGGGGCCAGGCCAGCCTGACGCGATCGATCATCGCATCCGCTGCCTGCTGTACTTCTGCCGCGGTACGCAGATACAACATGACCCCCTGTACTTCTGATTTGTGCGGAATATCCGGGGAACGCAGCTTCAACGCAACCGGATAGCCTATCTGCTCAGCGATATGCACCGCTTCCGCGCTGTCAGCGGCGATCCAGGTTGGCAGTGTGTGGATACCGTAGGCCCGGAGCACCGGGCTGACCTCGTGGGTATCCAGCGTGGTGGCGCCGTCATCTATCGCTTGCTGGAGCAGAGCATGCGCTTCGCTGGTATTGGCGGTTAACGAGTCCGGCAGCACTGGAGTCTCGCGCAGCTGTTTCTGGTTACGGCGGTACTCGACCATATGCATAAAGGCGGTGATGGTGCCCTCCGGCGTACGGTAGGTGGGAAGGCCGGCATCGCTGAACAGCCGTCGCGCCTCCTGGGAAGAGAATTCGCCGCACCAGTTGGTCAGCACGGTGACATATTTGCCACGCGGATGGTGCTTCAGGGCGTCTATCAGCGCCAGGGCGCTCTCGGTGCCCGGCGCGGCGGCGCTGGGCGAGTGGATCACCAGCAGCGCGTCGTAGTCCTGACTGTTAAGCAGAATGTTCACCGCCCGCTGATAGTGTTCGCTGCTGGCGTCATCGCGTAGATCCAGTGGGTTGGCGATCTCAACGCCGCCCGGCAGCGCCTGGCGCAGGGCGTCGCGCGTCTCCTCGCTGAGGGTCGCCAGCTTACCGTTACGCAACCAAAGCTCATCCAGCGCCAGCGCCGCCGGCGCCGCGCCGTTGCTGACGATCATCAGTTTTTCACCGCGCAGCGGGCGCATATGGCTTAGGGTTTCTACGGCGGAGAACAGCTCATGGGTATCCTGGACCCGCAGCAGACCAGCACGCTGGATGGCCGCATCCCATGCCGGATCCATCCCTGAATTGACGTGCAACAGTTTCTGCGCCGCGGGACTACGGCCGCTTTTGATCACCAGGATTGGCTTGTTTCGCGAGGCGCTGCGCGCGGCGGAGACAAACCGGCGCGCGTCGCTGAGATGCTCAAGGTAAAGCAAAATGGCGCTGGTTTTGCTGTCGCGGGCCAGAAAGTCCAACAGGTCATCGACATCTATATCCAGGCTATCGCCCAGCGCGATGAAGTAGGAAAACCCCATCTCGCGCTGTTGCGCCCAGTCAAGGATGGTGTTGGAGACGGCGGCCGACTGCGAGATAAAGGCCAGTTTACCGCGGTGGATCGCGACCGGCGAAAAGCTGGCGTTCAGGCCTTGCCACGGCGCCAGCAGCCCCAGGCTGTTTGGGCCGAGCAGGCGCATCTGATAGCGCGCAGCGCATTCGAGCAGCGCCGGATACTGTTCCGGCTGCGAAGAGAGGATGATGCAGGTCTTGCAGCCTTTCTGCCCCAGGGCTTCGAGCAACTCGAGATTACGTCGCGCGTTGGTACAAAGCACCGCCAGATCCGGCGTAAACGGCAGCTTCTCAATGGTGGGCCACGCCAGCACCCCAAGCACCGCCTTCCAGGCGGGGGTCACCGGCAGTACCGGGCCATTGAAGCCGCCGGCTAGCAGGTTGCGCATCATGAGATAGCCAGCGCGCTGCGGCTTCATTGATGCGCCAATAACGGCGATGGATTTTGGTCGCAGCAGCGCTTCCAGGCCTCGTTGGCTCATACCGGTCTCCTTTCATCCCAGTGACCGAATGATTTTAAACGTTTTCCGCCTGGCCCGCTGTGATACTGCCCTTATGCTGGGTTTTTCCCGCCAGGTAGCGGGTCCGGAAGCGGGTGAAGTGTTCGCCAAGCGCTGCGGCGGCCGGCGCATCGCCCGCCAGATCCAGCAGGGCGATGGCCACTTCCGCGGTACAATATTGTCCGTCGGCGTGCGCCTCGCGCAGATGGTAGGCTGAGATGCGCGACAGATCGACGGAGATGATCGGCAGCGCGTCCAGATAAGGGCTCTTACGGAACATTTTACGCGCTTCGGTCCAGGTGCCGTCGAGCATGATAAACAGCGGCGGTTTGCCGGACGGCGGCGCGCTCAGGACCTGGCGCTCCGGTGCGGCGTAAGAGGCGGGGAACACCACCATCGGCTGGTAATCGGGATGGGCGACCAGATCGAGCAGCCCCTGCGGCGGCTCGGTTCTCGACCATTGATAAGCCTCGGTATTCGGCAGAATATCGGCGATGAGCCGGCCGGTGTTGCTGGGCTTCATCGGCTCCGTATCAAACATCACCAGGCAGAAACGACTGGTGGCCTGCGCCGGCGTTAACGTGGCGCACAGGCACTGCTTGAGCGGCAGCAGACAGCGCTGGCAGCGGCGGATGCGGTTGCCGCGAGCAAGGAAAGGGCGGGTGGCTCGCGCGAGACGTTCGGCGCGCAGGCGAAGGACAGCGTTATCAGTCATGGGAGTCGCTAGTGAAAAACGCTATTGTCGCAGAGGCGAAAACGGGGCACAAGCGGTGCCCCGGAAGGATTACTGCTGTCCGGCTTCGTTCAGCCAGCTATCAAATGGCGCTTTTGGCACCGCGCCATTAAGCATGTCGATCACTTCGCCATTTTTGAACATCATGATGGTCGGGATGCTGCGGATACGAAACCGTGCGCTAAGCTCACGTTCCGCTTCGGTGTTAACTTTCACAAAACGCATCTTCCCGCTACGCTCTTCCGCGACGTCTTCAAAGATCGGCGCGAAGCTGCGGCAGGGACCGCACCATGGCGCCCAGAAATCGACAACGACCGGCAGATCGTCCTTTAAGAGTTTATCCAGCGTTGCCCCGGTCGCGTTGATGACGTCGCCATCAAAAAGATCGTGACCGCAGCGTCCGCACTTTGCGCCATCCGCGCTACGATCGTCCGGGAGGCGGTTCAGAGCCTGACAACTGGCACAAACGGTATTCATAACTAACCTCTGGTTATGGGTTGCAACGTGGCACGTGGCCGATATGTTTCTGTGATGTTACATATTATCGATTAAGTGTTATTTAAGGACAATGCGTTTTGTTCGATGAGTGCAATAGAGGCCGTCTTTTAAACGAAATCATGGCGAAGCGATGACACATCGGGTAATCTGCGCGCTTCGCGCAGCGCAGGTGGAGAAAATTGATGAGCGACGAACTGAAAAATAAAAGCGGCAAGGTCAAAGTGATGTATGTCCGCAGTGATGATGATTCTGACAAACGCACCCATAACCCACGTACCGGGAAAGGGGGAGGTCGTCCAGGAAAATCTCGTGTTGACGGCCGCAGCCGCCCTGCGCGTGACGAACGAAACAGCCGCGGTGACGATCGTAAACGCGATGACCGCAAGCGTGATGAGCGCAAGCGCGATGATTTTAATCGTGACGATGCGTCCCCGTGGCGTACCGTTTCTCGCGCTCCTGGCGATGAGACGCCGGTAAAAGAGGATCACGGCGGGATCAGCGGGAAGAGTTTTATCGATCCGGAAGTACTGCGTCGCCAGCGTGCGGAAGAGACCCGCGTGTATGGTGAAAACGCCTGTCAGGCCCTGTTCCAGAGCCGACCGGAAGCCATTGTCCGCGCCTGGTTTATCCAGAGCGTGACGCCGCGCTTTAAAGAGGCGCTGCGCTGGATGGCGGCTAACCGTAAAGCCTATCATGTGGTTGATGAAGCCGAGCTGGCGAAAGCCTCCGGGACCGATCACCACGGCGGCGTCTGCTTCCTGATCAAAAAACGCCACGGTACCTCTGTTGCCCAGTGGGTCGCGAAGGCCGCAGAAGAAGATTGCGTTCTGGCGCTGGAGGACGTGGGTAACCCGCACAACCTCGGGGCGATCATGCGCAGCTGCGCGCACTTCGGCGTGAAGGGTGTTGTGGTTCAGGATGCCGGCGTGCTGGAGTCCGGCGCGGCGATCCGTACGGCGGAAGGCGGTGCGGAACATGTTGAACCGATCACCGGCGACAGCTTCATCGATACTCTGGATCAGTTCCGTCAGGCGGGCTATGCGATTGTCTCGACCTCCAGCCATAATGGTACCCCGCTGTTTAAAGCCGAGCTGCCGAAGAAAATGGTGCTGGTGTTAGGCCAGGAGCGCGATGGCCTGTCGGATGCAGCGATCTCCAGCGCGGACCTCAGCGTCGCCATCGATGGTACCGGCAATGTCGAAAGCCTGAACGTCTCTGTGGCGACCGGTGTCCTGCTGGCGGAATGGTGGCGTCAGAACAAGGCGTAATACCTGTCCCTGAATACAAAAGCCAGCTGATGCTGGCTTTTTTTATGACTGTCGATCACTCGCTTTCGGCGGGAAGGACCGGCATCCAGTCAATCGGCGCTTCGCCGCGATCGGCCAGCCACTGATTGGTTTGCACGAAATGGTTGCTGCCAAAGAAGCCGCGATGCGCGGAGAGCGGTGAAGGGTGCGGCGCCTTCAGTACGCAGTGGCGCTGGCGATCGATAATCGCGCCTTTCTTCTGCGCATGGGAGCCCCACAGCAGAAAGACCACCCCCTCGCAGTGCTCATTGATTAACGCGATTACCTTATCAGTAAACGTCTCCCAGCCGAGGCTGGCGTGCGAGTGCGCCTGCCCGGCGCGGACGGTCAGGACCGTATTAAGCAGGAGCACCCCCTGGCGCGCCCAGCTTTCCAGGTAACCATGGGTAGGGCGGGTAAAGCCAGGGATAGTGGCCTCCAGCTCTTTGTACATATTCAGCAGCGAGGGCGGGATAGCGACGCCGGGGCGAACCGAGAACGCCAGACCGTGGGCTTGCCCCGGGCCGTGATAGGGGTCCTGACCGAGAATGACGACTTTGACATCGCCCAGTTCGGTAAAGCGAAACGCATTAAAGACATCTTTTTGCGGTGGATAGATGGTGATCCCGGACTGGCGCTCTTCGGCGACGGTCTTCAGAGTATTGAGAAAATAGGGTTGTTGCTTTTCATCCGCCAGCACGTCATGCCAGGTTAAAGGGGTGGTCATCTTGCTCTCCTGCAAAGGGTCATCGCTATAGCTTAACGGCTTCTTTCTACAGAACAAAATCGGCACGGCTTGACGCGGGCCTTGATGCAAAAAAAATTGAAAATTTACAAAATTATTTATAGCGGCTTATGGCGTAACTTGATGTAAAACAATAAAATCCTTGCATACCCACTTAGAGTGAGTGGTTTTTATTGATTTACATCAAAGAATGCCGAGGGTGCGGCTGATATATATACACTCATACAACAATGGTTTTACCAATTGGCCGCGAAGAGGCCAAAATCGAATAAACACTGCCTGGGAGGCATCAAATGATTACTGGTATCCAAATTACTAAAGCGGCAAACGACGACCTGCTGAACTCTTTCTGGCTGCTGGATAGCGAAAAAGGCGAAGCGCGTTGCCTGTGCGCCAAAGGTGGTTTTGCGGAAGATGACGTGGTGGCGGTCAGCAAACTGGGTGAAATCGAATACCGTGAAATCCCGGTAGACGTGAAACCAGAAGTTCGCGTGGAAGGCGGTCAGCACCTGAACGTTAACGTGCTGCGTCGCGAAACCCTGCTGGACGCGGTTGAGCATCCGGAAAAATACCCGCAGCTGACCATTCGTGTTTCCGGCTACGCGGTACGCTTCAACTCCCTGACTCCGGAACAGCAGCGCGACGTTATCGCTCGTACCTTTACCGAAAGCCTGTAAGGCTAACGCCAGATGTGAAAACGCCGGGATATCCCGGCGTTTTTTTTACTCTTCGCTGGACGCTGATGGCGTTCCGGTCGCGCTTGGCTTCCGGCGCTTACCGATATTTTTCGTATCGCGGTGGCGCTTCTTCACCCGCGGCTTCTCTTTTTCTTTCTCTTTTTTCTCGGCGCGTTTCGCCAGCACTTTCTTCGATGGTTTACCGGTCAACTTCTCGCTTGGCGCGCGGGTTTTGGGTCGCAATTCATCAATCACGCGAGCTTTCAGCGGTTCTTCAACGTAGCGGCCGATCTTGCCCAGCAGCAGGTGATCGTGCGCTTCAACCAGCGAAATCGCGGTGCCTTTCTTACCTGCGCGGCCGGTACGACCGATACGGTGCAGATAGATGTCGGCGGTGCGCGGCATATCGAAGTTAAAGACGTGGCTGACGTCCGGAATATCGATACCGCGGGCGGCGACGTCGGTGGCGATCAGCACGTTTACGCGGCCGTCGGTCAGACGCTTAATGGCTTCGTTACGCTTGGCCTGCACCATCTCGCCTTCCAGCCAGCAGGTGTTAATCCCCGCTTCACGCAGCCAGTTGGCCAGCTCATGCACGCGCTCGCGCTTGCGCACAAAGACGATAGCGCGGGTAGCTTCCGGCTGTTGCAGCAGATTCACCAGCAGCCTGGTCTTATGTTCGATATCGTCCGCGCGATAGTACCATTGATGGATTTTCTTACGCTCGCGAGTCGACGGGGTAGCGGAAACTTCAACCGGCTCTTCCAGCAGGCGCTCAGCGAAGTCTTTGATCGCATCGCCTTCCAGCGTCGCGGAGAACAGCATGGTCTGCTTGCGCCAGCGGGTTTCACCAGCGATGGTTTCGATATCCTGCGCAAAGCCCATGTCCAGCATGCGGTCGGCTTCATCGAGGATCAGGGTCTCGACGGCGCGGCAGTCGAAGTTCTCTTCTTTTATATACTGCAGCAGGCGACCAGTGGTGGCGACCACGATGTCCTGGTTTTCGCTGAACACTTCCGCGTGGTTCATGTAGGCTACGCCGCCGGTAATGGTGGCGATATCCAGATGGGTATGCTTCGCCAGCTCGCGGGCGTGGTCAGCCACCTGCATCGCCAGCTCACGGGTCGGCGTCAGGATAAGAATACGCGGCGGGCCGGATTTCTTACGCGGGAAATCGAGCAGGTGCTGCAACGCTGGCAGCAGATACGCCGCCGTTTTACCGGTGCCGGTCGGCGCTGAACCGAGAATGTCACGGCCATCGAGCGCAGGCGGAATAGCGGCGGCCTGAATGGCTGTCGGGCGAGTGAAACCTTTATCCTGGAGGGCTTCCAGCAGGTTTTCATCGAGTTCAAGTTCGGAAAAAGTCGTTACAGTCATGTTCTACCTCTGAGTGGGCCGCCGATTATAGACGTTACTGACGTAATGTTCATCTGTTTGTAAGGCTATCTGTTCTCCGGTATTGTGCATAGCCTTACGTTCAGGAGTTTTTTGTCGGCAAGGTTATTGAGGATGTCTCAGTCGAAGTTTGCGCTGCCGCGCAATGGTTTTACCTTCAAACAGTTTTTTGTCGCCCACGATCGTTGCGCGATGAAGGTGGGTACCGACGGCATTTTGCTCGGCGCCTGGGCGCCGATTGCCGGAGTGAAACATGTGCTGGATATTGGCGCCGGCAGCGGCCTGCTGGCGCTAATGCTCGCGCAGCGTACCGGCGATGATGTGCGTGTCGATGCGGTCGAACTGGATGAGGAGGCCGCCGCCCAGGCGCAGGAAAATGCCCTTGCGTCGCCATGGGCTTCGCGGGTTGAGGTCTGTCAGGCCGATATCCATCAGTGGCAGCCGCCGCAGACCCGACGCTATCAACTGATAATCAGTAACCCGCCCTTTTTTGCGGAAGGGGTGCCTTGCGCCACCTCGCAGCGGGAGCAGGCGCGGTATACCACGACGCTCGATCACGCTTCTCTGCTGACCTGTGCCGCTGAGCATATCACCGAAGAAGGCTTTTTTTGCGTGGTGCTGCCGGTCGATATCGGTAATGCGTTTATCGAACGGGCAACCGCGATGGGCTGGCACCTGCGACTGCGCACTGACGTGGCGGAGACCGAGATGCGGCCGCCGCATCGGGTGCTGCTGGCTTTCTCCCCGACGGCGGGGGAGTGTTTCAGCGACAGGCTGGCGATCCGCGGGCCAGAGCAGCAGTATTCAGAAGGCTTTACCGCTCTGACCGAGGATTTTTATCTCTTTATGTGAGCCAGGGGCGACAATATCGACGGACCGCTGTTCGGCAGCGGCTGCGGATAGTCAAGGGTGTAATGCAGTCCCCGGCTCTCTTTGCGCAACATCGCGCAGCGTACGATAAGTTCCGCCACCTGCACCAGATTGCGCAGCTCCAGCAGATTATTCGAGACGCGGAAGCGGGCGTAATACTCATCCAGCTCCTGCTGCAGCATGGTAATGCGCCGCAGGGCGCGCTCCAGCCTGCGGGTGGTGCGCACAATCCCCACGTAATCCCACATCAGCAGGCGCAGCTCGTGCCAGTTATGCTGGATAACCACCAGTTCATCCGGGATCTCCACCTGACTTTCATCCCACGCCGGCAGGGTGCTGACCTTCTGGGCCAGCGGCAGGCGACGGGCAATATCTTCTGCGGCGGACCAGCCGTAAACCAGACACTCCAGCAGCGAGTTCGAGGCCATACGGTTCGCGCCGTGCAGCCCGGTATAGCTGACTTCGCCGATGGCGTATAACCCATCGACGTCGGTGCGGCCATTATCATCCACCATCACTCCGCCGCAGGTGTAATGCGCGGCAGGGACGACCGGTACCGGATCTTTGGTTAAATCAATTCCCAGACCGAGCAGCTTTTCGTAAATCATCGGGAAGTGCTGGCGAACAAACGCCTCGGGTTTATGGCTGATATCAAGGAACATACAGTCAACGCCAAGGCGCTTCATCTCATGATCGATGGCGCGGGCGACGATATCGCGTGGGGCCAGCTCGCCGCGTTCGTCAAAGTCCGGCATAAAGCGGGTGCCGTCCGGGCGTTTAAGGTGGGCGCCTTCGCCGCGCAGCGCTTCGGTCAGCAGGAAATTGCGCGCCTGCGGATGATACAGCGCGGTGGGGTGAAATTGGTTGAATTCCAGATTCGCCACCCGGCAGCCCGCCCGCCAGGCCATCGCGATACCGTCTCCGGAAGAGACGTCGGGGTTAGTGGTGTATTGATAAACCTTGGCGGCTCCGCCGGTGGCGAGCACCACCGCCTTCGCGCTGCAGGTTTCCACGCGCTCTTTATTGCGGTTCCAGATCCATGCCCCGACCACCCGGCGCGTGCCCGGCAGGCCAATCTTATCCGATACGATCAAGTCGACGGCATTGCTGCGCTCAAGGATGCGGATATTGGGATGGGCGAGGGCTTTATCGACCAGCGTCGTCTCCACCGCTTTGCCGGTAGCGTCGGCGGCGTGAAGAATGCGCCGATGGCTGTGGCCCCCTTCGCGCGTGAGATGATAGCTCTCTTCGCCATTGGCCTGGACCTGGGTATCAAACAATACGCCCTGATCGATAAGCCACTGGACGCATGGCCTGGCGTTGCTGGCGACGAAGGTGACCGCATGGCGATCGCATAACCCTGCGCCGGCGATCAGGGTATCTTCGACATGGGATTCAATACTGTCGGTCTCGTCGAAGACGGCGGCAATCCCGCCCTGCGCATAGAACGTCGAACCTTCGCTGATCGGCCCTTTGCTCAACACCGTCACCGAACTGTGCTCTGCCAGGCGCAGCGCAAGAGAGAGGCCGGCAGCGCCGCTGCCGATAATCAACACATCACAAAAGAAGTCAGGAGTGGTATTCATCGTCTTTGTTTAATTTACTAAACACATTTAGCTCACAATAGCACCAGCTCGTGAGGAATCGTACAATTTTTTTTAACTGGCGTTGTGACGGCTAAACAGCAGGCGAGCGGAAACGGTCTGGAGCACGGCGAAAATGAGACGCGTGGCAGGTTGATAGCATTGGATTTTATAGTGAAATAAACGCCGTGTTACGATACCCTTCAGACGGGCCTGCGCTTTTTCTTATTGACTAACCTATCGTTTAGCAACCTGGGCATATAATGATTGATAACGATCTGCCGCCGTTGCCAGACAAAAAACAAAAGCGTAACGGAACTTTATTGTTTTCATACACTCCAAGAGTCAGCTTGCTCATAATGCAGATTTTGGGTGGTGTTTTGAAGACGCATGGGAATTGGGTTTGGGGAGACATTACCTCGGATGAGCGAGCAGTTAACGGATCAGGTCCTTGTTGAACGGGTCCAGAAAGGAGATCAGAAAGCGTTTAATTTGCTGGTAGTGCGCTATCAGCATAAGGTCGCGAGCCTGGTTTCCCGCTATGTACCGCCGGGCGATATCGCTGACGTCGTTCAGGAATCGTTCGTTAAGGCATGGCGTGCGCTGGACTCTTTCCGGGGAGATAGCGCTTTTTACACCTGGTTATACCGTATCGCCGTCAATACGGCGAAGAATTATCTGGTTGCTCAGGGACGCCGTCCGCCGTCCAGCGATGTTGACGCTAACGAGGCGGAAAACTTCGAAAGCGGCGGGGCGTTGAAAGAAATTTCGAACCCTGAGAACTTAATGTTGTCAGAAGAGCTGAGACAAATAGTTTTTCGTACCATTGAATCGCTTCCGGAAGATTTACGCATGGCAATTACGTTACGGGAGCTGGATGGCCTAAGCTATGAAGAGATAGCCGCTATCATGGATTGTCCGGTTGGGACGGTGCGTTCGCGTATCTTCCGGGCGCGAGAAGCTATTGATAATAAAGTTCAACCGCTTATCAGGCGTTGACGATAGCGGAATACTGGAAAAGGGTATCAGGCATGCAGAAAGAAAAACTTTCGGCTTTAATGGATGGTGAAACGCTGGATAACGAACTGCTCAACGAGCTGAGTCGTTCTTCTGAGATGCAAAAAACCTGGGAGAGTTATCACCTTATCCGCGATACGCTGCGTGGCGATACCGCAGAGGTGCTGCAATTTGATATCTCCGCCCGGGTGATGGCCGCCATTGAAAATGAGCCCGTTCGTCAGACGGCGCCGCTTATTCCTGAATCTCAGCCCGCACCGCACCAGTGGCGGCAGATGCCGTTCTGGAACAAAGTGCGTCCGTGGGCCAGCTCACTGACCCAGATGGGCGTTGCCGCCTGCGTATCGCTTGCGGTTATCGTCGGCGTCCAGCACTATAATGGGCAGTCTGATGCCGCTCAGCAGCCAGAGGCGCCGGTGTTCAATACGCTGCCGATGATGGGTAAAGCGAGCCCGGTAAGCCTTGGCGTACCGGCTGACGTATCAGCAGGTAGCGGCCAGCAGGCTCAGGTCCAGGAACAGCGTCGGCGGATTAACGCCATGCTGCAGGACTACGAACTGCAGCGCCGCCTGCACGCTGAGCAGCTTCAGTTTGGCCAGGCCCAGACTCAGCAGGCCGCAGTCCAGGTGCCGGGTTATCAAACTTTAGGAACGCAATCGCAGTAATGAAGCAACTTTGGTGTGCCATGTCGCTCATGGCAGGCAGTCTGTTGTTCTCTGTCAACGCCTCGGCTGATACATCGTCCGGGGCGTTGTTGCAGCAGATGAACCTGGCCAGCCAGTCCCTCAATTATGAGCTGTCTTTCGTCAGCATCAGCAAACAAGGCGTTGAGTCGCTGCGCTATCGTCACGCGCGACTGAACAATCAACCGCTGGCGCAGCTTCTGCAGCTGGACGGTCCGCGCCGGGAAGTGGTCCTGCGCGGTACGGAAATCAGCTATTTTGAACCCGGCCTCGATCCGTTCACCCTGAACGGCGACTATATCGTCGATTCGCTGCCGTCGTTGGTTTACAGCGATTTCAAACGTCTCAGCGCAGCCTATGATTTTATCTCCGTGGGCCGTACCCGTATCGCCGACCGCCTCTGCGACGTGATCCGCGTCGTGGCTCGCGACGGCACGCGCTATAGCTTTATCGCCTGGCTGGACGCTGAGACCAAGCTGCCGCTGCGCGTCGATTTGCTCGACCGCGACGGTGAAACGCTGGAGCAGTTCCGGGTCGTCTCTTTCAACGTTGGCGATAACGTCAGCGCCAGCATGGAGACGCTGGCGAAAGCGAATTTGCCGCCGCAGCTGTCGGTGCCTGAAGGGGGCGACAAAGCCAACTTCAACTGGGCGCCAACGTGGCTCCCGCAGGGCATGACTGAGGTCTCCAGCAGCCAGCGTCGTCTGCCCACCTTTGATGGTCCGGTAGAATCACGTCTCTATTCCGACGGCTTGTTCAGCTTCTCGATCAATATCAACCGCGCCACCGCGGCCAGCAGCGACCAGCTGTTGCGCACCGGCCGACGCACCGTCAGCACGACGGTACGCGATAACGCGGAGATCACCGTGGTGGGCGAACTGCCGCCGCAGACGGCGAAGCGTATCTCAGACAGCATTAAATTCAAGGCAGTACAATGATCAAAGAGTGGGCCACCGTGGTTTCCTGGCATAACGGCGTGGCGCAGGTGCACTGCGACGTTAAAGCCTCCTGCAGCAGTTGCGCCTCCCGCGCCGGCTGCGGCAGCCGGGTATTAAACAAGCTGGGGCCGCAGACCAGCCATACCATCAGCGTGCCCTGCGAGCAGCCGTTGACGGCGGGGCAGAAAGTGGAGCTGGGGATCGCCGAGAGCAGTCTGCTGGGTTCGGCGCTGTTAGTCTACATGGCGCCGCTGGTGGGTCTGTTTGTGATGGCGTCGATTTTCCAGGTGCTGTTTGCCAGCGATATCGCTTCGCTGTGCGGCGCGCTGCTGGGCGGCGTCGGCGGGTTTCTGGTGGCGCGCGGTCTGTCGCCGCAGCTGGCAGCGCGCCAGTCGTGGCAGCCGGTGATTCTGAGCGTCGCGTTGCCGCCGGATCTGGTGCGTATCGAAACGCCTTCCTCCGACATGGGTCAGTGATTTCACTGGCCCTTATCTTTATTTACCCTTCCTGTTACAACGCCACAATTTCTGCGGTTATGCTGGATCTAACAGCATTTCCTGGTTTCAAGGATGTAGTGTAGAATGCGGCGTTTTCGGATTAAAAAACGTCAGGCACAGTACAGCGGCCTCATGATACTCGTAAGGCATAATTAACTCTAAATATGAAGAATATACGTAACTTTTCGATCATCGCTCACATCGACCACGGTAAGTCGACGCTGTCTGACCGTATCATCCAGATTTGCGGTGGCCTTTCTGATCGTGAAATGGAAGCCCAGGTTCTGGACTCCATGGATCTTGAGCGCGAACGCGGGATCACCATCAAGGCGCAGAGCGTCACCCTGGACTATAAGGCCAACGACGGTGAGACCTATCAACTGAACTTTATCGACACCCCGGGCCACGTGGACTTCTCTTATGAAGTTTCCCGTTCCCTCGCCGCGTGCGAAGGCGCGCTGCTGGTGGTTGACGCCGGGCAGGGCGTAGAAGCCCAGACCCTGGCCAACTGCTACACCGCGATGGAGATGGACCTGGAGGTCGTTCCGGTACTCAACAAGATCGACCTGCCTGCGGCCGACCCTGAGCGCGTAGCGGACGAAATTGAAGATATCGTCGGGATCGACGCCCACGACGCGGTGCGCTGCTCGGCGAAAACCGGCGTCGGCGTGACCGAGGTGCTGGAGCGTCTGGTGCGCGATATTCCGCCGCCGGAAGGCGATCCGGACGCGCCGCTGCAGGCGCTGATTATCGACTCCTGGTTCGATAACTACCTCGGCGTGGTGTCGCTGGTACGAATTAAAAACGGCACCATGCGCAAGGGCGACAAAATCAAGGTCATGAGCACCGGCCAGGTCTATAACGCCGACCGTCTGGGCATCTTCACGCCGAAACAGGTTGACCGTACCGAGCTGAAATGCGGCGAGGTAGGCTGGCTGGTCTGCGCGATCAAAGACATCCTTGGCGCGCCGGTGGGCGATACCCTGACCGCCGCCCGCAACCCGGCAGACAAAGCGCTGCCTGGCTTTAAGAAGGTGAAACCGCAGGTGTATGCCGGCCTGTTCCCGGTGAGCTCCGATGATTATGAAGCTTTCCGCGACGCGCTGGGCAAACTGAGCCTCAACGACGCCTCTCTGTTCTACGAGCCGGAAAGTTCTACCGCGCTGGGCTTCGGCTTCCGCTGCGGCTTCCTCGGCCTGCTGCACATGGAGATCATTCAGGAGCGTCTGGAGCGTGAATACGATCTTGACCTGATCACCACCGCGCCGACGGTAGTTTACGAAGTGGAGACCACCTCCAAAGAAGTTATTTACGTCGACAGCCCGTCCAAGCTGCCGCCGCTGAATAATATTCAGGAGCTGCGTGAGCCGATCGCCGAGTGTCACATGCTGCTGCCGCAGGAGTTCCTCGGCAACGTGATCACCCTGTGCGTGGAGAAGCGTGGCGTGCAGACCAACATGGTTTACCACGGTAAACAGGTGGCGCTGACCTACGAAATCCCGATGGCGGAAGTGGTGCTCGACTTCTTCGACCGTCTGAAGTCTACCTCCCGCGGCTATGCGTCGCTGGACTACAACTTCAAACGCTTCCAGGCGTCGAACATGGTACGCGTCGATGTGCTGATCAACGGCGAGCGCGTCGATGCGCTGGCGCTGATCACCCACAACGATAACGCGCCGTATCGCGGCCGCGAGCTGGTGGAAAAGATGAAAGATCTTATTCCGCGTCAACAGTTCGACATCGCGATTCAGGCGGCCATCGGCAACCACATCATCGCGCGCTCTACCGTGAAACAGCTGCGTAAAAACGTGCTGGCGAAATGCTACGGCGGTGACGTCAGCCGTAAGAAAAAGCTGCTGCAGAAGCAGAAAGAAGGTAAGAAGCGTATGAAGCAGGTCGGTAACGTTGAACTGCCGCAGGAAGCGTTCCTCGCCATTCTGCACGTTGGTAAAGACGGCAAATAACCCTAAGGAGTTGGCATGGCGAACATGTTTGCCCTGATCCTGGTGATTGCAACCCTGGTGACGGGCGTTTTATGGTGCCTGGACAAGTTCATTTTTGCACCGAAACGTCGTGAGCGTCAGGCCGCTGCTCAGGCAGCGACCGGCGAGCAGCTGGACAAAAAGACGTTGAAGAAAGTCGGCCCGAAACCGGGCTGGCTGGAAACCGGCGCATCGGTTTTCCCGGTGCTGGCGATCGTTCTGGTGGTACGTTCATTCATTTATGAGCCGTTCCAGATCCCGTCAGGTTCGATGATGCCGACTCTGCTGATTGGCGATTTCATCCTGGTGGAGAAATTTGCCTACGGCATTAAAGATCCTATCTACCAGAAAACGCTGATCGAGACGGGTCATCCGAAGCGCGGCGACATCGTGGTGTTTAAATATCCGGAAGACCCGCGCCTGGACTACATCAAGCGCGCGGTGGGGCTCCCGGGGGATAAAGTCACCTACGATCCGATTGCCAAGCAGGTCACTATTCAGCCGGGCTGCAGCTCCGGACAGGCCTGCGGCAACGCGCTGCCGGTGACTTACTCCAACGTGGAGCCGAGCGATTTCGTTCAGACCTTCTCCCGCAGCAACGGCGGCGAAGCGAGCAGCGGTTTCTGGCAGCTGCCGAAGGGCGAAACCAAAGCCGACGGCATTCGCCTCACCGAGCGTCAGGAGACGCTGGGCGACGTCACGCATCGTATTCTGATGGTGCCGATTGCTCAGGATCAGGCTGGCATGTATTACCATCAGAGCGGTCTGCCGCTGGCCACCTGGATTGTGCCGCCGGGTCAGTACTTCATGATGGGCGACAACCGGGATAACAGCGCCGACAGCCGTTACTGGGGCTTTGTGCCGGAAGCAAACCTGGTCGGGAAGGCCACCGCTATCTGGATGAGTTTTGAAAAGCAGGAAGGTGAATGGCCGACCGGCGTGCGGTTATCGCGCATTGGTGGAATTCATTAATTTCATCTGCTGAATTCACGCCGCTGCTGTTATCGCAGCGGCGCGAATTATTTAGTATTTAAATCCATTCAAACTAACGACATCCCGTGTCGTTGCGTATAGAATATCCCCCCGAAGTTTTTGGTTGTCGCTCTGCCGGGTGACACTGCACACGAAAGCGTATTGGTCTGTTTCAACTTACTGTTTGAAGCGTATGCTCAGGTCGGTTTCGTGTGCTGCATCTTTGACGCATTCATTTATTGGTAACGCATGAACCCCATCGTAATTAATCGGCTTCAACGAAAGCTGGGCTACACTTTTCATCATCAGGAGCTGTTGCAACAGGCATTAACTCACCGCAGTGCCAGCAGCAAACATAATGAGCGCCTGGAATTTTTAGGCGACTCCATTTTAAGTTTTGTGATCGCTAATGCGCTGTATCATCGCTTTCCTCGCGTGGATGAAGGCGACATGAGCCGTATGCGCGCGACGCTGGTGCGCGGCAACACGCTGGCGGAAATCGCCCGCGAGTTTGAACTGGGCGAATGCTTGCGCCTCGGGCCGGGCGAACTGAAAAGCGGCGGTTTCCGTCGTGAATCGATTCTCGCGGACACCGTTGAAGCGTTAATTGGCGGGGTTTTCCTCGACAGTGATATTCAGAACGTTGAACGCTTAATCCTCTCCTGGTACCAGACTCGTCTGGACGAAATCAGCCCGGGCGATAAGCAAAAGGATCCGAAGACGCGTCTGCAGGAGTATCTGCAGGGTCGTCATCTGCCGCTGCCGTCCTACCTGGTAGTCCAGGTGCGCGGCGAAGCGCACGATCAGGAATTTACTATCCACTGCCAGGTCAGTGGCCTGAGTGAACCGGTGGTTGGCACAGGTTCCAGCCGTCGTAAGGCGGAGCAGGCTGCCGCCGAACAGGCGCTGAAAAAGCTGGAGCTGGAATGAGCGAAGAAAAAAGTTATTGTGGGTTTGTCGCCATCGTGGGTCGTCCAAACGTTGGCAAATCCACGCTGTTGAATAAGCTGCTTGGGCAGAAGATCTCGATCACCTCCCGTAAAGCGCAGACTACCCGTCACCGCATCGTCGGCATCCATACCGAAGGGCCGTATCAGGCGATTTACGTCGATACTCCGGGCCTGCATATGGAAGAAAAGCGCGCCATTAACCGCTTAATGAACAAAGCGGCCAGCAGCTCTATTGGCGATGTTGAGCTGGTCATCTTCGTGGTGGAAGGCACCCGCTGGACGCAGGACGACGAGATGGTGCTCAACAAGCTGCGCGACGCGAAAGCGCCGGTGATCCTCGCGGTCAACAAAGTGGATAACGTGCAGGAAAAAGCGGATCTGTTACCGCATCTGCAGTTCCTCGCCAGCCAGATGAACTTCCTCGATATCGTGCCGATGTCGGCGGAAACGGGGACCAACGTCGACACCATCGCGTCGATCGTGCGTAAGCATCTGCCGGAAGCGATCCACCACTTCCCGGAAGATTATATTACCGATCGTTCTCAGCGCTTTATGGCTTCCGAAATCATCCGTGAAAAACTGATGCGTTTCCTCGGCGCTGAGCTACCGTACTCCGTCACCGTGGAAATCGAACGTTTCGTGACCAACGAGCGTGGCGGTTACGACATCAACGGCCTGATCCTTGTCGAGCGTGAAGGGCAGAAGAAGATGGTGATTGGCAACAAAGGCGCCAAAATCAAAACCATCGGCATCGAAGCGCGTAAGGACATGCAGGAGATGTTTGAAGCGCCGGTCCACCTCGAGCTGTGGGTCAAAGTGAAATCCGGCTGGGCCGATGACGAGCGCGCCCTGCGCAGTCTCGGTTATGTTGACGACCTCTGAGTTAACGCAACGTGGATGGATGGCAGCGCGCCTTTGTCCTGCATAGCCGACCGTGGAGCGAAACCAGCCTGATGCTGGACGTCTTCACGGAAGAATCCGGTCGCGTGCGCCTGGTTGCCAAGGGCGCACGCTCCAAACGCTCGAATCTTAAAGGCGCTTTACAGCCCTTTACCCCCTTGCTGGTTCGCTTCGGCGGCCGCGGCGAAGTCAAAACCCTGCGCAGCGCGGAAGCTGTCTCGCTGGCGCTGCCGCTCAGCGGCATCACCCTCTACAGCGGTCTTTACGTTAACGAGCTTATCTCCCGTGTGCTTGAGCACGAAACGCGCTTCTCCGAACTCTTTTTTGACTATCTGCACTGCATTCAGGCGCTCGCCGGGGCCAGCGGCTCGCCGGAGCCTGCGCTGCGGCGCTTTGAGCTGGCGCTGCTCGGACACCTGGGCTATGGCGTGGATTTTCTCCACTGTGCCGGGAGCGGCGAGCCGGTGGACGACACCATGACCTACCGCTATCGCGAAGAAAAAGGCTTTATTGCCAGCCTGGTGATTGATAACAACACGTTTACCGGGCACCATTTGAAAGCGTTGGCGAGTCGCGAGTTTCCTGATGTTGATACGTTGCGCGCCGCAAAGCGCTTTACCCGTATCGCCCTGAAGCCCTATCTCGGCGGCAAACCGCTCAAGAGCCGGGAATTGTTTCGCCAGTTTATGCCCGCGCGAAAGGCGCGAGCGGATAATACGAATAATGATTAACGAGGATTGTCATGGCTGAATTACTGTTAGGGGTCAATATTGACCATATCGCGACCTTGCGTAACGCCCGCGGCACCGCTTACCCGGATCCGGTTCAGGCGGCTTTCATTGCCGAACAGGCCGGCGCCGACGGCATAACCGTGCATCTGCGCGAAGACCGCCGCCATATCACCGATCGCGATGTGCGTATCCTGCGCCAGACGCTGCACACCCGCATGAACCTTGAAATGGCGGTCACCGAAGAGATGCTGACGATCGCCTGCGAAACCAAACCGCATTTCTGCTGCCTGGTGCCGGAGAAGCGTCAGGAAGTGACCACCGAAGGCGGACTGGACGTGGCCGGCCAGCGCGACAAGATGCGTGATGCCTGTCAACGCCTGGCGGATGCTGGCATCCAGGTCTCCCTGTTTATCGATGCGGATGAAGCGCAGATCAAAGCGGCAGCTGACGTTGGCGCGCCCTATATCGAAATCCACACCGGCTGCTATGCCGATGCTAAAACCGACGCCGAGCAGGCGAAGGAGCTGGAACGTATTGCCAAAGCGGCCACTTACGCCGCCAGCCTCGGCCTGAAGGTCAATGCGGGTCACGGTCTGACCTATCACAACGTGAAAGCGATTGCTGCGCTGCCGGAAATGCATGAGCTGAATATCGGCCACGCGATTATTGGCCGGGCGGTAATGAGCGGCCTGAAAGAGGCGGTGGCGGAAATGAAACGTCTGATGCTGGAAGCGCGCGGCTAATGGCCATCCTCGGGCTGGGTACCGACATCGTCGAGATCGCCCGCATCGAGGCGGTGATCGCCCGCAGCGGCGATCGCCTTGCCCGCCGGGTGCTGAGCGACCATGAATGGAGCATCTGGGAGCAGCACCAGCAGCCGGTGCGTTTCCTGGCGAAACGCTTTGCGGTCAAGGAAGCGGCGGCGAAAGCGCTGGGGACCGGGATCCGCAACGGGTTGGCCTTTAATCAGTTCGAAGTTTACAACGATGAGCTGGGCAAGCCGAAGCTGCGGCTATGGGGTGAGGCGCAACGGCTGGCGGAACGACTGGGGGTGAGCCATATTCATGTCACGCTCGCCGATGAGCGCCATTACGCCTGCGCCACGGTGATTGTCGAAAGCTAAGCCGGGAAGCGGTTAAATTTTATCCGCGTGGTGCATCAGGACGAATTTATCCCACAGCTGTTCTTCATTCTCGACGTGTGCCGGATCTTTCAGAATGGTATTTGGGATCGGGCACACCTTCTGGCAGGTGGGCGTGTCGTAATGGCCCACGCATTCGGTGCAGCGGTCGCTGTTAATTTCATAAATGCTGTCACCCATCGAAATGGCTTCATTAGGGCACTCCGGCTCGCACATATCGCAGTTGATGCATTTTTTGGTAATTAACAGCGCCATCAGGAAAATCTCAGAAACAACACAAACAGGGCGGGCATTATACGCCCATTTTCTGCTCAGACCAGCTTTTTCACCAGCGCTTCGCTATGGCGAATGCGCTCCGGCGCCCGCTCCAGATCCTGCTGCACCAGCCCCATAAACAGCAGGTCGGTGAGCATCATTTGCGCGCTGGTGGAAGAGATGGCCGCGCTGCGCGTCGCCTGCTCTTCGGCGATAGTATACAGGCAGTGGGTCGCCTGCTGCTGCAGAGCGTTAGGGCTAAAGCCGGTGATCGCCAGGATCCTGGAGCCCACGCGCAGCGCTTCACCGGCCGCCATATTGATCTCCCGACGCTCGCCGGAGTAAGAGATCGCCAGCAGCAGATCGTCGCTGGACATGGCCTGCACCGTCGCCAGCAGGGCGTGCATATCCTGCTCCGAAACAGCATTAACGCCGATCTTCATCAGCTTCCAGCTAAAGTTACGCGCTACCAGGCCGGACGCGCCAATCCCGGTGACGATCACCCGCCGGGCGTTGCGCAGCAGCGTGACGGCTTCCCGCAGCGTCTCTTCAGTGTTGACGTCCAGCGAGGCATGCATGGCGGCGACATTGTCTTTAATGAGTTTCTCGCCCACCAGACGCAGCGGGTCGTCACCGCGAATGTGGTTATGTACCGGAACGGAGTGCGGATCCGGGCTGCTGGCCAGCGCTTCACTCAGCGCCAGCTTCAGCGCCGGAAAGCCTTTGAACCCCAGTTTCTGGGCAAATTTAACCACGCTGGACTGACTCACACCGGCTTCCACCGCCAGCTGTTGCGAGCTGAGGTGCCGGGTGTCATCGGGTTGGCTCAGAATAAAATCGGCCAACTTTTTGTCGCTCGCCGCCAGGGTGGGATAGCGCTGACGAATACGCGTTAAACAGTTCATTGGAGCTCCGCTGGAGCCGTCCGGCTCGTGTCTGACAGAATTTTTATTCGATTATAAGGGGTATACCACGAATTAAAAATTCATAAGCCACAATTTTTCCTTCGCCTGCTAATTTAATTCTTCCTTAACGGCAGGGATGTTTTCCCTCTTCTTGGCATAAGACTGTTAAGCTTACCCTAACGAGAAGCGAATCCTGAGAGAAGGAGGCAGTTTGCAGCACAGTGAACGGAGAGTGGTGTTTTTCGATCTGGACGGAACCTTGCATCAACAGGATATGTTCGGCAGTTTTCTGCGCTACCTGCTGCGCCATCTGCCGCTGAACCTGCTGCTGGTGGTGGCGATGGGGCCGGCGATCCTTGCCGGGCTGGCGGTGTGCGGGCGGGCGGCGCGCTGGCCGATGAGCCTGCTGCTGTGGGCGTCAACCTTTGGCCGTCGCGAGGCGGTACTGAAGCGGCTGGAAGCGGAGTTTGTCGGCTGGTTTCGTCATCATGTGACGGCGTTTCCGGTGGTTCATGCGCGGCTGACGGCCTACCTGACCAGTACCGATGCCGACGTCTGGTTGATCACCGGCTCGCCGCAGTCGCTGGTGGAACAGGTCTATCGCGATACCCTCTGGCTGCCGAGGGTGAATCTGATAGCCAGCCGCACCGCGCGCCGCTGGGGCGGCTGGGTATTGACCCTGCGCTGCCTGGGCCATGAAAAGGTGGTGCAGCTGGAGAAAAAGATTGGCGCTCCGCTGCAGCTGTATAGCGGCTATAGCGATAGCGAGCAGGATAACCCATTGCTCGGCTTTTGCCAGCATCGCTGGCGGGTCACCCCGCAGGGAGAGCTGCAGCAACTGGAGTAATAGTGTGTAATTGATAGCTCCCATGTATAATGCGCCCCGCTTTTTCTGCTGGAGTGGCCGCTGTGTCTGACCTCGAACTCAATGATGAATACTGGATGCGTCATGCCCTGACGCTGGCGAAGCGCGCCTGGGAAGAGGGCGAGGTGCCGGTGGGCGCGGTGCTGGTGCATAACAATCAGGTCATTGGCGAGGGCTGGAACCGGCCGATAGGCCGTCACGACCCCACCGCCCATGCGGAAATTATGGCCTTACGCCAGGGCGGGCTGGTGCTGCAAAACTATCGCCTGATCGACGCCACGCTGTACGTGACCCTCGAGCCCTGCGTGATGTGCGCGGGCGCGATGGTGCACAGCCGTATCGCCCGCCTGGTGTTTGGCGCCAGGGATGCCAAGACCGGCGCCGCCGGCTCGCTGATGGATGTTCTGCACCACCCGGGAATGAACCATCGGGTTGAGATTAGCGAAGGCGTGCTGGCGGGATCCTGCTCTGCCATGCTGAGCGACTTCTTCCGCTGGCGGCGGGAAGAGAAAAAAGCGCTGAAGAAAGCCCGGGAGCAGAACGGGGAAAGTTAATACAGGTGGCCGGGGAGTTTCATCCGGGCATTATCCATCTGTTTATCGGCGCGAAACTTGAAAAAGGGCAGGGTGGTCTCCTGCGGCTGTTCGAGCTCATTGGGGAGCACCGCCGGGTAATCCTCCGCCAGGGCCAGCGTTTGCTGCTGCTGGCGCTCCTTTTCTGACAAATAGCCGACAAGGCTTATCTGATATTTGCGGATGTTTTCCACATAGGCGTAGGCCTCATGGCCGCGGGCATAGCCGTATTTAAGTTTGCTGTAATAGGGTTTCTGGCTCAGCAGGGGTAAACGCAGCTTAACGTCTGCCCAGCTGTTGGGATTGCCTTTCTGTTTGCGGGTGAGCGCCATGGCGTCCAGCATATGGGCATAGCCCATATTGTAAGCGGCCAGCGCAAACCAGATGCGTTCATCTTTCGGGATCGAATCCGGCACTTTATCCATCATATCCTGGAGATAGCGCATACCGCCGTCGATACTCTGCGCCGCATCGGTCCGGTCAGTCAGCCCCAGACTCTGCGCCGTATTACGCGTAAGCATCATCATGCCGCGCACGCCGGTAGGCGAGGTGGCCTGCGGATCCCAGTGGGATTCCTGCCAGGCGATGGCGGCCAGCAGGCGCCAGTCGATCTCGCGGGCGTACTTTTCAAACAGCGGCTGCACCTCCGGAAGAATGTTTTCCACCGCGCGCAGGAAGGTGCGGGTATCGACATAATCGAAATCGTTGCCGTGGCCGAGGTACTTCTCTTCCAGGCGCGCCAGGGTGCCGTCTTCATTAATATTGTTGAAGAAATCAAGCATCGCCGCCGACAGCGAATTATCGTCGTCCCGGGCGCTGAACCAGGTGACCGGCTGTTCGTCGGTGATATCGAGGGCTACCGCCAGCTCCGGATGGACGCGCTGGAACAGGCTGACGGCCACCGAGTCGGCGATGGTGTAATCGAGTTTGCCGTCAATCACCGCCTGCATCAGCGCGGTGGTGCCGCGCTTTTCGTCCACGCGCCAGGCAAGATCCGGGTATTTCTCCGCTTTCAGTACCTGCAGGTCGTTGATCGCCACGTGACCCGGGGCGATGGCGAGCTGCTCGGCGGTCAGCGCCGCGAGGCTGCGCGGCCGGGTATTGCCGACGCGATAGACCAGCTGTTGGGAAACGGAGTAGTAGCCAGGGCCGGCCTGGTAGTTTTTCACCCGCTCCTGGTTATAGACCAACCCCGCGGCCAGCATATCGGCCTGACCGTCGTCGAGGTCGTCAAACAGCTGGCTGATGTTCTGGCGGACGGTTATCTTAAGCGTCACGCCGAGGTAGTCGGCAAACTGCTTCGCCAGTTCGTAGTCCAGGCCGAAGGTTTTATTGTTCATGGTGGCGAAGGTCATCGGCGAGTTGATGGTGCTGATGCGTAGCTCGCCGCGAGCGATAATGCCCGCCACCCGGTTCTCCGGTTTACCGGACCAGGGGATCGACGGCCACAGGGCAGCCGCCAGCAAAAGGGTGACAATGCCGATGAGCAGATAATTAATCTTTAATTTTTTCAGCGCGTTAATCTTCTGCAGCTTCAGGTTCCTCAGCAGGCGATGTCCGGAAAAAACGCAAGGTTGTCGTCGAATGAGCGGCATTCTGCTTAAGAATGCGCCAGTTGGCAACTTATTCGCGATGGACGTCACATTTATTGATAAACAGCATCAATGATTTTATTTCTACGCAAACGGTTTCGTCGGGGCGCAGGATTCACTATAATGACGCCCGTTTCCCCCCCTGGCTCACCCTGAAAGCTTCGAAGACGAGAGACTTATGATGGAAATTTTGCGTGGTTCACCTGCACTGTCGGCATTCCGTATTAATAAACTGCTGGCACGATTTCAGGCGGCCAACCTTCCGGTAAGCGCCATATATGCCGAGTATATTCATTTTGCCGATCTGAACGCCCCGCTGAGCGCTGACGATCGCGAGCGCCTGGCGCGACTGCTTAAGTATGGCCCGAGCTTAAACAGCCATACCCCGACCGGTAAATTACTGCTCGTGACCCCTCGCCCTGGCACCATCTCTCCCTGGTCTTCTAAAGCTACCGATATCGCCCATAACTGCGGCCTGGCTCAGGTTGTGCGTCTGGAGCGCGGCGTGGCGTATTATGTTGAAGCCTCGACCCTGACCGAAGCGCAGTGGGCCGCGGTGGCGGCGGAACTGCACGACCGCATGATGGAGAGCGTCTTCGACGCGCTGGAAGCGGGCGAAAAGCTGTTCGCTCACCATCAGCCGACGCCGGTGACCAGCGTTGACCTGTTGGGCGAAGGGCGTCAGGCGCTGATTGACGCCAACCTCCGTTTGGGGCTGGCGCTGGCAGATGACGAAATTGACTACCTGCAGGACGCCTTTACCCGTCTGGGACGCAATCCGAACGATATCGAGCTGTATATGTTCGCCCAGGCGAACTCAGAGCACTGTCGTCACAAAATTTTCAACGCCGACTGGATCATCGACGGCGAACAGCAGCCGAAGTCGCTGTTCAAAATGATCAAAAACACCTTCGAAAAAACGCCGGACTACGTCCTGTCGGCCTATAAAGACAACGCCGCGGTGATGGAAGGGTCTGAAGTGGGGCGCTATTTTGCCGACCACCAGACCGGACGCTATGACTTCCATCAGGAGCCGGCGCACATTCTGATGAAGGTGGAAACCCATAACCACCCGACGGCCATCTCCCCATGGCCGGGCGCGGCAACCGGCTCCGGCGGCGAAATCCGCGATGAAGGCGCCACCGGCCGCGGCGCGAAGCCGAAAGCGGGCCTGGTGGGCTTCTCGGTTTCCAACCTGCGCATCCCGGGCTTCGAACAGCCGTGGGAAGAAGATTTCGGCAAGCCGGATCGCATCGTCACCGCCCTGGACATCATGACCGAAGGCCCGCTGGGCGGCGCGGCGTTTAACAACGAATTTGGTCGCCCGGCGCTGAACGGCTACTTCCGCACCTATGAAGAGAAAGTCACCAGCCATAACGGTGAAGAGCTGCGCGGCTACCACAAACCAATCATGCTGGCCGGCGGTATCGGCAACATCCGCGGCGAGCACGTGCAGAAGGGCGAGATTACCGTCGGCGCGAAGCTGATCGTGCTGGGCGGTCCGGCGATGAACATCGGCCTCGGCGGCGGCGCGGCGTCTTCCATGGCCTCCGGCCAGTCCGATGCTGACCTCGATTTCGCCTCCGTCCAGCGTGACAACCCGGAAATGGAGCGTCGCTGTCAGGAAGTGATCGACCGCTGCTGGCAGCTGGGCGACGCCAACCCGATCCTGTTTATCCACGACGTCGGCGCCGGCGGTCTCTCCAACGCCATGCCGGAGCTGGTCAGCGACGGCGGCCGCGGCGGTAAATTCCAGCTGCGCGATATCCTGAGCGATGAGCCAGGCATGAGCCCGCTGGAGATCTGGTGTAACGAATCGCAGGAACGTTATGTCCTGGCGGTCGCCCCGGAGCAACTGCCGCTGTTCGACGAGCTGTGCCGCCGCGAGCGCGCGCCTTATGCGGTTATCGGCGAAGCCACCGCCGAGCAGCACCTGAGCCTGAGCGACAGCCACTTTAACGATCAGCCGATCGATCTGCCGCTGGACGTCCTGCTTGGCAAAACGCCGAAAATGACCCGCGACGTGCAGACCCTGAAAGCCCAGGGCAGCGCGCTGGATCGCCAACCGATTACCATCGCCGATGCGGTTAATCGCGTTCTGCACCTGCCGACGGTGGCCGAGAAAACCTTCCTCGTGACCATCGGCGACCGCACCGTGACAGGTATGGTCGCCCGCGACCAGATGGTCGGCCCGTGGCAGATCCCGGTGGCCAACTGCGCGGTCACCACCGCCAGCCTCGACAGCTACTACGGCGAAGCGATGGCGATGGGCGAGCGCGCCCCGGTTGCTCTGCTGGACTTCGCCGCCTCCGGCCGTTTGGCGGTTGGCGAAGCGCTGACCAATATCGCCGCCACGCAGATTGGCGAGCTGAACCGCGTGAAGCTGTCGGCTAACTGGATGGCCGCCGCCGGCCACCCGGGCGAAGACGCGGGTCTGTATGAGGCGGTGAAAGCGGTGGGCGAAGAGCTGTGCCCGGCGCTGGGCCTGACCATTCCGGTCGGCAAAGACTCAATGTCGATGAAAACCCGCTGGCAGGAAGGCAGCGAGCAGCGTGAGATGACCTCTCCGCTGTCGCTGGTGATCTCCGCCTTCGCCCGTGTCGAAGATGTTCGTCATACCGTCACGCCGCAGCTTTCGACGGAAGATAACGCCCTGCTGCTGATCGACCTCGGTAAAGGGCACAACGCGCTGGGCGCGACGGCGTTGGCGCAGGTCTATCGCCAGCTCGGCGACAAGCCGGCTGACGTGCGCGATGTCGCGCAGCTGAAAGGCTTCTGGGATGCGATGCAGGCCCTGGTGGCGCAGCGTAAACTGCTGGCCTACCACGACCGCTCCGACGGCGGCCTGCTGGTTACCCTGGCGGAAATGGCCTTTACCGGCCACTGTGGACTGGAAGCGGATATCGCCGCGCTGGGCGACGACCGTCTGGCGGCGCTGTTCAACGAAGAGCTGGGGGCGGTGATTCAGGTCCGCGCCGCAGACCGTGAGGCAGTGGAAGCCATTCTGGCGGTTAACGGCCTGGCGGACTGCGTGCATTACCTCGGTAAAGCGGTCGAGGGCGATCGCTTCGTGCTGACCGCCAGCGGTCAGACGGTGTTTAGCGAAAGCCGCACCACCCTGCGCATGTGGTGGGCGGAAACCACCTGGCAGATGCAGCGTCTGCGTGACAACCCGGCCTGCGCCGATCAGGAGCACGAGGCGAAAGCCAACGACGCCGATCCGGGCCTTAATGTGAAGCTCTCGTTTGATATTAATGACGACGTCGCCGCGCCGTACATTGCCACCGGCGCGCGTCCGAAAGTGGCCGTCCTGCGCGAGCAGGGGGTGAACTCTCACGTTGAAATGGCGGCAGCCTTCCATCGCGCCGGCTTTGACGCCATCGACGTGCATATGAGCGACCTGCTGGCGGGCCGCACCGGTCTGGGCGATTTCCATGCCCTGGTGGCCTGCGGCGGCTTCTCCTACGGCGACGTGCTGGGGGCAGGCGAAGGCTGGGCGAAGTCGATTCTGTTCAACGAGCGCGTGCGCGATGAGTTCGCGACCTTCTTCCATCGTCCGCAGACCCTGGCGCTCGGCGTGTGCAACGGCTGTCAGATGATGTCCAACCTGCGCGAGCTGATCCCGGGCAGCGACCTGTGGCCGCGCTTTGTGCGCAACCAGTCTGACCGCTTTGAAGCGCGCTTCAGCCTGGTGGAAGTGACGCAAAGCCCGTCTCTGCTGCTGGAAGGCATGGTTGGCTCACAGATGCCGATTGCGGTCTCCCACGGCGAAGGGCAGGTGGAAGTGCGCGACAGCGCGCATCTGGCCCAGCTGGAGAGCAAAGGTCTGGTAGCGCTGCGCTTCGTGGACAACTTCGGCAAAGTGACCGAAACCTATCCGGCGAACCCGAACGGTTCCCCGAACGGTATCACCGCGGTGACCAGCGAAAGCGGGCGCGCGACCATCATGATGCCGCACCCGGAACGCGTCTTCCGCACCGTAAGCAACTCCTGGCACCCGGAAAACTGGGGCGAAGACAGCCCGTGGATGCGTATCTTCCGCAACGCGCGTAAACAGCTGGGTTAATCTTCCCGAAGCGTGCCACGCGAACGTATCAGCCCCCTGCTCAGGCAGGGGGCTTTTTTTATCTGTGACGGTCGGCACGCCAGGGTGTCGGGAATCACCGACAACTGGCATATTGCGGTGTCGTCAAAAGGCGACACTTAAGTTATTGATTTAAATGATGAGTAACCTGGGGCATATTTAGTGTCGCTAATCGGCGACATCATGGATGAAAAGTATACAGCGCTGGAATGGTTGGATTTTATGGTGAAAGTCATATATATCAACGTGTTAATAAAATGTTTTGAAAGATGGCATAGTTCATGCATAATATTAACCAGTGGCTCATTCACCTTCTTATGTCAGCCCCTTCGGGACGCGCTACATAAACTTCGAATGACGCACAAACAGGTGCCTGCCGTCCAACTCCTGATAACAGCCTGGCTTTATCAGACATCGGGCGAAACGTCGAGTAAGGCACCGCCTCATTTCTCAACAAAGCCAGGCCTTGCGCCTGGCTTTGTTGTTTCTGCGGCGCCGTGGCGACGGGTATCGCTTTTCTCCGCCGCGCTCCTCAGTTAGCATCGACCAGAGCTAATGATTGAGACCACACCCTTGAAGCGACTCTCTCTTTTTCCCCGTTCGCTGCGTCAGCTGGTGACGCTCTCCTTTGTGCTGATCCTGCTGCCGTTGCTGGTGCTGGCCTGGCAGGCCTGGCAGAGCCTCAATGCCCTCAGCGCCCAGGCGGCGCATATCAACCGCACTACGCTGGTCGATGCCCGCCGCAGCGAGGCGATGATCAATGCCGCGCTGGAGATGGAGCGCAGCTATCGCCAGTACTGCGTGCTGGACGATCCGACGCTGGCGCGCGTCTATCAAAACCAGCGGCAGCGCTACAGCCAGATGCTGGACGCGCACGCCGGCGTGCTGCCGGACGAGAAGCTCTGGCAGGCGCTGCGCCAGGATGTCAGCGATCTGGCGCAGCTGCAGTGTAACAACAGCGGCCCCGACGCCCAGGCAGCCGCCAGACTGGAAGTGTTCGCCAGTAATAACAGCGACATGGTCCAGGCGACCCGGGCGGTGGTCTATTCCCGCGGCCAGCAGCTGCAGCAGGAGATTGCCGAGCGCGGCCAGTTTTTCGGCTGGCAGGCGCTGGTGCTGTTTCTGCTGAGCCTGGCGCTGGTGCTGCTTTTTACCCGCATGATCATCGGCCCGGTGAAAGGCATCGAAAGAATGATCAACCAGCTGGGGGCTGGGAAATCGCTGGACGACGCGGCATTGTTTACCGGCCCGCGCGAGCTGCGCTCGGTGGGCAAGCGCATTATCTGGCTCAGCGAGCGCCTGGCATGGCTGGAGTCGCAGCGGCATCAGTTTCTTCGCCATCTGTCGCATGAGCTGAAAACCCCGCTGGCCAGTATGCGTGAAGGCACCGAGCTGTTGGCCGACCGTGTCGCCGGGCCGCTGACGCCGGAGCAGCAGGAGATCGTCGAGATCCTCGACAGCAGCAGCCGCAACCTGCAAAAGCTGATTGAACAGCTGCTGGACTACAACCGCAAACAGGCCGACGGCCCGGTAGCCCGGGAAGAAGTGGACCTGGTGGAGCTGGTGGAAAACGTCGTGGCGGCGCACAGTTTGCCCGCGCGGGCTAAACTGATGCATACCGAGCTGGCGCTGCGGGCGCGGCATTGTCTGGCAGAGCCTGCGCTATTGATAAGCGTAATGGATAATCTCTACTCCAATGCGGTGCACTATGGCGCTGAATCCGGTAACATTCGTATCCATAGCTACCGGCACGGAGAGCAGGTGCGTATTGATGTCGCCAACAGCGGCGAACCGATCCCGGCCGCGGAAAAGAATATGATTTTTGAGCCTTTTTACCAGGGGAGTCACCAGCGTAAAGGGGCCGTGAAAGGCAGTGGACTGGGGTTAAGCATCGCCCGCGACTGCGTCCGTCAGATGCAAGGGGAGCTCAGTCTGGTTGACGCCCCCGCCGGGCAGGTCTGTTTTCGCATTACGCTTCCCTCAGCGCCGGAATAATCCAACTAATGAATCGATATCGGGGAACTATGTCCCAATTCCTGGCCTGGCGCCGTTCCCTTAGCGGATGGCTGCTCTCAGGCATTGCTTGTCTGACGCTGGCGGGGTGTTCCGCCGGCTTCTCGCCGCATAGTGCGGAAGGTGCCGCCGCCCCCGGGCAGGCGCAGCATCAGGTGGCCGATTTTGTCGCGGTGGACTGCGCCGATATCTGGGCGCACAGCAGCGATGCCAGCGACAAAAACCCCCTCTACTGGCTGCGGGGCATTGACTGCGCCGATCGTCTCGCGCCGGCGCAGGCGCGAGCGGAGGCGAAACGCCATACCGACGACAGCTGGCAGGACGCGTTCCGCCGCGGCATTCTGCTTGCCGATGCCAAAATTACCCCTGACGAGCGCCGCGAGCTGGTGGCGCGTCTCGACACCTTCAGCCCGCAAATCGCCGTTCAGGTCCGCCCGCTGTATCAGCTCTGGCGCGACGGGCAGGCCCGTCAGCTGCAGCTGGTGGAGGAGCGAGCCCGCTACGCGAAGCTTCAGCAGTCCAGCGATAGCGAGCTGGAGACGTTGCGCCAGCAGGAGCAGTCGCTGCGCGAACAGCTGGAGCTGACCACCCGTAAGCTGGAGAATCTGACGGATATTGAACGCCAGCTCTCCAGCCGCAAGCCGGGCGGCAATTTCGGCAGCGAAAAAGTGCCGGAGGTGATCCATGACGATCCGTAAACCGGCGCGTTTGCTGCTGGTGGATGACGATCCGGGGCTGCTGAAGCTGTTGGGCATGCGCCTGGTCAGCGAAGGCTATAGCGTGGTCACCGCCGAGAGCGGCCCGGAAGCGCTGCGCGTGCTGGGGCGTGAGAAGATGGATCTGGTGATTAGCGATCTGCGGATGGATGAAATGGACGGTCTGCAGCTGTTCAGTGAGATCCAGAAGGGGCAGCCCGGCATGCCGGTGATCATTCTCACCGCCCATGGCTCGATCCCCGACGCGGTGGCGGCCACCCAGCAGGGCGTCTTCAGCTTCCTGACTAAGCCGGTTGATAAAGACGCCTTGTATCAAGCCATTGATGAGGCGCTGGAGCAGCGCTCGCCAGCCACCGACGAAGCCTGGCGTCAGGCCATTGTCACCCGCAGCCCGCTGATGCTGCGCCTGCTCGAACAGGCCGGGATGGTGGCGCAATCCGACGTTAGCGTGCTGATTAACGGCCAGAGCGGGACCGGGAAGGAGATAGTCGCCCAGGCGATCCACAACGCCAGCCCGCGTCATGACAAGCCGTTCGTGGCGATTAACTGCGGCGCGTTGCCGGAACAGCTGCTCGAGTCCGAACTGTTCGGCCATGCGCGGGGCGCCTTTACCGGCGCGGTCAGCAACCGCGAAGGGTTATTCCAGGCCGCCGAAGGCGGTACGCTGTTTCTCGATGAGATTGGCGATATGCCGGTCGCCCTGCAGGTGAAGCTGCTGCGCGTCCTGCAGGAGCGTAAGGTACGCCCGCTCGGCAGCAACCGCGATATCGAGATCAACGTGCGGATCATCTCCGCCACCCACCGCGACCTGCCGAAGGCGATGGCTCGCGGCGAGTTTCGTGAAGATCTGTTCTATCGCCTCAATGTGGTTAACCTGAAGATCCCGCCGCTCTCCGAACGCACGGAAGATATTCCGCTGTTGGCCAACCATCTGCTGCGTCAGTCCGCCGATCGCCATAAGCCGTTCGTTCGGGCGTTTTCCAGCGATGCGATGAAGCGGCTGATGGCCGCCAACTGGCCGGGCAATGTGCGCCAGCTGGTGAACGTGATTGAGCAGTGCGTGGCCCTGACCTCGTCGCCGGTGATCGGCGATGCGCTGGTGGAGCAGGCGCTGGAGGGCGAGAACACCGCCCTGCCGACCTTCGTGGAGGCGCGCAATCAGTTTGAGCTGAACTACCTGCGCAAGCTGCTGCAGATTACCAGGGGCAACGTCACCCACGCCGCGCGGATGGCTGGACGCAACCGCACTGAATTCTATAAGCTGCTGTCGCGCCATGAGCTCGACGCCAACGACTTTAAAGAGTAGCTCCGCAACATAGCGCAAGTTATGATACGGTAAGCAACCGGTTACGCGACTAAGACAGGAACACCATGAAAAAGATTGATGCGATTATTAAACCTTTCAAACTGGATGACGTGCGTGAAGCGCTGGCCGAAGTCGGCATCACCGGGATGACGGTAACGGAAGTGAAAGGCTTTGGCCGCCAGAAAGGGCACACCGAACTCTACCGCGGCGCGGAGTATATGGTGGATTTTCTGCCGAAAGTGAAAATTGAAATCGTGGTGACCGACGATATCGTCGATACCTGTGTGGATACCATCATCCGTACCGCGCAGACCGGCAAAATCGGTGACGGTAAAATCTTTGTCTTTGATGTCGCGCGCGTGATTCGTATCCGTACCGGCGAAGAAGACGACGCGGCGATTTAACGCTCGCCGCTCGCTGCAGTATTGCCGGGTGGCGCTGCGCTTACCCGGCCTACAAATCCCCGCGTCGTCGGGGCTTACAGCACCTTATGCGGCCCGAAGCATTCGTAATGAATGTTGCCGCTGCTCACGCCCAGATCTACCAGCTGCTTCGCGGCAAACTGCATAAACGCCACCGGGCCGCAGAGATAGAACTGCATTTGCGGGTCGCCGATCTTGCCGGCCAGGGCCGTTAAATCCATCAAACCTTCGCTATCAAACGCGCCGGATTCACGGTCCGCTTCGCTCGGGCTGCGGTACCAGACGTGAGATGTAAACTTCGGCAGGGTTTCACCCAGCGTTTTAACTTCGTCCGCGAAGGCGTGCACGTCGCCGTTCTCTGCCGCATGGAACCAGTTCACCTGACCCTGATGGCGGCTCTTCGCCAGCGCATCCAGCATCGCCAGCATCGGCGTTTGCCCGACGCCGCCGGAGAGCAGAGTGACCGGCGTCTGCGGCTCAACGTTAAGGAAGAAGTCCCCGGCCGGCGCCGCCAGATAGACCACATCGCCTTCGCTGGCATGGTTATGCAGCCAGCTGGAAACCTGGCCGCCTTCCTCGCGTTTAACCGCGATGCGGTAGCCCTTGCCGTCCGCTTTGCGGGTCAGGGAGTACTGGCGAATTTCCTGATATTCGAAATCTTCCGGCTTCAGCCAGATGGCCAGATACTGGCCAGGCTGGTAATCGGCGACCGGCTGGCCGTCGACCGGCTCGAGCTCAAAGCTGGTGATAAGCTGGCTGCGCGGGGTTTTCTTCACGATACGGAACGCGCGGGTCCCTTCCCAGCCGCCGGTTTTACTGGCGTTTTGCTGATAGATCTCGGCTTCGCGGCCGATAAAGACGTTCGCCAGCACGCCGTAAGCTTTCCCCCAGGCATCAAGGACTTCCTGACCCGGGCTGAACATTTCATCGAGGGTCGCCAGCAGATGGCTGCCCACGATGTTGTACTGCTCCGGTTTGATCTGGAAACTGGTGTGTTTCTGGGCGATTTTTTCCACCGCCGGCAGCAGGGCGGGCAGGTTATCGATATTGCTGGCGTAGGCGGCAATGGCGTTGAACAACGCTTCTCGCTGGTCGCCGTTGCGCTGGTTGCTCATATTGAAGATCTCTTTGAGCTCCGGGTTATGCGCAAACATACGATCGTAGAAATGGGTGGTTAATTTTGGTCCAGTCTCTACCAGCAGGGGGATGGTGGCTTTGACCGTAGCGATGGTTTGAGCGTCGAGCATAGCGTGCTTCCTTGTGTGTTACCTTAATGATGTATTTTAAATGCATCTTAAGGAAATAACCCTGCGTTGTAAATGGTTCTTTAACACTTTCCGCCGTTGCAGTTACAACATGAAGAATTTGCATCACAATCCTGAAAAGAAATCCGTTGATACTGAGAGAGGCGTTATTGCTCAAAGCCTTGTGTCATGCGGAGCCAAACGTTTGCGTAAAATCCTTTGTCAAGACCTGTTATCACAGAATGATTCGGTTATACTGTGGGCCGTTGTCCAATCGGACCGCCTTTTTAGGCCGAAATTTTATTGTTAGCTGAGTCAGGAGATGCGGATGTTAAAGCGTGAAATGAACATTGCCGATTATGATGCCGAACTGTGGCAGGCTATGGAGCAGGAAAAAGTACGTCAGGAAGAGCACATCGAACTGATCGCCTCCGAAAACTACACCAGTCCGCGCGTGATGCAGGCGCAGGGCTCTCAGCTGACCAACAAATATGCTGAAGGATATCCGGGCAAGCGTTACTACGGCGGCTGCGAATATGTCGACGTGGTTGAGCAGCTGGCTATCGACCGCGCGAAAGAGCTGTTCGGCGCTGACTATGCTAACGTCCAGCCGCACTCCGGCTCCCAGGCTAACTTTGCCGTCTACACCGCGCTGCTGCAGCCGGGCGATACCGTGCTGGGGATGAACCTGGCGCAGGGCGGCCACCTGACTCACGGCTCTCCGGTTAACTTCTCCGGCAAACTGTACAACATCATCCCTTACGGTATTGATGAGTCCGGCAAAATTGACTATGACGACATGGCGAAGCAGGCACAGGAACATAAACCGAAGATGATCATCGGTGGTTTCTCCGCTTACTCCGGTATCGTTGACTGGGCAAAAATGCGTGAAATCGCCGACAGCATCGGCGCATACCTGTTTGTCGATATGGCGCACGTGGCAGGCCTGATTGCCGCTGGCGTGTATCCGAACCCGGTTCCGCATGCTCACGTCGTGACCACCACCACCCACAAAACCCTGGCGGGTCCGCGCGGCGGCCTGATCCTGGCGAAAGGCGGTAGCGAAGAGCTGTACAAGAAACTGAACTCTGCGGTATTCCCAAGCGCGCAGGGCGGCCCGCTGATGCACGTTATCGCGGCGAAAGCGGTGGCGCTGAAAGAAGCGATGGAGCCAGAGTTTAAAGTTTACCAGCAGCAGGTTGCGAAAAACGCCAAAGCGATGGTGGAAGTGTTCCTGAACCGCGGCTACAAAGTGGTGTCTGGCGGTACTGAGAACCATCTGTTCCTGCTGGACCTGGTGGATAAAAATCTGACCGGTAAAGAAGCTGACGCTGCCCTGGGCCGCGCCAACATCACCGTCAACAAAAACAGCGTGCCGAACGATCCGAAGAGCCCGTTCGTAACCTCCGGTATCCGTATCGGTTCTCCGGCAGTGACTCGCCGCGGCTTTAAAGAAGCGGAAGTCAAAGAGCTGGCTGGCTGGATGTGTGATGTGCTGGACAATATCAATGACGACGCGGTCATTGAGCGCGTGAAAGGCAAAGTCCTGGATATCTGCGCCCGCTTCCCGGTTTATGCGTAAGCGTTAGCGTTGACATCAAAAAGGCCGCGTTTGCGGCCTTTTTTGCGTCTGGAGATTAGCGGCGGTCGAGCGAAATCGCTCCGGGGCCGGTTACCGCCAGCAGCAGGAAAGCGCCGGCGATGCTGACGTTTTTCCAGAAGTTAATCATGTTCGGCAATACCGCATCGCCAGTCATATCCCAGTAGTGATGGCCAATCACCGCGGTGCCCAGGGTGTAGAAGATAAAGATGACCGCCAGCGGGCGGGTGAAAAAGCCCAGCACAATTAAAATGGCGGCAGGCACCTCCATAATGACGGCGATAATCGCCGCCAGGGTCGGCATCGGCGCGCCGGAGGCGGCCATGTACTGCACCGTACCGTCAAAGCCCAGCAGTTTGGGGTAGCCAAAAAGAATAAACAGAACTACCACGGCGATGCGGGCGATAAGCAGTAGCGGAGAGCGGGATGCGCCAAAATCAAAATAGCGGAGTGTGTTCATAATCAGCTCGTTATGAGAGAAGTGTCCTTTAAACGTAATACACGTTTTTGCTTCCCGCCACGTTAGTTCTGGCAACATCCCCGGTCCGCTGAACAGCGAAATTACCGCGTTTTTAACGGGACGCTTTCATCGCATAGCGTTTCGGCGTTCACCGCTTGACCACTCTGGATGAGCTTGCGCAGCGTGCGGATCTCGCGACCGTGATTGAGGGTGACCGCGCCGGTTAACACGCCGTCGGACAGCTGGAACCAGATCGCTTTGCGATCGGCGGGCGCTCCCCGACACCACCACTTTTCGCCCTGCATATCGCCAATAAACTGCAGGTTATCTTCGTACTGATCGGTCCAGAACCAGCCTGGCGCCCTGGCGGGGCGTGGTTTGCCAAGCATGGCCGCAGCGGCAATCTGCGCCTGGATATTGGCATTTTCCCAGCTCTCGACGCGCGACAGCGAACCATCTGATTGCCGCGTCAGCGTGACGTCGCCGGCGGCAAAAATAGCCGGGTCCGAGGTCCTGCCGTCGGCATCCACGACGATGCCATTGTCTGTCTCCAGCCCGGCGCGGCGCGCGAGAGCATCGTTAGCCACGATGCCAATGCCATATACGACCGTCCCGGCGCGCAGGGTTTCGCCACTCTGTAAAGTGAGGGTGAGGTGGGTTCCCTGTTCCGCCTGTTCGATGGCGCTGTTCAACAGCACCCGTACCCCGGCCTGGCGATGGCGGGCCAGCAGGTAATCGCGGACCGGCGGCGGGGCGTTGCGACCCATCACCGTCGACGCCTGCTCCACCACCGTGACGCGACAGCCGCGCTGAATAGCGCTGGCGGCCAACTCCAGGCCGATGGTGCCTGCGCCGACGATAACCACCTCACTCCCTGGCTGCAGCGCCGCGCGCAGACGCGCAGCATCGCCGGCGTGTCGCAGGGTCAGGCAACGTTCCCCCAGCGCGTCGAGCAGCGGCAGCGGTCTGGCGGCGGCTCCGGTCGCCAGCAGCAGTTGTCGCCAGTGAAAGACGCGATTGTCTGCCAGCGTCAGGCTCTGCGCCTGACGATCGATATCGCGCAGCGTCACACCGAGATGCAGCTGGACGTTGTTGTCCTGCCACCAGCTGGCGGGGAGCACCGGCTGTCGCTGCGGATCTGCATCCAGCAGCATCGCTTTCGACAGCGGCGGGCGCTCATAGGGTAAATGGGGTTCATCAGAAAACAGGTGCAGGGGACCCTGGTAACCCTGCTGGCGGAGGGCCGCGGCGGCCATCGCCCCGGCCTGTCCACCGCCGATAATGGCAATCATCGGTTCGCTCATCATCACTCCTTACAGGTTTAGTCCGGCGGCGACATGGCGGATCCCGCGGATCCCCAGGCCGCCATCGGCATTGATCATCACCCCGCTCAGCGTCCGATTATTACGTCGGGAAGCCAGCATGACGTACGGGCCGGTGAAATCGACCGGTTCGGGGAAAAACTGCAGTGGCAGGATGGCGGCGATCTTCTCCGCCGTCAGGGAGTGCATTATCGTGGTGTCGCTTTGCCCCAGCGCCTGCGGGCCGCGCAGATCGGTCGCCATCCCGCAGGGACCAACGCCGTTGACCCGCACCTTCGGCGCCAGCTCGTAGGCCAGCTGGCGAATTAAGCCGGTCGCCGCATGTTTACTGGCGGTGTAGAGCGGGCCGCCGCCGCCCGGATACCAGGCCGCGTTGGAGAGGGTCAGAATAATGCTGCCTTCGCTGGCGATTAATGCCGGGGCGCAGGCCTTGGCGCCGAGCAGATAGCCCAGCACGTTGACGTTGAACAGCTCATGGAAGCCATTCTCCAGCGCCTCCGCCGGGGTGTCTATCAGGGAGGCGTTATGATCCCAGATGCCGGCGTTGCCGATAAAACAGTCCAGACGGCCATAGGTGGTGAGGATCTGATCCACTGCGCGCTGATAATCACCGTAGCGGGTTACGCTGCCTTCCACCGCCAGCACCCGATCGCCAAAGCGCTGGCGCAGGCTGGCGACTTTCGCGCCGGACAGTTCGAGGGTCGCGACCTTCGCCCCCTCGTCAATAAAGCGCTCAACCAGCGCCAGACCCAGGCCGGAACCGCCGCCGGTAATCAACACCACGTTATCGCGTAAATCGCTCATCAGGCCTCCTCAGGAATATCAATAAACACCTCACCGCCTTCCACGTGCACCGTATAGGTGGTCAGCGGCTCGGTGGCGGGCAGACACAGCGCTTTGCCGGTTTTCAGGCAGAAACTGGCGGCGTGTAGTGGACATTCCACCGTCGCGTCGTCTTCCAGGTAGCCTTCGGACATCGACGCGTTGCCATGGCTGCAGCGATCGTTAACGGCATAAAACGCTCCGCCAATATGGAACAGGGCAATAACGGGAGAGGTCTCCAGGCGGAGGGCTTCCCCCTCCGGCAGCTCCACGGTGGAGCAGGCGAATATTCGATTCATCAGAAGAGTACGCTCAGGTTGTGGGACGCGATCACTGCCTGATCGAGCACGATCTCTCGAGCCGTCAGGCGCCACTCGCCGCCAGGCAGACGGCGGACGGTGTCCCTCCGCGTGCCGACGTAGCAGGTCTCGTCACGCTCCTTTTGCGCGCGATATAGCAGATAGTTAAGGCGCACGGCGAAGCGATCCGGTTGTCCGGTTTCGCTGATCTGCAGGTTGTTAATCAGATGGCGGGTGCGGGATGGCGGCTCCTCTGCCCATGCCATGCCGGTCTCCAGGCGAGCAATCCGGCGCTCAAGCTGGTCTTTGTTGTCATTAAAGATCCAGGTGGTCGGCGGCTGGACCCCTTTGCGACGGTCGCGGGTCTGGGCGTTGACGGTCGTGCGCATGGTGTAGCGGATCTCGTCGTCCAGCTGCGTCAGCCAGTCGCGAAACTGCCAGTCGTCCAGCAGACGCGCCTCCTCGTAGAGGAACTGGCTGATGCGGTAGTGCAGTTCAGCAGAGACTAAGGCGCTCATTTCATCACCTCCTGCTGGTAAGCGGCGGTTTTTTCCTGCACTTCCTGCCACGTTTCGCTGCTTAACAGATCGGCCCAGCGCTGGTACATACCGCGGGCGGCAGTTTCGGAAAAGATATAGTTGGTTATCCCCGGAATGCCATCTGTGCGGCGTTTTTCCTCGCCTAATCCCATCTCCAGACACAGGCTGGTGTGACGCGCCCGGTGTCCTTTCAGCAGTTTTTGAATTTCACACCAGTTTTCCGAGTCATCCTGCTCGAGGAAACCAGCCGGACCAAAGGCGCGCGTGGCGCTGTTTTCGAACGCCGCTTTGACCTCATCGGAGGCGGCTTTATCGGTGAGACAGAATGCCCAGACCTCAACCCGATCCGGTCCTCGCGGGTGCCAGACGCGCAGCGTGGCGGTACCGTTTAGCCACGAGAGGGTCGGGAAGATGTTATTGTGACCTGCGAGGCGCAGGGCGCGGACGGTGCCCAGCCGCTGCTCGGCTTCGGCAAAGGTATCGCGGTAATAGCGGGAGACCTCGCCGTCGACCCAGACGTTAGCGTCCGGCTGTTCGGTGAAGAAAAAGCCGCTGCCGTGCCCCTCCTGACCAAACTGCAGCGCGTCTTTGGCAGTCTCCCACACCGGGCGGGCGGTCTGTCCTTCGCCCAGGCGCTTTTCACTGCCATCATCTTTCGCGCCCAGCACCTGCACCGCCGAGGCGTGGCTGAACAGCGCGTGATACTGGTCGCTGGCGAACTGCTCGGCAGGGAATTTCCAGTTGCAGTCGATGGTCCACTTCTGTACGCCGCCAACGATCTCGGTCCCGCCTTCACGACGGTCGAGGACGCCGTCAAGATACCAGGCCATATCGCCCAGATAGTCACGCAGCGTGGGGGCTGTAGGATCCCAGTTGGCGAAAATAAGGCCTTTGTAACTTTCCACACACGGGACTTCATTGAGCCCCCAGTGGGACTTGCACAGCCCCTGCGGGTAGGCGCGCGGCTCGAGCGGGACGTCGATCAGCTCGCCGTCGATGCCATAAGACCAGCCGTGATAGGGGCAGGTGAAGGCTCGGGTATTGCCGCAGTCGGCGTAGCTCACGCGCATCGCGCGGTGACGACATTGATTTAAAAAGGCTTTAATGCTGCCGTCCTTTTGGCGGACCACCACCACGGCATCTTCACCCATGTACGTGTTAAAGAAATCCCCTGCCCGCGGGATCTGGCTTTCATGGGCCAGAAACAGCCAGCAGCGGCCAAAGATCCGCTCCAGCTCAAGCTGATAGATCTCAGGGTCGGTATAGATCCGTGGGGTGACGCGACCGTTTTGCGGGTCGACCAGTTGGTAGACATCGGTTTTCATTTTGATGGTCATTTTTTTCATCCTGTGGGGTAAGAGGTATTGACCTTCTCTTTTTTGTGTCATTCTTATGTTGCTTGTGGGTTATCAATGTGTGAAATAGTTAATTTCTACCAGCTGAGATGTTTTATCGATAACAAGGAGGGGTTGATGGAATTGAGGCACCTGCGCTATTTCGTCGCGGTGGCGCAGGAACTAAACTTCACCCGCGCGGCAGAAAAACTGCATACCTCGCAGCCTTCGCTGAGCAGTCAAATTCGCGATCTGGAACAGTGCGTCGGCGTGTCGTTGCTTGAGCGCGACAAACGCAAGGTGACGCTGACGGCGGCGGGGGAGTGTTTCCTGCAGGATGCGAAGGCGATACTCGACCAGGCAGAGAGTGCCAAAATGCGCGCGCGAAAAATCGTCCAGCACGATAACCACCTGGCGATTGGTTTTGTTCCGTCGGCCGAAGTCAATTTGTTGCCCGGCGTTCTGCCCTTGTTTCGCCGCAAACAACCGAATACCCGGGTTGAGCTGGTCAGTCTTATCACCACCGAGCAGGAAGATAAAATTCGCAGCGGTGAACTGGATATCGGACTGATGCGCCACCCGATCTACAGTCCGGAAATTGACTATCTTGAGTTGCTCCACGAACCGCTGGTGGTGGTGCTGCCGGTAGATCATCCGCTGGCGAAAGCAGAGAAGGTGAGCGCCAGCCAGCTGGACGGCGTTGATTTTGTCAGCACTGACCCGGCGTACTCTGGGGTGCTGGCGCCGATCGTCCAGGCGTGGTTCGAACAGCAAAAAAGCCAGCCGCGTATTGTCCAGGTGGCGACCAATATTCTGGTGACCATGAATCTGGTGGGGATGGGGCTCGGGGTGACTTTGATACCCGGTTATATGAATCATTTTAATACTGGCCGGGTGGTTTTTCGTCCTATCGCCGGCAATGCCCCGACCATTGCGCTGCTGATGGCATGGAAAAAAGGCACCATCAAGCCGGCGCTGGCCGATTTTATCGCCACGGCCAGAGAGCATGCGGCTGCGGGATAATCTCCTTTCTGTAGCGGACCGCTGACGGGCGGCGGCGCCTGAACGTCGGTCGTGAGCTGTGATGAACTTCACGATTTTAACGCAAACTTTCAGGGTTATGTCTGTCAGACTGTCTGGCCTGTCATCCTACGCCATGGCTACCTCCAACGCCTCGGGCACTGCGTTTCAGCCGCGATATCCGCCGGAATGCCATTTTTTCCGCCAGGAGCGTCGCCCGGAGAACGAGGCACCATGGTGAATAAACCGCCTTTTTCCGCTTTCTGCCTGACTTGCGTCCGCCGGGGTTTATCGCCAGACTGTCGCCACCATTCGGGAGGAAATCATGGTCTTGCACTCCACGCGCTGGCTGGCGCTCAGTTACTTCACCTACTTTTTTAGCTACGGTATTTTTCTGCCCTTCTGGAGCGTCTGGCTGGCCGGTAACGGACTGACTCCGGAAACCATCGGCATCTTGCTCGGCGCCGGTCTGGTAGCCCGTTTTCTCGGCAGCCTGCTGATCGCCCCGCGGGTGAGCGACCCCTCCCGGCTGATCGCCGCGCTGCGCGTGCTGGCGCTGTTAACCTTGCTCTTCGCGCTGGCCTTCTGGGCCGGCAGCCATGTCGCATGGCTGCTGGCGATCATTGTGGGCTTCAATCTGTTCTTTTCGCCGCTGGTGCCGCTGACGGATGCCCTGGCCAATACCTGGCAAAAGCAAATCACCATGGACTATGGCCGGGTGCGGCTATGGGGCTCCATCGCCTTTGTGATTGGTTCGGCGCTGACCGGCAAGCTGGTGAGCCTGTTTGATTACCGGGCGATCCTGCTGATGCTCAGCCTGGGCGTTGCCTCGATGCTGCTCGGCATGCTGCTGAAACCGTCGGTGATGCCCGAGGGGGCGTCGCGCCAGCAGCAGGGGGCCGGGCTGGCGGCCTGGCTGACGCTGGTGCGCCAGAGCTGGCGCTTTCTCGCCTGCGTTTGCCTGCTGCAGGGGGCGCACGCCGCCTACTACGGCTTTAGCGCCATTTACTGGCAGCAGGCAGGCTATTCGGCCTCGGCGGTGGGCTATTTGTGGTCGCTAGGCGTGGTGGCGGAAGTGGTGATCTTCGCGCTGAGTAAAAAGGTGTTCCGCCGCTTCAGCGCGCGGGATCTGCTGCTGCTCTCTGCCCTGTGCGGGCTGGTCCGCTGGACGCTGATGGGCTGGACCACGGCGCTGCCGGGGCTTATCCTCGCGCAGATCCTTCACTGCGGCACCTTTACGGTGTGTCATCTGGCGGCGATGCGCTATATCGCCGCCCGCCAGGGCAGCGAAGTGATCCGCCTGCAGGCCGTCTACTCCGCGGTGGCGATGGGCGGCAGTATTGCCATCATGACCGTCTTCGCCGGCTTCCTCTACCAACACCTGCACCAGGGCGTGTTCTGGGTGATGGCGCTGCTGACCATCCCGGCGCTGGCTATCCGGCCAAAAACGGTGGCGGCCTAGTCTTCGAGCATCGCGCAGATATGCTGCTGCTGGCGTTCAGTGAAGCAGTTCTCCGCGTGGATCAGCGGCGGTGAAAACAGCGGCAGCGCCGTCGCATAGGGGGTGACGATAAGCGTCACCCCTTTGGGCGCCCCCTCTTTCTGAAAGCGCTCTACGCTCTGGTATTTGATGTTCAGCGGCAGCAGCGTCAGTTCGCGCAACTGCTGCTCCAGGGCCGCCTCCATATTCGGATTATCATCGGTCAGCAGCAGGACCTGCTTCTCATGCAGGTCGCTTTTCTGCATCAGCCAGGCGCCAAAGATCACCGCGATTAAGCCGGTCTCTTCCTCATTAAAACGGACGTGCCAGGCCTCCTCGAATTCGCTCAATGCCGCCTGGGTGGTGCGCAGTAAGCGAGGATAGAGCCGGCTCACTTCCTCTGTGAGCGTGTTATCGATGCCGATAGCAAACACGCTGCGGATCAACGCCTGCGACAAGTGAATATAAAGCTGATCGCTCAGCCCCTGCTCGTCACTGAACGACCTGCCGGCGAGCATCTGGAAGCGGTGGATCAGGCCGGAAATAGCCAGCCGCAGGCGTCGATCCTGCGGGTGACCATCGCGAAGCGGATCGGGGGTTTTGAGCATCATAAACAGCAGCGAGAGGAAAAAAGGCTCTCCGACATGCGGCGTCGCGCCGACCCGACGCTGCCAGTGGCGGACAATCTCCTGCGCCAGGGTGAACTCGGCGGCGGTCTGCGCCCAGCGTTGCTGTTCATCATTGAAGTCGGGTGAATATCCCCGGTGATGCTCAAGCAGACAGTACTGCAGGTACAGGCGCAGAAACTGAACGTCCCGGCAGTCGAACTGGCGATTGAGCGCTCGCGCGCAGCGGTTCACCAGCGCCTGCAGGTTAGTATCATCGTACAGAGTACGGGCGATGCCTTCCTGTTTAAGCTGCGTTTTCAGCGCCGGGGTAAAATGATGGTTAACGAACTGCGGGCACAGGCGCAGGCCCCGCCGCAGCGCATGCAGCAGGCATAAACGTTGGTCGAGCGCGGCGCCTTCAATCCGATAGCTGCCGTCCACCTGTGACCGAAGGGTCAGGCGGTGGTAACGCTGAATTTCGCGTCCGGTCTCCTCAATATCCTGCCGGGCCGTGGTCTCATCAACGAGGTTGATTCTGCCAAGCCGTTCAGTCGTTACCGACTGTCCGGGCAGATAAAACATCAGGAGCACCTGGCTACGGCGCTGTGGACTGGAAAGCGCAGATGGTGGTTCAATGACGGTCATCATCTGGTAAGTTCCAGTTAGGGTTTCCGCTAAGAATAGACAATGACAGCGGCGGGGGCAGGGAAGTGCGCCCGCTTTAGCTCAGGATTGCTGGCGAAGTTCACAGAATTTTTCACGTGAGGAACAGATGAACAGAGTGAAACAATGCACCAGCGCGGCGTTTTTCATGGTTTTATCATGGACAGCCGCCGCGCATCCGCATAGCTTCATCAGTTTGCAGAGCGAGCCGGTGGTCAAAGACGGCTTGCTGAGCGGGTTTAAAATGCGCTGGACGATGGATGAAATTACCTCATCGGATCTGCTCTACGACGCCGGAAACGCTAAACCGGGCAGCGAAGTATGGAAAAAACTGGCGGCGGAGGTGATGGCCAACGTGCTCGGCCAGCACTATTTCAGCGAGCTGTGGCACAACGGCCAGCGGGTGAAATTTGAAAATCGCCCCGACGGCTACGGTCTTGAGCGCGACGGCCTGCAGGCGGTACTGACCTTCACCCTGCCGCTGGCGACGCCGCAACCCGTTGCCGGACAGACATTTACCTTTTCCACTTTCGACCCGACCTACTATGTCGACATGTTTTATGACAAAGATAGCGATTTTTCCCTGCCCGCAGGGCTGCAGGCCGACTGTAAGGCAACGGTAATGACGCCAAAACCGAATGACAAAATGCTCTCATACGCCCAGTCGCTGGATAAAGCGGATGCGCCGCCGGAGGATATGGCGCTGGGCAGCTATTTTGCCCAGAAGGTGACCCTGACATGTCAGTAATTTTTACCCCGCGCAAGCGCGCGTCGCGCTGGAAAGCGCTGTGGCCGTTGGCGCTACTGCTGGCCGTGAGCGTCACGGGCGGCTTCTGGCTGTGGCAGGCCTGGCCGCAGGTGCTGATGCAGAGCGCGGTCTGGCAGCGCGCGCTCAATCTGGAGCTCAGCCGCCTGCTGCAGGCGGTGGCGGAGAACCCGGCGGCGGCGGGGCTGTCGCTGCTTGGGTTCAGCTTCGTTTACGGGGTGCTCCATGCCTTAGGGCCAGGCCACGGCAAAATTGTCATTACCACCTGGCTTGCCACCCATCCCTCGAAGTTGAAATCGAGTATTAACCTGACGCTGGCCGCCTCTTTATTGCAGGGGCTGGTGGCTATCGCGCTGGTGGTAGTGGTGCTGGCGCTGCTGCAGCTGCCGGCGCGCCAGCTGCATCTCAGTAGTTTCTGGCTCGAGAAGGGGAGCTATTTGCTGGTGGGCGCGTTAGGTCTGCTGCTCTGCTGGCGGGCGCTGAAAAAGCTGCGTCTGCTGCTGAGCCGGCCAACGTTTACCGCGTTTACCCCGCATCATGTTCATAACGAACACTGCGGCTGCGGGCATCAGCATCTCCCGGCCCCGGAGCAGCTGCAGGCCGGCGACGACTGGCGGGCTCGCACCGTGATTGTCCTGTCGATGGGCATGCGTCCCTGCTCGGGGGCGATCATGGTCCTGCTGTTCAGCAAGGTGATCGGGGTGTTCAACTGGGGGATGGCGGCGGCGCTGGCGATGGCGGCAGGGACCTCATTAACTATCACGGCGCTGGCGCTGCTGGTGCATAGTTTTCGCCAGCTGGCGGTGAAGCTGGGTCGGCATCAGGCGCCGCCGCTGTGGCGCCAGGTGGGCTGGCTGACGCTGGCGCTGGCCGGCGGCGTGGCGCTGCTGGTGGCAGCTGTCGTGATGTGGAGTAGCGCGATCGCGCCAGGCGGCGGTTTGCGGCCGTTTTAGAACATAAAAAAAGGAAGCCGCGGCTTCCTTTTTACATCTGCAAGAGATTAACGCTTCAGCGCGTCGCTCAGCTGCTCGCGCATATTCGCCAGCATCGCTTTCACCACACGCGGGTTACCGGCAACGATGTTGCCCGTCAGCATATAGTTATGACCGCCGGTGAAGTCGCAAACAATAGCGCCTGCTTCACGGGCGATCAGCTCGCCTGCGGCGAAATCCCATGGTTTCAGGGCAATTTCAAAGTAACCGTCAACGCGGCCGGCGGCAACGTAGGCCAGATCCAGCGCGGCGGAGCCGGTGCGGCGGAAATCGGCGCATTCGGTGAACATGTTGCCGAGAATATTCATGTAAGTGGTGGCGTGCTGCTTCGCCTTGAACGGGAAACCGGTCGCGATGATGGTGCCGTCGAGGTCGCGAGCGTTGCTGCCGCGCAGACGGTAGCCGTTCAGCTGCGCGCCCTGGCCGCGGGTCGCGGTGAACAGTTCGTTACGCATCGGATCGTAAACCACCGCGACTTCAGTACGGCCTTTGATGCGTACGGCGATGGAAACAGAGAAGTGCGGCAGACGTTTAACGAAGTTGGTGGTGCCATCCAGTGGATCGATAACCCATTGAACATCCTGCTCTTCACCAGCGTGTTCACCGCTTTCTTCGGTGATAATGGTGTGCTGCGGGTAAGATTTGCGAATGGTTTCGATAATAATCGCTTCGGCGGCTTTATCGACGTTGGTCACAAAATCATTGCTGCCTTTCTGGCTGGTTTCTACGGTGTCTGGCGTTTCGTAGTGTTTGGCAATTAAATTACCCGCCTTGCGCGCGGCGCGCACGGCGATGTTCAGCATCGGATGCATCGGTCTCTCTCACTGGATGTTAAAGAACGGGAAAAAACGGCGCATATAATAACAGCGAATTCTGCTTATGTCTCCGTTTTATGGTAGCATGCCCGAATAATCTTTAGCCGAAGAACCATAATGCTGCAAAATATTCGAATCGTACTGGTAGAAACCTCCCACACCGGCAATATGGGCTCCGTTGCCCGCGCGATGAAAACCATGGGCTTAACCAACCTGTGGCTGGTCAATCCGCTGGTGAAACCTGATTCCCAGGCCATTGCGCTGGCCGCGGGCGCCAGCGACGTCATTGGCAACGCGCAGATCGTCGATACCCTTGATGAAGCGCTGGCGGGCTGTAGCCTGGTGGTTGGCACCAGCGCGCGCTCCCGCACGCTGCCGTGGCCGATGCTCGATCCCCGCGAATGCGGCCTGAAAAGCATCGCCGAAGGCCAGCATGCGCCGGTGGCGTTGGTGTTTGGCCGCGAGCGCGTTGGCCTGACCAACGACGAACTGCAGAAGTGTCACTACCATGTGGCCATCGCCGCCAACCCGGAGTACAGCTCGCTGAACCTGGCGATGGCGGTGCAGGTTATCGCCTACGAAGTGCGGATGGCCTGGCTGGCGGCGCAGGAGCAAGCGCAGCCGGCGGTTGAGCACGAAGAAGCGCCGTACCCGCTGGTGGATGACCTGGAGCGTTTCTACGGTCATCTTGAGCAGACGCTGCTGGCGACGGGCTTTATCCGCCCGAATCATCCGGGGCAGGTGATGAACAAACTGCGTCGTCTGTTCACTCGTGCGCGCCCGGAAAGCCAGGAGCTGAACATCCTGCGCGGCATGCTGGCCTCGATTGACCAGCAGAATAAAGGCAAGTAACCGCGTTGATGCCGGATGGCGCTGCGCTTATCCGGCATACAAATCACGCGGCCCTTGCTATCTCCTGGTGGGAGAGGGCCGGGGTGAGGGCGCCCGGCAACGCGGAAGGAAAACGGCACGGAAAGCCAAATACCTGACTAAAACAGTCAAGTAAATAGTTGACCAAATTACTCGGGAATGTCAGACTTGGCCCTGCTATGCAATACCCATATTAATAAAAAGCCCGGCCAGGGGCGAGTTTGAGGTTAAGTAAGACATGAGACTGACATCTAAAGGGCGTTATGCCGTGACCGCGATGCTTGACGTTGCGCTCAACTCTGAAACGGGCCCGGTGCCGTTGGCAGATATTTCAGAGCGTCAGGGAATTTCGCTTTCCTATCTGGAACAGCTGTTCTCTCGCCTGCGTAAAAATGGCCTGGTTTCCAGCGTTCGTGGCCCAGGCGGCGGTTATCTGTTAGGTAAAGATGCCGGCAGTATCGCCGTCGGCGAAGTCATTAGCGCCGTGGACGAATCCGTTGACGCCACCCGTTGCCAGGGCAAGGGCGGCTGTCAGGGCGGTGATAAATGCCTGACTCACGCGCTGTGGCGCGATCTGAGCGAACGCCTGACCGGCTTCCTGAACAATATCACCCTCGGGGAACTGGTGAATAACCAGGAGATCCTCGATGTTTCCGGTCGTCAGCATCAGCACGAAACCCAGCGCAATGCGCGCACCCAGGACGCGATCGACGTTAAACTGCGCGCCTGAGTGACCCATCCCGTTTCGGGCTGCGGCTGACAGGGCGAGGCAGCGCGAAACGGCGGGACAACGATTATAAAGAGCTTTCAGAATCAGGCCGGGATGCTCCGACATTCCGTGTACTCGGTCGTACATCAAGCCGGTTGCCTGATTCCTTGCATTGAGTGATGTACGGAGTTTAAGAGCAATGAAATTACCGATTTACCTCGATTACTCCGCAACCACGCCGGTGGACCCGCGTGTTGCCGAGAAAATGATGCAGTTCCTGACCATGGACGGGACCTTTGGTAACCCGGCCTCCCGTTCCCACCGTTTTGGCTGGCAGGCTGAAGAGGCGGTTGATATCGCCCGCAATCAGATTGCCGAGCTGGTCGGTGCCGACCCGCGCGAAATCGTCTTTACCTCTGGTGCGACTGAATCCGACAACCTGGCGATCAAGGGTGCAGCCAACTTTTATCAGAAAAAAGGCAAGCACATCATCACCAGCAAAACCGAGCATAAAGCGGTTCTGGATACCTGCCGTCAGCTGGAGCGCGAAGGCTTCGAAGTGACCTACCTGGCGCCGCAGAGCAACGGGATTATCGATCTGAAAGAGCTGGAAGCGGCGATGCGTGACGACACCATCCTGGTTTCCATCATGCATGTGAATAACGAAATCGGCGTGGTGCAGGATATCGCTACCATCGGCGAGATGTGTCGCGCCCGCGGTATCATTTACCACGTTGACGCCACCCAGAGCGTGGGCAAGCTGCCTATCGATCTGAGCCAGCTGAAAGTTGACCTGATGTCCTTCTCCGGTCACAAAATCTACGGTCCGAAAGGCATCGGCGCGCTGTACGTGCGTCGTAAGCCGCGTATTCGTATCGAAGCGCAAATCCACGGCGGCGGCCACGAGCGCGGTATGCGTTCCGGTACTCTGCCTGTTCACCAGATCGTCGGCATGGGTGAAGCTTACCGTATCGCCAAAGAAGAGATGGAAAGCGAGATGGCGCGTCTGCGCACGCTGCGCAACCGTCTGTGGAACGGCGTGAAGGATATGGAAGAAGTGTACCTCAACGGCGACCTCGAGCAGGGCGCGCCGAACATTCTTAACGTCAGCTTCAACTATGTTGAAGGCGAGTCGCTGATTATGGCGCTGAAAGACCTGGCGGTTTCCTCCGGTTCAGCCTGTACTTCCGCGAGCCTTGAGCCATCCTACGTGCTGCGCGCGTTAGGCATGACTGATGAACTGGCGCACAGTTCTATTCGTTTCTCTTTAGGTCGTTTCACTACCGAAGAAGAGATTGACTACGCCATCAACCTGATTCGTAAATCCATTGGCCGTCTGCGCGAGCTTTCTCCACTGTGGGAAATGTTCAAGCAGGGCGTGGATCTGAACAGTATTGAATGGTCACATCACTAATTCGGCACCAATAAGGAGAATTCATCATGGCTTACAGCGAAAAAGTTATCGATCATTACGAGAACCCGCGCAACGTCGGCTCTTTTGACAACAGCGACGAGAACGTCGGCAGCGGCATGGTCGGCGCGCCGGCCTGCGGCGACGTGATGAAGTTGCAGATTAAAGTCAACAATGAAGGTATCATTGAAGACGCGCGCTTCAAGACCTACGGCTGCGGTTCCGCTATCGCTTCCAGCTCTCTGGTCACCGAGTGGGTGAAGGGTAAATCCCTGGACGAAGCGCAGGCGATCAAGAACACCGATATCGCCGATGAACTGGAGCTGCCGCCGGTGAAAATTCACTGCTCTATTCTGGCGGAAGACGCGATTAAAGCCGCGATTGCGGATTACAAAAGCAAACGTGAAGCAAAATAATTAGTTGAGGTTTTGTTATGTCGATTACTCTTAGCGACAGTGCAGCAGCGCGAGTCAATGCCTTCCTGGCAAACCGCGGAAAAGGGTTTGGCCTGCGCCTGGGCGTGAGAACCTCCGGCTGCTCAGGTATGGCCTATGTACTGGAGTTTGTTGACGAGCCGGCGGCTGAAGACACCGTGTTTGAAGACAAAGGCGTGAAGGTCGTGATCGACGGCAAAAGTCTGCAATTCCTCGACGGCACGCAGCTGGACTTCGTCAAAGAAGGCCTTAACGAAGGGTTCAAGTTCACTAACCCTAACGTCAAAGATGAGTGCGGCTGCGGCGAAAGCTTTAACGTATAATTGGTACTCCCCAACCCCACCGCGGTCACGCCGCGCGTGGGGTTTTCGTTTAGATGCATGACCCTGAGGTTACTATGGACTATTTCACCCTCTTCGGGTTACCAGCCAGCTATACCCTCTCGCTTGAACAACTGGCTGTCCGGTATCAGGATCTGCAGCGCCAGTACCATCCGGATAAATTTGCCAGCGCGCCCGCTGCGGAACAGCTTGCGGCGGTTCAGTATTCCGCCACCATTAACCAGGCCTGGCAGACGCTGCGCCATCCCCTGACCCGCGCAGAATACCTCCTCTCGCTGCATGGCTTCGATCTGGCCAGCGAGCAGCATACCGTTCGCGATACCGCGTTCCTGATGGAACAGCTGGAACTGCGCGAAGAGCTGGATGAGATCGGCCAGGCGAAAGACGAAGCGCGGCTGGAAGGCTTTATCAAACGAGTGAAAGCGCTGTTTGATACCCGCCATCAGCTGATGGTTGACCAATTGCATAATGAGAGCTGGGAAGCGGCGGCGGACACGGTTCGTAAGCTCCGTTTCCTCGATAAGCTGCGCAGCAGTGCTGAAGAACTCGAAGAAAAACTGCTCGATTTTTAATTTTCGGAAGCAATTATGGCCTTATTACAAATTAGTGAGCCCGGCCTGAGCGCCGCGCCGCACCAGCGTCGTCTGGCGGCCGGTATCGACCTGGGCACCACCAATTCTCTGGTGGCTACCGTGCGTAGCGGCCAGGCCGAGACTCTGCCCGATCATCAAGGCCGCTATCTGCTGCCGTCGGTGGTGAATTACCACGCATCGGGGCTGACCGTCGGCTATGACGCCCGGCTGAACGCCGCCCAGGATCCCGCCAATACCATCAGCTCCGTGAAACGGATGATGGGGCGCTCCCTCGCCGATATCCAACACCGCTATCCGCATCTGCCGTATCAGCTGCAGGCCAGTGAAAACGGCCTGCCGATGATCCAGACCGCCGGCGGCCTGCTGAACCCGATTCGCGTCTCCGCCGATATCCTGAAAGCGCTGGCCGCCCGGGCCACTGAAGCGCTGGCCGGCGAGCTCGACGGCGTGGTCATCACCGTCCCCGCTTACTTTGATGACGCCCAGCGTCAGGGGACCAAAGACGCGGCGCGCCTGGCGGGTCTGCACGTGCTGCGCCTGCTTAATGAACCGACCGCGGCGGCTATCGCCTATGGCCTTGATTCCGGCCAGGAAGGGGTGATTGCGGTCTACGATCTCGGCGGCGGCACCTTTGATATTTCTATTCTGCGCTTAAGCCGCGGGGTGTTTGAAGTGCTGGCCACCGGCGGCGACTCGGCCCTCGGCGGCGATGATTTCGATCATCTGCTGGCGGACTACCTGCGCGAGCAGGCGGGCTTCAGCGACCGTAGCGACAACCGCCTGCAGCGTGAGCTGCTGGATGCCGCCATCGCGGCGAAAATCGCCCTTAGCGATGCCGAGGTGGCGCACGTTGAGGTCGGCGGCTGGCAGGGCGATATCACTCGCAGCCAGTTTAACGATCTGATCGCCCCGCTGGTAAAACGTACGTTAATGGCCTGCCGCCGGGCGCTGAAAGACGCTGGCGTTGAGGCGCAAGAGGTGCTGGAAGTGGTGATGGTCGGCGGTTCCACCCGCGTGCCGCTGGTGCGCGAGCGCGTCGGCGACTTCTTCGGTCGCACCCCGCTGACCTCCATCGACCCTGACAAAGTCGTCGCCATTGGCGCGGCGATCCAGGCCGATATTCTGGTCGGCAACAAGCCGGACAGCGAACTGTTGCTGCTCGACGTTATCCCGCTGTCGTTAGGGCTGGAAACCATGGGCGGCCTGGTGGAGAAAGTGATCCCGCGTAATACCACCATTCCGGTGGCCCGCGCCCAGGAGTTCACCACCTTCAAAGATGGCCAAACGGCGATGTCCATTCATGTGATGCAGGGCGAGCGTGAGCTGGTGCAGGATTGCCGCTCCCTGGCGCGCTTTGCGCTGCGCGGTATCCCGGCGCTGCCGGCGGGCGGGGCGCATATTCGCGTCACCTTCCAGGTGGACGCCGATGGCCTGCTGAGCGTCACGGCGATGGAAAAGTCGACCGGCGTGGAAGCCTCTATTCAGGTGAAACCGTCTTACGGTCTGACCGATGGCGAAATCGCCACCATGATTAAAGATTCGATGAGCTACGCCGAACAGGATATCCAGGCGCGCATGCTGGCTGAACAGAAAGTGGAAGCCGCACGCGTACTGGAGAGCCTGACAAGCGCGCTGGCCGCCGACGCCGCGCTGTTAAGCGCCGCGGAGCGTCAGGCTATCGATGCCGCTGCGGAGCAGGTACGCGCCGCCGCGGCAGGCGACGACGCCGACGCCATTAAAGAAGCGATTAAAAATATCGACACACAAACCCAGGAATTCGCCGCCCGCCGTATGGATCAGTCGGTCCGTATCGCGCTGAAAGGCCAATCCGTGGACGAGGTTTAAAATGCCAAAAATTGTATTTCTGCCCCACCAGGACCTGTGTCCGGATGGCATCGTTGTGGAAGCTGAGACCGGTGAAACTATTCTGGATGCGGCGCTGCGTAGCGGCATCGAGATTGAACACGCCTGCGAAAAATCCTGTGCCTGCACCACCTGCCACTGCATCGTGCGTGAAGGCTTTGACTCGCTGGCGGAAAGTACCGAAGATGAAGACGATATGCTGGATAAAGCCTGGGGACTGGAGCCTGACAGCCGCCTGAGCTGCCAGGCGCGCGTCACCGACGAAGATCTGGTCGTTGAGATCCCGCGTTACACCATCAACCACGCACGCGAGCACTAATATGGCACTGAAATGGACCGACAGTCGTGAAATCGGCGAAGCGCTGTATGACGCTTACCCTGACCTCGACCCAAAAACCGTTCGCTTTACCGACATGCATCAATGGATTTGCGATCTGGAAGAGTTTGATGATGACCCGAACGCATCCAATGAAAAAATTCTCGAGGCGATTCTGTTAGTCTGGTTAGACGAAGCCGAATAATTTTCGCATCATGATTTATGCGGCGGTATAAAGTCGGATGAATCATTGAGCGAGAGAACGTTACGGGCTGCCATACGGTGGCCCGTTTGCTAAGAAGGATAATGATAATGACCGAAGCCATGAAGATTACGCTTTCCACTCAGCCAGCCGATGCGCGCTGGGGAGAAAAGGCGTCTTACAGCATTAATCATGACGGCATCGCCCTGCATCTCAACGGCAAAGACGACCTGGGCTTGATTCAGCGCGCGGCGCGTAAAATTGACGGCATGGGGATCAAGCATGTCGCGTTAAGCGGCGAAGGCTGGAACACCGACCGCGCGTGGGCGTTCTGGGCGGGTTATAAAGGCCCGAAAGGCACCCGTAAAGTTGAATGGCCGACGCTGGACGATGCGCAGAAAAGCGAGCTGGATAACCGTCTGACCATTATTGACTGGGTGCGCGACACCATCAATGCGCCGGCGGAAGAGCTGGGCCCGGAACAGCTGGCGCAGCGCGCCGTCGACCTGCTGTGCAGCGTGGCGGGCGAGAAGATGAGCTATCGCATCACCAAAGGCGAAGATCTGCGTGAGCAGGGCTATCTCGGCCTGCACACGGTGGGCCGCGGCTCCGAGCGCCCGCCGGTTTTGCTGGCGCTGGACTATAACCCGACCGGCGATAAAGAAGCCCCGGTATATGCCTGTCTGGTAGGTAAAGGCATCACCTTTGATTCCGGCGGCTACAGCATCAAACAGAGCGCCTTTATGGATTCAATGAAATCCGATATGGGCGGCGCGGCGACTATCACCGGCGCCCTGGCCTTCGCTATTACCCGCGGGCTGAACAAGCGCGTGAAGCTCTATCTGTGCTGCGCCGACAACCTGATCAGCGGCAACGCTTTCAAACTGGGCGATATTATTCATTATCGCAACGGCAAAACCGTCGAAGTCATGAACACCGACGCCGAAGGTCGTCTGGTGCTGGCGGATGGCCTGATTGACGCTTCGGCGCAGAAGCCGGAGCTGATCATCGATGCCGCCACCCTGACCGGCGCGGCGAAAACCGCGCTCGGCAACGACTACCACGCGCTGTTCAGCTTTGACGATGCGCTGGCGAATCGCCTGCTGGCGAGCGCTCAGGCGGAAAATGAAGCGTTCTGGCGTCTGCCGCTGGCCGAATTCCACCGTCATCAGCTGCCGTCTAATTTCGCGGAACTGAACAATACCGGCAGCGCCGCCTATCCGGCCGGCGCCAGCACCGCGGCGGGCTTCCTGTCCCATTTCGTGGAAAACTACCACCAGGGCTGGCTGCATATCGACTGTTCGGCAACCTACCGCAAATCTGCCGTTGAGCAGTGGTCGGCGGGCGCGACGGGGCTTGGCGTACGTACTATCGCCAATCTGCTGACGGCTGAGTAATGGCCTTGCCGGGTGGCGCGACGCTTACCCGGCCTGGAAAATCCGCAGGCCCGTGCGGACGTAGCGCCGCCGGGCGATTTTTGAAGTAGCCAAACTATGTCCGAAACCAAAAACGAATTAGAAACCCTGCTGGAAAAAGCGGCTACCGAGCCCGCTCATCGTCCGGCATTTTTCAGCGCGCTGCTTGAGGCCACCGTCTGGGTACCAGGCCGCGCAGCCGATGGCGAGCAGATTGTCGAAGATAGCGCGCTGGATCTGCAGCACTGGGAAAAAGATGACGGTACGTCGGTCATTCCGTTCTTCACTTCGCTTGAGGCCCTGCAGCAGGCGGTGGAAGACGAACAGGCTTTCGTGATGATGCCGGCCCGCACGCTGATGGCGATGACTCTCGGTGAATCGCTGTTCCTCAACCCGAAGCTGCCGAACGGTAAAGCGTTTACCCCGCGCGAAATCAGCCATCTGCTCGGGGAAGAGGGCCGCCCGCTCAGCACCCAGACGGTGCTGGAAGGGGGGGAAGCGCTGCTGCTGTCTGAAGTCGCCGAGCCGCCGGCGCAGATGGTGGATTCGCTGACCACGCTGTTCAAAACGCTGAAAACCGTCAAGCGGGCGTTCCTGTGCTCGATCAAAGAGCACGCCGACGCGCCCGCTAATCTGCTGATCGGCATTGAAGCGGAAGGGGATATCGAGTCCATCATTCAGACCACCGGCAGCGTGGCCACCGATACCCTGCCCGGCGATGAGCCGATCGATATTTGCCAGGTGGTGGAAGGCGAGAAGGGCATCAGCCACTTTATGATTGCCCATATCACGCCGTTCTATGAAAAGCGCTGGGGCAGCTTCCTGCGCGATTTCAAACAAAACCGCATTATCTGACAGCGGGGGCGGTTGCCCCCGGTTTCGGTATGCTTTCAGCTCGATGCAAAAGCGGGGTTGCAAAGGTTAATGCAGGGCGGCAACGATCCGCGGATAGGCTGACGCCATGTTATAGAGCAGAAATCCCGTCACGCACAGCGTGACGACGCCGTTGAAGAGCGCCATATCCCCGCGCAAGGCACGGCACCTTTCCTCTCCCAGCAGATAGCGTAGCGCTGCTACCAGCCCGGCGACCAGCACCATCAGAAAACCCAGCAGCGCTTGATGACCATAGGTGATCAGCGGGACGTCTTCCAAAGTGACGCCGAGAAAGCGGGTATAAACGGAAACGGGCGCAGGAACCAGGCTTAACCATGTCCGGTTCAATTGCGGCCAAAAATAGAGGATTGCGCCGCCGACCAGCAGGCCAGCGATGCCTCCCAGCCAGGGAAGGCGCGGGGAATAAGCAAAATCTGGGTTGGAGACTAATGCCATTTTCACGCCTTGTGGTGCCATCAGGTTATGGATTAAACGCTCAATCCTGGCGCTGGCCCCGACGGCGCGCGTTAATCGCGCTATCGGTGGGAGATGGTGAATTAGTCAGGACAACCTTCGAGCCTGGCGTAAAGATCCTCATGAATATATTCCAGCTCCAGCAAGGCGCCATCGCGTGACTCGTTGAGGGCTTGTTGATGCTGCCATTCGTCGTGGCTCTCCTTTCCACCGGTAAAAATCCCCTGCAAATATTCAATCAGCGACGATTCTGCCAGCCAAAGCTCATTCTCTTTACCCTCGAAGCGGACGACAGGATATTCACCCTGTTCATCACGCTCGGTGACGTAGATAAATACCTGCTGATCCCCGGGATGGCAGAGGCGAATCAGGGCAGGAAGACGCGGATCGTCGTTCCAGACGGGCATTAGCTCTTCAAAATCCAGCCCGATCATATCAAGGCCATTCATATAATAAGCCTCTTCATCCAGTGAGTCGGAAAGCAGGACGCCATGTTCATCAATGGCGTTCAGAACCGATTCCAGCACCCGTTGACCGTAGGGGCTTGTCAGCTGGCAATCGTAGGCCAGCAGCGCTTTCAGACTCTCCGGAAGCGCCACGGTTTCGCTATTTTGCGGATCACGGTATTTCCGGACGCGCAGGCGATCCACTTCGTCTACGGGCATCGGTTTCGGGGTGGGATTGCGGTTGTGCTTGTGTACGACATCCATGAGATCCGCTAATGAAAAAGCCATCATTCAATTTCCTTATATAGTGGGCGGCAATAAAGCCAACACGGCAGGCGCAAGCCCTGCGGCCGCACAGAGTAGCTGGTTTAGCGACTGGCAGGAGAATGAGGCGGAGAAAATCAGAAATTATTTAGTGGCCGCGGGACGGGACGTCCGCGGCCATGCGGCGTTTACTGAGCGGCAGGAGCCGGTTCAATCGGCAGATCGCTGCGCGCCCCCCATTCGCTCCATGAGCCGTCGTACAGGCAGACGCCGTTCACGCCAAGCGTGGTGAGCGCCAGCACGACCACCGCCGCCGTCACGCCGGACCCACAGCTGGCGATAATGGGCCGATCAAAATCGACGCCCTGACGCAAAAAGATGTCGTTCAGCTCGTCGACGGTCTTCAGCTCGCCGTTAATCACCAGCTCCGTCCACGGGACGTTCAGCGCGCCGGGGATATGCCCGCGCCGCAGGCCGGGGCGCGGTTCGTCAGCCTGGCCGTTAAACCGGGCCGCCGGACGCGCATCGACAATCTGCGCCGATCCTTCATGGCTGACCAGCAGCACGTCGGTCAGGCGCTTAATTTGCTGAGGATCGAACCGCACGTCGAATTCTCCTTCGGCCACCTCCGGCACCCCTTGTTCCAGCGGCAGCTCGTCGCGACGCCAGCCCTCCAGCCCACCGGCCAGAATCGACACTTTCTCCACGCCAAAGGCGCGCAGCATCCACCAGGCGCGCGGGGCGGAAAACAGATTGCCTTCGTCATAGACGACCAGGTGCTTATCGCTGCAGACGCCCAGTTCGCGCATGGCCACGGCAAACGCCTCGGCGCGCGGCATCATATGCGGCAGCGGGCTGGTGTGATCGGACAGCGCCTCGATATCGAAAAACAGCGCGTTCGGCACGTGGCCGGCGCGGTACTCCGCGGCCATATCGCGCAGGGCCTCCTGCCCGGCGGGCGCCATGCGGGCGTCGATAATCTGGATCTCCGGGTCATCAATATGTTCCGCCAGCCAGTCGGCGGCGACAAAAAACGAGGTGGACATAGGTGCCTCCGTTTGACTATTCATGACTGAATTGTCGGCGTTTTATCGGGTGCTGACAAGTTAAGGACGCCAGAGTGGGGACGACGTCACGGCACTTTTCTGATTAATCGGCAGAAACCCGCGTCATCACTGTTGAGAAGCGCCGCCTTAACGCATAATAAAAAGTGATAATTTGCATCAGGCCCACCGGCCGAGGGGTTAGAAGGATGAAACCATTTCGTTTAGCGGCGCTGTCACTGGCGCTCCTTACCGCATTTTCATTAACCGGGTGTGATGACAGCGGTACACCGCAGGCTACGGCCCCGACGCCGGCCGCCGATAGCGGCCCTGGCGCGGCGGCAAAACCGGACAGCGCCCAGCTGGCGGCGCTGGCGGAAAAAAGCCAGGGCAAAGCGCTGACGCTGCTCGACGCCTCGGAGGTGCAGCTGGATGGCGCCGCGACCCTGGTGCTGACCTTTTCCGTACCGCTGCAGCCGGACCAAGATTTCTCCCGCAGCGTGCACCTGGTGGATAAGAAGAGCGGTAAGGTAGATGGCGCGTGGGAGCTGGCGCCGAACCTGAAAGAGCTGCGTCTGCGTCACCTTGAGCCAAAGCGCGAGCTGATTGTCTCGGTCGACCCGACGCTGACCGCCCTGAACAAGGCGACGCTCGATAAACCGTTCGAGAAGACCCTGACTACCCGCGATATCGCGCCAAGCGTCGGATTTGCCAGCCGCGGCTCGCTGCTGCCGGGCAACGTGATCGCCGGGCTGCCGGTGATGGCGCTGAACGTCGATAACGTCGACGTGAACTTCTTCCGCATTAAGCCGGAATCGCTCTCGGCCTTCGTCAGCCAGTGGGAATACCGCAATTCATTAAGCAACTGGGAATCCGACGAGCTGCTGAAGATGGCCGATCTGGTATACAGCGGCCGCTTTGACCTCAATCCGGCGCGCAATACCCGCGAAAAGCTGCTGCTGCCGCTGAGCGACATCAAGCCGCTCCAGCAGCCTGGCGTCTACGTGGCGGTCATGAACCCGGCGGGTCATTATAGCTACAGCAACGCGGCGACGCTGTTTACCCTTAGCGACATCGGCGTGTCGGCGCATCGCTACCACAACCGGCTGGACGTCTTTACCCAGAGCCTGGAAAACGGCGCCGCCCAGTCTGGTATCGATGTCCAGCTGCTCAACGCCAAAGGGCAGACCCTGGCGCAGGCGAAAAGCGATAGCCAGGGCCACGTCACCCTGCAAACCGATAAAGAAGCCGCGCTGCTGCTGGCGCGCAAAGAGGGACAAACCACGCTGCTCGACCTCAAACTGCCGGCGCTGGATCTGGCGGAGTTCTCCATTGCCGGCGCGCCAGGCTTCAGCAAACAGTTCTTTATGTTTGGCCCACGGGATCTCTATCGTCCGGGCGAAACGGTGATCCTCAATGCGCTGCTGCGCGATAGCGATGGCAAACCGCTGGCGGAACAGCCGGTGAAGCTGGAGGTGGTCCAGCCGGATGGCCAGGTGATCCGCTCGGTGATGAGCAAACCGGTTAACGGCCTGTACCAGTTTACTTATCCGCTCGACAGCGGCGCGGCCACCGGCATGTGGCACATTCGCGCCAGCACCGGCGACAACCAGCCCCGCGAGTGGGATTTCCACGTCGAAGACTTTATGCCGGAACGCATGGCGCTGAAGCTGACGCCGCAGGCGGCGCCTGTCGCGCCGAATGCCGATGTCGCCTTTGATGTCAGCGGCGCTTATCTCTACGGCGCGCCGGCCAGCGGCAACACGCTGCAGGGCAAACTGTTCCTGCGCCCGCTTCGCGACGCCGTCGCCGCGCTGCCGGGCTTTGAGTTCGGCGATATCGCAGAAGAAAATCTCTCCCGCAGCCTTGATGAAGTCCAGCTGACGCTGGATGAAAAAGGCCATGGCGAAGTGACCACCTCCAGCCAGTGGCAGGATAGCCATTCGCCGCTGCAGGTGGTGTTGCAGGCGAGCCTGCTGGAGTCCGGTGGGCGTCCGGTCACCCGTACGGTTAAGCAGCCGATCTGGCCTGCCGAGGCGCTGCCGGGGATCCGCCCGCAATTTACCCTGAAGGACGTTTACGACTACCGCACCGACACCACGGTGAAGCAGCCGGTGGTGGATGAAAACAGCAACGCCGCGTTCGATATCGTCTATGCCGACGCCAAAGGCGAGAAAAAAGCCGTTTCCGGCCTGCAGGTGCGACTGATCCGCGAGCGCCGGGATTATTACTGGAACTGGTCCGATAGCGAAGGCTGGCAGTCGCAGTTCGATCAAAAAGATCTGCAGGAGGGCGAGGAGTCGCTGGATCTGCAGGCCGGCCAGATCGGTAAAGTGAGCTTTCCGGTAGAGTGGGGCTCCTATCGCCTGGAGGTGAAAGGACCGGACGATGTCGTCAGCAGCGTGCGCTTCTGGGCGGGCTACAGCTGGCAGGATAACAGCGAAGGCACCGGCGCAGCGCGCCCGGACCGGGTCACCATGAAGCTGGATAAACCGAGCTATAAGCCGGGCGACACCATCAGGCTGCACATCGCCGCCCCGGCGGCGGGTAAAGGCTACGCGATGGTGGAATCCAGCGAAGGGCCGCTGTGGTGGCAGGAGATTGACGTACCCGCCGAGGGGATGGACCTGTCGATCCCGGTGGATAACGCCTGGAATCGCCACGACCTCTACCTCAGCACGCTGGTGGTTCGCCCCGGCGATAAATCCCGCTCGGCGACGCCGAAACGCGCGGTGGGCCTGCTGCATCTGCCGCTGGGCGATGAAAACCGTCGCCTGACGCTGGCGCTGGAGGCCCCGGATAAAATGCGCCCCAACCAGCCGCTGACGGTGAAAGTGAAAGCCAGCGTCAAAGAGGGAGAGGCGCCGAAGCAGGTTAACGTTCTGCTCTCGGCTGTCGATAGCGGGGTGCTGAATATTACCGATTACGCCACCCCGGATCCGTGGAACGCCTTCTTTGGCCAGAAACGTTATGGGGCGGATATTTATGATATTTACGGCCAGGTGATTGAAGGGCAGGGGCGTGTGGCCAGTCTGCGCTTCGGCGGCGATGGCGACGAGTTAAAACGTGGCGGTAAACCGCCGGTTAACCATGTGACCATCATCGCCCAGCAGGCGCAGCCGGTGGTGCTGAACGATCAGGGCGAAGGGACGGTGACGCTGCCGATCGGTGATTTTAACGGCGAGCTGCGGGTGATGGCTCAGGCCTGGACGGCGGATGACTTCGGCAGCAGCGAAGATAAAGTGGTGGTGGCCGCCCCGGTCATCGCCGAGCTGAATACCCCGCGCTTCCTCGCCAGCGGCGACACCACCCGTCTGGCGCTGGATCTCAGCAACCTGACCGATAAACCGCAAACTCTGCAGGTACATCTTGCCGCCAGCGGACTGGTGACCTTGACCGAGGGTCAACTAACGTCGGTGCAGCTGGCGCCGGGGGCGCGCAGCACGCTGTTTGTGCCGGTGAGCGCGCTGCCGGGCTTTGGCGATGGCCAGGTGAGCGCTACTATCAGCGGCCTGAGCCTGCCGGGGGAAACCTTCGCCCCGCTGCAGAAGCAGTGGAAAATCGGCGTTCGTCCGGCGTTCCCGGCGCAGACCGTCAACAGCGGCGCCGTGCTGCAGCCCGGCGAAAGCTGGCAGGCGCCGGCGGCGCAATCGGCAGGTTTCGCCCCGCAGACGCTGCAGGGCCAGCTGCTGCTCAGCGGCAAGCCGCCGTTGAATCTTGCGCGCTATATCCGCGACCTGAAAGCCTATCCTTACGGCTGCCTTGAGCAGACCGCCAGCGGCCTGTTCCCGTCCCTGTATACCAGCGCGGCGCAGCTAAAAGCGCTGGGCATCAGCGGGGACAGCGACGAAAAACGTCGCGCGGCAATCGATGTCGGGATCTCGCGCCTGCTGCAGATGCAACTGGAAAACGGCGGCTTTGCGCTATGGGATAAAGAGGGGCCGGAAGAGTACTGGCTGACCGCTTACGCCATGGATTTCCTTGTTCGCGCGGGCGAGCAGGGCTATAGCGTACCGGTCAACGCCATTAATAAAGGTAACGAACGCCTGCTGCGCTATCTTCAGGAGCCGGGGCTGATGACCGTGCGCTACAGCGACGACGCCCAGGCCAGCCGCTTTGCCGCCCAGGCATACGCCGCACTGGTGCTGGCGCGTCAGCAAAAAGCCCCGCTCGGCGCATTGCGTGAAATCTGGAGCCGTCACGACCAGGCGCGATCCGGCCTGCCGCTGCTGCAGCTCGGCATTGCGCTGAAAACCATGGGCGATGCGCCGCGCGGCGATGAGGCCATGAAGCTGGCGGTTGCCACGCCGCGCCATGATGAGAATCGCTGGCTGGGCGATTACGGCAGCTCGCTTCGCGATGACGCGCTGAAGCTGGCGCTGCTGGAAGAGAACAAGCTGCTGCCGGAGGTGCAAAACACGCTGTTGAGCACGCTGTCGGAAGAGGCCTACGGCCAGCGCTGGCTGTCGACCCAGGAAACCAACGCCCTGTTCCTTGCCGGACGTACGCTTGCCGACCTGCCGGGCAACTGGCAGGCGCAAACCTCGCTGCAGGCTGAGCCGCTGGCCGGCGATAAAGCGCAAACCCGTAACCTCGACGGCGATCGGCTGGCGACGTTGCAGGTGAGCAACACCGGCAGTCAACCGCTGTGGCTGCGTCTGGACAGCAGCGGCTATCCGCAAAGCGCGCCGCAGCCGGGCGGCAACGTCCTGGGGATTGAACGCGTCGTTTTCGATACCCAGGGGCGGCAGAAGTCGCTGTCGTCGCTGCGCAGCGGCGAACTGGTGCTGGTCAAGCTGGAGGTGACCGCCAGACGCAACGTGCCTGACGCGCTGGTGGTTGACCTGCTGCCGGCGGGACTCGAGCTGGAAAACCAGAATCTGGCCAACAGCAGCGCCAGCCTGCAGGAGAATGGCGAAGCGGTGCAAAACCTCCTTAACCAGATGCAGCAGGCCGATATTCAGCATATCGAGTTCCGCGACGACCGCTTCGTCGCCGCTGTCGCGGTCAATGAAGGTCAGCCGGTGACGCTGGTCTACCTGGCGCGGGCGGTCACGCCGGGCACCTACCAGGTCCCGCAGCCGCAGGTGGAATCGATGTATGTGCCGCAGTGGCGGGCGACCGGGACCGCCAGCGGTCCGCTCACCGTGACGCCGTAAATGCGCGTAGTGCATCGGGTAAAACGCCGCTGGCGCTGGCTGGCGGCGTTTATTTTTCTGCTGTGGCTGGCGGTTATGACCGCCGATCGCCTGTGGCCGCTGCCGCTGCATGACGTCACGCCTGCCCGGGTGGTCGTGGCGGAGGACGGGACCCCCCTGTGGCGGTTTGCCGACGCGCAGGGCGTCTGGCGTTATCCGGTGACTCTCGCCGACGTGTCGCCGCGCTATCTGCAGGCGCTTATTCAGTATGAGGACCGCTGGTTCTGGCGCCATCCGGGGGTCAATCCCTTCGCTGTAGTGCGCGCCGCCTGGCAGGATCTCACCTCCGGGCGGGTCATTTCCGGCGGCAGTACCCTCACCATGCAGGTGGCGCGCCTGCTCGATCCCCACCCCCGCACTTTCGGCGGCAAGCTGCGCCAGCTGTGGCGGGCGCTGCAGCTGGAGTGGCATCTGTCAAAGAGCGAAATCCTGACCCTGTATCTGAATCGTGCGCCCTTTGGCGGCACCCTGCAAGGGATCGGCGCGGCCAGTTGGGCTTATCTCGGCAAGCCGCCCGCGCAGCTCAGCTACGGCGAGGCGGCGCTGCTGGCGGTGCTGCCCCAGGCGCCCAGCCGTTTACGTCCGGACCGCTGGCCGCAGCGGGCCCAGGCGGCGCGGGATAAAGTCCTTGCGCGCATGGTCAGCCAGGGCGTCTGGCCGAGGCTGGTGGTAAAGGAGGCGATGGAGGAGCCGGTGTGGCTGTTTCCGCGGCAGATGCCGCAGCTGGCGCCGCTCTTCGCCCGCCGGGCGCTGGCGACCAGTCGTGAGGAAAAAGTGGTGACGACCCTCGATGCCGGACTGCAGCGGCAGCTCGAGGATCTGGCGCTGAACTGGAAGTCGCGCCTGCCGCCGCGCAGTTCGCTGGCGATGGTTGTCGTCGACCACACGGATATGAAAGTCCGCGGCTGGGTGGGGTCGGCGGATATTACGGACGACAGTCGCTTTGGCCACATTGATATGGCGTCGGCGGTCCGTTCGCCTGGGTCGGTGCTGAAACCCTTTATTTATGCGCTGGCGATGGATGAAGGGCTGATCCATCCGGCGTCGTTATTGCAGGATGTGCCGCGGCGCTTTAGCGATTATCGCCCCGGTAACTTTGACAGCGGCTTTCACGGCCCGGTGAGCGCCAGCGACGCGCTGGTGCGCTCCCTGAATCTGCCGGCGGTCCAGGTGCTCGAAGCCTACGGGCCCAAACGTTTCGCGGCGAATTTGCGCAATGCCGGGTTGCCCCTGATGCTGCCCGCCGGCGCCGAGCCGAATCTGTCGTTGATCCTCGGCGGCGCCGGAGCGAGGCTGGAAGATATCGTCGCGGCGTACAGCGCCTTTGCCCGCCACGGGAAGGCGGCGCGGCTGCGCATGACGCCCGGAGACCCGCTGGTGGAAAGGGCGCTGATATCCCCGGGGGCGGCGTGGATCGTCCGGCGCATCCTGGCCGGCGAAGCGCAGCCGGTTCCCGATGCCTCACTCCCGCAAGTGGTGCCGCTGGCCTGGAAGACCGGCACCAGCTACGGGTATCGCGATGCGTGGGCGGTGGGCCTCAATGCGCGTTATCTGATTGGCATCTGGACCGGGCGTCCGGACGGTACGCCGGTGGTGGGGCAGTTTGGCTTCGCCAGCGCGGTGCCGTTGCTCAATCAGGTCAATAATCTGCTGCTCGCCCGCCCGGCGATGAGCCGCGGCGGCCTGCCGGTCGATCCGCGACCGGCAACGGTTAGCCGCGGAACGCTCTGCTGGCCCGGCGGCCAGGCGCTGCCGGCGGGCGACAGCAACTGCCGTCGTCGCCTGGCCAGCTGGCTGCTGGAAGACAGCCAGCCGCCGACCCTGCTGCTGCCGGGGCAGGAGGGCGTGCGCGGGATCCGCTTCCCGGTGTGGCGCAATGAACACGGCGAACGGGTGGCGGCGGATTGTCCCGGGGCGCGCGAAAGTGTGGTGGAGGTCTGGCCGCTGCCGCTGGATCCCTGGCTACCGCCGGGGGAACGTCGCTCCGCGCGTCTGGGGCCGGCATCGAAGGCATGCCCGCCGTTGCAAACTCAGGATGCCGCGCCGCTGGTGCTCTCCGGGGTTCGCGAGGGGGCGGTGATTAAACGTCTGCCGGGGGAGGCGCGGGTGATGTTGCCCCTGCAAACCAGCGGTGGTGAAGGGCGGCGCTGGTGGTTTATCAACGGCCAGCCGATAGATGCCGCCGGCGCGAGAACCACGCTAACTCTGGATAAGCCCGGCGAGTGGCAGCTGGTGGTGATGGATGAGGCAGGACAAACGGCGGCCGCGCGTTTTACCCTGCAATAACCAGGGTAAATTTGTTGTTGGCGGTTTGTGTTTTCAATACTCATCTTATTTTAACAAAATGTTACCTTCAGCCGTAGGCAGGGGCGGGGATGCTCATTATAATGCGCGCCAGGCCATACGATCGTATGCGCAACAACAGAACATTTAATTAGAGGTAATCATGGCTATTGAACGTACTTTTTCCATCATCAAACCAAACGCGGTGGCAAAAAACGTTATTGGCAGCATCTTTTCCCGCTTTGAAGCTGCAGGGTTCAAAATCGTCGGCACCAAAATGCTGCACCTGACCGTAGAGCAGGCTCGTGGTTTCTATGCTGAGCACGAAGGTCGCCCGTTCTTCGACGGTCTGGTTGAGTTCATGACCTCCGGCCCGATCGTGGTTTCCGTCCTGGAAGGCGAAAACGCCGTTCAGCGTCACCGTGACCTGCTGGGCGCCACCAACCCGGCAAACGCCCTGGCGGGTACCCTGCGCGCTGACTACGCTGACAGCTTCACCGAGAACGGCACCCACGGTTCCGACTCTGTAGAATCCGCTGCACGCGAAATCGCGTTCTTCTTTGCTGAAGGCGAGGTTTGCCCGCGCACTCGCTAATCCTCGTCGTCTTTTCGACCGTCGCGGCGTTGGCTACGCGCGTTCACCCCGGTCACATAGTTATCTATGCTCCCGGGGATTCACTTGCTTGCCGCCTTGCGACAATCGAAAAGCCATAGAGGATTATGTACGCAGTAACAGATTTTTTATCATTGCTTTGTGCAAACGTGGCAATGATCCGCCAGAATTTGTAGAATATAGCGCCCCTGGACGAGCTGTCGCTCTCCGGGGCGTTTCTTTTTCAACCCACCTGGGGCCATAACGTGTAATAACGAGGCCGGAAAACATTATGTCTGAACAAATTGTCACGCCTGATACCGCCGCTCTGACGGTGCCGAACAAAGATGCCAAAATCAACCTGCTGGATTTAAACCGTCAGCAGATGCGCGAGTTTTTCAAAAACATGGGCGAGAAGCCTTTCCGCGCCGATCAGGTGATGAAATGGATGTATCACTACTGCTGCGACGACTTTGATGAGATGACTGACATCAACAAAGTCCTGCGCAGTAAACTGAAAGAAGTGGCGGAGATCCGCGCCCCGGAAGTGGTTGAAGAGCAACGCTCAACCGACGGGACCATTAAATGGGCGATTGCCGTTGGCGATCAGCGCGTCGAGACCGTCTATATCCCGGAAGAAGACCGCGCCACCCTGTGCGTCTCCTCCCAGGTAGGCTGCGCGCTGGAGTGTAAATTCTGCTCCACCGCCCAGCAGGGCTTTAACCGCAACCTGCGGGTTTCCGAAATTATCGGCCAGGTCTGGCGCGCGGCGAAAATCGTCGGCGCGGTGAAGACCACCGGCGTACGTCCGATCACCAACGTGGTGATGATGGGCATGGGCGAGCCGCTGCTGAACCTCAACAATGTCGTTCCGGCAATGGAAATCATGCTCGACGATTTCGGCTTTGGCCTCTCCAAACGTCGCGTCACCCTGTCGACTTCCGGCGTGGTGCCGGCGCTGGATAAACTCGGCGATATGATCGACGTCGCGCTGGCCATCTCCCTGCACGCGCCGAACGACACCATTCGTGACGAAATCGTCCCGATCAACAAAAAGTACAACATCGAGACCTTCCTCAACTCGGTGCGCGGCTATATTTCGAAGTCCAACGCCAACCAGGGCCGGGTGACCATCGAGTACGTGATGCTGGATCATGTCAACGACGGCACCGAGCACGCCCACGAACTGGCGGCGCTGCTGAAAGATACGCCGTGCAAGATCAACCTGATCCCATGGAACCCGTTCCCGGGCGCGCCGTATGGCCGCAGCTCCAACAGCCGCATCGACCGTTTCTCCAAAGTTCTGATGGAGTACGGCTTTACGACCATCGTGCGTAAAACGCGCGGCGACGATATCGATGCCGCCTGCGGTCAGCTGGCGGGCGACGTCATCGACCGTACCAAGCGCACGCTGCGTAAGCGGATGCAGGGCGAAGCGATTGACGTAAAAGCGGTCTGACAAATGATGGCCCGTGCAGCGCAGGCGGCACGGGTCATATTTATGACCAATAGCCAGGCGAAATACGCTGATTCGGTTAATAATTACGGTGCGTTTTTGTCGACTTTGAGGCAGTATGTAGCGGCACAACAACCGCTTAGCATTCAATTTTGATTCGTCTCTGTGATCGCGCGGCTGACAGTCCTATACTGTGAGGCTGACGTACCACAGATGTCTCGCGGCGCCGGCTTTTTCCCGCGCTGAACTTTAAATTTCACGTACCAGTAGTTGTAGCGAATGAATACTGAAGCCACTCAAGATCATCAAGAAGCAAACACCACGGGCGCGCGTCTGCGTCACGCCCGCGAACAACTCGGACTTAGCCAGCAAGCGGTGGCAGAACGCTTATGCCTGAAGGTGTCCACGGTTCGTGATATTGAAGACGATAAGGCGCCTGCCGACCTCGCTTCCACCTTCCTGCGAGGGTACATCCGCTCCTATGCTCGCCTCGTACATATCCCGGAAGACGAGCTGCTGCCGATGATGGCTAAGCAAGCGCCCATCCGCGCGGCGAAAGTCGCGCCAATGCAGAGCTTCTCTTTAGGTAAACGTCGCAAAAAACGCGACGGTTGGCTGATGAGCTTCACCTGGCTGGTGCTGTTTGTGGTTATCGGCCTGAGCGGCGCCTGGTGGTGGCAAGACCATAAGGCGCAGCAGGAAGAGATCTCCACCATGGCCGATCAGTCTTCCGCTGAGCTGAACAGCGGCGACACCAGCAGCCAGAGCGTGCCGCTGGATACCAGCGCCCCGGCAGCCCCGACCGCCGATAGCGCTGCGAACAGCGCGCCAACCGATACCGCCAGCGCCCCGACCACCAGCGCCCCGGCCCAGACGCCGGCGGACAATAACGCCGTTGTCGCGCCTTCCCAGGCCAATGTCGATACCGCAGGCGCGGCGCCGACGGCGCCGGCTACCCCGGCCTCGCCATTGCCGACCGATCAGGCGAACGTGACGAACCCGGCGGCGGCGCAGGATCTGGTGATGAACTTTTCCGCCGATTGCTGGCTGGAAGTGAGCGATGCCACCGGCAAAAAACTGTTCAGCGGCCTGCAGCGTAAAGGCGGCAACCTGAACCTGAGCGGTCAGGCGCCGTATAAGCTGAAAATTGGCGCCCCGGCTGCGGTAGAGATCCAGTATCTGGGCAAGCCTGTCGATTTAAGTCGTTTTATCAGAACTAACCAGGTTGCGCGTCTGACCCTTAATGCCGAATCATCACCGGCGCAGTAACAGACGGGTAACGCGGGAGATTTTTCATGCATAACCAGGCTCCGATTCAACGTAGAAAATCTAAACGTATTTACGTTGGTAATGTGCCAATTGGCGATGGGGCTCCCATCGCCGTTCAGTCAATGACTAATACGCGCACCACTGATGTGGCGGCAACCGTAAATCAAATCAAAGCGTTAGAGCGCGTGGGCGCGGATATTGTCCGCGTTTCTGTTCCGACGATGGACGCCGCCGAGGCGTTCAAAATAATCAAACAGCAGGTCAACGTCCCGCTGGTCGCCGATATCCACTTTGACTACCGTATTGCGCTGAAAGTCGCGGAATACGGCGTCGACTGCCTGCGTATCAACCCGGGCAACATCGGCAACGAAGAGCGCATCCGCATGGTCGTAGATTGCGCGCGCGATAAAAATATCCCGATCCGCATCGGCGTTAACGCCGGCTCGCTGGAAAAAGATCTGCAGGAAAAATATGGCGAGCCGACGCCGCAGGCGCTGCTCGAATCCGCCATGCGCCACGTCGATCATCTCGATCGCCTCAATTTCGATCAGTTTAAAGTCAGCGTTAAAGCCTCCGACGTCTTCCTGGCGGTAGAGTCTTATCGCCTGCTGGCGAAACAGATCGATCAACCGCTGCACCTCGGGATCACCGAAGCGGGCGGCGCGCGCAGCGGCGCGGTGAAATCGGCGATCGGTCTTGGGCTGCTGTTGTCCGAAGGGATCGGCGATACGCTGCGCGTCTCGCTGGCGGCGGATCCGGTGGAGGAGATCAAGGTCGGCTTCGATATCCTCAAATCGCTGCGTATTCGTTCCCGCGGTATTAATTTCATCGCCTGCCCGACCTGTTCGCGTCAGGAGTTTGACGTTATCGGGACGGTGAACGCCCTGGAGCAACGTCTGGAAGATATCATCACTCCGATGGATGTTTCGATCATCGGCTGCGTGGTGAACGGCCCAGGCGAAGCGCTGGTTTCCACCCTCGGCGTGACCGGCGGCAACAAGAAAAGCGGCCTGTATGAAGACGGCGTGCGTAAAGATCGCCTGGACAACAACGACATGATCGACCAGCTGGAAGCGCGGATCCGCGCCAAAGCCTCGATGCTCGATGAAGCCCGTCGGATTGACGTTCAACAGCTTGAAGCAAAATAACGTGTTGGGAAGCGATACGCTTCCCGTGTATGATTGAACCTGCGGGCGCGAGGCGCCGGGGTTCATTTTTGTATATATAAAGAGAATAAACGTGGCAAAGAACATTCAAGCCATCCGTGGCATGAACGATTATCTGCCGGGCGAAACCGCTCTCTGGCAGCGCATTGAAGGCTCACTGAAGCAGGTGCTCGGTAGCTACGGTTACAGCGAAATCCGTTTGCCGATTGTAGAGCAGACCCCGTTATTCAAACGCGCGATCGGCGAAGTGACCGACGTGGTTGAAAAAGAGATGTACACCTTTGAGGACCGCAACGGCGACAGCCTGACGCTGCGTCCGGAAGGGACGGCGGGCTGCGTACGAGCCGGCATCGAACATGGTCTGCTGTACAATCAAGAACAGCGCCTGTGGTACGTCGGGCCGATGTTCCGCCACGAGCGTCCGCAGAAAGGCCGTTACCGCCAGTTCCATCAGATCGGCGCCGAAGTTTTTGGCCTGCAGGGGCCGGACATCGATGCGGAGCTGATCATGCTGACCGCGCGCTGGTGGCGTGAGCTGGGCATCTCCGATCATGTCAGCCTTGAGCTGAATTCCATCGGTTCTCTGGAAGCCCGCGCCAACTACCGCGACGCGCTGGTGGCTTATCTCGAGCAGTTTACCGATAAGCTTGATGAAGACAGCAAACGCCGGATGTATACCAATCCGCTGCGGGTGCTGGACTCCAAAAACCCGGACGTGCAGGCGCTGCTGAACGACGCGCCGGCGCTCGGCGATTATCTCGACGAAGAGTCGAAAGCCCACTTTGCCGGCCTGTGCGCGTTACTTGACGATGCCGGGATCCGCTATACCGTCAACCAGCGCCTGGTGCGCGGCCTCGACTACTATAACCGCACCGTGTTTGAGTGGGTGACCACCAGTCTCGGTTCTCAGGGCACCGTCTGCGCCGGCGGCCGTTACGACGGTCTGGTTGAGCAGCTTGGCGGTCGTGCCACCCCGGGCGTGGGCTTCGCCATGGGTCTGGAACGTCTTGTTTTACTGGTCCAGGCAGTGAATCCGGAATTTAAAGCCGATCCTGTTGTCGATATATACCTGGTAGCCTCCGGGACCGATACTCAGTCCGCCGCCATGCGTCTGGCTGAGCAGGTTCGCGATGCGCTGCCCGGCGTGAAACTGATGACCAACCACGGCGGCGGCAACTTTAAGAAGCAGTTCGCCCGTGCCGATAAATGGGGCGCACGTATCGCCCTGGTGGTGGGTGAGTCAGAGATCGCTGACGGAAACGTGGTAGTGAAGGATTTACGCTCAGGTGAGCAAACTACCGTAACGCAGGAGAGCGTTGCCGCGCATTTGCGCACACTTCTGGGTTAATCTCCCGGGAATTATTAGTCAGGAGAAGGACTGCGTGGAAACTTTTAACAACGAGAACGATCAGGTCGATGCGCTGAAGCGCTTCTTTGCCGAAAACGGCAAAGCGCTGGCGGTCGGGGTGATTTTAGGGATTGGCGCGCTGGTTGGCTGGCGCTACTGGACCTCCCATCAGCAGGATACCGCCAGAGACGCGTCGCTGGCTTACGAAAAGGCGACTTCCGCGCTGAAATCAAATACGCCAGACGTGCTGTCAGGGGCGGAGAAGTTCGCGGCTGACAATAAAAATACCTACGGCGCCTTCGCCTCTCTCGAGCTGGCACAGCATTTTGTTGAACAGAACGATCTGCCGAACGCCGAAAAGCAGCTTCAGCAGGGGCTGGCGGCCGCGTCTGATGATAACCTGAAATCGGTTATCAGTATGCGTCTTGCCCGCGTTCAGCTGCAGATGAAGCAGGCTGATGCGGCGCTGAAAACCCTCGACAGCATTAAAGGCGAAGGTTGGACCGCGATTGTGGCTGATTTGCGCGGCGAAATTCTGTTGAGCAAAGGCGATAAGCAAGGGGCCCGTGCGGCGTGGGAAGCTGGCGTGAAAAGCGATGCTTCTCCTGCGCTCAGCGAAATGATGCGTATGAAAATGAATAATTTGTCCATCTGAGAGGGACTCGATGCAATTGCGTAAATTACTTTTGCCAGGGCTGCTTTCCGTTACCTTGCTGAGCGGGTGTTCGCTGTTTAATAGCGAAGAAGATGTGGTGAAAATGTCACCGCTGCCGACGGTAGAAAACCAGTTTACGCCGTCCACGTCCTGGAGCACCTCGGTTGGCGATGGTATCGGCGAATTTTACTCTAACCTTCATCCGGCCTTCGCCGACGGCGTGGTCTATGCCGCTGACCGTAAAGGCACCGTCAAAGCGCTGAGCGCTGACGACGGCAAAGAGGTGTGGTCGGTGAATCTGGCGGAGAAAGATGGCTGGTTCTCGCGCACCCCGGCGCTGCTTTCCGGCGGGGTGACCGTCTCGGGCGGCCATGTTTATATCGGCAGTGAGAAAGCGCAGCTGTATGCGCTGAATACCAGCGATGGTACCGTTGCCTGGCAAACCCGCGTCGCCGGCGAAGCGCTGTCGCGCCCGGTGGTGAGCGATGGCATGGTGCTGGTCCACACCAGTAACGGCCAGCTGCAGGCGCTGAATGAGACCGATGGCGCCGTGAAGTGGACGGTTAACCTGGATATGCCTGCGCTCTCCCTGCGCGGCGAATCCGCTCCGGCCACCGCCTACGGCGCGGCGATCGTGGGCGGCGACAATGGCCGCGTCAGCGCGGTATTGATGCAGCAGGGGCAGATGATTTGGCAGCAGCGTATTTCCACGGCCACCGGGCCGACGGAAATCGACCGTCTGAGCGACGTCGACACCACGCCGATTATCGTCAACGGCGTTGTCTATGCGCTGGCTTACAACGGTAACCTGACCGCGCTGGATCTGCGCAGCGGCCAGATTATGTGGAAGCGCGAGCTGGGTTCGGTGAATGATTTCATCGTCGATGGCAACCGTATCTATCTGGTTGACCAGAATGACCGCCTGCTGGCGCTGACTACCGATGGCGGCGTGACCCTGTGGACACAAAGCGATCTGCTGCACCGTTTGCTGACCGCGCCGGTGTTGTATAATGGCAATCTGGTGGTCGGCGATAGCGAAGGCTATATGCACTGGGTGAACCCGGAAGATGGCCATTTTGTGGCGCAGCAGAAAGTGGACAGCTCCGGTTTCCTGACCGACCCGGTTGTGGCCGATGGTCGACTGCTGATCCAGGCGAAAGACGGTACGCTGTACGCGATTACGCGTTAATTACCGCTGTCGTGAGTGATTAAGAAACGGCCCCTGGCAGACAGGGGCCGTTTTGACTTTTTTAAAAACGTCGTTATGACGATGTTGCTTAGTGATTGTATGAGGCATTTAACATGATACCTGTGGTCGCGCTTGTCGGGCGCCCTAACGTTGGAAAATCCACGCTCTTTAACCGCCTGACGCGCACTCGTGATGCGCTGGTTGCGGATTTCCCGGGGCTGACTCGTGACCGTAAGTACGGTCGGGCCGAAGTCGAAGGCCGCGAATTCATCTGTATCGATACCGGTGGTATTGATGGTACGGAAGAGGGCGTGGAAACCCGGATGGCGGAGCAGTCGCTGCTGGCAATCGAAGAGGCCGATGTGGTGCTGTTTATGGTCGATGCGCGCGCGGGCCTGATGCCGGCGGACATCGCGATCGCTAAACACCTGCGCTCTCGTGAAAAGCCCACCTTCCTGGTGGCTAACAAAACCGACGGCATCGACGTCGACCAGGCGATGGCGGACTTCTGGTCGCTCGGCCTGGGCGATATCTATCCTATTGCCGCTTCGCACGGCCGCGGCGTGACCAGCCTGCTTGAGCAGGCCCTGCTGCCATGGGTCGATGAGGTAAATCCTCAGGAAGAAGTGGATGAAGACGCCGAATACTGGGCAAAATTCGAAGCTGAGCAGAATGGTGAAGCGGAAGAAGAGCCGGAAGACGATTTCAATCCGCAGGATCTGCCGATCAAGCTGGCGATTGTCGGACGTCCTAACGTCGGTAAATCGACGCTCACCAACCGCATCCTCGGCGAAGATCGTGTGGTGGTCTACGATATGCCGGGCACCACCCGCGACAGCATTTACATCCCGATGCAGCGTGACGAGCGCGAATACGTGCTCATCGATACCGCCGGGGTGCGCAAGCGCGGCAAAATTACTGACGTGGTGGAGAAATTCTCGGTCATCAAGACGCTGCAGGCGATTGAAGACGCCAACGTCGTGCTGCTGGTGATTGATGCCCGCGAAGGCATCTCCGATCAGGATCTGTCGCTGCTGGGCTTTATCCTCAACAGCGGCCGCTCCCTGGTGATCGTCGTCAACAAATGGGACGGCCTGAGCCAGGAAGTGAAGGAGCAGGTGAAAGAGACCCTCGACTATCGTCTGGGCTTTATCGACTTTGCCCGGGTGCACTTCATCTCCGCCCTGCACGGCAGCGGCGTCGGCAACCTGTTTGAATCGGTACGTGAAGCCTACGATAGCGCAACCCGCCGCGTAAGCACCGCGATGCTCACCCGGATCATGAACATGGCGGCGGAAGATCATCAGCCACCGCTGGTTCGCGGCCGTCGCGTGAAGCTGAAATATGCCCACGCCGGGGGCTACAACCCGCCTATCGTGGTGATCCACGGTAACCAGGTGAAGGATCTGCCGGATTCCTACAAGCGCTATCTGATGAACTATTTCCGTAAATCCCTGGACGTGATGGGTACGCCAATCCGTATCCAGTTCAAGGAAGGGGAAAACCCGTTCGCCAACAAGCGCAACACCCTGACGCCGAACCAGATGCGGAAACGTAAGCGCCTGATCAAGCACATCAAGAAAAGCAAATAATCATTAAACCCGCTTCGGCGGGTTTTTTTGTGGCCGCCATGCCGGTAAATGTCAAAACCATCCGCCATAATCCCGCGATACTTCGCCGGGAACAGATCGGCTCAGGGGTGGACTAAACATGCAAATTGGATTTATCGGCCTCGGCGCGGTGGTGGAAACCGCCTATTTACCCGCGCTGCGTCGCCTCGGATACCGTATTGACAGCTGCCAGGGCTATGACCTGGACAGCAGCAGAGCGCTGCCGGGGATCCAGCGCTGCAGTTCGCTGTCGGCGTTGCTGGCCAAACCCCTGGATACGCTCTTCATCACCACGTCATCCCTCCAGCACCTGCCCGTGCTGGAGAGGGCGTTAGCCAGCGCCATTCCCCGCATCGTGGTGGAGAAACCGATAGTGGCCAACCTTGAGCAGGCCGCGCGGCTGCGGGCGCTGCTGGCGCCGGCGGGGGAGGCCGGTCGGGTGCTGGCCCTCGACCACTGGATGGCGCGTGGGTTAGCCCTGAACGCTCTTGCTCCGCCGTGGCAGGCGGAAGAGGAGGGCAGCGGCCTGCCGCCGCCGCACCTTTCAGCGCAGGATATCGCCTGGATAGAAGGCTATTTGCAGGAGCCAAGCGGCTTTAACGCTGCCGGAGAACCGGTCGCGCTTAACTTTGCCACCGGCGAGCTGGATAGCCGGCGGCTGCGTCATCCTGACGGCGTGATCCTCGATATCGGTACCCATGTCCTGGCGATGCTGCGGGAAACGCTGCTCGACTGCGGGGGCGATGTGACGCTGGACCTCGCCGTTCGGGCGGCGAAAGACCGTCTCGGCCGAGATATTGCTCATGGGGATACGGTCACTGCCGAGGGAGAGGCGCATCTGGAGGGACGCCTGGGCGATATCCCGCTGAATATCTGGCTTAACAAATATGCCGGTCCCGCGGGCGGGCAAAAGGGAATGCGGATAGGGCTGCGGGACGGGCGACTGCTTGCCCTCGATCGCGCCCCTGATGGCGAGGTGGCGACGCTACAGGACGGCGAGCGGATCCAGCGCTGGACCCGGCCCGGAGCGATCTATGCGCACTGTCTCGATGAGCAGATCCTTGGCGCGGAGAATGTGTTTACCCGGGCGCCCGAAAGCGTGGCCGGGCTGACGCGGCGTCGGCTTGAGGAAGTGGAATGGCTGCTCAGGTTGCAGCAGCAATTACGCGGCCCTCATTAAACCCGGAACATGATAAAATAGGTGCAGATAAACGTTGAAAGGAATGGTTATGGAACTTGATTGCCCTCTGTGCCACGCGCCGTTAGATGTCAAAGGCAGCAGCGCGCATTGCGCTCAGTGCGAAAGGGTATTTGCCCTTGAGGCGCGCTGCCCGGAATGCCACCAGCCGCTGGAGGTGCTGAAGGCGTGCGGCGCGGTGGATTACTTTTGCCAGCACGGGCACGGCCTGATCTCGAAAAAACGGGTGGAGTTTATTCCGCTGGTTTAGGCGGCGATGGCTTTCTGGCCCGCGTTTTTTTCACCGGCGCAATCTGCCTCACTTCACTTTCGACCCAGCCGTCTTTCAGGCGGGTGGTGAGCAGATCGCCGGTTTTGACCTGTTTTGTCTGCTTCAACACCGTGCCGTCGCTCACCGAAGTGACGCTATAGCCGCGCGCCAGGGTGGCTAAGGGACTCACCGCCTCCAGATGGGTCACCGCGTGACCAAACCGTTCACGCCGCTCGCTGAGGCGGCTACGCATCGTTTCCGCCAGCCGGTATACCAGCTGCTGGACGCGCGATTGCGCCCGGTGGATACGCGGCTGCGGGTTATAGTGATTCAGGCGCTGAACAGTGCGTTTTTGCCGCTGCTCGGCGCGTTTAAGCTGCGATTCCACGGCGATGCGCATCCGCTGGCGCAGGCGTTCCAGTGCGGTCTGCTGGCGGGCCAGCCGCAGCTGCGGGTGCTGCTGCTGCAGACGATGGAACAACTGGGTAAAACGGCGCTGGCGACTGGCGAGGAAATAGTCCATCGCCATCTCCAGCCGCTGCTGCCCGGCCTGTAGCTGGCGCAGCAGCTCCTGCTGATTACGGCTGACGATCTCCGCGGCGGCAGAAGGGGTCGGCGCTCGCAGGTCGGCAACAAAATCAGCGATAGTGACGTCGGTTTCATGGCCGACGGCGCTGACGATAGGGATCTGGCTGGCGAAGATAGCGCGCGCCACCCGCTCATCGTTAAAACTCCACAGATCCTCCAGCGAACCGCCGCCGCGTCCGACAATCAGCACGTCACACTCCTGACGCGCGTTCGCCAGCGCGATGGCGCGCACAATCTGCCCGGGGGCATCGTCACCCTGAACTGCGGTCGGGTAGACGATCACCGGCAGCCCGGGGTCGCGGCGTCTGAGGACATGAAGAATATCGTGCAGCGCGGCGCCGGTTTTCGAGGTGATGACCCCGACGCAGCGGGCGGGGGAGGGGAGCGCCTGCTTATGTTTTTGATCGAACAGCCCTTCCGCGGTTAACTGCGCTTTCAGCTGCTCATACTTCTGCTGCAGCAACCCTTCGCCGGCGGGCTGCATGCTTTCGACGATAATCTGGTAGTCGCCGCGCGGCTCATACAGGGTGATGTTGGCGCGAACCAGCACCTGCTGCCCATGCTGTGGGCGAAACGTGACCCGGCGGTTGCTGTTGCGGAACATCGCGCAGCGCACCTGGGCGTTATCGTCTTTTAAGGTGAAGTACCAGTGGCCGGAAGAAGGCTGGCTGAAGTTAGAGATCTCGCCGCTGATCCAGACCTGGCCCATTTCGCGCTCAAGCAGCAGACGCACCGTCTGATTGAGGCGGCTAACGGTAAAAATTGCGGGGGATTGAGAGGGTAACATGTGAGCAAGATCAAACTTTAAATCAGCAGGTTATTCAGTCGATAGTAACGCGCTCAGAGGGGATGGCAAGTATTATTTGCAAAAAAGGGTAGATGCAATCGGTTACGCTCTGTATAATGCCACGGCAATATTTATCCACCCTGGTCGAGATATTGCCCATGCTACGTATCGCTAAAGAAGCCCTGACGTTTGACGACGTCCTCCTCGTTCCCGCTCATTCTACCGTTCTGCCGAATACAGCCGATCTCAGCACTCAGCTGACGAAAACCATTCGTCTGAATATTCCTATGCTCTCCGCAGCCATGGATACCGTAACGGAAGCGCGTCTGGCTATTGCCCTGGCACAGGAAGGCGGCATCGGCTTTATTCACAAAAACATGTCCATCGAGCGCCAGGCGGAAGAAGTTCGCCGCGTGAAGAAACATGAGTCCGGCGTGGTCACCGACCCGCAGACCGTTCTGCCGACCACCACCCTGCGTGAAGTGAAAGAGCTGACCGAGCGTAACGGCTTCGCCGGCTACCCGGTGGTTACCGAAGAGAACGAGCTGGTCGGTATCATCACTGGCCGCGACGTGCGTTTCGTCACCGATCTGAACCAGCCGGTCAGCGTCTACATGACCCCGAAAGAGCGTCTGGTTACCGTTCGTGAAGGCGAAAGCCGTGAAGTGGTCTTTGCGAAGATGCACGAAAAACGCGTTGAGAAGGCGCTGGTTGTGGATGAGAGCTTCCACCTGCGCGGGATGATCACCGTAAAAGACTTCCAGAAAGCGGAACGTAAACCGAATGCCTGTAAAGATGAGCAGGGCCGTCTGCGCGTAGGCGCTGCGGTCGGCGCCGGCGCGGGCAACGAAGAGCGTGTTGATGCGCTGGTGGCTGCGGGCGTTGACGTCCTGCTGATCGACTCCTCTCATGGCCACTCCGAAGGCGTTCTGCAACGTATTCGTGAAACGCGCGCGAAATACCCGGACCTGCAGATCATCGGCGGCAACGTCGCCACTGGCGCAGGCGCGCGTGCGCTGGCGGAAGCCGGCTGCAGCGCGGTGAAAGTGGGCATCGGCCCGGGCTCCATCTGTACTACCCGTATCGTGACCGGCGTAGGTGTGCCGCAGATCACCGCCGTTTCCGACGCGGTGGAAGCGCTGGAAGGCACCGGTATTCCGGTTATCGCCGACGGCGGTATCCGTTTCTCCGGCGACATCGCTAAAGCGATCGCGGCCGGTGCGGCGGCAGTGATGGTCGGCTCCATGCTGGCCGGTACCGAAGAATCCCCGGGCGAAATCGAACTCTACCAGGGGCGCTCTTACAAATCCTATCGCGGGATGGGCTCCCTCGGCGCGATGTCGAAAGGCTCCTCTGACCGCTACTTCCAGAGCGATAACGCCGCTGACAAACTGGTGCCGGAAGGTATCGAAGGCCGCGTGGCCTATAAAGGCCGCCTGAAAGAGATCATTCACCAGCAGATGGGCGGCCTGCGCTCCTGTATGGGTCTGACCGGCTGTGGTACCATTGACCTGCTGCGTACCAAAGCTGAATTCGTACGCATCAGCGGTGCGGGCATTCAGGAAAGCCACGTTCACGACGTGACCATCACCAAAGAGTCCCCGAACTACCGTCTGGGCTCCTGATTTCTTCGCCCGACCTTGCGTCGGGCGATTTATTTACTCTGTTTCACTTGCCTCGGAATTAGCGTCAATGACGGAAAACATTCATAAACATCGCATTCTCATTCTCGACTTCGGGTCACAGTATACTCAGCTGGTGGCGCGTCGCGTGCGTGAGCTGGGCGTCTACTGTGAGCTGTGGGCATGGGATGTCACGGAAGCACAGATCCGCGAATTTAATCCAAGCGGCATCATTCTTTCCGGCGGCCCGGAAAGCACCACCGAAGAGAACAGCCCGCGCGCGCCGCAGTATGTGTTCGAAGCCGGCGTGCCGGTATTTGGCGTCTGCTACGGTATGCAGACCATGGCGATGCAGTTGGGCGGCCATGTAGAAGGCTCTAACGAGCGTGAGTTTGGCTACGCGCAGGTTGAAGTGGTTAACGACAGCGCGCTGGTGCGCGGTATCGAAGACTCTCTGACCGCGGACGGCAAACCGTTGCTGGACGTGTGGATGAGCCACGGCGACAAAGTCACCGCCATCCCGTCTGACTTCGTCACCGTCGCCAGCACCGACAACTGCCCGTTCGCCATTATGGCTAACGAAGAAAAACGCTTCTACGGCGTGCAGTTCCACCCGGAAGTGACCCATACCCGTCAGGGGATGCGTATGCTGGAGCGCTTCGTGCGCGACATCTGCCAGTGCGAAGCCCTGTGGACCCCGGCGAAAATCATCGACGACGCCGTTGAGCGTATCCGCCAGCAGGTTGGCGATGACAAAGTGATCCTCGGCCTCTCCGGCGGCGTGGACTCTTCGGTGACCGCGATGCTGCTGCACCGCGCCATCGGCAAAAACCTGACCTGCGTATTCGTGGATAACGGTCTCCTGCGTCTGAACGAAGCCCAGCAGGTGATGGACATGTTCGGCGACCACTTTGGCCTGAACATTGTTCACGTCGAAGGCGAGCAGCGCTTCCTCGACGCGCTGAAAGGCGAGAACGATCCAGAAGCGAAACGTAAGATTATCGGCCGCGTCTTCGTGGAAGTGTTCGACGAAGAAGCGCTGAAGCTGGACGACGTCAAATGGCTGGCGCAGGGCACCATCTACCCTGACGTTATCGAATCTGCCGCTTCCGCTACCGGTAAAGCGCACGTCATCAAATCTCACCACAACGTGGGCGGCCTGCCGAAAGAGATGAAGATGGGGCTGGTTGAGCCGCTGCGCGAGCTGTTCAAAGACGAAGTGCGTAAGATCGGTCTGGAGCTGGGTCTGCCGTACGATATGCTCTACCGTCATCCGTTCCCGGGTCCGGGCCTCGGCGTGCGCGTGCTGGGCGAAGTGAAGAAAGAGTACTGCGACCTGCTGCGTCGCGCGGACGCTATCTTCATCGAAGAGCTGCACAAAGCTGACCTGTACAACAAAGTGAGCCAGGCGTTCACCGTGTTCCTGCCGGTTCGCTCCGTCGGCGTGATGGGCGATGGCCGTAAATACGACTGGGTGGTTTCCCTGCGTGCGGTGGAAACCATCGACTTCATGACCGCGCACTGGGCGCACCTGCCGTATGATTTCCTCGGCCGCGTCTCTAACCGCATTATCAATGAAGTGAACGGTATCTCCCGCGTGGTGTATGACATCAGCGGTAAGCCGCCAGCAACGATCGAGTGGGAATAACGCCCGCCCGTTAATCGTTTTTGATTTAAGCCCGCATCCTGCGGGCTTTTTATTGCCTGTCTCATTTCACCGCTTGCTCAATCACCCGGGCAATCTCCTCCGGTTGGCTCACCATCGACACATGGCTTGCCGCCACCTCAGTGGTTTTCGCATCAATCGCCTTCGCCATCGAACGCTCCAGATCCGGATTGATCATCCGGTCATTCTTGCTGACCACATACCAGCTCGGCTTATCATGCCAGGCCGCATGCGTGACCTTTTCGGTAAAGGCCTCCGCGCGGATCGGGCCCTGGGTGGCGATCAGCCTGTTTTGCTCAGCAGCCTTAATATCTGGCGCAAAGTCCTGGCGTACCGATTTTTCAGGTAACCAGAGAAAACCCTCTGCGGTTTTAGCAATACCTGCGCTGCCCGGTGGGGCAGGGTAGCTCCCCGCCAGATCCGCAGTCGACTGGCCCGAGTCCGGGGCAAACGCCGCCACGTAAACCAGCGATTTGACCCGCGCAGCGTTACCCGCCTCGCTGATCACCGTCCCGCCCCAGGAGTGGCCTACCAGCACCACATCCCCGTGGGCCCGGGCGATGGCGCGCTGGGTTGCGGCGACATCCTCTTTCAGCGAGTTGAGCGGCAGCTGAACGGCAATGACCTCGGTATGCTGGCGTTGCAGTCTGTCGATCACCTGGTTCCAGCTGCTGCCGTCGGCAAAAGCGCCGTGCACCAGCACCACGGTTTTATTGCTACTCGCCAGTGCGGTACCGCTGGCGGCGGCCAGCAGCAGGCCCACCGCGAAGGTATGAAGAGACTGTTTTTTCATGGTGACGCCTCAACGGTAAATATCTGCGGTGCCCGACAGGGTGTTGTTCCCCCCGGCGGAGGTAATGCGAAACGCACCGGCGCCCGCTTTAACGGCTTTGGCCTGCAGTTTCGCCTCCAGATCCGCCAGCGACGTTGCGCCGCTGCTGTCGGAAACGGTGCCAATTTTTTGCAGCCCCTGAGGCTGGTTAATTTCCCGGGCAGCGAAAGCGGAAGACGCCATTGCGGCGGAGAAGGTCAGAACAGCAATCAGTAATGCTTTCATGGTTAAGATCCTCAAAAATAAGTGACTGGTGGCGTTCAGTGCATAACCGCAGCATGCGGCGGTACGATGAATTCGACGGTCTTGCGATCAACAGGTTTATGGGTTGGATCGGCGAGAATAAGGGTCACCTTGTGATGACCGGCAGGCAGGCCCACCAGAATAACCGGCTCGCCGCTGGCGTCGGCCCAGTGCCAGGGGTTGTCATCCACGATGACGTGGATATGGCCGATGCGCGGCGCCACTTTCAGCGCCTCGGGCCCGAACACCGGTTCAATACGCATGTTCTCGGCGCGGTATTGAATAAAGACCGCACCTTTACTCAGCGGGCCCGCCAGCGGCGGATCCACAATCAGTGTTGCCGGTGGCTGGGGCTGTTCGGGCGGTGCAACGGCGGCGGGGCCGTTAACATCCGCGGCGCTGAGTCCGCTAAGCGGTGCAGCCCAGGCGCAGCCTGATGTCAGCGCGAACAGCGTGAAGAGTAAATGTGGACGTATCATCGGGGTATCTCCTCATCGGGTCATCAATGGCGACAGCCTCATAAAACCATTTTTATGTATCGGGTCTGTTTGCTGTGGGCGGCTTTTTTGTATGGCTGCGTAAGCAGGGCGGCGTGGATACAGTGCGATACATTCCGCGCATGCGAAGGGCTGTATCTGCTGGCATGGTGTCTGCAGAGGCACCCGGGTGGGTGCTACAGCAAACAGGAGAATGACCATCATGAATCACGAAAAGGTAGCGTTGATTTTCGGCGGCGCGCGCGGTATCGGGGCGGCCATTGCGGCGCGACTGGCGCACGAGGGCTATCGGGTTGCCATCACCTGGGTATCACGCCCGGATCGGGCGCAGGCGCTGGTCTCAACGATTGAGCAACGGGGCGGTCAGGCGATAGCCATTGAAGCCGACAGCGCAGACCCCAGTGCTATCCAGGCCGCGGTGGATAAGACATTACGGCACTACGGCAGGCTGGATGTCGCGGTGGTAAATGCGGGCGTGCTGCGTCTCGGTACCCTTGAGGCCTATTCGCTGGACGATCTGGATACCACCCTGGCCGTCAACGTGCGTGGTGTCTTCCTTGCCATTCAGGCGGCGGTTAAGCCGATGGCGGAAGGGGGGCGTGTGATCACCATCGGCAGTAATACCGCGGTGCGTACCGGCCATGTGGGCAGTAGCGTGTATGCCATGAGTAAAGCGGCTGTCGCCTCAATGGTGCAGAACCTTGCGCTGGATCTGGCGCCACGGCGCATCACGATTAACAACATCCAGCCGGGGCCCATCGCCACCGATATGACTGCCGGAATGGCGGAGCAGATCGTCGGGCGCATTCCCTTGCAGCGTATGGGCGAACCGGACGAAATCGCCTCGCTGGCGGCCTGGCTTGCCGGTGAATCGTCCGGCTAAATGACGGGTACAAGCCTGACCATCGACGGCGGCTTTGTGCTCTAGTCGCTAAGGGCAGGGATACCCTCAGCCTGGTGCGATGCCTGCCCCTTGACGATAGCCACCGCCAGTACGGCAATCAGCAGCGTTAACCCCCACGACAGCCACATCGCCCCGATCGTCCCTAAAGCCCGGTTCAGCCACGCATAGGCCAGCGGGGAGGCCGCCGCCATCAGCTGGGCCGGGATCAGCAGCACCCCGGTGCGTCTGGCGTACGCTTCAGGGGCAAACAACTGCAGCGGCAGCGTGGCTTTGACGATGGTCACCAGCCCGTTAATCGCCCCGTAGCCCAGCACAAAACCGGCGGCTGACCAGAGAAAAAGCGAGCTACTCAGGCCGAGCATAAAGCACACCGGCATAGCCAGCGCGGTAAGCAGCGTCAGGCGAAGCGGGGTGAGCCCCGCCCCGGCCACCACCTCCAGAAACCGTGCACCAGTCTGTCCAACGCCCCATAACATGCCGACGGCAACCGGCAGACCGACGCTTATGATAAATTCCGGCAGATGGGTGGAAGTGCCATTAGAGACAAAGGTGATCAGCGCGATAAACGCGGCGTACAGCCAGCCGTTTCGCCGATCCCGTACCGCGGCAGGGGCGGCGGGTTTATTGACGATAAAGCCTGTTTTATTGGGTAGCGACAGGGTTAACGCGGCGCTTAGCAAGCCGAACAGGGCATAGATCAGCAGTGCTTCCCGCCAGCTCATGGCCGCGAGCAGAGCCTCCCCCAGCGGCCAGAACACCACCGAGGCCAGCCCACCCGTCAGGGTTATGCGGGAGATCGTCCGTCGCGCCTGCTTGCCGTAGAGATTAACCAGCGCGGCAAACAGCGCGTCATACAGCGACAAACGCATGCCGATGCCGGTCAACAGCCAGGCGCTGTACCAGGCGACAAGCGAGTGTGCGTCAGCCATAAGCAGACAACCGACGGCGAGCAGCAGGGAGCCTGCCATCACCACGCGTTGCCCGCCAGCACGCGACAGCAGCCGGGCGACAAACGGCGAGAGGGTGGCCATCACCAGCATGGCGAGCGTCAGGCCTGAGTAGATTTGTGGGGATGACCAGCCGGTATCTGCCGACATCGCCCCGGCAAAGGTGCCGGGCATATAAAAAGAGATACCCCAGTTGATCAGTTGCTGAGCGCCCGCCGTGAAGGCGAGGCGTCGGGGAATAGCCGGTGTTTCCATGGTTTTTCATTCCGTTAAGACAGTTGTCCTGAGCATACCCGGCAGGCTATTGTTCTGGCAGAGCGGCCACCTTATGCGCGGTATAAGAGAAACTTTGCATGACAACACTGAACCTGGGAAACCTGGCGACCTTCCGGCTGGTCGTACAGCGCGGCAGCTTCTCCGCCGCCGCCGACGCGCTGGGGATCTCCCAGCCTGCCGTTAGCCTGCAGGTGCGTCAGCTGGAGCAATTTTTACAGACTCGGCTGCTGGAGCGCACCGGGCGTGGGATCAAGGCGACGGCGGCGGGAATGGCGCTACTGGCCCACAGCGAGCAGATCGATCGGGCGGTGAATAGCGCGGTGCAGTCGATCAGCGCATTTAGCCAGGAAGTTAATGGCTCGTTGACGCTGGGGACCGGCGCGACGGCTTGCATTCATCTTCTTCCGCCGCTTCTGCAGCATCTTCGTCAGCAGCACCCGCTGCTGACGGTGGGGGTAACCACCGGCAACACGCTGGATATCGTCCGGGCGGTGGAGGAAAACCGGCTCGATCTTGGACTGGTTACCCTGCCCGTGCAGGGGCGCAGTCTGGCAGTGACCGCAGTGGTTGACGAGGAGTTCGTGGTCATTCATCCCAGCCACGAGGCGGGGATCCCGGCGGTGTGCACCCCTGAAGCGCTGCAGGCGCTGCCGCTCATTGCCTTCGAGGCGGGCAGCGGCACGCGGGATCTGATTGATCGCTGGTTCCGTTCGGCGGGCCTGGCGGTCACGCCGGTGATGCAGCTGGGAAGCATCGAGGCGATCAAACGCATGGTGCGGGCCGGGCTGGGCTACAGTATTGTGCCCCGCATGGCGGTGGAGCAGGCGGAGGATCGCTGTGGCTTAACGGTACATTCTCTGGCCCCGTCGCTGTACCGTCAGCTGGCGGTTGTCATGCGTCAGGATAAAGTGATTACCAAAGGAATGGCGGAAATGCTGCGTCTGCTACAGGCCGTGCGCTTATAAATCGCCAGCGGCAACACATGCCTCGTCAGGGATAGAGTCTCGAAAACGGGCGTCTCTGACAGCGGTTGGGGGCGCACCCGGCATCGGGCTCAACGGGTTACTCGCGGGCGGAAGGCTCGACGGTGAGCGTTGACTCCTGCGACGCTTTTTTATCCTGGTGATGGTACCAGGCGCCAATGGAGGAGTAGACAAAGCGTCCAAAGAAGAAGAGAAAGCTGATAAGCAGTACGATACGGGTCATGCGACGGTTAAATCGATGTCGTTTACGCATACTGGGTGCCTGACTCACAAAAGGTTCCTTGAAGTATACCCGAAGATGGGCGATGGGGGTATTAAGGCACAGGAACGAGGTGGGGTCAATTGATGCAGATGTAAAAGTGCGGCAGTGAAAACATTAATTAATGTTATATAAGATAATCGGCGTATTTACATGCTCACTTTATTAGCCAGGGAATGGTGAAAAAATAAGTTTTATTAATGTTGGTGTCAGCATTTGTTGATTTATATCAACAGCCTCATTCTCTTGGCCACTAAAATCAGCGGACGTTACCGTATCGTTATTACTTATGCGGTCAGCATGGGGTGGTTGGATGCCTGCCTGAATATGCCTCGCAGGAGCAGAGGCTCTCTGTAGAGCACCTATGAATTTATTAAAATACTATCAACAATATCGCGACAAATGGTGGGCCTTACCGCTTCTCCTGCCTGTGCTGTTATTACCCCTTGCCAGAGGGATGAATACATATACCGTGCTGAATGGTCACATGGTTTATCTTTATTATCTTCCCCTGGCGCTGGTGCTCAGCCTGATGATGTTTTTCGGCTGGGCGGCGATCCCCGGTATTATCGTTGGCCTGCTGCTTACGCTGGCCCGGGGCATGACGCCGGAACAGGCCTTTGGCGTACTGTTCCATTTTCTGATCCCCTGCGTACTCTGCTGGGGCGGATACCGCATCTTTGTTCCCCAACGGCAGCAGGTATCGCATGGTAACGTCAGACTGATGCCGCATCGTTTGTTCTGGCAAATGCTGCTCCCTTCGGTCATTTTTCTGATTCTGTCGCAGATCGCCGAGTTTCTGGGGCTGCATCCGCGCACAACGGAGATGACCGGCATCTCGCCGTTTAGTTTACGGTCGTTAATCACCTTTCAGGCGCTGATGGTAGGGTGCCTGACCGGCGTGCCCTTATGTTATTTACTGCTGCGGGTAATTCGTAACCCTTTTTATTTGCGCGGATTTATTTCTCAGGTTCGCTTACAAATTGATCCAAAAATAAAAAAAATTGAAATCATCAGCTGGGTGGCGATATTAATCCTGCTGCTGGGGCTATTATTGATGCCGCTTAATGATAGCAGCACTATATTTAGTACAAATTATACATTATCCTTACTGATGCCGGTGATGCTGTGGGGGGCGATGCGTTTTGGCTATCGCTTTATCTCGCTGATCTGGACGCCGGTACTGATCGCCGTGATCCATTTTCATTACCGTTATTTACCCATTTATCCAAGTTATAACACTCAGCTGGCGATCACCTCGTCAAGCTATCTGGTGTTCTCGTTTATTGTCGCCTATACGGCGATGCTGGCGACACAGCAGCGGCTGATCTACGCCCGCGTCCGACAGATGGCCTTCCTCGACCCGGTGGTACATATGCCGAATCTGCGGGCGCTGAGCCGGGCGCTGAACGGCGCGAGCTGGTCGACGCTCTGTTTTTTGCGTATTCCTGAGCTTGAGCTGCTGGGCCGCCACTACGGGGTGCTGTTGCGCATTCAGTATAAGCAAATGCTGGCGAATCACCTGCGTGTGCTGCTGCAGCCGAACGAAGCGGTATATCATCTTGCCGGTCACGATTTAGTGTTTCGTCTCAACAGCGAAGGGCACCAGGCGCGCATTCACTTAATTGAGCGCTCCCTGCGACAGTTCCGTTTTCACTGGGACGGGGTCCCCCTGCAGCCGCGGATCGGCATGAGCTATTGCAACGTCCGCTCGCCGGTGAAGCATCTGTATTTGCTGCTTGGCGAGCTGAACACGATTGCCGACATGTCGCTGGCCAGCGGCCATCCGGAGAATTTGCAGCGCCGCGGCGCCGGGCATGTCCAGCAGGATCTGAAAGACAAAGTGGCGATGATGAACCGCATCCTCAAGGCGCTGGAGCAAGACCATTTTGTCCTGATGGCGCAGCCTATCCAGGGTATTCGCGGCGACAACTACCATGAAGTGTTGTTGAGGATGAAAGGGGAGTCGGGGGAGCTGACAGGGCCAAACGAGTTCCTGCCGGTGGCGCACGAGTTTGGGCTGTCCACGCGCGTGGATCAGTGGGTCATTGAGCACACCCTGGCCTTTATGGATGCCAACCGGCGGGCGCTGCCCGGTCTGCGGCTGGCGATCAACCTCTCTCCGGTCTCGCTGAGCCGCAGTCAGTTTCCCGAGGAGGTGGAAAACCTGCTGCAGGCCTATAACATTGAGCCATGGCAGATTATCTTCGAGCTGACCGAAAACTATGCGCTCAGCAACCCCGAGCTGGTTTGCCAGACATTAGAGCGTCTGCGGGCGCTGGGCTGCCGGGTGGCGATCGATGATTTTGGTACCGGCTACGCCAGCTATGCGCGGTTAAAAACGATGAACGTCGATATTCTTAAGATCGACGGCAGCTTTATTCGCAATCTGCTCGCCAGCAGTCTTGATTACCAGGTGGTAGACTCTATCTGTCGTCTGGCGCGGATGAAGAGCATGCAGGTGGTGGCCGAATATGTCGAGTCGCCGGAGATACGCCAGGCGGTCATCGCGCTGGGGATCGATTATATGCAGGGCTATGATATTGGCGTCCCGGTACCTCTGGCGCAGCTGGCGGAGGGAATGAGCGCCTGAAGCGGTAAAAAGCCGGGCGCGATGGCCCGGCTCGAATGCTATCCACAGAGGCGATCAGGCGTCTGGCTCTTCTTCCGCAATCTTCAGCAGCCACTCCGGCACACCTTCCCAGTACTGCTGCTCTTTTTCCAGATCCAGCAGCACCAGCGCATTCTGGCTAAACCAGTTGTGCGGGAAGGTCAGCGTCCAGTGGTGAGCTTCCGTCTGCAGCCGTAGCGTCGGCGGCGTGGTGGTGGCCTGACGCTGGTTATTCAGCAGCACGCCGAGGCGCAGCAGTTGGATCAGCGGCAGAAACTGCTTTTTCCTGAATAGCGTAAAGCGCGGCAGGTCGTCGAGTTTTATCGCTTTGCGATGATAGCGCACCAGCGTGGCCATCAGCATCTGCTGCTCCTGGTTGAAGCCCGGCAGGTCGCTGTTCTGCAGAATGTAGGCCGAGTGGCGGTGCATGCCGCTGTGGTTAATATTCAGGCCCACCTCATGGAGCATCACCGCCCACTTCAACAGCGCCGCGAGGTGTGGATTGGCCAGCTTCGGATTCTGCTCCTGCCACTGCTCCAGCATAAGGGTGGTGGTTTCCAGTACCCGGCGCGCCTGTTCGCGATCGATGTTGTACTGATTCGCCAGACTCTGCGCCGTGCGGCTACGAATATCCTGGTGGCGGAAACGGCCTTCCATTTCGTACAGCACGCCTTCACGCAGCGCGCCATCAGACAGACGAAGCTCTTTAATGGCTAACGCGTCAAACACGCCGCACAAGATCGCCAGCCCCGGGGCAAAGACCGCTTTACGGTCTTCCGAGAGGCCGGGCAGGCTGAGCGCGTCGAAGTTTTTATGCTTCAGCAGCTCACTGACCAGCATTTCGAGGCGTTCCGGCGTAATAAACCCGTCCTTCTCGCCCATAGCCACCAGCACTTCCTGGGCGGCTTTAATGGTGCCGGAGGCGCCCAGCGCCACGGTCCAGCCCTGAATACGGAACTGCCAGGCCAGGGTTTCCAGCTTTTGTACCGCCGCCAGGCGAGCGCGCTGGAAATTTTCCTTATTGATCGTCCCGCCCGGGAAGTAGGCCTGGGAGAAACTCACGCACCCCATGCGGCGGCTTTCCACCAGGCGGGGCTCAAAATCTTCACCGATGACCAGCTCAGTCGAACCGCCGCCGATATCAATCACCAGCTTACGGCCGCGCTCCGGCTGCGTGTGCTCCACGCCCATAAATATCAGGCGCGCTTCTTCATTACCGGAGATGATCTCGATCGGGTAGGGGATCACTTTTTCCGCGCGTTTAAGAAACTCCGCCGCATTGGTCGCCTGACGCAGCGTATGCGTCCCGACGATGCATACGCTGGAGGGAGAAAATCCCTGCAGGCGTTCGGCAAACAGCGACAGGCAGTTCAGCCCGCGGGTCATGGCTTCTTCGCTCAACACCGAGTTTTCATCGAGGCCATCGGCCAGATGTACGCGCTGTTTCAGGCGTCCGATAATCTGCATGGCGCCGTCAACGACACGGGCGATCACCATATGAAAACTGTTCGAACCAAGGTCAACCGCAGCGAACTCCTGCGGTCGAGGGGTTTTTTCGTTTATTGGCATAGGTTAGTCGGGTTGTTCGAGTGATTTGAGATAATCGTAAATCGCCATCTGAGCGCGCACTTTACGGCGATTGCCGCGCGGCACATAGCGATTACTCAGTTCTTTATCAAGATAGCGCGCTTTTACCGTATCGTTGAACAGGATATCAAAAATATCCAGCACCCGCTGTTTCAGGCGCGGGTCGAGCAGCGGGGCGGCAACTTCGATACGATAATCGATATTACGCGTCATCCAGTCGGCAGAGGAGAGCCAGACCTGCTTATCGCCACCGTTTTCAAAACAGTAGACCCGGTCGTGCTCGAGGAAACGGTCCACAATGCTGATGACGCGAATATTTTCGCTGATGCCTTCCAGACCGGGGATCAGCGAGCACATGCCGCGGATCAACAGGTTGACCGGCACGCCGGAGCTGGAGGCGGCATACAGTCTGTCCACCAGCCCTTTGTCCACCAGGTTGTTCAGCTTCAGGGTAATACCGGACGGCTGCCCGTTCTGCGCATTAGCGATCTCGCGGTCGATCATCTCATACAGCAGACGACGCGAGTTCTGCGGCGACACCAGCAGGTAATCGAAGCTAACCGGGCGGTAGGGGTTTTCAATAAAGTTAAACACCCGGCGGACTTCATTGGTAATGCGCGCATCGGCGGTTAACAGCGAATAGTCGGTATAGATCCGCGCGGTCTTCTCGTTGAAGTTACCGGTGCCGATGTGGGCGTAGCGCACCACCTCATCGCCTTCTTTACGCGAGATAAGGAACAGCTTTGCGTGGATCTTCAGGCCCGGCGCGGAGAAGATCACGTGAACGCCCGCTTCCGTCAGGCGCTTCGCCCAGTGAATGTTGGCCTCTTCGTCAAAACGCGCCTGCAGCTCCACCACCACGGTGACTTTTTTACCGTTGTGGGCGGCGTGGATCATCGCGTCGATGATGCGCGAATCCTTGGCCACGCGGTAGATGTTGATTTTGATCGCCAGTACGCTGGGGTCGAACGAGGCCTGGCGAAGCAGCTCCAGCACATGCTCAAAAGTATGATAGGGGTAGTAGAGCAGCACATCGCGTTCGCGAATGGCGTCGAAGCCGTTGCGGAATTTATCAAACCACAGATGACGCAGGCGCGGCATAGGTTTATTGACCAGATTGGCCTTACCCACGTTCGGGAAGCCGATAAAGTCTTTAAAGTTGTGATAGCGGCCGCCCGGCAGCATTGAGTCATAGTTGGAGATGGAGAGCTTATCGCGCAGCATTTCGACCATCGCGTCCGGCATATCGCGCTGGTAGACGAAGCGAACCGGCTCGGCGGTCAGGCGCTGTTTCAGGCTGGAGGACATCAGCTCCATCAGGCTCGACTCCATCTCATGCACCAGATCGTACTCGGCGTCACGGGTCATTTTCATCGAGTAGGCGTTCAGCGCATCGTAATCAAAGAAGCCTTTAAAGATGTCGTCCAGGCAATAGCGCAGAATGTTATCCAACAGGATCATTGGCTTACGGCGACGAGGCGCTTCCGGCGGCAGGTTTACGAAGCGCGGGACCTTATCCGACGGAATTTCCAGCAGGGCATAGTTGATGTTTTCCCCGCGGATAATCTCCACCGCCAGATAGGTGTAATCATCTTTCAGAAACTGCACGAGGTCCGTTTCGCGGTTAATCAGGATCGGCGAGATATGCTGGCGCAAATACTGTTTAAAGTAGTTGCGCAGCCAGGCCTGCTGATTGACGGACAGCTGACGCTCATTGATCAGGAAGATCTGGTTGCGCGCCATCTCCAGCAGCAGTTCGTTATACAGACTATCGAATTCCTGATCGGCCTTCAGAACGCGGGCCTGGATTTTGCCTAACAGGTGGCGAGAATGGGCGGTACTGCCTTGTTCTTCACTGATAATAATCCGGCGCTTAAGCTCAGCGAAGCGCACTTTGTAAAACTCATCAAGGTTGTTGGAGTAGATCCCTAAGAAGCGCATGCGCTCAATCAGCGGGTTACTCTTGTCCGCCGCTTCCTGCAGCACGCGCTCGTTAAAAGACAACCAGCTGAGTTCTTTTTCGATGTATAGCTTTTCCTGGCCCATTACCGCTCACACTCCGTTTTACTCACAGGACGTAGACTATTATGACGAATTTTTCTGCATAGCGATTTACTGTGTCACAACTATATGACAGTAAGAAGAATTATTTCTGTGAGATGTTTGATTAATAAACAATTTTAATTAAAAAAAAAGCCCCGCGATGGCGAAAGGCGGGGCTGTTGTTCATTCTTCAGCGGCATAGCCCTGGGGGGGAAGCTGTCGTTCATCCAGCCAGGCGTGGTTGCCCTCCATGCGCAGACGTCCCTCAACGAACCAGCTTATCACCAGCGGATAAATGGCATGTTCCTGGGTCTGAACCCGCGCCGTGACCTCTTCCTCGCTGTCGCCAGCAAAGACCGGCACTTTGGCCTGCAGGATAACCGGACCGCCGTCCAGCTCGTCGGTGACGAAGTGCACCGAGGTCCCATGCTCCTCGTCACCGTTTTCCAGCACCTGGCGATGGGTATGCAGGCCAGGATACTTCGGCAGTAACGAAGGGTGGATGTTCAGCAGACGTCCCTGATAGTGGCTGACGAAGGCGGGGCTAAGGATACGCATATAGCCCGCCAGCACCACCAGATCCGGGGCGTAGGCGTCAATTTCATGCATCAGCTGACGATCGAACGCTTCCCGGTCGGCAAACTGACTTTGCGCTAGCGCGTGGGCCGGGATCCCGGCCGCGCGCGCGCGCTCAAGGCCGAACGCATCGGCCTTGTTACTGAATACCGCACGCAGGGTGCCGTTGATCTGTTTCCGGCCGCAGGCGTCGATGATCGCCTGCAAATTACTGCCGCTACCGGAAATCAGCACCACAATGTTTTTCATGCAATGACCACACGCTGTTCGGAATCGGAGGCTTTGATATACCCGATTTTCCACGCGTTTTCACCTTTCTCGTTCAGCAGGGCAATGGCCTTGTCTGCTTCTGCAGCCGGCAGGGCGATAACCATCCCCACGCCGCAGTTAAAGGTACGGTACATCTCATGCTGGCTGACGTTACCGGCGGTTTGCAGCCAGTTGAAGACGGACGGCCACTGCCAGGAAGACTCATCAATCACCGCCTGGGTGTTGTCCGGCAGCACGCGCGGAATATTTTCCCAGAAGCCGCCGCCGGTCAGATGGGCGATGGCGTGGACGTCAACGCTGGCAATCAGGTCGAGAACCGATTTCACATAGATGCGGGTCGGCGCCAGCAGATGGTCGGCCAGCGGTTTGCCGTCAAGGTCGGTGGTCTGCGGGTCAACGCCGCTAACTTCAATAATCTTACGCACCAGCGAATAGCCGTTAGAGTGCGGGCCACTGGAGGCCAGCGCCACCAGCACGTCGCCGTCAGCGACTTTGCTGCCGTCGATGATTTCTGATTTTTCCACCACCCCGACGCAAAAACCCGCCACGTCGTAATCTTCGCCGTGGTACATCCCCGGCATCTCTGCGGTCTCACCGCCCACCAGCGCGCAACCGGACTGCAGGCAGCCTTCGGCGATGCCGTTGATGACGCTGGCTGCGGTATCGACGTCCAGTTTACCGGTGGCGTAATAATCAAGGAAAAACAGCGGCTCAGCGCCCTGAACCACCAGGTCGTTCACGCACATGGCGACAAGGTCGATGCCGATGGTGTCGTGACGCTTCAGATCCATTGCCAGACGCAGCTTGGTACCGACGCCGTCGGTGCCGGAGACCAGTACCGGCTCGCGGTATTTCTGCGGCAGTGCGCACAGCGCGCCGAATCCGCCCAGTCCACCCATCACTTCCGGGCGACGGGTTTTCTTCACCACGCCCTTAATACGGTCGACGAGAGCGTTGCCTGCATCAATATCCACGCCGGCATCTTTATAGCTGAGAGAGGTTTTGTCGGTCACTGCGAAGTCTCCACGCGTTTGCGGTAAGCAAGAAAAATCGGCGCAATTCTAACAGGGAAAGCAAACGTTTGCGAGCCTGCTTTACAGTCGGCGTAAAACCGTTGGCGGATGGTCAAATTTGATACTGCTCACGAAAATGAAACCGGGTACAGCCTTGTGCTTGCCTCAGTGCCAGGGAATCCTCATCATACGACTGAAACCGGTTTCTGTGGTTGGCCGCCGTGTGGATCACCGGTGCATTATGCTCGACAGGGGAGGGATGAATGAAGATTGCGGCATTTGATATCGGCGGCACCGCGCTAAAGATGGGCGTCATGACCCGCGACGGCAGGCTGCTGGAAACCGCGAAGCAGTCTATCAATGACAGCGATGGCGATCATATCTTACAGACCATCCTGTCGTGGCTGGCGGCCCACCCGTCGTGCGAAGGTATAGCCATCAGCGCGCCGGGCTATGTCGATCCGCACAGCGGCTTTATCACCATGGGCGGCGCTATCCGTCGATTTGACAACTTCGCCATGAAATCGTGGCTCGAGACGCGAACCGGGCTGCCGGTCTCGGTGGAAAACGACGCCAACTGTGTGCTGCTGGCTGAGCGCTGGCAGGGCAAAGCGGCGGAAATGGCCAATTTTCTGGTGCTCACTATCGGCACTGGCATCGGTGGAGCGATTTTTTGCCAACATCAGCTGATCCACGGGGCGCGTTTTCGCGCCGGTGAGTTCGGCTATATGCTAACCGATCGTCCCGGCGGACGCGATCCCCGTCGCTACTCGATGAATGAAAACTGCACCCTGCGGGTGCTGCGCCATCGCTATGCGGAACATATTGGCGCGCCGCTGGATAGCGTCACTGGCGAAATGATTTTTGACCGCTACGACGCCGGCGACCCGGTTTGCCAGCGTTTGGTCGCCGAGTTCTTCAATGGCCTGGGCCATGGCCTTTATAACCTCGTCAATATCTTCGATCCGCAGACTATTTTTATCGGCGGCGGCATTGTGGAACGCCCTGGATTTCTGACGCTGCTGCGCCAGCATCTGGCCTGGTTCGGCATTGCCGACTATCTCGATACCGTCAGTCACGGCAATGATGCCGGCCTGATTGGCGCGGTTTACCATTTCAATCAGCACTATCGTTCGCCTGGCGACGATCGACCTTAGGGAGAGATTATGTCCGGATTTAAAGAAGGTTTTCTGTGGGGCGGCGCGGTGGCGGCGCATCAGTTAGAGGGCGGCTGGCAGGAGGGGGGCAAGGGGGTCAGCGTGGCGGATGTCATGACCGCCGGCGCCCACGGGGTGCCGCGGGAAATCACCGATGGCGTGGTAGCGGGGAAAAACTACCCGAACCATGAGGCGATCGATTTTTATCATTGCTACCCGCAGGACCTGGCGCTGTTTGCCGAAATGGGCTTTAAATGTTTCCGCACCTCGATTGCCTGGACGCGTATTTTCCCGCAGGGCGATGAACAGGAGCCGAACGAGGCTGGCCTGCAGTTTTATGACGATCTGTTCGACGAATGTCTGAAACACGGTATTGAACCGGTCATTACGCTGTCGCATTTTGAAATGCCCTATCACCTGGTCACCGAGTACGGCGGCTGGCGTAACCGCAAGCTGATCGACTTTTTCGTGCGCTTCGCCAGGGTCGTCTTCACCCGCTACCAGCATAAAGTGAAGTACTGGATGACCTTCAACGAGATCAACAACCAGACCAACTACCATGAGGACTTTGCCCCCTTCACCAACTCCGGTCTGAAGTATGTGCCGGGTGAAGATCGGGAACCGGTGATGTACCAGGCCGCACATTATGAGCTGGTGGCCAGCGCCCTGGCGGTGAAAGCGGCGCGCGAGATCAACCCTGCTCTGCAGATAGGCTGCATGATCGCCATGTGTCCCATCTATCCGCTGACCTGCGCGCCGGACGATATGATGATGGCGATGAACGCCATGCACCGCCGGTACTGGTTCACCGACGTCCACGTGCGCGGCCGCTATCCGCAGCATCTGCTCAACTATTTTGCCCGCCGCGGCTTTAGCCTGGACATGACCGAAGCCGATCGTCAGGCGTTAACCGAAGGCTGTGTCGACTACATCGGCTTTAGCTACTATATGTCCTTCGCCACCAAAGCCACCGAAGATAACCCATTGCTCGATTATGATGAAACCACCAGCCTGGTCTCCAACCCGTACGTGAAAAAGTCGGACTGGGGCTGGCAGATAGATCCGGTCGGCCTGCGCTATTCGCTGAACTGGTTCTGGGATCACTATCAGCTACCGCTGTTTATTGTCGAAAACGGTTTTGGCGCGATCGATGTTCGTGAAGCGGACGGCAGCGTGGATGACCAGTACCGTATCGATTATCTCTCCGCCCATATCGCGGAGATGAAAAAGGCGGTGGTCGAAGATGGCGTTGACCTGATGGGCTATACCCCGTGGGGCTGTATCGATCTGGTTTCCGCCGGAACGGGGGAGATGAAAAAACGCTACGGCTTTATCTACGTGGATAAAGATAATGAAGGCAACGGCACGCTGGACCGCAGTAAGAAGAAGTCGTTCGACTGGTATAAGAAGGTGATTGCCAGCAACGGGGAGCAGCTATAATTTCCCGATGGCGCTGCGCTTATCGGGCCTGCGTGGTTTCCAGTCCGGGTAAGCGTTAGCGCCGCCCGGCAGAACCCCGCGCTAAAACCGGAGCCTCGTCTCCGGTTTTTTTGTCTCTAAATCACTTTGCTTGATATACGTCAAGCAAGATGGGTATGGCCTAATCCGAAAAAAGCGGTATAATCCCGCGATTTTTTTTGTGGCTGCCCCTCAGAGGAGAAAGAGAATGAAGATTGTGGAAGTCAAACACCCACTCGTCAAACACAAGCTGGGCCTGATGCGCGAGCACGACATCAGCACCAAACGCTTCCGTGAACTCGCCTCAGAAGTGGGCAGCTTACTGACTTATGAAGCCACCGCCGATCTGGCAACCGAGAAAGTGACCATCGAAGGCTGGAACGGCCCGGTGGAAGTTGAGCAGATCAAGGGCAAGAAAATTACCGTCGTGCCTATCCTGCGCGCAGGCCTCGGCATGATGGAAGGGGTGCTTGAGCACGTGCCAAGCGCGCGTATCAGCGTGGTGGGTATTTATCGCAATGAAGAAACCCTTGAGCCGGTACCTTACTTCCAGAAGCTGGTGTCCAACATCGATGAGCGTATGGCGCTGGTGGTTGACCCGATGCTGGCCACCGGTGGGTCGATGATCGCCACTATCGATCTGCTGAAAAACGCCGGCTGCACCAGCATCAAGGTGCTGGTGCTGGTGGCGGCGCCGGAAGGGATTGCCGCGCTGGAGAAAGCGCACCCGGACGTTGAGCTGTATACCGCCTCTGTCGATAAGGGACTGAACGAACACGGGTACATCATTCCCGGTCTCGGCGATGCCGGCGACAAGATCTTTGGTACGAAATAATCGAATAACGATAAATAAGCCGACTTTGAGAGTCGGCTTTTTTTTGAATAAAACACACATAACTAACCATCTCAGAGGAAAACACTATGACGCGCCGTGCTATCGGGGTGAGTGAAAGACCGCCGCTTTTACAGACTATCCCGCTTAGTTTGCAGCACCTGTTTGCCATGTTCGGCGCAACGGTGCTGGTGCCAATCCTGTTCCACATCAACCCGGCCACCGTGCTGCTATTCAACGGTATTGGTACGCTGCTGTACCTCTTTATCTGTAAAGGCAAAATCCCGGCGTATCTGGGATCGAGTTTCGCCTTTATCTCTCCGGTGCTGCTCCTGCTGCCGCTGGGCTATGAAGTGGCGCTGGGCGGTTTCATTATGTGCGGCGTGCTGTTCTGCCTCGTCTCCTTTATTGTCAAAAAAGCCGGTACCGGCTGGCTGGATGTGATGTTCCCCCCGGCGGCGATGGGGGCCATCGTGGCGGTTATCGGTCTGGAGCTGGCAGGCGTGGCGGCCAATATGGCCGGGCTGCTGCCAGCCGACGGCCAGTCACCGGACAGCAAAACCATTATTATCTCGATGGTAACCCTGGCGGTGACGGTGTTTGGTTCGGTCCTGTTCCGCGGCTTCCTGGCGATTATCCCGATCCTGATTGGCGTTCTGGTGGGCTATGCGCTGTCGTTTGTGATGGGAGTGGTTGATACCACCCCGATCGCCGAAGCGCACTGGTTCGCGCTGCCAACCTTCTACACGCCGCGTTTTGAATGGTTCGCCATCTTCACCATTCTGCCCGCTGCGCTGGTGGTGATTGCCGAGCACGTCGGTCACCTGGTGGTGACGGCCAATATCGTCAAACGCGATCTGATCCGCGACCCGGGCCTGCATCGTTCGATGTTTGCCAATGGCCTGTCGACGATCATTTCCGGCTTTTTCGGCTCGACGCCTAACACCACCTACGGGGAAAATATCGGCGTGATGGCGATTACCCGCGTCTACAGCACCTGGGTTATCGGCGGCGCGGCGATCATTGCGATTCTGCTCTCCTGCGTCGGCAAACTGGCGGCGGCGATCCAGATCATCCCGGTGCCGGTGATGGGCGGCGTGTCGCTGCTGCTGTACGGGGTGATCGGCGCCTCGGGGATCCGCGTACTGATTGAATCGAAGGTGGATTACAGCAAAGCGCAGAATCTGATCCTCACCTCCGTGATCCTGATCATCGGCGTCAGCGGTGCCAAAGTGCACATCGGTGCCGCTGAGCTGAAAGGGATGGCGCTGGCCACCATCGTCGGTATCGCACTCAGCCTGATTTTCAAGCTTATCAGCGTCCTGCGTCCGGAAGAGGTGGTTCTCGACGCCGCGGATAGCGAAGAGGTTAAATAACGATCGTCTGACCGGGCGGCGATCCCGCCCGGTTCTCTCCGGACCTAAATCTGTGATAAACTCTTCGCGTTTTTCTGTAAGCCTATGTTGAGGTCCATCTGAACGCACCGGCACAGCTCTCTTTGCCACTGTATCTTCCTGACGACGAAACCTTCGCGAGTTTCTGGCCGGGTGATAATCCTTCCCTACTTGCTGCCCTCCAGAACGTACTGCGCCAGGAACACAGCGGGTATATTTATATCTGGTCACGTGAAGGGGCGGGTCGCAGCCACCTGTTACACGCCGCCTGCGCCGAGCTTTCCCAGCGCGGGGATGCCGTGGGCTACGTGCCGCTGGATAAACGCACCTGGTTTGTGCCGGAGGTGCTGGAGGGGATGGAACAGCTGGCCCTGGTCTGCATCGATAACATCGAGTGCGTCGCCGGGGATGAGCCCTGGGAAATGGCCATCTTTAATCTCTACAACCGGATCCTGGAATCAGGTAAAACCCGGCTGCTGATCACCGGCGACCGGCCGCCGCGGCAACTGAATCTTGGTCTGCCGGATCTTGCCTCGCGGCTTGACTGGGGGCAGATCTATAAGCTGCAGCCGCTGTCGGATGAAGACAAACTGCAGGCCCTGCAGCTGCGCGCCAGACTGCGCGGCTTTGAGATGCCGGAGGACGTGTGCCGCTTCCTGCTGAAGCGGCTGGATCGCGAGATGCGCTCGCTATTTATGACCCTCGATCAGCTGGATCATGCCTCGATTACCGCTCAGCGCAAGCTGACGATCCCCTTCGTGAAAGAGATCCTTAAACTCTAGTCCGCCTGCGGAGTCAGTTCCTCCTCCGTCAGCCCGGTCAACCGGGCGACCAGGTCGCGCGCCAGGCCACTGTGTAGCATAGCGGCGGCGATACGCTGCGCCTCTTCTTTCCGGCCTTCCTGACGGCCCTGCGCCAGTCCCTGCGCCAGGCCCCGCTCCAGACCCTGCTGTTCCAGATATTCCGCAATTGTCATCAACGTCTCCTTGTGCTGCGGCGTACGTAACGCCAGCTCGCGAATGAACTTGATCGGCTCTCGCGCGTTGCCTGCCTGCACCAGATAGTGCATCAGGGCTTGTACCTGCGATTCCGTCGCCAGACCAGTCAATAATAATTCGCTCAGTTTGTCGAGGAGCTGCGCCAGATCGCGTTGTCGAATATGTTTTTGCAGTAACTCCAGCGTCGCCATGCGCTGGTGGGTGGCAATGTCGTCATCCGGAATGACGGTAATGTCCGCCAGCGGAAACGCCCTGTGATAAAGGTGGCCGGCCAGCTCCGGAGCGACGAATTCATCGAGCCAGCGCAGTGAGAACGGGTAGGGGCTTACCAGACCGTGGTAGAAGAGAACAGGGATCACCAGCGGCAGCCGATCGTGGCCGGCATCAAGGTGGCGCTGCATGGCGGCGATGGCGTAGCGCATCAGACGAAAGGCCATATGCCGGTCGGGCGTGCTCTGGTGTTCGATAAGCGCATAAATATAGCCGTCTCCCGCCGTGGTTTTCAGGGAATACAGAATGTCGGCGTAAAAGAGACGCAGATCGTCTTCGACAAAATGCCCGGACTCGAGATGCAGCGTACGCAGATCGCACACTTTAAGCAGCGTCTCGGGCAGGTACAGCCGCAGAAAATCGCGGGCGGTATCAGGGTGGGAGAGATAGGTCTTAAATACGGCATCGTGAGGCGTTGAGGTTGGTTTTTTCATGTTCATCCGTCCAGTGGATTGAGCGTTAGATGAACAGTAGCACTGCAAAACGGGCGGGAGGGATTGGCGTGGAAGATCTGGAATCAGCTACGTAAAAAAAGCGCCGCGTAAGCGCGGCGCGGGTGGCTTAGCTCACGATCTCAAGGACCTGCTCCGGCGGTCGGCCAATACGCGCCTGGCCGCGGCTGACGACAATTGGGCGTTCGATGAGCTTAGGGTTGTCGACCATCGCCTGTATCAGCGCGGCGTCGCTGAGCGCCGGGTCGGCAAGATTGAGCGATTTATACAGATCCTCTTTCTGGCGCATGAGCTCGCGGGGGCTCTCCATACCCAGCAGCTGCAGCAGTTGACGCAGCGTCCCGGCATCCGGTGGCGTCTCAAGATAAAGCACCACCTCAGGATCGATGCCGTGGCTCTTCAACAGGCTCAGCGTTTCGCGACTCTTCGAGCAGCGTGGGTTATGGTAAATTTTTACCGCGTCGGTCATGGGGTCTCCTTACATTTTTTGGTAGGGGCGGAAGCGGGCCTGTAGCTCACGTAGCTGGTCGATGCGGGCATCGTAGCGGGCCTGCTGCAGACTACCGAGTTTCACTTGCGAGCTGGCGCTGCTGAGCAGGGAAATCGCCTGTTCCAGCTGGCCGACCAGCGCCATGCTTTCTGCCCGCGCCGCCAGCTCCTGGTCGCGATTACCCAGGGCGCCTTCCGCCTGCGCCAGCAGGTCCCAGCCGTTGCCATCCTCTTTATAGGTAAAGGTATAACGATTCAGGATGGTCGCCGCTTCCCCGGGCTGTCCGCCCTGCAGGAGGGCGTTGGCCAGGTTCAACTGCAGCACCGGATTGGTGCGCAGTTCACGAGCGTTTTTAAGGCGGTTGATGGCGTCGCCGGTTTTCTTCTGTCCGAGGTCGATATCGGTGGCCAGATCGAGATACCAGGGATTTTGCGGATCGGCGCTGAGCAGCGGCTGCAGCGTTTTGCGCGCCTGGTCAAAGTTGTTGCTTTCCATCGCCAGCAGGGCGCGGCCATACTGCGCGGCATGCTGCTGGCGGATATTGCCTTTATCCCAGGCGTTGAGCAGATCGGTGCCTAGCTTATTGTCGCCGTTGGTGTACATTCCGAGGGTACGCGCCTTCGCCAGATAGAAGTCCGCTGAGGACTGCACGACAACCGGGCGCATCTGGTTGGCGCGGTTACGGGCATCGGCAAGCCGGCTTTCCGGCAGGGGGTGGGTGAGCAGCATTTCCGGCGGCCGCGTTGAGTAGCGCGACTCATCAAGCAGTTTACCCATAAACATCGGCATGGCCTGCGGGTCGAATCCCGAGCGTTGCAGAACCTGAATACCGATCCGGTCGGCCTCTTCTTCGTTCTGACGGGTGAAGCTGATCATGCCCTGTTGGGTGCCAGCCAGCGTCCCGGTCAGCGCCGCCATCCCGGCCTGCGGGCTGGCCATCGCCAGCAGAATTGAACCCAGCGCGCCGACCCAGGTCAGCGGCGCATTGCGTTTCTGATCTTCCATTGCGCGGGCGAGATGCCGCTGCGTAACGTGGGAAATTTCGTGCGCCATGACAGAGGCCAGTTCGCTCTCGTTATCGGAGTAGCGGAACAGGGCGGAGTGGAGGACCACATTGCCGCCGAAGAAGGCGAAGGCGTTAATTTGGTCGTTATTAATCAAATAGAAGTGGAACGGGGTGCGCACCGAATTCGCATGCGAGACCAGACGCATGCCCAGCCCGTTGATATATTGCACCAGCAGAGGGTCGTTGATCAGCGGCGCGCTGCCGCGCAGCTGGCGGACGTAGTAATCCCCCATCTGCATTTCCTGACCAATCGACAACGTGCTTCCTGCGGAGGTCCCCATGTCCGGCAGGGTATCTGCGGAGTCAGCAAAAGCAGGGCCTAACGAACCCAGCGTCAGCGACGCGATCACGGTCGCCACCAGCGTTTTCTTCAACTGCCTGAACATAACCTCTGTCCTGTAATGTGGGTGTGCCAGTTTGACCGATTGTGCGACGCAATGTTCCCTGGCCGCATCCCAGCGAGTTTAGCTGGCGTTAGACGCATTGAAAATAGGTTCTTCACGGCGGAGACGGGTTTGTCTGCTGCGCATCAAAAAGCGAAGTCTTTTTTGTGACATTTCGATACAATTCCCCCGTTTGTCGCCGCGTTGCGCTTCAGGGAAGGTTTTATGCTCGAGATGTTAATGCAGTGGTACCGCCGTCGATTCAGCGACCCTGAGGCGATAGCGCTGCTGGTTATTTTGCTTGCCGGTTTCGGCATCATGTTCTTTTTCAGCGGCCTGCTGGCCCCGTTACTGGTGGCTATCGTGCTGGCCTATCTGCTGGAGTGGCCGACCGTTCGCCTGGAGCGCATCGGCCTGTCGCGCACCTGGGCGACCTCGCTGGTGCTAATCCTCTTTGTGGGTATTCTGCTCTTGCTGGCCTTTGTGGTGCTGCCGGTGGCCTGGCAGCAGGGGATCTACCTTATCCGCGATATGCCGGGCATGCTTAACAAGCTCTCTGATTTCGCCGCCACGCTGCCGCGGCGCTATCCGGCGTTGATGGATGCCGGCATCATCGATGCGATGGCGGAAAATATGCGCACCCGGATGCTGACGGTGGGCGACTCGGTGGTCAAGTATTCTCTCGCCTCGCTGGTGGGGCTGCTCACGCTGGCGGTCTATCTGGTGCTGGTGCCGCTGATGGTCTTCTTCCTGCTGAAGGATAAAGAGCAGATGCTCAACGCGGTACGCCGCGTGCTGCCGCGAAACCGCGGTCTGGCCGGGCAGGTATGGAAGGAGATGAACCAGCAAATCACCAACTACATTCGCGGTAAGGTGCTGGAGATGATTGTCGTCAGCGTCGCCACCTGGATAGGCTTTATCCTTTTCGGCCTTAACTACTCGCTGCTGTTGGCGGTGCTGGTGGGCTTCTCGGTGCTGATCCCCTATATCGGCGCGTTTGTGGTGACCATTCCGGTGGTAGGGGTGGCGCTGTTTCAGTTTGGCGCTGGCACCGAGTTCTGGAGTCTGTTCGCGGTCTATCTGATTATTCAGGGACTGGACGGTAACCTGCTGGTACCGGTGCTGTTCTCGGAAGCGGTGAATCTGCACCCGCTGGTGATTATCCTGTCGGTGGTGATCTTTGGCGGTTTGTGGGGATTCTGGGGCGTCTTCTTCGCCATTCCGCTGGCCACGTTAATTAAAGCGGTGGTGCATGCCTGGCCGGATGGTCTGGTCGTCGACGACGACTAAGGCATTGAGGATAAAAAAAGACGCCGGGCGAGGTTTTCTCCCCCGGCGTCTTGCTTTGCATCAGGCGTTTTCTTTCAGCCAGTTCAACACCACGTCGTGGTGATTGCTGGTTTTGAAGTCATCAAAGACGTGTTCGATTTTGCCATCGGCATCAACGAGGAAGCTGATACGGTGGATCCCGTCGTAGGTTTTCCCCATAAAGGATTTTTCGCCCCAGACGCCAAACTGCTCGCAAACCTGATGGTTTTCATCAGACAGCAGCGTAAAGTTCAGCAGCTCTTTTTCGGCGAAACGGGAGAGCTTTTCCGGTTTATCGGTGCTGATGCCCAGCACTTCCACACCGGCTTTTTTCAGGTCGTCCATATTATCGCGCAAGCCGCACGCCTGGACGGTGCAGCCCGGGGTCATGGCTTTCGGGTAAAAATAAACCAGGACACGCTGTCCCTGGAAGTCGGTTAAATTTACTTCCTCGCCGTCCTGGTCCGGTAAGCTAAATTTCGGTGCAAGATCACCGGCTTTCAGTGGGGTCATGGGTTAAACTCCATCCTGTTCATCATGCTGTGAATAATTAACGATGTTAATACTGCCTTGTGCGTTGAGTTCTGTACATAGGGCTTTGAACGCTTGTTCGATATTTGCTGCATTTTGCGTCGCAGGGCTGTGAGCCGTTATCTGGATAAAAAGCTGCGCGGAATCGCCGTCTCCCGGCTGCGTGCGGGACACCAGTTCCGCGATATTCATATTCCATGTATCGCACAGGGCAGTGAAGCGCTCGATGATATGCGGTGAGTCCGGCACCTCAACCTGGACCCAGACGGTGTTTGGCATGGCCTGCGGCGGGCGCGCGGTGGTGCGTTTCATCACGATCAACAGCTCCAGCTCCGCGCCTTTCAGCGGCAGGGTTGATTCGATCAGGTTAATCGCATTCCACGAACCGGAAAGCAGCATGATAAACGTAAACTCATCACCGAGCATGGCCAGCCGGCTGTCTTCGATATTACAACCGCAGCTGCTGACGTGGCGAGTGATCGTATTCACGATGCCGGGACGGTCAGCCCCCAGGGCGGTAATAACCAGATAGTGTTGTAATGAGGCTGTCAAACCTGTTCTTCCTTTAAAAAGGTGAGGTAACATTAGGAAAGCATAAAAAAAACCGCCATACAACATCCCTGATGGCGTCGGGTCTCTTGCTTTTATTGCAGCTCCAAACGTAACATTGAGAATCTTGTCGCACTTCTGCTCTGAGGATGGCCCATGTTCACGGGAAGTATTGTAGCGCTTGTCACGCCGATGGATGAAAACGGTAATGTCTGCCGGACAAGCCTGAAAAAACTGATTGATTACCATGTCGCCAACGGAACCTCGGCGATCGTTTCGGTAGGGACTACCGGTGAATCCGCAACGCTGAGCCATGAAGAGCATGGCGACGTGGTGATGATGACGCTGGAACTGGCTGACGGGCGTATCCCGGTTATCGCGGGAACGGGAGCCAATGCAACCGCAGAGGCGATTAGCCTGACCAAACGTTTTAACGACAGCGGCGTAGTCGGCTGCCTGACGGTCACTCCTTATTATAACCGTCCGACCCAGGAAGGCCTGTTCCAGCACTTTAAAGCTATCGCCGAACATACTGACCTGCCGCAAATTCTGTATAATGTGCCGTCCCGTACCGGTTGCGATATGCTGCCGGAAACCGTTGGCCGTCTGGCGCAAATTAAAAATATTGTCGGTATTAAGGAAGCAACAGGGAACTTAAGTCGTGTTCACCAGATCAAAGAGCTGGTTTCAGACGACTTTATTCTGCTGAGCGGTGACGATGCGACCGGTATGGACTTTATGCAGCTCGGCGGCGTGGGCGTGATTTCCGTTACCGCCAACGTGGCGGCGCGCGAAATGGCCGACATGTGCCGTCTGGCGCTGGCGGGTCAATTTGCCGAAGCCCGGGCGATTAACCAGCGTCTGATGCCATTGCATACAAAATTATTTGTCGAACCCAATCCTATCCCGGTGAAATGGGGATGCAAGGCGTTGGGTCTTGTGGCGACCGATACGCTGCGCTTGCCGATGACGCCTATCACCGACCAGGGTCGTGAAGCCGTTACCGCCGCGCTGAAGCATGCCGGTTTGCTGTAAAGTTTAGGGAGATTTGATGGCTTACTCAGTACAGAAGTCGCGCCTGGCGAAGGTTGCGGGTGTTTCGCTGGTTCTACTCCTCGCGGCCTGTAGTTCCGACTCGCGCTATAAGCGTCAGGTGAGCGGTGATGAGGCCTATTTACAGGCGTCACCGTTGAGCGAACTTCACGCGCCGGCGGGGATGATCCTGCCGATTCAGGTGGGTGATTACAACATTCCGGTGGCCAACAGCACCGGCGCGGTCGGCAAGGCGCTGGACATTCGCCCGCCGGCGCAGCCGCTGGCATTGGTTAGCGGCGCCCGCACCCAGTTCAACGGCGATACCGCGACGCTGATGGTCGAAAACGGCCGCAGTGGTTCGCTGTGGGCGCAGGTTACCAGCATTCTTCAGTCGAAGAACTACGTTATCGCCAAGCGCGATGATGCGAGCCAGACGCTGAACACCGACTGGGTTGAGTGGAACCGTCTTGATGAAGATCAGCAGTATCGCGGTCGTTATCAAATCTCCGTCAAACCGCAGGGCTATCAGCAAGCGGTTGTGGTCAAGCTGGTGAATCTGGAGCAGGCGGGTAAACCGGTTGCCGATCCGGCGTCACTGCAGCGCTACAGCACCGCCATGCTGAACGTCATTTCGGAAGGCCTGGACATGAACGCCACCAGCGCCCAGAACGCCGCTCAGCGCAGCGCGGGCGCCACCTTCGACGTGCAGAGCGCTGCCGACGATACTGGCCTGCCAATGCTCGTCGTTCGCGCGCCGTTTAACATGGTGTGGCAGCGTCTGCCGGGCGCCCTCGAGAAAGTGGGAATGAAAGTGACCGACAGCACGCGCTCTCAGGGCAGCATGGCGCTGACCTACAAGCCGCTGTCTGACAGCAGCTGGCAGGAGCTGGGCGCACGCGACCCGCAGCTGGTCTCCGGTGACTACAAACTTCAGGTCGGCGACCTCGATAACCGCAGTAGCCTGCAGTTCATCGACCCGAAAGGCCATACCCTGACGCAGTCGCAAAATGACGCTCTGGTAGCCGTATTCCAGGCCGCATTTAACAAGTAATCAAAAGGGCTGGAGCAATCCGGCCCTTTTAATATATAGTGACGCAAACGTGTGCGTATACACATCATCCTTCAAATTGCCTCTTTGTTGGCCGCCTTCGTTCAACCCAGTCACTTACTTTTGTAAGCTCCTGGGGATTCGCTCAGTTGCCGCCTCGATGCACTTTGAATGATTTTGTGTATAGGTGGAAACGTATTTTTAGGCTCAATATCACTGGAGTAGTGAAAGATGAAAAAGCAAGCTGAGTTGTATCGTGGTAAGGCGAAGACAGTATACAGCACCGATAATCCGGACCTGCTGGTACTGGAATTCCGTAACGATACGTCAGCAGGTGATGGCGCGCGCATCGAGCAGTTCGATCGTAAAGGCATGGTGAATAACAAGTTCAACCACTTCATTATGAGCAAACTGGCAGAAGCGGGCATCCCTACCCAGATGGAAGCGCTGCTCTCCGATACCGAATGCCTGGTGAAAAAACTGGATATGGTGCCGGTGGAGTGCGTGGTGCGTAACCGTGCGGCAGGCTCGCTGGTAAAACGTTTAGGCATTGAAGAAGGTATCGAGCTGAATCCGCCGCTGTTCGATCTGTTCCTGAAAAACGATGCCATGCACGATCCGATGGTCAACGACTCCTACTGCGAAACCTTCGGCTGGGTGAGTAAAGAGAATCTGGCGCGGATGCGCGAGATGACCTACAAAGCCAACGACGTGCTGAAAAAATTGTTCGATGACGCCGGTCTGATTCTGGTGGACTTTAAGCTGGAGTTTGGTCTGTTCAAAGGCGAAGTGGTGCTGGGCGATGAGTTTTCGCCGGACGGCAGCCGCCTGTGGGACAAAAACACCCTTGATAAAATGGACAAAGACCGCTTCCGCCAGAGCCTTGGCGGCCTGATCGAAGCCTACGAAGAAGTGGCTCACCGCCTGGGCGTTAAGCTCGACTAACTCGCCCGCCGCCAGAAGATGGTCTCATCTTCTGGCGTCTCTTGCTGTTTCCTGTGGTAATCCTGCGCTGAACCGCCTACGATCTCTGCTATTGATACATAACAGGGAATGAGGTGCTTATGCGCTGGCAAGGGCGTCGCGAAAGCGACAATGTTGAAGATCGACGCGGTCAATCGGGCTCGCCGTTTGGCGGCGGGGGCGGCGGCTTCCGGCTGCCGAGCGGGAAGGGCGGCATTGTGCTGCTGATTATTGTGCTGGTGGCAGGCTATTACGGCGTGGATTTGACCGGCATGCTGACCGGCGAACCGATGCCGCAGCAGCAGACCTCCACGCAGCGCTCCATCAGTCCGAAAGACGATGAAGCGGCGAAGTTTACTTCGGTGATCCTGGCCACCACCGAAGATACCTGGGGACCGATCTTTGAAAAGATGGGCCGCCAGTACCCCCAGCCAAAGCTGGTGCTCTACCGCGGCGCGACCCGTACCGGCTGCGGTACCGGCCAGTCGGTGATGGGGCCGTTCTACTGTCCTGCCGACAGCACGGTCTATATCGACCTGTCATTCTACGATGAGATGAAAAATAAACTGGGCGCCGACGGCGACTTTGCCCAGGGGTACGTCATTGCCCATGAAGTGGGTCATCACGTACAAAAACTGCTGGGCATTGAGCCGAAAGTCCGCCAGCAACAGCAGCATGCCACCGAGGCCGAAGCCAACCGGCTGTCGGTTAAGATGGAGCTGCAGGCAGACTGCTTCGCCGGCGTCTGGGGCCATAATATGCAGCAGCAGGATATTCTGGAAACCGGCGATCTGCAGGAGGCGCTGAACGCCGCCGAGGCGATCGGCGATGACCGTCTGCAGCAGCAGAGCCAGGGGCGGGTGGTACCGGACAGCTTTACCCACGGCACGTCAAAACAGCGCTACACCTGGTTCAAACGCGGTTTCGACAGCGGCGACCCGGCGCAGTGCAACACCTTCGGCAGCGCCCTGTAATCGCCACCGATGATGGACGCGCTGCTTGACCTCACCGCGCAGATGGCGCGGGAGGGAATTCGCCGCCTGCTGGTACTCAGCGGCGACGAGGCCTGGACGCTGCAGCAGGCGCAGGCGCTGCGGGAGAGGCTCGCCGGCGATGGCCTGTGGGTGGGCCCCGAGCCGGTTTTCGCGCCCGGGGTGGCGCCTGGCGCCCTGAAGACGCTGCTGGGGCGGGAAGTCATGCACGCCTTTTTCGATGCCCGGCGCGGATTTGATGTAGCCGCCCTGGCGGCCCTGAGCGGTACCCTGCGGGCGGGAAGCTGGCTGGTGCTGCTGACGCCCCCCTTCGCCGACTGGCCGTCCCGGGTGGATGAGGACTCCCTGCGCTGGAGCGATACGCCCGACCCGATCTCTACCCCCCACTTTGTTCTCCGCTGCTGTCGGCAGTTTATCGCCGACCCCGATGTGCTGCTCTGGCGGCAGTCGGACTCGCCGCGGCTCCCGCTGGCCGTCCCGCGCCCTGACTGGCATCCCGCCGAGGGTCACCCGCTGGCCGAACAGGCGGCGATCCTTGCGCAATTGTTGCGTCTACCGCCCGGTATCGCGGCGGTGACGGCTGAACGAGGGCGAGGCAAATCCGCCCTCGCTGGCATGTTGCTGCGCCAGCTCGCGGGCGAGGCCATCGTTACCGCCCCGACCCGCAGCGCCGTCGATGTGCTAGCGAGCTTTGCCGGCGAGGCGTTTCGCTTTATGGCGCCTGATGCGCTGCTGTCGTCGAAAGAAACGGCGTCCTGGCTGATTGTCGATGAGGCCGCGGCCATTCCGGCTCCGCTTCTCCGGCAGCTGGTAAGCCGTTTTCCCCGCACGCTACTCACCACGACGGTGCAGGGTTATGAGGGCACCGGGCGCGGGTTCCTGCTGAAATTTTGCGCCAGCCTGCCCCATCTGCAGTCGTTCAGCCTGAGCGCGCCGATCCGCTGGGCAGTGGGCTGCCCGCTGGAGTCAGCCATCAGTCAGCTGCTGATCTTCAGCGATGAGGCATTTCGCGATGCGCCGACGGGGGAGGTTGCCGTGGAAGAGGTCGATCAGTCCAGCTGGCAAACGCGGCCGGCGCTGCCGGAGGCGATGTACCAGCTGTTGTCCGGGGCGCATTACCGCACTTCTCCTCTCGATCTGCGGCGCATGATGGACGCGCCGGGCCAGGCTTTCCGCTGTGCACGCGCCGGCGGCGCGGTGGCGGGCGCGCTGTGGCTGGTGGCAGAGGGGGGACTTTCTCCTGAACTCAGCCGGGCGGTGTGGGCGGGTTTTCGCCGGCCGCGAGGGAACCTGGTCGCCCAGTCGCTGGCGGCGCATGGCGGCAGTCCCCTCGCGGCGACGCTGCGCGGGCTGCGGGTCAGTCGGATCGCCGTCCACCCCGCCCGCCAGCGCGAAGGGCTGGGGCAGCAGATGATCGCGGATATCGCCGCCGATGCCGCAGGTTATGACTATCTCTCCGTCAGCTTTGGCTATACCCCTGAGCTGTGGCGCTTCTGGCAACGCTGCGGGTTTATCCTCGTGCGGCTGGGCACTCATCGCGAGGCCAGCAGCGGATGCTATACCGCGATGGCTCTGTTCCCGCTGAGTGCAGCGGGGCATCAGCTCGCGCAGCGGGAGGCGCAGCGGCTACAACGCGATGAATACTGGCTGCGCCCGTGGCGGGACGCGCCCGCGCCGCTGCCGGCCGTTTCAGGGGCTATGCTTAGTGATGAGGACTGGCTGGAAGCGGCCAGCTTTGCCTTCGCCCATCGCCCGCTGGCCGCGGCGCTGGGTTGCCTCAATCGTCTGCTGATGCAGGTCGACATGCCGTTGCCGGCGCTGCGCGGGCGCCTGCAGGGGGAAGAAGAGGCCGAACTCTGCGCCGCGCTGCAGCTAACAGGGCGTAAAGCGCTGCTGGCGAGATGGCGTCAGGAGGCCGCTGACGCTTTGCGCTTCCTCGATGCAGCGCGCGCTGAGGCGCTGCGTCTGCAGGTAGCGCACCTGCAATTTTTTTAACTAACTCATTCAGTTAAATGGCATGGTCATATCTGGCGAGCGGCGTACACTGCCCGCATACACAAAGGAGACAGCCATGAAACACGATCATTTTATTGTTCAAAGCCCTGCGACGCCTGCGCAACAGCTGTTGCTGCTGTTTCATGGCGTGGGGGATAACCCGGTCTCCATGGGGCAAATTGGCAGCTGGTTCGCGCCGCAGTTTCCTGATGCGCTGATCGTTAGCATTGGCGGGGTGGAGCCTTGCGGTCCCAACGGCCGGCAGTGGTTTTCGGTGCAGGGAGTGACGGAAGAGAATCGTCAGCAGCGTATCGACGCCATTATGCCGACCTTTATTGACATTGTGCGCTACTGGCAGGAAAAGAGCGGCGTCAGCCCGCTGGCCACCGCGCTGATCGGCTTCTCTCAGGGGGCGATCATGTCGCTGGAGAGCATCAAAGCAGCGCCGGATCTGGCTTCGCGGGTGATCGCCTTTAATGGCCGCTACGCGACGCTGCCGGTCACTGCAACGACGGCCACCACTATTCACCTGATCCACGGTGGTGACGATCGGGTTATCGATCTGGCGTGGGCGGTGTCGGCTCAGGAGGCGTTGTTGCAGGCGGGGGGCGACGTGACTTTAGATATTGTTGACGATCTGGGGCATGCCATCGACGATCGCAGCATGCAGTTCGCGATTGAGCGACTGCGCTATACCGTGCCGAAGCACTATTTTGATGAGGCGCTGAGCGGCAGTACGCCGAAAGGGGACGATATCATCGAAATGCTGTAACCCCGGCGGCCGGGGTTACAGGCGGGCGGTACCGCGATAAAGGCAAACTTACGGTTTCTTCGACTGGTCGTGCTTCGGCCAGTCGTCGTCATCGTCCCATTTATCGTTAAAATCACGGTGCGGCGGCAGATCGGGTTTGTTGTTGAGGAATTTTTTGTGGTCAACGCGGTTCAGATCTTTAATCACGTTGATAATTACCCCCACCAAAAAGACCAGCACCAGAATCCACCAGTGTTTAATAAGCCATTCCATGCGCGCTTCCTCTTTACGTCAGTACGTCAGGCGACCAGCTGTTCCATTACGCGTTGATACATCCGCGCCAGCAGCTGCAGGTCGGCGGCGTTCACACATTCATTAATTTTGTGAATCGTGGCGTTCACCGGGCCCAGCTCTACCACCTGCGCCCCCATGCGCGCGATAAACCGTCCGTCTGAGGTGCCGCCGTTGGTTAACAGCTGCGGTTTGATCTCATTATAGTGCTCAATCGCGTTGACGACCGCATCCACCAGCTTGCCCCGTCCGGTGAGGAACGGCTGGCCGGAGAGCCACCACTCCACGCTGTAACGCAGCTGGTATTTTTCCAGCAGGGCGACCACCCGGGCTTTGATCATCTCGTCCGTCAGTTCCGTACTGAAGCGGAAGTTGAACTGGACGAACATATCGCCAGGGATCACGTTGTTGCTGCCGGTGCCGGACTGCACGTTGGCAATCTGCATGCTGGTCGGCGGGAAGTATTCATTGCCTTTATCCCACTCGATAGTGACCAGCTCCGCCAGCATCGGCGCCGCGCGATGGACGGGGTTATCGGCAAGGTGCGGATAGGCGACATGGCCCTGTACCCCGTGAATGGTCAGATTGCAGGTCAGCGAGCCGCGGCGGCCGTTTTTCACCACATCGCCGACCACTTCGGTACTGGAGGGTTCGCCGACCAGACAGTAGTCCAGACGCTCGTTACGCGCCATCAGCGTCTCCACCACTTTGACGGTGCCGTTTTTGGCGCTGGCCTCTTCATCAGAGGTAATCAAAAACGCCAGCCGGCCCCGGTGGTTCGGGTACTGCGCGACAAAACGCTCAGCGGCAACCACCATCGCCGCCAGCGAGCCTTTCATATCTGCCGCCCCGCGGCCAAACAGCATCCCGTCGCGGATGGTGGGTTCGAACGGCGGATTGATCCAGCGGTCGGCGTCGCCTGCCGGGACCACGTCGGTGTGGCCGGCGAAGGCCAGCGTCTCGCCGTGGCCGCGCCAGGCCCAGAAGTTCTGCGTATCGCCGAAATCCATCGGTTCAACGGTAAAGCCGATCGCACGCAGGCGTTCAATCATTAACGCCTGGCATCCCGCATCATCGGGGCTAAGGGAAGGGCGGCGAATAAGCTGCTGAGCCAGCTCAATGACCGGGCAAGACATAGACTATACCTCGTTAAACTGCTGATAACTTGCTTCACTAAAACCCAGCAGCATAGGACGACCGGGCGCGCAGAGCAATGGGCGTTTGATAATCGCCGGCATTTCCAGCATCAATGCGGCGGCGGCATCGGCATTATCGATGCTGTTGCGCAGCGATTCGTCCAGCTTGCGCCAGGTGGTGCCGCGGGTGTTCAGCAGCGCCTGCCAGCCCAGTTCGGCAATAAAGGTATCCAGTTGCGCGCGGTCGAGGCCATCGGCGCGGTAGTCATGGAAGCGATAGTCAATCTGATGCGCTTCCAGCCAGCGGCGGGCTTTTTTAATGGTATCGCAGTTTTTAATTCCGTACATGGTGAGCATAGATAAACCTTTAACATTCAATTAAGCGGTTAACTCAGATATTTCCGAATATATAAGCCTTATTGAAATAATACGTGATTCAGATGAATAAATATAACTTTTTACCGGGTATCTTATGCCATGTTTTCGGGTGATTAAAATTCGCCCAGTCGCGGGCATGATGTGAGGGCACTAACAATATTACGAAAATGTTGCCTGATGGTGCTATGCGTCACATAATTTTTACATACGAGACGGCATAGTGGCGGCAACCAGAGGTTTTATCTCTGTCAGCGGTCCACAAGACAATCAGAGCAATAGGGGAGCTCAACTTCCCATCAGCAATGAAGTTATATAGAATCGACCATAATAATAAGAGAGGCTATTATGATTGAACATGAACTGGGGAACTGGAAAGATTTTATTGAAGGCATGCTTCGTAAATAAATTTCCGCAATGTGAGCAGGGGAATAACGCGACGTAAATAAGCGCGTCATGGTTCTGAACGCATAAAGAAGGCGACCATCCAGGTCGCCTTTTCTGTTATTCCGGCTCGCCGCCGACGCCCGACGGTTTATTGCGGACGCTCCTTCAGCGGAAAGCGGCGGCGCACCAGCACAAAGAACAGCGGTACGAAAAAGATGGCCAGCACGGTGGCGGAGATCATCCCGCCCATCACCCCGGTACCGACCGCATGCTGGCTGCCGGAGCCGGCTCCGGTGCTGGTGGCCATCGGCAGGACGCCGAAGATAAACGCCAGCGAGGTCATCAGAATGGGGCGCAGGCGCTGACGGCAGGCCGACAGCGTGGCGCTGAGCAGATCCTGGCCTTTCTCGTTGAGCTCATTGGCGAACTCGACGATCAGAATGGCGTTTTTCGCCGACAGGCCGATCACCGTCAACAGGCCCACCTGGAAGTAAACGTCATTCTCCAGGCCGCGCATCCAGGTCGCCAGCAGGGCGCCAATCACCCCGAGCGGGACCACCAGCATCACCGAGAACGGCACCGACCAGCTCTCGTACAGCGCCGCCAGGCACAGGAACACCACCAGCAGAGAAATCGCGTACAGGGCCGGCGCCTGAGCGCCGGAGAGGCGTTCCTGATAGGACATGGCGGTCCATTCGAGGCCAAAGCCGGTTGGCAGCTGCGCGGCCAGTTTCTCCATCATGTCCATCGCGGTACCGGTACTGATGCCCGGCGCCGCCTCACCGACGATCTCCACCGCCGAATAGCCATTGTAGCGCTCCAGACGCGGCGAGCCGGTCTCCCAGCGCGAGGTGGCGAAGGCCGAGAACGGCACCATCGTGCCGCTGCTGTTGCGGACGTACCAGAGATTGATATCGTCAGGCAGCATTCGATATTTCGCCGCCGCCTGGACGTAGACTTTCTTCACTCTCCCGCGATCCATAAAGTCGTTGACGTAGCTCGACCCCCACGCGGTTTGCAGCGTATCGTTGATGTCGTCAATGGAGACGCCCAGCGCCTGAGCTTTACGCTGATCGATATCGACCTGCAGCTGCGGGCTGTCGTCGAGCCCGTTATGCCGGACCCGGGTCAACAGCGGGTTTTTACCCGCCAGCTCAAGCAGCGTATCGCGCGCCGCCATCAGCGCATCGTGCCCCTTACCGGCGTGATCTTCCAGCTCCATATCGAAGCCTGCCGAACTGCCGAGGCCGCTGATCGCCGGCGGGCTGCTGGCGATGACCCGGGCTTCGTTGATCTGATTAAACGCTTTGGTGGCGCGTTCAATAATGGCAAAGGAGGAGCCGGTTTGCGGATCGCGCTGGTCCCAGTCTTTGAGGCGCACGAACATACGGGCTACGTTCTGCCCGTTGCCGCCGGGGCCGGAGCCAACGGTAGCGAACACCGACTCCACGTTTTGCTTCTCGTTATTGAGGAAGTAATCTTCCGCTTTCTGCACCACTTTCAGCGTCTGCTGTTGGGTGCTGCCGCTCGGCAACTGTACCGAGGTGGTGAACATTCCCCGATCCTCCAGCGGCAGGAATGAGGTGGGCAGATGCAGGAACAGGAACACCATCCCGCCGAGCAGAACGACGTAGATCAGCATCCAGCGCAGCGAGCGATGAAGAATTTTGCCGACGAAGGTTTCATAGCGGCTGGCGCTGCGGTTAAAGGTGCGGTTGAACCAGCCGAAGAAGCCTTTTCTCTCATGAGATTCACCTGGCTTAACCGGTTTGAGCAGGGTGGCGCAAAGGGCCGGGGTGAGGATCATGGCCACCAGCACCGAGAGGACCATCGCCGCGACGATAGTAATTGAGAACTGGCGATAGATAGCGCCGGTGGTGCCGCCGAAGAAGGCCATCGGCACAAACACCGCCGACAGCACCATCGCGATCCCCACCAGCGCGCCCTGAATTTGTCCCATCGATTTGCGGGTGGCTTCCCGCGGCGACAGGCCTTCCTCGCTCATGATGCGCTCAACGTTTTCCACCACCACGATGGCGTCATCCACCAGCAGGCCGATAGCCAGCACCATCGCGAACATCGTCAGGGTGTTGATGCTGTAGCCACAGGCATAAAGCACCGCGAAGGTGCCCATCAGCACCACCGGCACGGCGATGGTCGGGATCAGGGTGGCGCGGAAGTTCTGCAGGAACAGATACATCACGAGGAAAACCAGCAGGATCGCCTCCAGCAGGGTTTTCACCACGTCGGTAATGGAAGCCTTCACGAAGGAGGTGGTCTCGTAGGCGACTTTATATTCCAGCCCGTGCGGGAAATACTGCGACAGCTCATTGAGGCGAGCGATCACGCGCTCCGCGGTGGCCATTTCGTTGGCGCCGGAGGCGAGCTTAATTCCCAGGCCAGAGGCGGCCTGGCGGTTATAGCGGCTAAGATAGTCGTACTTCTCCGCCCCCATCTCCACGGTAGCGACATCGCCGAGGGTCACCTCTGAACCATCCTGATTGACGCGCAGGGTGATATTGCGAAACTGCTCCGGGGTTTGCAGCAGAGATTGCGAGTTGATGGTGGCGTTCAGCGCCTGCTTATCGACGGAAGGCGTGCCGCCGAGCTGGCCGACGGCAATCTGGGCGTTCTGCGAACTGATGGCGTCGGTAACATCCTTGGTGGTCAGCTGGAAGCTATTGAGCTTTGCCGGATCGAGCCAGATGCGCATTGAGTATTGCGAGCCGTAGGCGTCGATATCCCCTACGCCGTTGACGCGGCTGAGCGGGTCCTGAATGTTACTGGCGACGTAGTCGGCGATATCCTGTTTATCCATACTGCCGTCGGTGGAGACGAAGGCGAGGGTCAGGATATTGGTATCGCCAGTCTTGCGCACCGTTACCCCCTGGTTTTGCACCGCCTGCGGCAGCTTACGCATCGCCGACTGCAGCTGGTTTTGCACCTGCTGTACGGCTTCATCCGGGTCGGTACCGGCGGTAAAACTGAGGGTGATGGTCGCCTGGCCGGTGGCGCTGCTCTGGGATGACATATACATCAGGTTATCGAGGCCGGTCATATTCTGTTCGATAACCTGGGTGACGGTATTCTCCAGGGTTTGCGCGGAAGCGCCGGGATAGTTGGCCGTGACCCGCACATTCGGCGGGGCCAGATCGGGATACTGTTCAACCGGTAGCGACAAAATGGCAAGGGTGCCCGTCAGGCATAACAGGATTGCCAGCACCCACGCAAAAATGGGGCGATCGATAAAGAAATTCGCCATCAGAATAAAAACCTCATATGCACATGTTCTTGTTATTGCACAGCCTGTGCCACTTTAGCCCCAGCGCCTCCGGCAATCGTGGAGAAATTAAGGAGATAGTGTAATTTATCATGTTGCTTTTGCCGTATCGTAAAGAAACATCGAACTTTCCTGCCGCCGGGTCGGCCACTCCGCTTCGCCCGCAGCACCCGGGGACGCATTATTCCTTGCCGGTGTGAAACCTGATTTCATTTAAGTCAAAAAAATTGATCCAAAACGGATTCTTTCCAGAAAAAGGGTATCCTGGGCAAATGAACATTGTTCCGGCCTCGTCTTGTCGGGTAATAAATAGGCATGCGAATTAAGGGGTTATTCACCAATAAGACAAAAGGAAGCCATGAACCACTTTATATTGAGCGATAGCCGAAAATGTATCGGTTGCCAGGCCTGCGAAGTGGCCTGCGTAATGGCGCATAACGAGGAGCAACATGCGCTGACCCCGCAGCGCTTTTTGCCCCGTATCACCGTGATTAAAGCAGAAGGGCAGCGTAACGCCATCACCTGCCGCCACTGCGAAGACGCCCCCTGCCTCCGCAGCTGCCCCAACGGCGCCATCGCCCAGGCTGGCGACAGCGTTCAGGTCTGTCAGGAGAAATGCATTGGCTGTAAATCCTGCATGGTGGCCTGCCCGTTCGGGGTGATGCAGGTCGTGGTCACGCCGCAAGCCGCAGGCCAGGTGAAAGCCAGCGCGCAAAAATGCGATCTGTGCGCGGGCCGCGAGGCGGGACCGGCCTGTGTGGAAAACTGTCCGGCGCAGGCGCTGAGCCTCGCCGACGATGAGACATTGACCACGCTGGCCAGGCAGCGGCGTCTGCGGTCGGCCTGCCAGGAGGCGCAGCCGTGGCAGCGCGGCGCGGCCCCCGCCAGGCAGCCCGACGCCGGCGAGAAGGCCAGGCAAATGGCGATGACGCCGCCGCGCGGAGAGCCGGATAAGCTGGCGGCGGAGGCGCGTAAGAGCCACTTTGAGGAGATCTATCAGCCGTTCACCCCGACGCAGGCCAGGCAGCAGGCCGCCCGCTGCCTGAAATGTGGAGAACACAGCATCTGTGAATGGACCTGTCCACTGCATAACCACATTCCGCAGTGGGTCGAGCTGGTGAAGGCAGGGGATATCGCCGCCGCGGTCGCCCTGTCCCATCAGACCAACTGTCTGCCGGAGATCACCGGCCGCGTCTGCCCTCAGGACCGGCTGTGTGAGGGCGCCTGCACCCTGCGCGATGAAAGCGGCGCGGTCACCATCGGCAATATTGAGCGATTTATATCCGACCAGGCGCTGGCCAGCGGCTGGCGTCCGGACCTCTCGCAGGTTAAGCCGAGCGGCAAACGGGTGGCGATTATCGGCGCCGGACCGGCCGGGCTGGCCTGCGCCGATGTGCTGGTGCGCCACGGCGTACAGCCGGTGGTCTTTGACCGTCATCCGGAGATCGGCGGCCTGCTGACCTTCGGCATTCCGGCGTTCAAGCTGGATAAGTCACTGCTGGCCCGGCGGCGGGCGATTTTCTGCGAGATGGGCGTCCACTTTGAGCTCAACTGCGAGGTGGGGAAAGATATCCCCCTGGCGACGCTGCTGGCTGAGTATGACGCGGTGTTCGTCGGCGCCGGAACCTATCGCTCCATGAAGGCCGGCCTGCCGAATGAAGAGGCGCCCGGGGTCTACGATGCGCTGCCGTTTCTTGTCGCCAACACCAAACAGGTGATGGGGCTGGCGGAATCGACGCAGGAGCCTTATGTCAACACCGCCGGGCTGAACGTGGTGGTGCTGGGGGGCGGCGATACGGCGATGGACTGCGTGCGCACCGCGCTGCGCCATGGCGCCCGCCAGGTGACTTGCGCCTATCGGCGGGATGAAGCCAACATGCCGGGCTCGAAAAAAGAGGTCAAAAACGCCCGCGAAGAGGGGGCGCTCTTTGAGTTTAACGTCCAGCCGGTGACGCTTGAGCTGGACGAGAACGGACGGGTGAACGGGGTTCGCTTTTTGCGCACCGAGCTTGGCGCGCCGGACGCCGGCGGAAGACGCCGCCCGACGCCGATCCCCGGCAGCGAGTTTGTTATGCCGGCAGAGGCGGTGATCATGGCCTTTGGCTTCCACCCGCACCGCATGCCCTGGCTGGAAGCGGCCGGGGTGGCGCTGGACAGCCAGGGGCGGATTAAAGCCGGAGTGGAGAGCCGTTACCGTTATCAGACCAGTCAGGAGAAGATCTTCGCCGGCGGCGATGCCGTGCGCGGCGCCGACCTGGTGGTAACGGCGATGGCGGAAGGCCGTCATGCGGCGCAGGGGATCCTTGACTATCTGGGGCTGAAAACGACGCCGCTTCACTGACGACAAACCCGGCTCCGCAGCGTAGTATGAGGGCGTCCTTTTACGCTGTGGGGTCGGTATGTCACTCAATATTCACGTCATTAAAGATAAAATCCTCTCTGAGAACTGGTTCGTACTACGCAACATGACCTATGAGCTGACGCGGGCGGACGGCAGCGTCGTGCGCCACAAACGCGAGGTCTACGATCGCGGCAATGGCGCCACCGTGCTGCTGTATAACCGCCATAAGCAGACGGTGGTCCTGGTGCGTCAGTTCCGGGTCGCCACCTGGGTCAATGGCAATCATGACGGCATGCTGATTGAAACCTGCGCCGGGCTGCTGGACAACGACGAGCCGGAGGCCTGCATTCGGAAAGAGGCGGTGGAAGAGACCGGCTATGAAGTGGGCGAGGTGCGAAAGCTGTTTGAGCTGTTTATGTCGCCAGGCGGCGTCACCGAAGTGGTGCATTTCTTTATCGCCGAGTACAGCGACGCCCAGCGAACCACCAGCGGCGGCGGGGTGGATGACGAAGCCATCGAGGTGCTGGAGCTGCCCTTTAGCCAGGCGCTACAGATGGTCGCTGATGGGGAGATCCGCGACGGGAAAGCGGTCATTCTGCTGCAGTATCTGCAAACCTCCGGCCTGATGTCGGGGAACTCTGACAAATCCGATTGAGTCAGCGGCTGCCGTTGTCCAGGATAGGCGCCGTGGTCGGGTTTATCTGGGGTCGGGCGGTTCATGCTTTTTCGCATCATTTTTTTCCTCTTTCTGGCGGTGCTGCCTTGCTCACAGGCATGGTCGGCACCGGCGCAGCAGCGCTTCAACGACTGGCAGGTCACCTGTAATAACCAAAATTTCTGCGTCACCCGCAACGTGGGGCTGCATTATGGTCTGGTGATGACCCTCAGCCGCAGCGCCGGGGCGGCTACTGACGCCAGCCTGCGTATCGAACTGGGCGGCACCGGCAATCCGGTGGCGACGCTCGCGCCGATAGCGCCGCGCCTGCTGCTGGATGGTAAACCGCTGTCCCTGACCGACAAGCGCTGGCACATTGAAGATAAACTCATTAAAACCGACGACAGCGTGACGATCGATGCCTTCCTTCAGCGGGTCCAGGAGGGAAAAACCCTCTCGCTGGCCAACGGCCTGCAGACCATCTCCCTGCAGGGGCTGAAAGCGGCCCTGTTATTTATCGACGCCCGGCAAAAGCGGGTGGGCAGCGAAACGGCCTGGGTCGGCAAAGGGGAGGAGCCGCCGCTCAGCGTACCGCCGGCGCCGGCGCTGCGCGCGGTGGCGAGCGCGGTCACGGCGCAGTCGCCGCTGGGACGTGATGAACTCAACGATCTGATGGACTACGGCAATGAGCGGATGAGCAACAGCAACTGCTCCCTCGATCCGTTCCGCCGCGAAATTCGCGTCACTGCGCTGACGGATGACAAAGTGCTGCTGATGACCAGCTGTGAATCCGGGGCGTACAACACCGTCTGGCTGGCCTGGCTGGTCTCCCGCCAGCGCCCGTATGTCGCCCGTCAGGTGCGGCTGACGCTGCCGTTTCAGCCGCCCGGCGAGGCGCCGCGGGAGATTGAGCTGATTAACGCCAGCTATGATGACCGTCGTCATGAGCTGGTGACCCTGGACAAGGGTCGCGCGTCTGGCGATTGCGGGATCCAGACCCGCTGGCGTTTTGACGGCCAGCGGTTCAGCCTCTCCCGTTACGCACAGCAGCCGACGTGCGACAACTGGCAGGGGCCAGATGCCTGGCCCACGCTGTGGATCACCCGTTAAGCACCTGTTCGGCGGTGGCGACGATATGGTCGACCGTAAAGCCAAAGAACGGGAACAGCTGCTCCGCCGGGGCGGATTCACCGTAGCCGGTCATGCCGACGATCTTGCCTTTTAAGCCGACATATTTATACCAGTAGTCCGCTATCCCGGCCTCGACGGCCACCCGGGCGCTGACGTCCGACGGCAGCACCGACTCGCGCCAGGCCTCGTCCTGAGCGTCAAACACGTCGGTGGAGGGGAGCGAAACCACCCGCACATTCACTCCGTTGGCCAACAGTTTTTCCGCCGCCAGGACGGTGATTTCCACTTCCGAGCCGGTGGCGATGAGGATCAGGTCGGGTTTGCCGCCGGCATCCTTCAGCACGTAGCCGCCCCGGGCGATATCCTGAACCTGTTGCGGGGTACGCGGCATCTGCGCCAGGTTTTGTCGCGACAGGATCAGCGCCGTCGGTCCGCCCTGACGCGCGATGGCCGACTGCCAGGCGACGGCGGTCTCCACCTGGTCGCAAGGACGCCAGGTGCTGAAGTTGGGCGTCAGCCGCAGACTGGCCAGCTGTTCCACCGCCTGGTGGGTCGGACCGTCTTCCCCAAGACCAATGGAGTCATGGGTATAGACCATGATCTGCCGGGCCTTCATCAGGGCCGCCATGCGCGCGGCGTTGCGGGCGTATTCCACAAACATCAGGAAGGTCGAGGTATAGGGAATGAAGCCCCCGTGCAGGGCGATGCCGTTGGCCGCCGCGGTCATGCCGAATTCGCGCACGCCGTAGTGAATATAGTTGCCGGCGGCATCCTCTTTAATCGATGTCGAGCCAGACCAGATGGTCAGGTTACTCGGCGCGAGATCCGCCGAACCGCCCAGCAGCTCCGGGAGGTGGGGGCCGTACGCGTTCAGCGCATTCTGCGAGGCTTTACGGCTGGCGATCTTCGCCGGCTCGGCCTGCAGCTTCGCCACGTAGTCACGCGCCGTCGCGGCAAAATCCTCCGGCAGGGCGCCTGCCATGCGACGGGTTAGCTCAGCGGCCAGTTCCGGGAACTGCTGCTGGTAGGCGGCGAATTTCTCGTTCCAGGCGTGCTCGGCTTTTTCGCCGCGTGGCCGCGCATCCCAGCCCTGATAGATCTCTTTCGGGATCTCAAAGGGCGGATATTTCCAGCCCAGCTGCTGGCGGGCCAGGGCCACCTCTTTTTCACCCAGCGCCGCGCCGTGCGACTCCTCTGAGCCGGCTTTGTTGGGCGAACCGAAGCCGATGATGGTCCGACAGATGATCAGCGACGGCTTATCTTTCACCGCCTGCGCTTCCGTAATGGCTTGTTTGATGGCCTGCGGATCGTGGCCGTCGATATCGCCGATCACATGCCAGTGGTAGGCGCGGAAGCGTTCCGCTGTATCGTCGGAAAACCAGCCTTCGGTTTTGCCGTCAATGGAGATGCCGTTGTGATCGTAAAAACCGATCAGCTTGCCCAGTCCGAGCGTGCCTGCCAGCGAACAGGCTTCATGGGAGATCCCCTCCATCAGACAGCCATCGCCCATGAAAACCCAGGTGTGATGGTCGATAATCTCATGACCGGGGCGGTTAAACTGCGCCGCCAGGGTGCGTTCGGCAATGGCCATACCGACGGCGTTCGCCAGCCCCTGGCCCAGCGGGCCTGTGGTGGTCTCCACCCCGGGGGTATAGCCATGCTCCGGGTGACCCGGCGTTTTAGAGTGCAGCTGGCGGAACTGCTTCAGCTCTGACAGCGGCAGATCGTAGCCGGTCAGGTGCAGCAGACTGTAGAGCAGCATCGACGCGTGGCCGTTGGACAGAATAAAGCGGTCGCGGTCCACCCAGCCAGGGTTCTGCGGATTGTGCTTAAGAAAATCGTTCCACAGCACTTCGGCAATATCTGCCATCCCCATTGGCGCACCGGGGTGGCCGGAATTGGCTTTCTGCACCGCGTCCATACTCAGGGCGCGGATGGCGTTGGCAAGCTCTCTTCGGGACATAGTTTTCTCCGTGAGACTAAAGTGACAGTTTGGCGGCAAGCAGATCTTCCAGTTTGCGTTGATCGACGGCGAACAGGCGGATACCCTCCGCCAGCTTTTCGACCGCCATAGGATCCTGATTATGTTCCCAGCGGAACTCCGCCTCGCTGAGCGGCACCGGGCGCGGCAGGATCTGGCTGGCAGGGATCAGTTTGCGCACCACCGGGGCGTCGCTGGCCTGCAGCTCTTTTAATAAAGGCGGGGCGATGGTCAGGCGGTCGCAGCCGACCAGGGCGAGGATCTGCTCGGTGCGGCGGAAGCTGGCGCCCATCACGATGGTGTTGTATTTATGCTGTTTGAAGTAGTCATAGATATTGCGCACGGATTTCACTCCTGGATCTTCCTCAACCACGTAAGGATCCAGCGGTTTGCGCGCCTGATACCAGTCATAAATACGCCCGACGAAAGGGGAGATCAGATAGACCCCGGCTTCGGCGCAGGCCCGGGCCTGGGAGAAGGAAAACAGCAGCGTCAGGTTGCAGTGGATCCCCTCTTTTTCCAGCGTTTCGGCGGCGCGGATCCCCTCCCAGGTGGAGGCCAGCTTGATCAGGATCCGTGACTTATCAATGCCCATCTCCTGATACAGCGCCACCAGATGGCGTGCCTTCTCGATACTCTTCTCCCGGTTGAAGGAGAGCCGGGCGTCCACCTCGGTGGAGACACGGCCAGGAATGCTTTTGAGGATCTCCGCGCCAAAATTGACCGCCAGCTTATCGCAGGCGTGAGTTACCTGCGCTTCGCGGCTGCCTCCTTGCTTTTTGGCCCAGGCGATCGCGTCGTCGATGAGTCCGCTATAGGATGCCAGCCCGGCGGCTTTCAGCAGCAGGGAGGGGTTGGTGGTGGCATCTTCCGGATGGTAGTGGCGGATAGATTCGATGTCGCCGCTGTCGGCGACCACGGTGGTGAACTGCTTAATACTGTCTAGCTGATTCATGGATAAGTCCTCCTGGAACAAGGTGTTACATGAGTGCTTGCCGGTATGCGGTATAAATATTGATGAGGTACATAACCAAAAAGCATAGCAGACGGGGCTATTATTGGCGGCGAATCCGGGTAACATAACCGCTATAAATTGATAACAACCAGATCATAGCGATGGCCAGAGTTTGGCGGTGTTCAAAGTTTATCGCCCCGCCAGGAGGGATACTGTCTGCCACTGAAAGGTGAACGACAGGATGGTCATCACGCTTTTTCCCTACGAACGATACGTGAAAGAAAGGAATATAAAATGGATGAGCAGTTAAAACAGAGCGCCCTCGACTTCCACGAATTTCCGGTTCCCGGAAAAATCCAGGTCTCGCCGACCAAACCTCTCGCCACCCAGCGCGATCTGGCGCTGGCCTACTCGCCGGGCGTCGCGGCCCCCTGTCTGGAAATCGAAAAAGATCCGCTGGCGGCTTACAAATATACCGCCCGCGGCAACCTGGTGGCGGTCGTCTCCAACGGCACCGCGGTGCTGGGGCTTGGCAACATCGGCGCCCTGGCCGGCAAACCGGTAATGGAGGGCAAAGGCGTCCTGTTTAAGAAATTTGCCGGCATCGATGTGTTTGATATCGAAGTCGATGAGCTGGACCCGGACAAATTCATTAACGTCGTCGCCGCCCTCGAGCCGACCTTCGGCGGCATCAACCTCGAAGATATTAAAGCGCCGGAGTGTTTCTACATTGAGCAGCAGCTGCGCGAGCGGATGAATATTCCGGTGTTCCATGACGATCAGCACGGCACGGCGATCATCAGCACCGCGGCGATCCTCAACGGCCTGCGCGTCGTTGAGAAGAATCTGTCCGACGTGCGGATGGTGGTCTCCGGCGCGGGGGCGGCGGCTATCGCCTGCATGAACCTGCTGGTGGCGCTGGGGATGCAAAAGCACAACATCGTGGTCTGCGATTCGAAAGGCGTTATCTATAAGGATCGTGAGCCGAACATGGCGGAAACCAAAGCGGCCTACGCGGTGGAAGACGACGGCAAACGCACCCTCGATGACGTGATCGACGGCGCGGACATTTTCCTCGGCTGCTCCGGTCCGAAAGTGCTGACCCCGGAGATGGTGAAGAAGATGGCGCGCGCGCCGCTGATCCTCGCCCTGGCCAACCCGGAGCCGGAAATTCTGCCGCCGCTGGCGAAGCAGGTCCGCGATGACGCCATCATCTGCACCGGCCGCTCCGACTACCCTAACCAGGTCAACAACGTGCTCTGCTTCCCGTTCATCTTCCGCGGCGCGCTGGACGTCGGCGCGACGGCGATCAACGAAGAGATGAAGCTGGCGGCGGTGCATGCCATTGCCGAGCTGGCCCATGCCGAGCAGAGCGAAGTGGTCGCCTCCGCCTACGGCGATCAGGATTTAAGCTTTGGCCCGGACTACATTATTCCGAAACCGTTCGATCCGCGGCTGATCGTCAAGATCGCCCCCGCGGTGGCGAAGGCGGCGATGGACTCCGGCGTGGCGACGCGCCCGATCGCCGATTTTGACGCCTATATCGAGAAGCTGAGCGAGTTCGTCTATAAGACCAACCTGTTTATGAAGCCTATCTTCTCTCAGGCGCGCAAAGAGCCGAAGCGCGTGGTGCTGGCGGAAGGGGAGGAGACCCGGGTGCTGCACGCCACCCAGGAGCTGGTGTCGCTGGGGCTGGCCAAACCGATTCTGGTGGGGCGCCCGAGCGTGATTGAAATGCGCATCCAGAAGCTGGGCCTGCAGATCAAGGCCGGCGTTGACTTCGAGATCGTCAATAATGAATCCGACCCGCGGTTTAAAGAGTACTGGAGCGAGTACTACCAGCTGATGAAACGCCGCGGCATTACCCAGGAGCAGGCGCAGCGGGCGGTGATTAGCAACACCACGGTGATTGGCGCCATCATGGTTCACCGTGGCGAAGCGGATGCGATGATCTGCGGCACCATTGGCGAGTACCACGACCACTACCGCGTGGTGCAGCCGCTGTTCGGCTATCGCGACGGCGTCAGCACCGCCGGGGCGATGAACGCGCTGCTGCTGCCGAGCGGCAACACCTTTATCGCCGACACCTATGTCAATCACGATCCATCGCCGGAAGAGCTGGCGGAGATCACCCTGATGGCGGCGGAAAGCGTGCGTCGCTTTGGTATCGAACCGCGGGTGGCGTTGCTGTCGCATTCCAACTTTGGCTCTGCCGACTGCCCGTCCGCCAGCAAGATGCGCAGAACCCTTGAGCTGGTGAAGGCGCGCGCGCCGGAGCTGATGATCGATGGCGAAATGCATGGCGACGCCGCGCTGGTGGAAAGCATTCGCAACGATCGCATGCCGGACAGCCCGCTGAAGGGGTCGGCCAATATTCTGGTGATGCCGAATATGGAAGCCGCCCGGATCAGCTATAACCTGCTGCGCGTCTCCAGTTCGGAAGGGGTCACCGTCGGGCCGGTGCTGATGGGGGTAGCGAAGCCGGTGCATATCCTGACGCCGATCGCCTCTGTGCGTCGCATCGTGAATATGGTGGCGCTGGCGGTTGTCGAAGCGCAAACCGAACCGCTGTAAACGTCATAAAAAAGCCCCGGTACTCCGGGGCTTTTTGGTCTGATTTGGCGTCGCTCAGATCCAGGCTTTCACTTTAATAAACTCGTTCAGCGCCGCCTCAGGGCTGCCGGCCTCCGGCTGGTAATCATATTCCCAGCGTACCAGCGGCGGCATCGACATCAGAATAGATTCCGTCCTACCGCCGGTCTGCAGACCGAACAGGGTGCCACGGTCCCAGACCAGATTGAATTCGACGTAGCGGCCGCGGCGATAGAGCTGAAAATGGCGCTCACGCTCGCCGTACGGCGTGGCTTTTCGGCGTTCGACGATGGGTAAATAGGCGTCAGCGTAACCGTTACCCACTGCCTGCATAAAGGCGAAGCAGTGGTCAAAATCCGGGGTGTTCAGGTCGTCAAAGAACAGACCGCCTATCCCGCGCTGTTCCTGGCGGTGCTTCAGATAGAAATAATCATCGCACCATTTTTTATAGCGCGGATAGACGGCTTCGCCGAACGGCAGACACAGATCGCGGGCGGTACGATGCCAGTGGACGGCATCCTCTTCAAAGCCGTAGTAAGGGGTTAAATCAAAGCCGCCGCCGAACCACCACACCGGCTCGGCGCCAGGCTTTTCGGCAATAAAGAACCGCACGTTGGCGTGGCTGGTGGACACATAGGGGTTCAGCGGATGGACCACCAGCGAGACGCCCATGGCTTCAAAGCTGCGTCCGGCCAGCTCCGGGCGGTGGGCGGTGGCGGAGGCTGGCATGGCGTCGCCATGGACATGGGAAAAGTTGACCCCCGCCTGCTCGAACACATTGCCGTCGCGCAGCACCCGGCTGCGTCCGCCGCCGCCGCCTTCCCGCTGCCAGGCGTCTTCAATAAACGGCGCGCCATCCACGGCGCTTAGCTGCTGACAGAGGCTGTCCTGCAGCTGGAGCAGAAAAGTTTTAACCTGCGCGGCATCGGGTTTCATTAACGTCTCTTCGAATGGGCTTTCTGGTTATCGAACCAGTGGAAATAGCTGATAATGCCGTTGGCAATCGCGGTGGCGATTTTCTGCCGGAAGGCGGTGGTGCCGAGCAGTTTTTCCTCGTTCGGGTTCGTAATGAACGAGGTTTCCACCAGCACGGACGGTATGGACGGCGACTTCAGCACCACGAACGCCGCCTGTTCGGTATTGCGGCTGTGCAGCTTATGCACCGGCTTGATCTTTTTCAGGATATGCGAGCCCAGCGTCAGGCTGTTTTTAATGGTGTCGGTCTGTACCAGATCGAACAGCACCTGCTGCAGCAGATGGTCTTTATCCGTCGCTTTCTTACCGGCGACCTCGTCGGCGCGGTTTTCGCGATCGGAGAGGTATTTCGCCATGGCGCTACTGGCGCCGCGGTTTGACAGAGCGAACACCGAGGCGCCGGCAGCGCTCGGGTTGGTGAAGCCATCGGCGTGGATCGACATAAACAGATCGGCGCCGTGCTGATGGGCAATCTCCACGCGGTCATACAGCGGGATAAAGGTATCGCCGGTGCGGGTCAGGCGGGCGTCAATGCCGTTGCTGCGCAAGATGCTGCGCACGTTCTTAGCGATCGCCAGCACCACATGCTTCTCTTTCGAGCCATTATGGCCGATAGCCCCGGTGTCGATGCCGCCGTGGCCCGGGTCGAGCATCACAATGCGGCGTGCGCCGGCCTTTTTGGCGGCGGGTTTGCTGTGTCCATTTGATGTTTTCAGTGGCTGCTCTTTTGCGCTGACCTGTGCAGTGACGCCGCTCAGCGTCATGGCAGCCAGCCCGGCTTTCAGCACCTGACGGCGCGAAGCAAGTATTTTTAAGGGTTTAAAAGTGCTCATTCGGCCTGAATTGTAAACAAGTGATGTCCAATGTTATATCGTATCGCGTTTGCCGTTACGACCATTCAAAATAAGAATTGTTTTACTTTTCATTTCAATACATGACAAAGTCATATTATGCCATTTTTTGTCGCTGATTTCGCCTGATATTGGCTATCAGTCATATTCGCGCCATAATCACTGTTTTTAACCGTCAATGGTGGGGAATACCATGGAGATTCGCGTTTTTCGCCAGCAGGATTTCGAAGAGGTTGTGACGCTGTGGGAGCGTTGCGATCTGCTGCGTCCCTGGAACGATCCGGAGATGGATATTGAGCGCAAGCTGAATCACGATGTCAGCCTGTTCCTGGTGGCGGAAGTGAACGGCGAAGTCGTCGGTACGGTGATGGGCGGATATGACGGCCATCGCGGGTCGGCCTACTATCTGGGCGTCCATCCTGAATATCGCGGTCGGGGGATCGCGAACGCGCTGCTCAACCGTCTGGAGAAAAAGCTGATTGCTCGCGGCTGCCCGAAAATCAATATTATGGTCCGCGAGGACAACGACGTGGTGCAGGGGATGTACGAGCGGCTGGGCTATGAGTACGCCGATGTCCTGACCCTGGGCAAACGCCTGATTGAAGATGAAGAATACTGAGTTTATCCCCGCCGATTTTGATGCCCATGGCCGTCTGCGTCTGCCTTTCCTTTTCTGGTGCGTGCTGTTGTTACAGGCCCGCACCTGGGTGCTGTTCTTGATGGCCGGCGCGTCGCGTCAGCAGGGCGACGCGATTCTAAATCTGTTCTATCCCGATCACGACCGCTTCTGGCTCGGTCTACTCCCCGGCGTGCCGGCGGTGCTGGCCTTTCTGCTTAGCGGCTATCGTCAGCGCCTGCCGCGCCTGTGGCGGGCGATGCGCTGGCTGCTGGTGTTATCGCAAGTGCTGCTGTTGCTGTGGCAGCCGATGCTATGGCTGAGCGGCGAATCTCCCTCCTCGCTGACCATCGGACTGCTGGCGGCGGATGGTTATGCCCTGTGGTGGCTGGCGACCAGCCGTCGCCTCGGCGCCTGTTTTCGCCAGACCACCTTTTAATGGCACTTTTTGCCGATCGTGAACTCCAACATGCGTTGAATGACTCAGAAAGGATTGTGATATGAAATCGCTACGTGTAATGCTCTGCGCGCTTCCGCTGGCGCTGACCGGCTGCTCAACGATGAGCGCGGTCAACTGGTCGGCGGCCTATCCGTGGAACTGGTTTGGTTCTTCCACCGAGGTGACCGAGCAGGGGGTGGGGAAACTGACGGCGTCCACGCCGCTCAACGAACAGGCCATTAGCGATGCGCTGGGGAGCGACTACCGTTTGCGCAGCGGAATGAAGACCGATAAGGGGAATATCGTCCACTACTTTGAAGCGCTGAAAGACAACAGCGTGGCGCTGACCATCAATGGCGACAACGGCGCCATCAGCCGGATTGACGTGCGCGATGCCGAAATCAAAACCGCCAGCGGCGTGAAAATCGGCACACCGTTCAGCGACCTGTACAGCAAAGCCTTCGGCAACTGCCAGAAAGCCAGCAATGACAATGGCGCGGTCGTCGAGTGTCAGGCCGAGGGGAGCCAGCATATCAGTTACGCCTTCACCGGTCACTGGAGCGGCCCGGAGGAGCTGATGCCCTCCGACGATACGCTGAAAAACTGGAAGGTCAGCAAAATTATCTGGCGTCGCTAAATTGATCTGAAGAGACACGACGGCCCTGAAAAACGGTTACAATGGCGCGTTAGCAACGCGACAGCGTTGTAGTTGCATCATTTCAGGAGGAGCGATGTCTCAGGTTCAGAGCGGCATTTTGCCGGAACATTGCCGCGCGGCGATTTGGATTGAAGCCAATATCAAAGGGGACGTTAACGCCCTGCGCGAAGCGAGCAAAAATTTTGTCGATAACGTGGCCACCTTCCAGGCTAAATTCCCCGACGTTAAACTCGGTGCGGTGGTGGCGTTCGGCAATACCGTCTGGCGTCAGCTGAGCGGCGGCGAAGGGGCGGAGGAGTTAAAAGATTTTCCGGTCTACGGCAAAGGGCTGGCGCCATCCACCCAGTATGACCTGCTGATTCATATTTTATCCGCCCGCCATGAAGTGAACTTCTCGGTGGCGCAGGCCGCGCTGGCCGCCTTTGGCGACGCTATCGAGGTGAAAGAAGAGATCCACGGCTTCCGCTGGGTGGAAGAGCGTGACCTCAGCGGCTTCGTCGACGGCACCGAAAACCCGGCGGGGGAAGAAACCCGTCGTGAAGTGGCGGTGATCAAAGACGGCGTGGATGCGGGCGGCAGCTACGTATTCGTCCAGCGCTGGGAGCATAATCTCAAACAGCTGAACCGCATGAGCGTGCCGGATCAGGAGATGATGATTGGCCGCACCAAGGAAGCCAACGAAGAGATCGATGGCGACGCACGTCCGGTCACGTCTCACCTGAGCCGCGTTGACTTAAAAGAAGATGGCAAAGGGCTGAAAATCGTCCGCCAGAGCCTGCCGTATGGCACCGCCAGCGGTACCCATGGCCTCTATTTTTGCGCCTACTGCGCGCGTCTGTACAACATCGAGCAGCAGCTGCTGAGCATGTTCGGCGATACCGACGGCAAACGCGACGCGATGCTGCGCTTCACCAAACCGGTGACCGGCGGCTATTACTTCGCGCCGTCCCTGGAGCGTATTCAGGCGCTGTAATGCTTTCCCCTCACCCTAACCCTCTCCCTGAGGGAGAGGGCCGGGGTGAGGGGGAGAGTTCCTCGTGCGTGCGCAGGATCACCTGCAGCACGCCGGTTTCGTTCCGGTCATACTCGATATTCCAGAAGCGTAAAACGGTCCAGCCCTGCTGCTTAAGCCATGTTGTGCGCCGGGCATCGTATTCAGTCCGGCTGTCATGCTGGCCGCCGGTGAACTCAATCACCAGGCGAAATCTTGAATATAGGGTCCAGCGGGATGCTGGCGGTGAAACTTGTAGCTGGCAAAACGGCGATCGCGCAGCTGGTGCCACAGGCGGCGCTCCTGCGGCGTCAGGTGGCGGCGCAACTGCCGGGCGTCATTTGTGCTGTTTTCCATTAACAAAGTGTGCCACGCTGTTCGCCCCTCGTCCGATTTCATCACCTTATTTGCCAGCCGCTTTCAGCTAAGCTTTGCCAGGTGCTTATTCCCTTTTCGACTTCCAAATCGCCAAACGGTATATAAAACCGTTACTCCTTTCGTACCCGTTATAAATATGATGATCATCAGTAAATGATCATTTTTGATAAGGGTGCGCAATGGCCGTTAAATCACTGAAAAAAGGATATCTGGCGCTGGCGGTTTCCATGCTGCTGGTGGCGCAGGCGCAGGCGACGGAGCTGCTGAACAGCTCCTATGATGTCTCCCGCGAGCTGTTTGCCGCCCTTAACCCGCCTTTTGAGCAGCAGTGGGCGAAGGACAATGGCGGGGACAAGCTGACCATCAAGCAGTCGCACGCCGGCTCGTCCAAGCAGGCGCTGGCGATCCTGCAGGGCCTGAAGGCGGACGTGGTGACCTACAACCAGGTGACGGACGTGCAGATCCTGCATGACAAAGGCAACCTGATCCCGGCCGACTGGCAAAGCCGCCTGCCGAACAACAGCTCGCCGTTCTATTCGACGATGGGCTTCCTGGTGCGCAAAGGCAACCCGAAAAACATTCATGACTGGAATGACCTGGTCCGCTCTGACGTTAAGCTGATCTTCCCGAACCCGAAAACCTCGGGTAACGCGCGGTACACCTACCTGGCGGCCTGGGGCGCGGCGGATAAAGCCGACGGCGGCGATAAAGCCAAAACCGAACAGTTTATGACCCAGTTCCTGAAGAACGTCGAAGTCTTCGACACCGGCGGACGCGGGGCGACCACCACCTTCGCCGAGCGCGGCCTGGGCGATGTGCTGATCAGCTTCGAGTCGGAAGTGAACAATATTCGCAAGCAGTATGAGGCGCAGGGATTTGAAGTGGTGATCCCGAAAACCAACATTCTGGCGGAGTTCCCGGTGGCCTGGGTGGATAAAAACGTCAAAGCCAACGGCACGGAAAAGGCGGCGAAAGCCTATCTGAACTGGCTCTACAGCCCGCAGGCGCAGACCATCATTACCGACTACTACTATCGGGTAAACAACCCGAAAGTGATGGATTCGCTGAAGGATAAATTCCCGCAGACCGAACTGTTCCGCGTGGAGGACAAGTTTGGCTCCTGGCCTGAAGTGATGAAAACCCACTTCGCCAGCGGCGGCGAACTGGACAAACTGCTGGCGGCGGGGCGTAAGTAATGTTTGCTGTGTCGTCCAAGCGCGTGCTGCCGGGCTTTACCCTGAGCCTCGGCACCAGCCTGCTGTTTGTCTGTCTGATTCTGTTATTACCGCTCAGCGCGCTGGTGATGCAGCTGGCGCAGATGAGCTGGGCGCAGTACTGGGATGTGATCACCAACCCGCAGGTGGTGGCGGCCTATAAGGTGACGCTGCTGTCGGCGTTCGTGGCCTCGATTTTTAACGGCGTCTTCGGCCTGCTGATGGCGTGGATCCTTACCCGCTATCGTTTTCCGGGCCGCACGCTGCTGGATGCCTTAATGGATCTGCCGTTTGCGCTGCCGACGGCGGTGGCCGGCCTGACCCTGGCTTCGCTGTTTTCGGTTAACGGCATTTACGGGGAATGGCTGGCGAAGTTCGATATTAAAGTGACCTATACCTGGCTCGGTATCGCCGTGGCGATGGCGTTCACCAGCATCCCCTTCGTGGTACGTACCGTGCAGCCGGTGCTGGAAGAGCTGGGACCGGAATATGAAGAAGCAGCGGAAACGCTGGGCGCTACGCGCTGGCAGAGCTTCCGCAAGGTGGTGCTGCCGGAGCTGTCGCCAGCGCTGCTGGCGGGCATTGCCCTGTCGTTTACCCGCAGCCTCGGCGAATTTGGCGCGGTGATTTTTATCGCCGGCAACATCGCGTGGAAGACGGAAGTGACGTCGCTGATGATCTTTATTCGACTGCAGGAGTTTGACTATCCGGCGGCGAGCGCCATCGCCTCGGTGATCCTGGCCGCCTCACTGCTGCTGCTGTTTTCCATCAATACCCTGCAGAGTCGCTTTGGTCGACGCGTGGTAGGTCACTAATGGCGGAAGTTACTCAATTGAAACGCTACGACGCGCCCCGCATCAACTGGGGAAAATGGTTTCTGATTGGCGTCGGGATGCTGGTCTCCGCCTTCATCCTCGTGGTGCCGATGCTTTACATCTTTATCCAGGCCTTCAGCAAAGGGTTAATGCCGGTGCTGGAAAACCTGGCCAATCCGGACATGCTCCACGCCATCTGGCTGACGGTGATGATCGCCTTGATTACCGTGCCGGTGAACCTGGTGTTCGGGACCTTGCTGGCCTGGCTGGTCACGCGCTTTACGTTCCCGGGACGCCAGCTTCTATTGACGATGCTGGATATCCCGTTCGCTGTCTCGCCGGTGGTAGCCGGTCTGGTTTATCTGCTGTTCTACGGCTCTAACGGTCCGCTGGGCGGCTGGCTTGATGCGCATAACCTGCAAATCATGTTCGCCTGGCCGGGCATGGTGCTGGCGACGATCTTTGTCACCTGTCCGTTTGTGGTGCGTGAGCTGGTGCCGGTGATGATGAGTCAGGGCAGTCATGAAGATGAGGCGGCGGTCTTGCTGGGCGCTTCCGGCTGGCAGATGTTCCGCCGGGTGACGCTGCCCAATATTCGCTGGGCGCTGCTGTACGGCGTGGTGTTGACCAACGCCCGCGCCATCGGCGAATTCGGCGCGGTGTCGGTGGTCTCCGGTTCGATCCGCGGAGAAACGCTGTCGCTGCCGCTGCAAATTGAATTACTGGAGCAGGATTACAACACCGTCGGCTCGTTTACCGCCGCGGCCCTGCTGACGTTAATGGCTATTCTGACCCTGTTTTTAAAGAGTATGTTGCAATGGCGTCTGGCCAATCAGGAAAAACGCGCGCAACAGGAGGGAAATCATGAGCATTGAGATTGCCAATATTAAGAAATCGTTTGGTCGCACCCAGGTGCTGAATGATATCTCGCTGGATATCCCTTCCGGACAAATGGTTGCGCTGCTGGGGCCTTCCGGCTCCGGGAAAACGACCCTGCTGCGGATTATCGCCGGGCTGGAGCATCAGACCAGCGGTCATATCCGCTTCCACGGTACCGACGTCAGCCGGATGCACGCCCGCGACCGTAAAGTGGGCTTCGTCTTCCAGCACTATGCGCTGTTCCGCCATATGACCGTGTTCGATAACATCGCTTTTGGCCTGACCGTGCTGCCGCGCCGCGAACGACCCAACGCCGCGGCGATTAAAGCCAAAGTGACCAAACTGCTGGAGATGGTGCAACTGGCTCACCTGGCGGATCGCTATCCGGCGCAGCTGTCCGGTGGTCAGAAACAGCGCGTGGCGCTGGCGCGCGCCCTGGCGGTAGAGCCGCAAATTCTGCTGCTGGATGAACCTTTCGGCGCGCTGGATGCGCAGGTGCGTAAAGAGCTGCGCCGCTGGCTGCGTCAGCTGCATGAAGAGCTGAAATTTACCAGCGTGTTCGTCACCCACGATCAGGAAGAGGCGATGGAAGTTGCCGACCGGGTGGTGGTGATGAGCCAGGGCAACATCGAACAGGCCGATGCGCCTGAACGCGTGTGGCGTGAGCCGTCGACCCGCTTCGTGCTGGAGTTCATGGGGGAAGTGAATCGCCTGCAGGGGGTTATCCGCGGCGGACAGTTCCACGTTGGCGCTCACCGCTGGCCGTTAGGCTATACCCCGGCATACCAGGGGCCGGTGGATCTGTTCCTGCGTCCGTGGGAAGTGGACATCAGCCGCCGAACCAGCCTGGATTCGCCGCTGCCGGTGCAGGTCCTGGAGGCCAGCCCGAAAGGTCACTACACCCAATTAGTCGTCCAGCCTCTGGGGTGGTATGACGAACCGCTGAGCGTGGTGTTAACGGGCGATGAGGCGCCGTCCCGCGGCGAACGGCTGTTCGTCGGGCTGCAAAACGCGCGCCTGTACAACGGTACCGAGCGTATCGAGCCGCGCGGCGAGCTTGCTCTGGCGCAGTCGGCCTGATAGCTTAAATCCATGTGCTTTTGCCGGGTGACGCTGTGCTTACCCGGTCTGGAATTATCACGCGTCTGGTAGGCCGGGTAAGCGAAGCGCCGCCCGGCTTTTTTATTGAGTAAAAATCGTGAATACACTCGAACACACCATCGGCAATACCCCTCTGGTCAGGCTTCAGCGTCTGGGGCCGGACAATGGCAGCGAAATCTGGGTCAAACTTGAAGGCAATAATCCAGCCGGTTCGGTGAAAGATCGCGCTGCGCTGTCGATGATCGTTGAAGCGGAAAAGCGGGGCGAAATTCAGCCCGGCGACGTGCTAATTGAAGCGACCAGCGGCAACACCGGTATCGCGCTGGCGATGATCGCCGCGCTGAAAGGCTACCGGATGAAGCTGCTGATGCCCGACAACATGAGCCAGGAGCGCCGGGCCGCGATGCGCGCCTATGGCGCCGAGCTGATCCTGGTCACCAAAGAGCAGGGGATGGAGGGGGCCCGCGACCTGGCCCTGGAGATGGCTCAGCGCGGGGAGGGCAAACTGCTCGATCAGTTCAACAACCCGGACAACCCCTACGCCCACTACACTACCACCGGGCCGGAAATCTGGCAGCAGACCGCGGGGCGTATCACCCACTTTGTCTCCAGTATGGGGACCACCGGCACCATTACCGGCGTGTCACGTTTTCTGCGCGAACAGAGTAAACCGGTGACCATTGTCGGCCTGCAGCCGGAGGAGGGCAGCAGTATTCCCGGGATACGCCGCTGGCCGGCAGAGTATATGCCGGGGATCTTTAACGCTTCGCTGGTGGATGCGGTGCTGGATATTCATCAGCAGGATGCCGAGAACACCATGCGTCAGCTGGCGGTACAGGAAGGCATTTTCTGCGGCGTCAGCTCTGGCGGCGCGGTAGCCGGGGCGTTACGTATCGCTCGCGAAAATCCAGGCGCGGTGGTGGTGGCGATCGTCTGCGATCGCGGCGATCGCTACCTCTCCACCGGCGTGTTCGGCGAGGAACACTTTAGCCAGGGAGCGGGTATTTAATCATCGAGCAGGTCGGTGCCGTAGGAGTTATCGACGGTGCACAGCCAGCGCTCGCCCTGCTTCTGAAAGACATAGGTTGCGCGTCGCGTAACCTGTGTTATCCCCTGTGCCGTCGGGATATCCAGCCGGGTCTCCATAATCACCAGCGCATTGCCGCCGCCCTCGATGATCTCCATTTTCCCCTGAGTCACGATCAGCCGGTGCTGGAAATAGTCGGCAATGGCGATAAACGCTTTGCGGATATTCTCTTTCCCTCTGACCACCATGCCCGGTTTGACGACCAGCGCGGCGTCTTCCGCGTAATAGCCCATCAGGGTATCGTAATCTTCCTGCGAGATGGCGCGGTCGCAGGCCTCAATGACTGTTTTTAGCGTCAGGTCAATGTGATGCATCTCTGGTGCTCCTTATTGTGAGCGATTTATCAGCCACCGAGAGCGTTGTATCCGTCTCGACGTTCCGGTCATGCAGGTAAGACTACGCCAGTTTTCGTTTAATTTTTCAGTAACTTGTCGACAGCTGCCATCCCTCCCCGATGCGTTCGGCGCACTGCCTGCGTCAGGGGGCGTTTAACACCTGGGCTATATCGGCCGCCAGGCGGGCAATCTCAGCGTCGCTCAGGCGGCCCAGCGACAGGCGTAGCCCGTGGGAGGGCGTACGGATGCCAAACACCTCCCCCTCACGGACCAGCCAGCCGGCCCGGGCCAGGCGTAAGGCGTAGGGTTGGCTCGCCGTTGGCAGCGGCAGCCAGAAATTGAGGCCATCGCCAGGCGCAGCATGACTGTCGCCGTGCCGGGCCAGCGCTGCCGCCAGTTTCTCATTCTGTTGCCGATAGTGACGGCGGGTCTCCGTCATCGAGGCGATAAACGCCTTATCGGTGAGACAGGCCAGCGTCAGATCCTGCAGCAGATGGCTGACCCACTGGCTGCCGGCGTTAAGCCGCAGACGCAGCGCGGAGGAGGTGTCGACATCGCTGGCGATAAAAGCCAGCCGCAGGTCTGGCCCGAGGGTTTTTGACATCGAACGCACCACCGCCCAGCGTTGGGTGCTCGCCGGCAGAGGAGAAAACCAGGGCGTGGCCGACAGCAGGGCAAAATGGTCATCGACGATCGGCAGCACCTGCGGATAGCGGGCCAGCACCTCCCGCAGGGCATGCGCCCGGGTTTCCGTCAGGCTACAGCCGGTAGGATTGTGCGCGCGCGGGGTCAAGATCACCGCCCGCGCGCCGTTGCGTAACGCCTCCTCCAGCCCGTCTGGATCCATCCCCTCGGCATCCACCGCCACCGGGCAGGGGGTAAAGCCAGCGTAACGCACCATATTGATGCTACTGAGAAAACAGGGATCTTCAACCACCACGCCGTCGCCGGGGAGCAGCAAGGCGCACAGCAGACGCTCCAGCGCATCAATCGCCCCGCTGGCGAGATTCAGGGCAAAGGGAACGGTTATCTCCCTGGCAAACCATGCCTCAGCCCATTCTCCTAGCCGCGGCTCGATGGGGGCATCGCCATACAGGCGGGGCGTGCGGGCAATTTGGCCCAGATAGCGTGGTAAATCAGGCAGCCTGGCGGGGTCCGGATTGCCGCTGGAAAGATCGTTCAGCGGCGTCGTGGGGTCACCGCCTTCCAGCGCCGGCAGCGGATCCCGGGCTTTGATAGCTGTGCCGTTTCGTCCCTGGCTGACGGCCAGCCCGGAGGTGACCAGCCGTTTATAGGCGGCGGCGACGGTATTGCGATTCACCGCAAGCTGGCTGGCGAGCTCGCGGACCGGCGGCAGAACCTCTCCGGGCTGCAAGCCACCGCTCTGCACCAGATGGCGGATATGATCGAAGATATCGCTGGCGGTTTTTCCGGCAAACATTATTGACCTATGACAAAATGAAATTTAGCATAGGACGAATCATAATCAGTGCGTGACCCGCTGTCCAGCGGGGGGAGAAAAGATGGGCCAGCAAGATGACATACAATCAGTGCTCTTTCACGACAAAAGCCGGGCGTCGGAAGTCGATATCGTCGCCGTGCAGTCGCAGGTAGTCTACGGCAGCGTCGGCAACAGCATCGCGGTACCGGCGATTAAACAGCACGGTCTGCGCGTGCTGGCGGTGCCGACGGTGCTGTTCAGCAATACGCCCCATTATGAGACGTTCTATGGCGGCATTATCCCGGAGGAGTGGTTTGTCGGGTACCTGCAGGCGCTGGAGGAGCGCGACGCTTTGCGCGAACTGCGTGCGGTGACCACCGGTTATATGGGCAACGCCGTGCAAATTGAACGTCTGGCGCAGTGGCTGACGCGGGTCCGCGACCGCCATCCCGATCTCTGTATTCTGGTGGATCCGGTGATTGGCGATGTCGACAGCGGTATCTACGTCAAGGCCGAGATCCCGGACGCCTATCGTCAGCACCTGCTGCCGCTGGCGCAAGGGATCACCCCTAATCTGTTTGAGCTGGAGACGCTGAGCGGCCAGCGCTGTCGCAATCAGCCGGAGGCGGTCGCCGCGGCGCGTAGCCTGCTGTCGGACACCCTCAAATGGGTGGTGATCACCAGCGCGCCGGGAGAGGCTGATTCGACGATCAATGTGCTGGTGGTGACGGCCGATGCGGTGGAGGTGGTGGTTCACCCGCGGGTGGAGACGGATTTAAAGGGTACCGGCGATCTGTTCTGCGCCGAGCTGGTGAGCGGGTTGCTTTCCGGCCTGGCACTGGGGGCTGCGACGGAGGCAGCCGCCCAGCGCGTGCTGGAGGTGATGAACTGGACTGCCGCGCAGGGATGTGACGAACTGATCCTGCCGCCGCTGGAGAAACAGAGATGAAAAGCTATCGATTAGTGATCCGTCAGCAGGGACGCATTGTTGGTCATTTTGATACTTCAGGGGAGGCGGCGCTGGAGGATGCCTGCGTGGCGCGGTCGCTGTTCGGCCTGGCCGGTGGATATCAGTGTGAACTGCTGGTCTCTGACAGCGAGCGGCGAATTCTGGAGAGCACTCCGGAAGGATTGCGTATCTTATCCCGCGAAAAATGCTATCAGCCGGTGACCCACGCGATATAAAAAAATGGCGCCTTTCGGCGCCATTTTTATGCAGCAGATATTACTTCTTGATGCGGATTACCGGGGTTTCACCCACGGTCACGCTACCGGACAGTTTGATCAGCTCTTTGATCTCGTCCATGTTGGAGATAACCACCGGAGTCAGGGTCGACTTGGCTTTCTCTTCCAGCAGCGGCAGATCGAATTCGATAACCGGGTCGCCGACTTTCACGCGCTGGCCTTCTTCAGCGATACGCTTGAAGCCTTCGCCTTTCAGTTCAACGGTATCAATACCGAAGTGAACGAACAGCTCGATGCCGCTATCAGATTCAATAGAGAACGCATGGTTGGTTTCGAAAATTTTACCAATGGTACCGTCTACCGGCGCGACCATTTTGTTGCCGGTCGGTTTGATGGCAATCCCATCGCCCACAATTTTTTCCGCAAAAACCACATCCGGCACGTCTTCAATGTTGACGATCTCACCGGAGAGGGGAGCAACAATCTCAATAGTTCCGGTGTCTTTCTTGTCATCAGAAACCAGAGATTTCAATTTATCAAACAAACCCATGATCTTCTCCTAAGCAGTAATTTGGGCCGCGCATCTCGTGGATTAGCAGATTGTTTTTTCTTCAATGAACTTGTTAACCAGCGTCATTAACTCGTCCGTTGTCGGTTGAGCAAGAGCCTGCTCTGCTAATACTTTCGCATCTTCGAAGTTCGTGTTACGAATAATCTTCTTGATGCGCGGGATGGAAATGGCGCTCATAGAGAATTCGTCCAGCCCCATACCCAGCAACAGAAGTGTAGCACGTTCATCGCCCGCAAGCTCACCGCACATGCCAGTCCATTTACCTTCAGCGTGAGAAGCATCAATAACTTGCTTAATCAGATTCAGTACAGACGGTGACATCGGCTGGTAAAGATGTGAAATCATATCATTACCACGGTCAACTGCCAGAGTATATTGCGTTAAATCATTGGTGCCGATACTAAAGAAATCAACTTCTTTGGCCAGATGACGAGCAATGGTCGCCGCAGCCGGTGTTTCCACCATCACGCCGATCTCAATGGATTCGTCAAATGCTTTACCTTCGTCACGCAGTTCCTGTTTGTAGATTTCGATCTCTTTCTTCAGCGCACGCACTTCTTCAACAGAGATGATCATCGGGAACATAATGCGCAGCTTACCGAAAGCGGAGGCACGCAGGATGGCGCGAACCTGATCGCGGAGGATCTCTTTACGATCCATCGCGATACGCACTGCACGCCAGCCGAGGAACGGGTTCTCTTCTTTCGGGAAGTTCATGTACGGCAGCTCTTTGTCGCCGCCGATGTCCATGGTACGCACGATAACGGCCTGAGAGCCACAGGCTTCAGCCACCGCTTTATAAGCCGCAAACTGCTCTTCTTCGGTTGGCAGCGCGTCGCGATCCATGAACAGGAATTCAGTACGATACAGGCCTACGCCTTCGGCGCCGTTGCGCTCAGCACCTTCGACGTCGCGAACGGTACCAATGTTGGCGCACACTTCAACCTGATGGCCGTCGAGAGTAATCGCCGGCAGATCTTTCAGTTTCGCCAGTTCGGCTTTTTCTTCCGCAACCTGAGCCTGCAGATTACGCAGCGCTTCAATTTGCTCGTTGGACGGGTTGATCAGAACCTGGTTGTTCACCGCGTCGAGAATCAGATAGTCGCCGTTTTTCACCTGCGCCGTGATGCTGCCGGTGCCCACGATGGCCGGCAGTTCGAGGGAACGCGCCATGATGGAGGTGTGGGAGGTACGGCCGCCCGCGTCGGTGATGAAACCCAGCACTTTTTTCAGGTTCAGCTGTGCGGTTTCTGACGGGGTCAGATCGGCGGCGACGAGGATGACTTCATCCTGAATCGCGCTCAGATCGATGATGGCCAGACCAAGGATGTTGCGCAGCAGGCGCTTACCGATATCACGTACGTCAGCCGCACGTTCTTTCAGGTATTCATCGTCCAGCTCTTCCAGGGCAGTGGCCTGACCGTCGATAACTTCATTGGCTGCCGCGTCGGCAGTCATATGCTTATCTTTAATCAGGGCTATGATTTCCTGCTCAAGCTCCTCATCTTCCAGCAGCATAATATGCCCTTCGAAGATGGCTTCTTTTTCTTCACCGAAAGTTTCACCAGCTTTGGTTTTGATGACCTCCAGCTGGGCGGAGGCCTTGGCGCGGCCGCTCAGGAAACGTTCGACTTCCTGATCAACCTTATCGGCAGAAATTTTCTTCCGGTCGATGACAATTTCATCTTCCTTCAGCAGCAGTGCTTTGCCGAAGGCGATACCCGGGGATGCTAAAATGCCTGAAATCATAACCCTACCTTACTTGTGACTGATATGAAAAAGAACCCGTGAACTTACTCGAGTTCAGCCATCAGTTTAACCAGATGCTCAACCGCTTTCTGTTCATCTTCGCCTTCCGCGGAGAGGGTTACTACGGTGCCCTGGGTCAGGCCCAGAGTCTGCAGTTTGAACAGGCTTTTGGCGCTGGCGCTTTTGCCGTTGGAGGTTACAGTGATCTCAGAAGTGAAGCCTTTAGCTTCTTTAACAAACTGAGCAGCAGGGCGGGTGTGCAGACCGTTCGGAGCGGTAATGGTAACTTCTTGCTGGAACATTATATTTCCCCAACTTATAGGTTTAGTGTTGTGGACCTAAAGTCTAGTCTAACGACTCGACTTTAGCCTGTATTGTTAGCGCCGGCGTTACGTTTCCGGCCTTGGCGTCGGCAGCGCCTGGCGCTGCGAAGACCTGCGGGCCATTGACGTCTAGCACGTCATTAAACATTATGCCGCGAAAGGAAGACTTGAACCAAATCATAAAATCGATTCAGCTGGCGGAAATCCTCTTCTGAATAATTTCGCGCATCAAAATAAATGTGCTGGTTAAATACCAGACCCTACGAGGTGAATCAATGCCAGGAGGGGTAAAACTTTGACGTATGCCACAAAAAAGCACCTGAAAAGGTGCTTTTTTACACATTATTTACAAGCTGGCACTACTGTTGCAGTTCTTTCTCGGTGAAGAGATCGGCAAACAGCGCGGTGCTTAAATAACGCTCACCCGAGGAAGGCAGGATAACCACAATATTCTTATTGGTAAAGGCTTCATCTTCCTGCAGCTTCAGCGCCGCGGCAACGGCGGCCCCGGAAGATATACCCGCGAGGATGCCTTCTTCTTCCATCAGGCGGCGTGCCGTGGAGATCGCTTCATCATTGGTAATGCCGATCACTTTGTCCACCAGCTTCAGATCCAGGTTACCAGGAATGAAGCCGGCGCCGATGCCCTGAATTTTGTGCGGGCCCGGCTTGAGCTCTTCACCCGCCAGCGCCTGGGAGATAACCGGCGAATCGGTCGGTTCAACCGCGACGGTGAACAGATCTTTTTTGCCCTTGGTGTTTTTAATGTAGCGGCTGACGCCGGTCAGCGTACCGCCGGTACCTACGCCGGAGATGAAGACATCCACCTGACCGTCGGTGTCTTCCCAGATTTCCGGACCGGTGGTCTTTTCGTGGATTTCCGGGTTAGCCGGGTTGCTGAACTGCTGCAGCAACAGGAATTTTTCCGGGTTGCTGGCGACAATCTCTTCCGCTTTCTGAATGGCGCCTTTCATGCCTTTGGCGCCTTCGGTCAGCACCAGGTTGGCGCCCAGCGCTTTCAGAAGCTTACGACGCTCGATGCTCATGGTTTCCGGCATGGTTAGCGTTAGCTTGTAGCCGCGAGCCGCCGCCACGTAGGCGAGGGCGATACCGGTGTTGCCGCTGGTCGGTTCGACCAGTTCCACGCCCGGTTTCAGCACGCCGCGCTTTTCAGCATCCCAGATCATATTGGCGCCGATACGGCATTTTACGCTAAAGCTCGGGTTACGAGATTCTACCTTTGCCAGGATACGGCCGTTACCAATGCGGTTCAGTCGTACCAGCGGCGTATGACCGATAGTCAGGGAGTTGTCTTCAAAAATCTTACTCATGGCCCGTCCTTAACTGTATGAAATTTGGGGGTACGGCATCAGCATACCCGCTTAAAGAATATGCGGAAGTAAGGATTTAGCATATCTATATGCGGAAGGGAAATAATGATGATCAAGAAGGAATAAGTGAGATATAAGGAGCGGCTCTCGCCGCTCCAGGGGAGGTGCTGCTGTTACTTCCAGCTGGCGTGTCTGTCGCGATAGCAATCGACCCACATGGCGGTGGCGCCGCAGATAGCCACCGGGAGGATCACCAGGTTTAACACCGGGATCATGGTGAACAGGCTGGTGAGCGCGCCAAACTGCAAATTCATCACCTTGCGGCTGCGCAGCGCTTCGCGCATGGTCCTGAAGGGGACCTTGTGGTTATCGAAGGGGTAATCGCAGTATTGAATCGCCAGCATCCATGCGCTGAACAGGAACCAGAGTACCGGGGCCACCGTCTGGCCAACGCCGGGTATAAAGTAGAGCAGCAACAGTACGATGGCGCGGGGCAGGTACCAGGCCAGCTTCTGCCACTCACGCTTCATGATGCGCGGAATATCCTTCATGATGCCAAAGACGCCGACGTCCGGCGGGGTGGCGCCAGTCAGACGCGCTTCCAGCTGTTCCGCCAGCAGGCCGCTGAACGGGGCGGCAATCCAGTTGGCAATAGTAGAAAAAAAATAGCCAAACACCAGCAGGATCGACAGCACCACCACCGGCCACAGCAGGTAATTTAGCCACTGCAGCCAGTCAGGCACATGGCTCATCAGCGAAGGGATCCAGCTGTCGAGACGGGTAAACAGCCACCAGAAAGCACCGCCCATCAGCAGCACGTTAACCAGTAAAGGCAGGAAGACATAACGACGTATGCCCGGCAGCCTGATGAGTTTCCAGCCCTGCGAAAAGTAGTATACGCCGCTACGCGGGGTCGGTGCGGATGATGAAACCATAGCCAGGCATTGCTCCTTTTTGAACATCCAGTGTGAATGCTCGCTTATTTTATCGGGTCGTCAGACAATAACCAGTTAGGAAATGTTCGAAAAAACAGCAAAAAGCACGATTTAGTTCATCTTTATGTGGTGAAAGCGACCGACGCACTTGCACTTGAGGTAATCGGCAAATACTCTTAGTGAGTAAATGTTTGCCGTGGTGGCAAGGTGTTAGAACAACAGAGAATATAATGATGCAGGATTTGCGTCTGATATTAATCATTGTTGGCGCGATCGCCATAATCGCTTTACTGGTACATGGTTTCTGGACCAGCCGTAAAGAACGTTCTTCGATGTTTCGCGATCGCCCACTGAAACGTATGAAGTCGCGCGACGATGAGTCGGAAAACGACGACTTTGATGATAATGTTGAAGGCGTAGGTGAAGTCCGCGTTCATCCGGTGACTCACGCTCCGCACGGCGCGCATGGGGAGCATGAAGCCCCTCGTCAGGCGCCGCAGCACCAGTACCAGCCGCCTTACGAGCGCCAGATGCAGCAGCCTGTGCGTCCTGAGGAACCGGTTCGTCAGGCGCCGCCGCGCCAGGCCCCGGCACAACCGCAGGGACAACCGTCTGCGCCGCATGCGGCTCCGCAGCCTGGCTGGCAACAGCCGCAACCCGCGCAGCCGCAACACCAGCCGCAACCTGCTGTGCAACAGCCTGTCGCGCCGCAGCCGGTGACCCCGACCGTCGCCCAGCCGCAGCCGGCCGCTCCGCAGCAGCCTGCGCCCCAGCCTGTTGCCGCGCCGCAGCCCGCGGTTGCTGAACCGCAGCCGACAGAGCCGCAGCAGCCTGCAGCGCCCCAGCCGAAAGAGCGTAAAGAGACGGTCATCGTGATGAACGTTGCCGCGCACCATGGCGCGCAGCTTAACGGCGAGGTGCTTATCAATAGCATCCAGCAGGCCGGGTTCAAATTTGGTGAAATGAATATTTTCCACCGCCATCTGAGCCCGGACGGCAGCGGCCCGGTACTGTTCAGCCTGGCCAACATGGTGAAGCCGGGGACCTTCAATCCGGACAGCATGGCGGATATGATGACCCCTGGGGTGACTATCTTTATGCAGGTCCCTTCCTACGGTGATGAACTGCAGAACTTCAAGCTGATGCTGCAGTCTGCGCAGTATATCGCCGATGAAGTGGGCGGCGTGGTGCTTGACGATCAGCGTCGCATGATGACGCCGCAAAAACTGCGTGAATACCAGGATCGTATTCGCGAAGTGAAAGACGCGAACGCCTGACGTCGCGCGTTATCTCAACTCCTTCTCAACCCCCGCCTGTCGGGGGTTTTTTATCATTGATGGTGTGATATGGAACCGATCGAACAACAACTGACTGAACTGCGAACCACGCTTCGCCATCATGAATACCTGTACCACGTTATGGACGCACCGGAAGTGCCCGATGCGGAGTATGACCGGCTGATGCGCGAGCTGCGCGAGCTGGAGAGCCAGCATCCGGAGCTGATTACCCCGGATTCACCGACTCAGCGCGTGGGGGCGGCGCCGCTGACCGCCTTCAGCCAGATCCGCCATGAAGTGCCGATGCTGTCGCTGGACAACGTGTTTGACGAAGAGAGCTTTCTGGCCTTCAACAAGCGGGTGCAGGATCGCCTGAAAAGCACTGACCCCCTCATCTACTGCTGCGAGCTGAAGCTCGACGGCCTCGCGGTGAGCATTCTCTACGAAAACGGCGTGCTGGTGCAGGCGGCGACCCGCGGCGACGGCACCACCGGCGAGGACATTACCTCTAACGTGCGAACCATCCGCACCATCCCGCTCAGGCTGCATGGCGATAATATTCCCGCACGCCTGGAAGTGCGCGGGGAAGTGTTCCTCCCGCAGGCCGGGTTCGAAAAAATCAATGAAGTAGCTCGACGCACCGGCGGAAAAGTGTTTGCTAACCCGCGCAATGCGGCGGCGGGCTCGTTGCGCCAGCTGGACCCGCGCATCACCGCGAAGCGACCGCTTACTTTCTTCTGCTACGGCGTTGGGGTGCTGGAGGGCGGTGAGCTGCCGGCCAGCCACTCGGCCCGTTTACAGCAGTTTAAAGCATGGGGATTACCGGTGAGCGATCGCGTCACCCTATGTCATACCCCCGAGGAAGTGCTCACTTACTATCGTAAAGTCGAGGAAGATCGTCCCCATCTGGGCTTTGACATTGATGGCGTGGTGATCAAAGTCGATTCGCTGGCGCTGCAGGAGCAGTTAGGTTTCGTGGCCCGCGCGCCGCGCTGGGCCGTGGCCTTTAAGTTCCCCGCCCAGGAGCAGATGACTTTCGTCCGGGACGTGGAGTTCCAGGTGGGCCGCACCGGGGCGATTACGCCGGTGGCGCGCCTGGAGCCGGTCCATGTCGCCGGCGTGCTGGTGAGTAATGCCACGTTGCATAATGCCGATGAGATCGAACGCTTAGGCTTGAAAATCGGCGACAAGGTGGTGATTCGCCGGGCAGGCGACGTGATCCCTCAGGTGGTCAACGTGGTGCTTTCCGAACGCCCGGCAGATGCCCGGGATGTTGAATTCCCGACCCACTGCCCGGTCTGTCAGTCCGACGTTGAGCGAGTGGAAGGCGAGGCGGTAGCCCGCTGTACCGGCGGCCTTATCTGCGGCGCGCAGCGTAAAGAGTCGCTCAAGCACTTTGTCTCCCGTCGCGCGCTGGACGTTGATGGCATGGGCGACAAGATCATCGACCAGCTGGTGGAGAAAGAGTACGTCCATACCCCGGCGGATCTGTTCCGGCTGACCGCAGGGAAACTGACCGGGCTGGATCGGATGGGGCCGAAGTCCGCGCAAAACGTGGTCAACGCTCTCGAGAAAGCCAAAGAGACAACCTTTGCGCGTTTCCTCTACGCCTTAGGCATTCGCGAGGTAGGAGAAGCGACGGCGGCGGGCCTGGCGGCGCATTTCGGCACCCTCGAGGCCCTGGAGCAGGCTTCTATTGAGGAGCTGCAGAAGGTCCCTGATGTCGGCATTGTGGTCGCCACCCATACCTTCAACTTCTTTGCCGAAGAGAGCAACCGCGATGTCATCGCGCAGCTGCTGGCGGAAGGGGTTCACTGGCCGGCGCCGGTGGTGGTGAAGGCGGAAGAGATTGACAGCCCGTTTGCAGGCAAAACCGTCGTCCTGACCGGCAGCCTCAGTCAGCTGTCGCGGGATGACGCCAAAGCGCGTCTGGTGGCGCTGGGGGCGAAGGTGGCGGGCAGCGTATCGAAGAAGACCGATTTGGTGATTGCTGGCGAAGCGGCGGGTTCTAAGCTGGCGAAAGCGCAGGAGCTCGGCATCGAGGTGATTGACGAAGCCGAAATGATGCGTCTGCTGGGAGAATAACGTGGATAAAGCGCAGCTGGTCGAGATCGCCAATACTGAGATGCCGTTCGGTAAATACAAGGGGCGTCGTTTAATCGATGTCCCGGAGGAGTATTTATTGTGGTTCGCGCGCAAGGATCAATTCCCTGCCGGCCATCTCGGCGAGCTGATGGCGCTGACCCTGCTGATTAAAAGCGAGGGGCTGAGCGATCTGGTCCAGCCCCTGAAGAAAGCGCGTTAAGCTTTGGCGGCGTTGGCCTTTTCCTGAGCGAGACGCGCATCAGTTTGCTGTTTATAGCGCCGCGCCAGCACCGCGCAGACCATCAGCTGGATTTGATGGAAGATCATCAGCGGCAGCACCATGATGCCGAGGATAGAGGTCGGAAAGAGAATATTGGCCATCGGGATGCCGTTGGCCAGGCTCTTTTTCGAACCGCAGAAGACGATGGTAATTTCATCGGCTTTGTTAAAGCCGCAGCGGCGGGCGACGAACACATTGACCGCGATGACGATGGCCAGCAGCACTAGGCTGACCACCACGATAAACAGCAGCGATCCCAGACCCACTTTATGCCAGATGCCGTTCACCACCGCCTCGCTAAAGGCGGAGTAAACCACCAGCAGAATCGAGGTCTGGTCGGTCTTACCAATCCACTTCTTATGCTTCGCCACCCAGTTGCCGATCCACGGCCGCGATAAATGGCCGAGCACGAAAGGCAACAGCAGCTGCAGCATGATCTTTCCGACCTGCTCGAGGCTACCGCCTGCGCCATGAAGGTTCATCAGAGCACCCACCAGCAGCGGTGAAACAAAGATGCCCAACAGGCTGGAGGCCGAGGCTGAGCAGACCGCCGCCGCGACGTTGCCTCCGGCCAGCGAGGTGAAGGCGATGGCGGATTGCACGGTGGCCGGCAGAATGCACAAATAAATAAAGCCGCTGTAGAGCATCGGATCGACCTTCACCGGCGCCCACCAGGCAAACAGGACCCCCAGCACCGGGAAGAGAATAAAGGTGCTGCACATCACCCAGAGATGCAAACGCCAGTGGCTGCCGCCGGCGATAATTGCCTCCCGGGAGAGTTTGGCGCCGTGCATAAAGAACAGCAGGGCGATGGCGGCGGTGGTCAGATGTTCAAAGAAGGGGACGAAAGCGCCACGGGCCGGGAAGAATGAGGCCAACAGGACAACGGTGACCAGGGTTGCCGTAAACGGATCGAGAATGCGGAAAAGTTTCATAAACGCTCCTGAAAAGAGATGCGTTATTGTGCTTTTTTTGATTTGAGAAATAAAATTGATTTATTGCATCTATTCATGAATAAAAAAGATGAATTACTCTCTGCGTCAGTTAAAAGTATTTGTTACCGTCGCCCGCGCCAGGAGCTTTAGCCGGGCGGGGGAGATGATTGGCTTAAGCCAGTCGGCCGTCAGCCACAGCGTCAAGGAGCTGGAGCATCAGACCGGGGTCCGTCTCCTCGACCGTACCACCCGGGAGGTGGTCCTCACCGAGGCGGGTCAGCAGCTGGCAGGCAGGCTGGAGCGTTTGCTCGATGAGCTGGCGGTGACGCTGCGCGATGCCGGTCGGGTAGGCCAGCAGCTGAGCGGCACCGTCAAGGTTGCCGCCAGTCAGACGATTTCCGCCCACCTTATTCCCCAGTGTATTGCCCACAGCAATCGTCGCTATCCTGATATCGATTTCGTGCTGCACGACCGGCCTCAGCAGTGGGTGCTGGAGAGTATTCGCCAGGGGGAAGTGGATTTCGGCATTGTGATTGACCCTGGCCCGGCGGCGGACCTGCAATGTGAAGTGGTCCTGGCGGAACCTTTTTTGCTGCTCTGCCGGGAGGATCATCCTTTTGCCAGCCTGACTGAAGTGCCATGGCAGGCGCTACGGGATGAGAGACTGATCCTGCAGGACTATGCCTCCGGCAGCCGTCCGCTGATTGATGCGGCTCTCAGCAGGCTGGCTGTCCGGGCGAACATTGTGCAGGAGATTGGCCATCCGGCAACGCTGTTTCCGATGGTGGAGTCGGGAATTGGCATCAGCGTACTGCCGGCGCTGGCGCTGCCGTTACCGCAGGGAAGCCATCTGGCGGTGAAGCGACTCACTCCGATAATGGAGCGGCAGCTGATGCTGGCATGCCGGAAAAATCGCTCGCTGTCGACCGCCGCCCAGGCGTTATGGGAAATCGTGCGAGAAGAAGGGGGCAATCTCACCGCCGCCAGGGTTGAAGATCCGCTGTATCAGCGTTGATCGCGGTTTATCGCCACGGGGAAGCTCGTGGCCGGGGCTGTGTTCCACGCATAGCAAAAAGGCGCCTTTAGGGCGCCTTTTTACATTGGTGGGTCGTGCAGGATGACTCGGCTTCGCCTCGCCCTTCGGGCCGTCGCCGCAAGCGGCTCCGTTGTCTCACTGCGTTCGACCCGAACCTGCTGCAGGTTCGAATCGTTGAGTTCCGCGCATAGCAAAAAGGCGCCTTTAGGGCGCCTTTTTACATTGGTGGGTCGTGCAGGATTCGAACCTGCGACCAATTGATTAAAAGTCAACTGCTCTACCAACTGAGCTAACGACCCGAAGTGGTGGGTGATGACGGGATCGAACCGCCGACCCCCTCCTTGTAAGGGAGGTGCTCTCCCAGCTGAGCTAATCACCCACTTCGGTACTTCATATTTTGACAGAAAATCCAGCTGGCGAGAAAGTGGTGGGTGATGACGGGATCGAACCGCCGACCCCCTCCTTGTAAGGGAGGTGCTCTCCCAGCTGAGCTAATCACCCACTTCTCAATTTTCTGTTCTACACGGCGGAGACTACGTTAAGTAGTGGTGGGTGATGACGGGATCGAACCGCCGACCCCCTCCTTGTAAGGGAGGTGCTCTCCCAGCTGAGCTAATCACCCCCGCTGTGTGGAGTCGCATTATAGGGAGAGTTGAAAATGAGTCAACGCCTTTTCTAAAGAATTCGTTCGTTCGTCGTAAAATTAAACAAAGCGATCGCAAAAGCGGCGTCATAGCATGATTTATAAACAAAAACGGCAAACCACGACGTTCCGACGGGAACAACATTGAGGAATCAGCCCACGGTGTTAGAATATTGACCCATAATTTCCACCGGACATTGCCGGCTATCGGCATCTTTATTAAACGTAAGGCCAATTCATGAAAATCAAAACTCGCTTCGCGCCAAGCCCAACCGGCTATCTGCACGTTGGCGGTGCGCGTACTGCTCTCTATTCCTGGCTTTTTGCCCGTAACCACGGCGGTGAGTTTGTACTGCGTATTGAAGACACCGATCTCGAACGCTCCACCCCGGAAGCAATTGAAGCCATCATGGATGGCATGAACTGGCTGAATCTGCAATGGGACGAAGGTCCTTATTACCAGACTAAACGTTTCGATCGTTATAACAACGTGATCGATGAGATGCTGGAAGCCGGTACCGCTTATAAATGCTATTGCTCAAAAGAGCGTCTGGAAGCGTTGCGCGAAGAGCAAATGGCGAACGGTGAGAAGCCGCGTTACGATGGACGCTGCCGCCATAGCCACGAGCATCATGCCGACGATGAGCCGTGCGTGGTGCGTTTCGCCAACCCGCAGGAAGGGTCGGTTATTTTTGACGATCAGATCCGCGGACCTATCGAGTTCAGCAACCAGGAGCTGGACGATCTGATCATTCGCCGTACCGATGGTTCCCCGACCTACAACTTCTGCGTCGTAGTGGATGACTGGGACATGGCGATCACCCACGTGATCCGTGGTGAAGATCATATCAACAACACGCCGCGCCAGATCAACATCCTTAAAGCGCTGAATGCGCCGGTGCCGGTATACGCGCACGTATCGATGATCAACGGCGACGATGGCAAGAAACTCTCCAAACGCCACGGGGCGGTCAGCGTGATGCAGTATCGCGACGATGGCTACCTGCCGGAAGCGCTGCTGAACTATCTGGTGCGTCTGGGCTGGTCCCATGGCGATCAGGAGATCTTCACCCGCGAAGAGATGATCGAGTTCTTCTCGCTGGGGGCGGTCAGCAAATCCGCGAGTGCGTTCAACACCGACAAGCTGTTGTGGCTGAACCATCATTACATCAATACGCTGCCGGCGGAGTATGTGGCGACGCATCTGCAGTGGCATATTGAGCAGGAAAATATCGATACCCGCAACGGTCCGCAGCTGGCCGAGTTGGTGAAGCTGCTGGGCGAGCGTTGCAAAACGCTGAAAGAGATTGCCCAGAGCTGCCGCTACTTCTATGAAGAGTTCGCTGAATTCGACGCCGACGCGGCGAAGAAACATCTGCGTCCGGTAGCGCGTCAGCCGCTGGAAGTCGTCCGCGACAAGCTGGCGGCGATTAGCGACTGGACGGCGGAAAACGTCCACCACGCGATTCAGGCGACCGCTGATGAGCTGGAAGTGGGCATGGGTAAAGTCGGTATGCCGCTGCGCGTGGCCGTTACCGGTGCAGGGCAGTCTCCTGCGCTTGACGTTACCGTCCATGCAATCGGCAAGTCCCGTAGCGTAGAGCGTATCAATAAAGCGCTGGCTTTTATCGCTGAACGTGAAGGCCAGGCGTCCTGACGGGGACCTGGATGATATAACGGCAGGATACCCCTGCCGTTTTTTTTGTCTGTTACGCCGGGCTGGCGATGCCGAGGCGGGCAAGAAAACCGCTAATCCCTTCCCGGGCCAGCAGGTCGCGGAGCTGCAGCTGTTCTGCCGGAGTCATCAGTTGCAGGGTTTCTGTGATTTGCCGCCAGATCGCCTCCGCTTCATTGACCAGGTAAGCGCCTGGCGATTCCGCGAGATGATTGTCGCTAAACAGATGGCGTCTGGCGGGAATGTTTGTCAGAAACTCGCGCACCGGTTGGTCGATGACCACCAGCCGCGCTCGGCCTCCTTTGACGCCGGGTATCGTTTCCGTGCGCCATTTCTTCTCACGAACCCAGCGATTGATCGTTTGTCTCGCCAGCCCCAGGCAGTCGGCAAGCTCTGCGGGCGTCATTTTATCTTTTAGTTTCATCATGGTTTACCGATCGCGGATCCCTAACCGAAGCAGCAACCCGGTGATCCCCTCGCGCAATAGCAGCGACATAAGCTGCTTCTGCTCGCTGGGAGTGAGTTCTTTACAGAGGGTCAGCAGCAGCGATTCCAGATCGCTGTCGTGGGGAGAATAGGTGCCGGGCGTCTCCGCCACGCGCTGGGCGCTGCGGATAAACTCCCTGACTTGCTCATTGACATGGACCAGGCGCGCCTTACCGCCCTGGACGCCAGGCCGCGGAGAGGTCTGCCAGCCTTCTTTCCGCACCCACTTATTGATAGTTTGCCGGCTGTAGCCGGTCAGATGGGCGATTTCTTCAGGTGTCATTCGTTCCTTGAGCATACTATTTCCTGAGTAAATGTATGGGAATTAGCTGTCCATGTTATAGCATCCTTTTACTGGAAAAGGTGACCTGTTTAACTTCTGGCTGCGATAAGGCTCGCAATCTCAGCAGGTTGCCTGCTTTTTCAGCGATTGAATCGAGAAGGATAATTTTGCCGTTGACACCTGAGCGAGGAATTCATATTATGCCGCCCGTCAACACGACACGCTTTACGTTACGGGGCTATAGCTCAGCTGGGAGAGCGCTTGCATGGCATGCAAGAGGTCAGCGGTTCGATCCCGCTTAGCTCCACCAAATTCTGCACCCAGCGGATTTGGTTCGTAAAGAGGTCCTGTGGGGCTATAGCTCAGCTGGGAGAGCGCTTGCATGGCATGCAAGAGGTCAGCGGTTCGATCCCGCTTAGCTCCACCAAAATTCAGAACCCTCGCTTCGGCGGGGGTTTTTTTTATCTATTTTCATGTAAAGCACTTTCTGGTTACGTCAGTTAATCTCCAGCTATTAAAATCGAAAGTAATTTCAGACTTTTTCCTGATAATTCACCTTGCTTGCCCTAAATAAGCAACATAACATTTCCCCCATTAAGCGTAATGAGGTTGCCGGAGTTTTAATTAACAATAATGGTTGATAAAATTAACATTAATATCAAAAAAACTCTGTTGGCCTTTATCGTCTGTTTAGTCGCTATTCCGCTGGCTCGTTTTATTTCACCGCAAACGGTTATTGATGGCAATCTTATTTATATTGCCTGGCTGCCAATCAGCGTAATGTTTTCTGTTATTTTTATCTTTGGTCGCTATGCGATTGCGCCATTAATTCTCGCATTTGCCATTACCAATAGCCTGATAATTAAATTAACGCTACCGCAGGCATTTATCTTACTCTTTTGTCAGCTGTTTGCGGTGTTCGTCTCCTGCGCTATTCTAAGACTGTTGGTGGGTAAGCGCTGGCGCTGTGGTCCAACGGCGAAACATATGGGGGCGCGTATCTTCTGGGGCGGGTTCTTCGCGCCGGTGCTGCTGAAAATCACCATGTACCTCGCCGGACAATATTTTGCGTTTCCCCTATCTATTACCAGCTATTTTGGTAGTATGCCGTTGATTTACACCGTAATAGATATTCAAAGTTTAATCAGCGCAGCATTAATTTTTACCACCTTTTTATATTATCCAATGCGGATGATTATCAATCCACGCTACGCTCGACGATTCTGGCGGCAGGAATGTTTACCGTGGCTGGCAACAAAATATCGTTCCTTTACGCTATATTGGTTTATTGCGCTGGCGGTGATATTAACGCTATTGTGTGCGCCGTATCAGTCTGAATTTATTGCCGGTTATTTAGTTCCGGTGATTTTTATCGTCTACTTTATCGGGATTAGCCGGATTGGTCATGCGCTGCTGCGTATTTCATGGTCGGTTTCGGCTTTTTTACTGGTGGTGTATAACAAAAACTTTCTCCAGGGCGTCCAAAGCGAGTATTCATTATCCTTTGTGCTCTCAGTGTTAATCTCCTTTACTATCTGTTTGTTTTATATGGCAGACACCTATGCCCGCAGCGATCGTAATAAACGCCGCTGGCGTAGTCAGGCGGAAGAAGATCCGCTGACTGGCTTGCCTAACCTGCGCGCGCTGGAGAGCCATTTACAAAGCTGTCCGCAGCAGGTTATCTGCAGCCTGCGTATTCATAATCTCGACTTTCTCAGCAGGCATTATGGCCTGATGATGGGGGTGGACTGTAAACGGCAGATTATTCGGGCGCTGCAACCGCTGCTGGGGGCGGCGGATAAAGTTTTCCAGGTGCCGGGCAGCGAACTGATCCTCGTGCTTGACGGACCGGAACCCTCATCCCGTTTGCACCATATGGTCGCGGTTCTCAACCACAAAAAATTCAGCTGGCACAATCAGCCGCTGGATCTGGAGTTTGGCGCGGCCTGGGGCCGCGACGACGGTCAGCGCGAGGGACTTCACCAGATGCTGGGTCAGCTAAGCTGGCTTTCCGAACAGGCGGGCAGCGAACGTCGGGTGCTGGCGCTGGATGAGGAGCAGGAGCTGGTGGTGGATCAAACCACCGAGCAGGTGCGCCTCCTCATGCGCGTCAAGCAGGTGCTCAAAGAGCGGGCGCTCATGCTCTATGCGCAACCGATTCAGAACAGGGAAGGGGAGGGATATCATGAGATCCTCACCCGGATGCGCTGTGGCGATAGCGTCATTATGCCCGATCAGTTTATCCCGTTGATTGTGCAGTTTAACCTCAGCCAACGTTTCGACATGCTGGTGCTGGAGACCTTGTTCAGCGTGCTTCATCAGCACGCTGGCCAGCGATTCTCGGTCAATCTGCTGCCTGCAACCCTGATGCAAAAGGATAGCGCCGCGCAGATTATCGCGCTGTTTCAACGCTATGCGGTCTCACCAGACCTTATCACTATTGAAGTCACTGAAGAGCAGGCCTTTTCCAATGCCGACATCAGCCGGCAAAATCTTGAAGCGCTGCGCGCGTTTGGCTGCGCCATCGCCATTGATGACTTTGGCACCGGATATGCGAACTATGAACGACTGAAGCATCTGCAGGCCGATATCATCAAGATTGACGGCTGCTTCGTCCGCGACATCCTCACTGACCCGCTGGACGCCATTATGGTGAAATCGATTGTCGAGATGGCGCGGGCGAAACGGATGAGCGTGGTGGCGGAATATGTCGAAAGCGAACCGCAAAAAGCGCGCTTGCTGGAGCTGGGGGTGAATTATCTGCAGGGCTACCTGGTGGGCAAGCCCCAGCCGCTGGGCGAATGACGGGTAAAAAAAAGCCGGGCATCGCCCGGCTCAGATGACTGGCGCCTGTTACAGAACCAGAGCCGCAATAGAAGCAGACAGGACGCTGACCAGCGTGGAGCCGTAAACCAGCTTCAGACCGAAGCGAGAAACCACGTTGCCCTGTTCTTCGTTCAGACCTTTGATCGCCCCGGCGATGATGCCGATAGACGAGAAGTTGGCGAAGGAGACCAGGAAGATGGAGATAATGCCTTCCGCGCGCGGGGAGAGCGTCGAGGCGATTTTCTGCAGATCCATCATGGCGACGAATTCATTGGAGACCAGCTTGGTAGCCATAATACTGCCCACCTGCAGCGCTTCGCTTGCCGGCACGCCCATCACCCAGGCGACCGGGTAGAAGATATAGCCAAGGATCCCCTGGAAGGAGATGCTGTAGCCGAACCAGCCGGTCACAGTGGCGAACAGGGCGTTCAGCGCGGAGATCAGCGCGATGAAGCCGATCAGCATCGCCGCCACGATAATCGCGACTTTAAAGCCCGCCAGAATGTACTCGCCCAGCATCTCGAAGAAGCTTTGACCTTCGTGCAGATTCGACATCTGCAGATTTTCTTCACTCTCTTCCACACGGTACGGGTTAATCAACGACAGAACGATAAAGGTGCTGAACATGTTGAGCACCAGCGCCGCGACGACGTACTTCGGCTGCAGCATGGTCATGTATGCGCCGACGATGGACATCGATACGGTGGACATCGCGGTCGCCGCCATGGTGTACATACGGTTGCGCGACATTTTGCCGAGAATATCTTTATAGGCAATAAAGTTTTCCGACTGGCCGAGGATCAGCGAGCTGACGGCGTTGAAGGACTCCAGCTTGCCCATGCCGTTGATTTTCGACAGCACGGTACCGATGGCGCGAATAACAATCGGCAGGATGCGAATATGCTGCAAAATACCGATCAACGCGGAAATGAAGACGATAGGGCACAGAACCTTAAGGAAGAAGAAGGCCAGACCTTTGTCGTTCATGCTGCCGAACACGAAGTTTGTCCCTTCGTTGGCAAAGCCGAGAAGTTTTTCAAACATCTCGGAGAAGCCTTTCACAAAACCCAGACCAATATCGGAGTTCAGGAAGAACCAGGCCAGCAGGACTTCAATGACAAGCAGTTGAACAACATAACGAATACGGATCTTTTTACGGTCATGACTGACCAACAGGGCCAGTATAGCCACCACAACGATCGCGAGGACAAAATGCAAGACGCGGTCCATAGTTGCTCCAAATATGAGGCAGGTTAAATTTCCGTGCACATTCTATGCAACGGCTTTAAAGAAAACGAGATCAATTGCACACTATTGCAAGGAACTGTGACCAATGGCAAAAATAGTGATCAAACATCCACTTTTGTTATGTTACGTAAAGGTTTTAAAAGTTGCATTCTTGTACTACTCTTAATAGCGGGCGCGATCGGGTTTACTGACGCCCGTTTTTCATTTCCGGCCAGCAATTGTTCCCTCCTATCACAGCAATCATTATCTCCATTCTAAATGAACTTGATAATCATTCGCATTTTGATAGCATGAAACATAGCAAAGGCTATATTTCCAGAGGCAGAAGATGACTAGCAGTCGCGTTGAGAATAGCAGTAGTCGCGCCGCGCGCAAGGTGAAGCTCGCCTTAATGGGGCCAGCTTTCGTCGCTGCCATTGGCTATATCGATCCGGGTAATTTCGCCACGAATATTCAGGCTGGCGCCAGCTTTGGCTATCAGCTGCTGTGGGTGGTGGTATGGGCCAACCTGATGGCAATGCTGATCCAGGTGCTCTCTGCCAAACTCGGCATTGCCACCGGTAAAAACCTGGCCGAGCAGATCCGCGACCATTACCCGCGCCCGGTAGTGTGGTTTTACTGGGTGCAGGCGGAAATCATCGCCATGGCCACCGACCTGGCCGAATTTATCGGCGCTGCGATTGGCTTTAAGCTGGTGCTGGGCGTATCGCTTCTGCAAGGGGCGGTGCTGACCGGGGTGGCGACCTTCCTGATCCTGATGCTGCAGCGGCGCGGACAAAAACCGCTGGAGAAGGTGATTGGCGGCTTGCTGCTGTTTGTAGCCGTCGCCTATGTCGTTGAGTTGATCTTTTCCCAGCCCGCGCTGGCTCCCCTGACCAAAGGGCTGGCGATCCCTACGCTGCCCAACGGCGAGGCGGTATTCTTAGCCGCCGGGGTGCTGGGGGCCACCATTATGCCGCACGTGATCTACTTACACTCCTCGCTTACCCAGCACCTGCACGGCGGGACGCGAAAAGAGCGCTATAACGCGACCCGCTGGGATGTGGCGATCGCCATGACCATTGCCGGGTTCGTCAACCTGGCGATGATGGCGACCGCCGCGGCGGCATTCCATTTCAATGGCCATACCGGCGTCGCCGATCTTGATCAGGCTTACAGAACGCTGGAGCCGCTGCTGAGCCATGCGGCGGCGACCATCTTTGGCCTCAGCCTGGTCGCTGCAGGTTTATCATCGACGGTGGTGGGGACTCTCGCAGGTCAGGTGGTCATGCAGGGCTTCATTCGCTTTCATATTCCGCTGTGGTTTCGCCGGGCGGTCACCATGCTGCCGTCGTTTGTCGTTATTCTGCTGGGGCTGGATCCAACGCGCATCCTGGTGATGAGTCAGGTGTTGCTGAGCTTTGGTATTGCGCTTGCCCTAGTACCGCTGCTGATATTTACCAGCAATGCAAAGCTAATGGGAGACTTGGTGAATACCCGCTGGGTGAGAGGCATCGGCTGGGCGATAGTCGCGATTGTGGTGAGCCTGAACGGCTGGTTAATTGTGGGATCGTTGCTCGGGGTGGATTAATGGCCTCCTGATGCGGAATAAAGCGAAGGGGAGCCGATGGGCTCCCCTTTCGTCTGTTAGTGATGGCCATGTCCATGACCGTGACCGCGCCCGCCGGGACCACGTCCCCAGCCGCCGCGGCGATCGTCGCGGTCGCTCCAGCCCGCGCGATAGCCGCGCTCCCAGGCTTTATCTCTGCCTTTGTACCAGCCTTTGTGCCAGCCGTTGTCATGACGATGCCAACGGTTATCACGCCATTCATAGTGACGACGCCAGTAATCACGGTCGCGCCAGCTGCCACCGTCCCAGTAGTTACCGTAATTGTCACGATCGCCAATTTGTAATTTTATCGATGGCAACAGGGTGATTTCACCAGCGTTAGCGACTAATGGCGCTGCGGCCAGCAGTACTGCTGCCAGAATCAGTGACCTGAACATACTCTTCTCCTTCACGATCGGGGCCCTAAGCGGCCTGTTAACGTGATATTACGGGCCGGTAAAGACCTATCGCATCGGACGAACTCCGAAAGCACAGAAAAGAGCACTTTTTGCTAAAGTAACATTTGCTTTACAGCGCCAGGATGGCATCAATCGCGGCGCACTCTTCGGCGCTGAAATGACGATGTTTCAGCATTCCGACAGCGTCATCCAGCTGGGCGGTTTTGCTGGCGCCGATCAGTACGGAGGTGACTTTCTCCTCACGCAGCACCCAGGCCAGCGCCATCTGCGACAGCTTCTGCCCGCGTGCTTCCGCCAGCGTATTCAGCTGACGAATTTTTTCTAATCTGGCGCTGGTCAGCTGCTCCGGCTGCAGAAAACGACTGCTGCTGGCGGCACGTGAGTCTGCCGGAATGCCGTTGAGATAGCGGTCGGTGAGCTGTCCGCCGGCCAGCGGTGAAAACGCTATACTTCCCACCCCTTCCGTCTGCAAAAAATCCAGCAGCCCCTCTTCCACGCCGCGTTCAAACATGGAGTAGCGGGGCTGGTGAATGACGCAGGGGGTGCCGAGATCGTTAAGGATCTTCACCGCCTCCCGCGCCTGGGCCAGCGGATAGTTGGAGATGCCGACGTACAGCGCTTTACCCTGGCGGACAAGGTGATCAAGCGCGCGCATCGTTTCCGTCAGCGGTGTTTCCGGGTCCGGGCGGTGATGATAAAAAATATCGACATATTCCAGCCCCATGCGCTGCAGGCTCTGGTTAAGGCTGGCCACCAGATATTTGCGTGAACCCCAGTCGCCGTAAGGGCCGTCCCACATTGTGTAGCCCGCCTTGGTGGAGATGATCAACTCATCGCGATAGGGCAGGAGCGCCTCTTTGAGGATGCGGCCAAAATTGCTCTCCGCCGAGCCCGGCGGCGGCCCATAGTTGTTGGCCAGGTCGAAATGGGTAATGCCGAGGTCAAATGCGTGCTGGAGCATCTGCCGGCTGGTTTCCACCCGCGTTTCATCGCCAAAATTATGCCACAGACCGAGAGAAATTGCCGGCAGCTGAAGGCCGCTGCGGCCGCAGCGACGATAGGCCATCGTTTGATATCGCGTGGTACTTGCCTGGTAAACCATTCTTCCTCCGCAGATAAAACAGGGTGTGTATACGTTTACACTAATCAATGTTCTGCGTGGAGTACATCGCTTTTTCGGCGTAATTATTGCTTTACACCGCCTTTATCACCCCCTTTCTGGACAGGCGGATCGCTTATTCAATACTCAAATTACACCTGCGCCAAAATGAGGAAAATGGATATGCAACCGACTTACACTATTGGGGATTATCTGCTGGATCGCCTCGTCGACTGCGGTATTGACCGCTTGTTCGGCGTGCCGGGAGATTACAACTTACAGTTTCTCGACCGGGTCATTGCGCACAATGCGTTGGGGTGGGTCGGCTGCGCCAACGAGCTCAATGCGGCCTATGCTGCTGACGGTTATGCACGCATTAAGGGAGCCGGTGCGTTACTAACAACCTACGGCGTCGGCGAACTGAGCGCCCTGAACGGCGTGGCGGGCAGCTATGCGGAGCATATTCCGGTATTACATATCGTCGGCGCGCCCTCCACTGGCGCTCAGCAGCGCGGCGAACTGCTGCATCACACCCTGGGCGACGGCGATTTCCGCCATTTTGCGCGGATGAGCGAGCAGATCACCTGTAGCCAGGCGCTGCTGACCGCCGGCAACGCCTGCCATGAGATCGACCGTGTTCTGCGCGATATGCTGACGCATCATCGGCCTGGCTATCTGATGCTGCCGGCCGATGTCGCCAGAGCGGCAGCGATTGCCCCAGCGCAGCGCTTGCTGGTGGAGGCCGCTCCGGCGGATGAAAACCAGCTCGCCGGATTCTGCGAGCATGCCAGCCGCCTGCTGCGGGGCAGTCGACGCATCTCCCTGCTGGCGGACTTCCTCGCGCAACGCTATGGCCTGCAAAACACGCTCCGGGAATGGGTAGCGAAAACCCCCGTCGCCCACGCCACCATGCTAATGGGCAAGGGGCTGTTCGATGAGCAGCAGAGAGGTTTTGTCGGCACCTACAGCGGTATCGCCAGCGCGCCGCAGACCCGGGAGGCCATCGAAAACGCCGACACCATCATCTGCATCGGCACGCGCTTCACCGACACCATCACCGCGGGATTCACCCAGCATCTGGCGCGGGATAAGACGATAGAGATCCAGCCCTTCGCGGTCAGGGTGGGCGATCACTGGTTCAGCGGCGTGCCGATGGATCAGGCACTGGCTGCGCTGATGACCCTTTCCGCACCGCTGGCGGCGGAGTGGGCTGCGCCTCAGGTCGTGGCGCCGGAAGTGGAGGAGGGGGCCGACGGCGAACTCACGCAGAAAAATTTCTGGGCGACGGTGCAGGGGGGGCTGCGTCCCGGCGATATTATTCTCGCCGACCAGGGGACGGCCGCCTTCGGCATTGCCGCGCTGAAGCTGCCGTCAGAGGCGTCGCTGATCGTCCAGCCGCTGTGGGGCTCGATTGGTTTTACCCTCCCGGCCGCCTATGGCGCGCAAACCGCGGCGGCAGAGCGGCGGGTGGTGCTGATCGTCGGCGATGGCGCCGCCCAGCTGACGATTCAGGAGATGGGCTCTATGCTGCGCGATAAGCAAAAGCCGCTTATTCTGCTGCTGAATAACGAAGGGTATACCGTGGAGCGGGCGATTCACGGCCCGGAGCAGCGCTACAATGACATTGCCCTGTGGGACTGGCGACGCCTGCCGGAAGCCTTCGCCCCGGACGTTGCCTCGCGCTGCTGGCGGGTTACGCACACCGATGAGCTACGGGAGGCGATGGCGGAGAGCATCACCTCCGATACGCTCACCCTGGTGGAAGTGATGCTGCCGAAAATGGATATCCCCGATTTCCTGCGCGCGGTGACGCAGGCGCTGGAGGAACGAAACAGCCGCGTTTAGTCGGTATGGTGTCTGGCAATCATCAAGGGCCTCCCGGCCAGCAGCAGCCAGGCCGGGAGCATCACAATGCACAGCAGCGGCAGCAGCGTGGTGTCCGGCACCACCACGGCGGCCATAAACAGGCTCAGCCAGCCGTCGCGGGTGACGACCAGCACCATGCCGAGGATCGCGCAGGAGACGGTGATCGCCGCCGGCACGGCGTCCACGTGGGCATGCAGCATCAGCCCCAGCGCCACGCCGACGAAGACCGCGGGGAAAATCCGCCCGCCGCGAAAGCCGCAGGCCGAGGCGAGAACCAGCGCAGCCAGTTTAACCAGCGCGATGAGCAGATAATCCGAGGCTGTCAGCGTCTGGCTGAAGGCCAGCTGCTGCATCTCATCCAGCCCCTTAAACAACGTTAAATGTCCGCCAATGGTCCCGAGGATCCCTAACAGCAAGCCGCCGAGGCCCAGCGTCAGGATCGGGTTTTTCAGGCGGTGCATCAGCGTGTGCAGGCGCGGCAGACACCAGACGGCGACCATACCGACGGCGATAGCGATCAGGGCGACGATCATGCCGCTGATAATATCGACGAAGTGCATCTGGCTATAGTGTGGGAGCGGCAGCGTGAAGTGGGGGTGGAAAAACAGCCCGGTCGTCAGCGCGCCCGCGGCGGCGGCAAGCATCGGGGCAAACAGACGATCCCATAGCGGCGACTCGTTGCTGCTGTTGAGGGTTTGCGAAAAAATCAGCGCGGCGGCCACCGGGGTGCCGAAGAGGGCGCCGATGGTGCCTGAGGCCGCGAGAATGGTCCAGTCAAGAGAGCTGACCCGCGGGAACAGTCGGGAGCCGACGGCGACGGCCAGCGCAATATTCACCACCATAATCGGATGCTCCGGGCCGAGGCTGACGCCGCCGGCGAGGCCAAGGATCAGCGCCGCCAGCAGCCCGGGCAGCGCGCCGGTGGCAATGGGCGCGCCGATTAACGACTCGGTCGCCGGGTCCGGCCCGGCATGCCCCGGGCTGTAACGGACGACCAGGCCCACCGCGATCCCCGTCGCCGTGAGAATGGCGATGATCCACAGCGGGTTCTCGGCGCTTACTCCAAACTGCACAGGCAGATTGCTCCACAGGATGCGCTGCAGCAACGCGGCAATCTTCATCGCGCCGATCAGGATCAGACTGGAGGCGATGCCAATCAGGATTGCCGGCACCGACAGGATCAGCATTGTTCTGGCGCGAGGATGGAGCATGACAATGTCCTTGTTAAAGTTCAGGAGCACTACTTTGCCTTTGTCGGCGGGGACCGTCGATGCAAATGGTGCTGAAACGATAAAGTTAAGGCGGCGTCTGATACCCGTGGCCTCGTTAATAGGCTACTTTGCATTGATTACAAACTAAATGTGACCTGTGTCGCTAAACAAGGGGCGTCCGCGAGTTGGACGTTGTTGTTAAGCCGCCATGAATTTACAGTGTGCCAAAAGATTTATTTTGACTTTAGCGGAGCCGTAACGGAATGACAAAATTTGCTTTAGTAGGAGATGTCGGGGGGACCAACGCCCGCCTGGCGCTGTGTGATCTGGCGAGCGGAGAGATCTCTCGTGCAAAGACCTATTCCGGGCTCGATTACCCCAGTCTGGAGGCGGTGGTGCGCGTCTATCTCGAGGAGCATCAGGTGACGGTCAGCGAAGGCTGTATCGCTATCGCCTGCCCGATCACCGGCGACTGGGTGGCGATGACCAACCATACCTGGGCCTTCTCCATCGCCGAGATGAAGCGCAACCTTGGCTTTGCGCACCTGGAGATTATCAACGATTTCACCGCCGTTTCAATGGCCATCCCGATGCTGAAAGCCGAGCACCTGATTCAGTTCGGCGGCAGCGCGCCGGTAGCCGGCAAACCGATCGCCGTTTATGGCGCCGGAACCGGGCTGGGCGTAGCCCATCTGGTACACGTTGATAAGCGCTGGGTCAGCCTGCCGGGCGAAGGCGGCCATGTCGATTTTGCGCCGAACAGCGAAGAAGAGGGCATTATTCTGGAAGAGCTGCGCGCTGAGCTGGGGCATGTCTCCGCAGAACGCGTCCTCTCCGGTCCTGGTCTGGTCAACCTTTATCGCGCGATAGTCAAATCGGATGGTCGACTGCCGGAGAACCTGCAGCCGCGTGAGGTCACCGAGCGGGCGCTGGCGGATAGCTGCACCGACTGTCGCCGGGCGCTGTCGCTGTTCTGCGTCATTATGGGGCGCTTCGGTGGAAACCTGGCGCTGACCCTGGGGACGTTTGGCGGCGTCTATATCGCTGGCGGCATCGTGCCGCGCTTCCTGGAGTTCTTTAAAGCCTCCGGCTTCCGCGGCGGTTTTGAGGACAAAGGCCGTTTTAAAGCCTATGTCCAGGATATCCCGGTTTACCTGATCGTGCATGACAACCCAGGCCTGCTGGGCTCCGGCGCGCATCTGCGTCAGACGCTGGGTCAGGTGCTGTAAGCGCATTCCTCCCGGGCTACTGTCGTAGCCCCGCCGTCTACAGATTCATCAGCTGGCGAAACTCTTTCACTTTACTGCGACTGACCGGAACCTGAAACTCCAGGTCGCGCAGGCGTAGCACATAGGTATTGTTAAACCACGGCTCAATTTCCCGAATTTTGCTGAGATTCACACAGTACGAGCGGTGACAGCGAAAGAAATGTGCGGTGGGCAGTTTGCTGCAGAATTCAGTAATGTTCATCGGCATGACGAATGACTCCCGGCGAGTGTAGACGAAGGTCATCTTCTCGTGCGCCTCGGCATAATAGATATCATGAATGCTGGTGACGATGATCCGCTCATCTTTTATCAGATTGATGGTGTCGTTTTCCCGAGGCGCCACGCTGGTTAACCCGGAAGCGGCGTTATTCTGCTGCTGCCAGGCGGCGGTCAGCTTCTGCAGCATATTGATGATGCGCGACTCCTGGTAGGGCTTCAGAATGTAGTCAAACGCCTCCAGCTCAAAGGCTTCCACGGCGTGTTCTTTCCACGCGGTGATAAAGACGATAAAAGGCTTATGGGCGAACTGGCTGATGTTCTGCGCCAGCAGAACGCCGTCCAGCGATGGAATATTGATATCGAGAAAGATGGCGTCGACCTTGTTGTGCTGGAGAAATTTCAGCACGTCCAGTCCGTCGTCAAAGCTGCCGACGATCTCCATCTGGCTGTGGGTGTTGATAAGCCAGGAGAGTTCCTGTTGGGCCAGAAACTCATCCTCCACAATGATAACTTTCATCTTTTCTCCGCTCATGACAACAGAGACTCCGTCAGCGCCTGCGGCGTAGAGTGATTGGGGACATAAAAAGCGATCTCCGTTCCTGGCGTCAGGGTGCGGATATGCAGCCCCTCGCCATAGAGAAGTTTCACCCGATGATGAACGTTGAGCAGGCCGATTTTGTTACCCGGCATTTCATCGGCTTCCACGCGGGCGACCACGGCGGGATCGATGCCGTTGCCGGTGTCGCGAACGCTGATGCGAACCCGATTACCGCACTCATTGATGCCGATCGTCACCACGCCTTTCCCTTTACACGGCTGAATGCCGTGCACAATGGCATTTTCCACCAGAGGCTGGATAAGCAGGCTTGGGATCACGCAGCTGACGTCGTCGTCAATATCATAGATAACCGTCAGTTTGTCGCCGAATCGCGCCTGTTCAATGGCGATGTAATCTTTGATCTGATACAGCTCTCGTTTGATATCAATCTGCTCATCGTCTTTTAATTCGATGTTATAGCGCAGATAGCGCGACAGATTAAAAATGAGCTGGCGCGCGGTGTCCGGATTAAGGCGAATCGAGGAGGAGATCGCGTTCAGGGCATTGAATAAAAAGTGCGGGTTAATCTTGCTTTGCAGAGCGCGCAGCTCCGCTTTGTTGGCCATCTCCCGCAGCTGTTCGGCGCGGGAAACCTCCAGCTGGGTGGAGATGATTTGTGACAGGCCTATCGCCATCTCCTGCAGCGTCGAGGTGATGCGATGGGCGTGGCAGTAATAGATTTTTAGCGTACCGGTGACCACCCCTTTTTCCCACAGCGGAATGACCATCAAGGAGTGGATCTCCGGCGTGCGGTGGGCTTCATCATTGTTTTTAATAATGATTTTTCCATAACGGATGGCCTGTCGGGTGGTGGGACTGATGACATCGTTATGATGTTGATAGTTGGCTTCACCGACGCCCACGTAGGCCAGCACGTGTTCCGTATTGGTGATCGCCACCGCGTCGGCGGTAATGTCGCGGCGGATAATGTCGCAAACCTGGCGCAGAGAATCGCTGTTGACCTGACGGAACAGCGGCAGGGTTTTGTTGGCAATGTCGAGCGCCAGTTTCGCCTGCCGCGCGGCGCTGGCCTCCTTTTCCCCTTCCACGCTCTGCACCAGCAGCACGATAAAACCGATGCAGACGCTGCCGAGGATCATCGGGATACCAATTTTCGAAACAATATCCACGCCGAGGCTGAGGGAAGGGGCCCAGATCACCACCAGGATCATGGTCAGAGTCTCACAGACCATTCCGGCCAGAATGCCGATTTTCCAGCGTTGATCGCGGGCCACTTTGCGGTTAATCAACCCCGACAGCAGGCCGGCGATGATGCTGGTGATAAAGCAGGGCACGGCGGTCACCCCGTCAATATCAATCAGATAGCGGTGCACACCGGCAATCACCCCGACAATGGCCCCCACCCAGGGACCAAACAGGATCCCGCCGGACATCACGGCGATGATGCGCACGTTTACCAGCGATCCTTCCACCGGCACACCGGACCAGGTACTGAAGAGCGCGAACAGCGAGAAAATGGCGGTGACAGCCAGCAGCTCTTTCGGCGTATGCGCCGACTTATGCAACAGTTCGCGGAACAGGCGCAGGCGAATGAGAAAAAACAGGCAAATAAGCATCAGGGCCGCACGATCATAGACCGCCAGCATCATAGTAAAGATTTCGTGCATGGGTGCGCCGCGTCAGTGGCCAGAAAAGGACATGATAAAAAACCTGACGACAGAAGACCAGCCGCAGAAAAATAATGAGGAAAAGGCGCACTTTTAAAAGGGGATTGAGGGGTGGGAAGGCGATGTACCGCCAGACGCCAGAAGAAACGATAAATACCCGTGATAGAAAAGATATCAATATGTTACCACTTGCAGACAAAACGGTATTCATCCCGCAGCGTACTGCCGTATTTAGCGCAGACGATACCCGTTTTTAACGCCAGTGATTATTTTTCGTCAGGGCACTCGACAACGTGATTTTTTTCAGGTTATTTTCTAAACGAGCCGCAACAGCGGCAGCGTCGCTCGGACGGTCCGGGCGCTAACGTTAATCAGAGGAACCTATGGCTGAATCCAGTCCTGAACGCCGTTTTACGCGTATCGATCGTCTCCCCCCGTACGTTTTTAATATTACTGCCGAACTGAAAATGGCTGCGCGCCGGCGCGGCGAAGATATTATCGATTTCAGTATGGGCAATCCCGATGGCGCGACGCCGCCGCATATCGTGGAAAAACTCTGCACCGTCGCCCAGCGGCCTGACACCCATGGTTACTCTACCTCGCGGGGGATCCCACGCCTGCGTCGCGCTATTTCGCGCTGGTATGAAGAACGCTATAACGTCGATATCGATCCGGAATCGGAAGCGATCGTCACCATTGGTTCGAAAGAGGGGCTGGCGCACCTGATGCTGGCGACGCTGGATCATGGCGACACCGTGCTGGTGCCGAACCCCAGCTACCCGATCCATATCTACGGCGCGGTGATTGCCGGGGCGCAGGTGCGCTCGGTGCCGCTGGTGGAAGGGGTGGATTTCTTTAACGAACTGGAACGCGCCATCCGCGAGAGCTATCCGAAGCCGAAGATGATGATCCTTGGCTTTCCCTCGAATCCGACCGCGCAGTGCGTCGAGCTGGATTTCTTTGAAAAGGTTGTCGCCCTGGCGAAGCAGTATGACATCCTGGTCGTCCACGATCTGGCCTATGCCGATATCGTGTATGACGGCTGGAAAGCGCCCTCCATCATGCAGGTGCCCGGCGCACGCGATGTCGCCGTCGAGTTCTTTACCCTGTCGAAAAGCTATAACATGGCCGGCTGGCGCATTGGCTTTATGGTCGGTAATAAGACCCTGGTGAACGCCCTTGCCCGCATCAAAAGCTACCATGACTACGGCACGTTTACGCCGCTGCAGGTGGCGGCGATCGCTGCCCTGGAGGGCGATCAGCAATGCGTGCGGGATATCGCTGAACAGTATAAGCGCCGCCGCGATGTGCTGGTGAAAGGGCTCCATGAGGCCGGCTGGATGGTGGAGTGTCCGAAAGCGTCCATGTACGTCTGGGCGAAAATTCCGGAACCTTATGCCGACATGGGCTCGCTGGAGTTCGCGAAAAAGCTGCTTAACGAAGCGAAGGTTTGCGTTTCTCCGGGGATTGGCTTTGGCGATTATGGCGATACCCATGTCCGCTTCGCGCTGATCGAGAACCGGGACCGGACGCGTCAGGCGATCCGCGGCATTAAGGCGATGTTCCGCGCGGATGGCTTGCTGCCCGTCGCGAGCTAGCGCTTCGGCGAATACGCTATAACAAAAACGGGAGCCTCTGGGCTCCCGTTTTTTTTGACACCGCTGCAGTCTAGATCATCAGGGCAAAAGTACCGGCCCAAACGATGACCATAAAAGAGAGGCCCATAAAGAAGTATTTCACGACTCATCACTCCACGCGCTTATGCGACGTTCAAATGAATTAATTGTTCTGTTTTTCAAGGGCTGTCGCTGGTGAAATCTCACCCTGCGGCAGCTCGCAATTCTGTGCGTTAAGTGCTCCAGATGGCGCTAATGTACGCCTAAAAAATCAGGGAAACAAGAGGCATTTTTTTATTAATTTTTAGTTACTTACGAGTGTCGTGATTCGGCGACACATTAATTTCGCCCGGTAATAAATTTAGCGCCAGCGACGCTGCGAAAACGGGTTTCTCATCAGGGCGATTAGCGGGGCTAGTCAGGCTTGGCGCGCGGCATTCACGTTGCCACGCGCCACCGGTTTAATGCAGATCAGAGGCGCGCTGTCGCCACTCGGCAGGGTAGTGTGCCGGGATAAAGCGCAGCGTGATCGCCATGAGTAACAGGACACAGAGCGCATGCCAGGACCAGTCAAGGGTGTAGTTCCCGCTCAGGCTACGCAGGAGGCCGGAAAGCCAGGGCGACAGGCCGGCGATAATAAATCCGATACCCTGCATAAAGGCTACCAGCCGGCCGGCCACCGTCGGTTGTCCGGCGTGATCGAGGGCCAGCACCAGGCACAGGGGAAACGCGCCGCCCAGACCGACGCCGCAGGCGAGAGCCCAGAGCGCGGAGAAGTGCTGCGGCAGCCAGATGAAGCCGCAGAAGCCAATCAGCTGGAGCGCCAGAGCAAACAGCAGAAGCTGGCGCCGGTCATCCTGGCGAGCCAGCGCCGGCAGCAGCAGCGCGCCCGCGGTTTGCCCAACCGTCAGCAACGCCAGCAGCGAGCCGCTGTACTGGGCGCTGTCGCCAAGCTGCATATAATAGGGCGGCAGCCAGGCGATCAGACTGGCGTAGCCGGCATTGATCAGTCCGAAATAGAGCCCCAGCGTCCAGGCGCGGCGCTGGCCAATAATCGCTACCCGGGGGGCGGCGCTGGTCTGATGCGGAGCACGGGGCAGGTGCCGGCAAATCGCCAGCCAGCTGAGCAGGGCGAGGAGGGCGGGGAGCGCCCACCAGGCCAGCGCATCCCGCCAGGCTGTGCTGTGCGACGCCAGCCACGGCGTTAACGCTGCGCCTAACCCGCCGCCGCCCATTAGCGCGGCTGACCATAGCCCCATCACCAGCGGCGTCCGTCGGGCGAATAAGCGCTTAATCACCGCCGGGATGGCAGCCTGGATGATGCCGATGCCAACGCCTCCTGCCAGGGCGCTGGTGAGCAGTAGGCCGCTATTCGGGGCGATTTCCCGCAACAGGGCGCCCGCCGCGATAATCAGCAGGCTTAGCGCAATGCTACGGTTTTGACCGACATGACGATCGACCCAGCCGCCGGCCAGCGCCAGCACGCCCATCGCTACCACCGGCAGGGCGGTCAGTAGCGCGGCCAGGGTATAGCTCATCCCGCTGGCGGCGCGGATCTCCGGAAGCAAAGGGCCGATGGAGGTGAGCAGCGGCCGCATATTTATGCCGATCAGCACCAGGATCCCCAGCGTCAGATTCTGTCGCAACACGGCTTTCATGGCTGCTGTTCCGCCCACCGCTGATAAACTGCCAGCCCCTCCGGCTGGGGGCGATGATGGATCGGCAACGTCTGCTGCGCCAGCGGCTGCTGCAACTGCTGATAAATCGCGGCGGTAGATAGCTGAAAAGGCTCTCCGTCCTGATTGCTGTTGGCGAAAAATACTTCCCGCACGCCGGTTAGATAGAGTGCGCTAAGACACATCGGACAAGGCTGTCCGCTGGCGTAAATAACGCATTCGCGCAGAACTTCGCTTCCCAGCCTGGCGGCAATATCGCGAACAGCATTCAGTTCGGCATGCGCCGTTGGGTCGCCGCTTAGATGAAAGGTGTTGACGGCTTCGGCGACAACCTCTTTATGGCGCACCATCACGGCGCCAAAGGGGCGACCACCGTGGGTTGTGTTGTGTTTTGCCAGCGCTAAGGCGCGCTGGAGATAGCGATCGTGAGCGGACATAGTCACTCCTGCATAAGATGATGTTCAAGGTAAAAGAGGCAACGGGTCGTGCGTAGAGGGTACGTAACTTGTTTCATAAGTTAAAAGACTTATTTATGATGAACCCTAGTTGAATTACTTATAGGTAAGCGGATGCTCCTGCGCCATCTTTCCTACTTTATCGCTGTGGCAGAACACCGTGGCTTTACCCGCGCCGCCGCGGCGCTGCACGTCTCCCAGCCGGCGCTGTCACAGCAGATCCGCCAGCTGGAAGCCATGCTGGAGGTTCAGCTTTTCGACCGCTCTGGCCGTTATATCCGGTTAACCGATGCCGGAGAGATCTGGCTGGAGTATGCCCGCCGGGCGTTACGCGATCTTGAGGAGGGGCGGCGCGCTCTGCATGACGCTGAGGATCTGCAGCGCGGCAAACTCCGCATTGCCATGACGCCGACCTTCACCACCTATATGCTGGGACCGCTGGTGGAAAACTACTATCGACGCTACCCCGGCGTGAAATTGCTGATCCAGGAGATGAACCAGGAGCGCATGGAAATGATGTTGCTGCAGGATGAACTGGATGTCGGCATCGCCTTTGACGACAGTCGTTCCCCGGATATTGTCGTTCAGCCGCTGCTGACGGAAACCCTCGCGCTGGTGGTGAGCCGCACGCATCCTCTGGCCAGAGAGAACGCGCTCAGGCTGCAGGCGCTCGACGCGCAGCCGCTGATTTTACTGAGCAGCGAGTTTGCCACCCGGGAGCAGATCGATCGTTATTGTCGTCGTCATCGGCTCGAACCTGACGTGCAGATGGAGGCCAACTCTATCGGCGCCGTTCTGTCGGTCATTCGGCGAACGCCCCTTGCGACACTGCTGCCGGCGGCTATCGCCGGGCAGTATGATGATGTGGTGGCGATTGAGCTGGAACCCGCGCTGCTGCAGCGAACGGCCTGTTTGCTCCAGCGCAGGGATGCGTGGCAGAGCGCCGCGGTACGCGAATTTATCGCCCTGGCGCGGGAGATTGCGCTAACGCTTGAGCAGGAAAACCGCCTGCCTCCTGCCTGAAGGCGTGCGTCGCTCGACGGCGAGCCAGGATTAACGGTGGGCTGCGTTGCTGGTGTCGGCCTCGTCGGGCAGGGCATTCTCTCTAAGCATGACTTCCTCCTTCAGCCTTTCCAGCACGTGATGAAAGAGCTGGGTCTTGTCAGGCTCAGCCATTTGCTGCAATTTCACATTAAATAAACTATGGGACAGAATAAGATCGTGGATAAATTCCAGCAGTACCTCACTTTGCGGAAGTGAGGTTAATTCCTGATGGGTATAACCGGTTTGTTGCCGTAGCGGATTTTTTGTGACATCCATCGGTCGGGCGCTAATGCTATGGGCAAATATTTTCTCAATTGCCTGACTGGTAATATAGAGCCGATTCAATGACAGGATGGGGTTTTCGGCTTCCTGCGGAATGAAGTGACAATAAACAAACGGTTTCTCAGGCAGCATCATGCTGAACCTGTTTTCACGATGAATATCGTTAGGCGCCTCCAGCAACGCCATTAAATTCCGGCTGTGCGGATGCCAGAGTCCTGAAGCTGTGACCTTGACGTTGAACTGCGTGACGGTATTCCCGCTCTGGGTTTCCATGACGGGAATATCGCCATCAATCCGCAAAATGCTATGGATATGGGAGTGTGGCGACCAGTAAGTTTCCAGCGTCTCAGATGAATTGAGTGGATTAAATGTGTTGGTTACCTCTTTTTCCTGATGAGAAAGGACGGCGAGTTTTAGTGTTCCCCGCGTCGGGTTAAGCTTCAGGCATAGATTGATCGCACCGATATCATGCCAGTGAAGAATGTCTTCAATTTCACAGTTTAATAATTTTTGCGCCCGGGAAAGGGAACAATACTCCATTGGCGGTAAATTATTTAATTTCCAGATATTCCGTTCTGTTATATTCATAAGGATTGTTTATTGCAGAAAAATAGCGGTCGGTATTAGCAATGAAAATCTGATGGTCATGTGCTTTTTTTTGTTAACGTCGCTGGTCTGATTGATGAAATTCATTCATGTTGAGAATATTATATCAATAAGATGATTATTCTTATTGTTACGTCTGTCATTCACTTGATTGTGTAATACTATCATTTATTTCGCTCGAGAAAAATAGTTTGCTTAGCGCCTGAATACAACACTTTTTTTGTTTTTTTATTAACGACCTCGACGAGAGGGAACGCATCATGAAGAGAATGTGGATCTTGAGATCAATGCCTGGACGACAGGGATAACGCAAACGGATGCTCGCGGAATCCGTTTGCGGCGGCCAAGCTTAACGGGTTACAGAGGGATAGCGATCTCCTGGCTGCGCGATGGCATACCAGGCCATCATCTCCGCGGTACCCGGCTGACCTTCTGCTGGCGCCCAGTCCATAGTGTCGATTTCAGCAAGCGGTTGATAAGCGCCTTGTTTGACTTCAAATACCATTCCACCAGCGTCGAGTGAGAGCACCGTATGCCAGGTGCCAGGCTCCATTTCCAGCGCCGTGCAGGTTTCACCCAGCACCACCCGGTTAGTGATCGCGCCATGATCATCAAAATTTAGCACCACAAAGCGACCTTTCAGCGGCAGCAAAAGTTCAAAGGTATGTCGGTGCCGGTGCGGGCGGATATAGGTGCCGGGTTCCATAGCGATAGCCAGACGCTGCACCGGGTCGCTCAGCTCAGGGTGAAAATTGCGATGGGCACGTAAGCGCGGGGAACTGGCCGCCGCTTCGCTCTGCTGCTGCATATCGCTAAGGGTGATCTGTTTCATATCAACGCCTGGCTCCTTTGTTGTCCAGAGAGTGTTGCATCGGCTGGGCGGCAGGTTGACGACCAGGCCACGCGATATTGTACGCATAAAGCGTGTTGCTGTCGGTTAATTGTCGAGGCTATAGAGTGCAGGAGGGCTTCTGCCAGGCAACCACGCAATTCCTACCTGCTTTTTTTGCCTGGTACAGGGCGCCGTCGGCACGGTTAAGTCATTCATTCTATACCGTTTTAGGATCCTCCGTTGTGGCAAGACCGATACTGATCGTAACGCTTTAGGCCAGTTTAACCCTGCTGCTGACGTCGCCTGGGTTGATAATGGTCTGGCGGGTCCGCTCGGCGATGAGTTGCGCCTTCTGTTGGCCCACGTCAGACAGTAATAGCGCAAATTCCTCGCCGCCTGTTCTGGCCACAATATCATCTCTGCGAACCTGATCCTGAAGTACCCCGGCCACATACTGAATAACAAGATCTCCCTGAAAGTGACCATATTTGTCATTGATGCGCTTGAAATGATCGATGTCGCATAACAATTTAGACAATGGTTTTGCACAGAGACCCGTTGCATTTTTTTATCAGCACAAGGTAAAAATAACGGCGGTTATACAGCTGCGTCAGATAATCACGAATCGAGTTCTGATAGGCATTCTCATATTTATTGTTGGATAATTGATAAAGATTAAACGCATTAAGGAAAATAATGATAATAAAGATCAGAGTGCCCAGCGTTTCGAAAAGCCTCGCTTTATAACCTGTGTTCTCGCTAGCGACATCTGCGGTTGTTAAGAAAGAGAAGGTTAAGATATAAACGAAGTAGTAAAAATAGATTCCTGTCCAGAATATATTTCTGAAGCGGGTTAATGCCATCGTCGTGAAAAAAAAGAACGTCCATATGTAAGCCATTATATTACTGGCTAAGCGAATCGTTGGTTCATACAGGTGGATTGAGGAAAATCCAACAATCAGGACGATAGCTAAGGTCAGGCTTACACAGGCAAAGGTAATAATAATGTGATTATGGGAGGCCAGCAGGCGATGCGAACGAAACTTGAATACTAATGCCGCGGTGATGATTTAGGTGAGTGTTAACGCGTTGCGGTAAAAATAGATGAGTCTGATGGCCTGTTCATTAGGTCATACCTGTCAGGGCAAGAAAACTATGTTTTTATGATCCTGAATATCAATATTTTGAATGTCTGTCGGGAGTGAGCAGTATGCTTTTCGTGCGGTCGCTGCTGACGATGTCATTACGTTTTACAACTCGTCTTTTCCTGTGAGTTGTTCATTTTAGTCACAAAATTATAACTGGTGTTTTCCTCTTTTTAAAAAGAGGAATGGCGCCACGGGTTTATATCTATAAATAAATCACTTTGTGCGTTAACAGGAAGGGGGCATTGATGATCAGGTCGGTACCACCTTGAGTAGACTGTCTACAGGAGCTGCAGAAAAACCATCAAAAGTCGGCGTGGATCCGACATAAAGCAGGAGGGTTATGGTGTCCCCTGCAGGAATCGAACCTGCAACTAGCCCTTAGGAGGGGCTCGTTATATCCATTTAACTAAGGGGACAAGGCGGCACGAGTATAGCGTTTTTCGCCCGCCTGAGTAAGAGCTATACCGTCTGACTGCTTAAACCCTCGCCATTCTGAGCGCTTTTTTATGCCCGGTCGGCGTTTTTGGCTTTTCCGGCGGCCTGCGCGCGGGCTTCTGCTTTTCGCTTGTTGCTCATGTCGTTACGGATCTGCGCATGGCTCAACAGCGCGAAGATGAAGGTTCCGCCGCAGATATTTCCCGCCAGCGTCGGCAGGGCGAACGGCCAGATGAAGTCGCTCCAGGGAAGGCTTCCGTTAAATACCAGATAGAGGATCTCTACCGAGCCCACCACGATATGGGTGGTATCCGCCAGGGCGATAAGCCAGGTCATCAGAATGATCACCACGATCTTGGCGGCGCCGGCAAGGGGAAACATCCAGACCATGGTGGCGACCAGCCAGCCGGAAATAATCGCATTGGCGAACATCTCCGTCGGGCTGTTTTTCATCACATCTTCGGCGATGCTGACGAAGGCCTGGCGGGTCGGCTCATCAAAAACAGGCATATAATTGAAGGCCCATGCGGCCACCGCGGTGCCGATGAGATTGCCCGCCAGTACCACCGACCATAGCCGCATCAGCAAACCGACGTTTCCGGGGGTGGGATTGTGCATCACCGGCAGTACGGCGGTGACCGTGTTTTCCGTGAACAGCTGCTGGCGGGCCATAATCACGATAATAAAGCCGAAGGTATACCCGAGGTTCTCGAGTAAAAATCCGCCAGGGATCCCCTCCAGCTTGACGTGAAAAATCCCTTTCGCCAGCAGGGAGGCGCCCATCGACAGACCGGCCGCAATCGCCGACCACAGCAGGGCCAGCGCATCGCGCTCCATCTCTTTTTCCCCTTCCTGGCGAATATGTTCATGGATCGCCATCGCCCGAGAGGGAAGGCGATCTTCGTCAACTTCTATCTCTTCACCGCGCTGTTTTTCTTCACTTTCGACCTCGCGTTCGTCATCCGCAGGCTTTAATTTGTTATCGTCTGGTTCATCCATTTCACGGCCCTCGCTGACAAGTTATCTAGTTAAAGCGTAGCGGCTTTCCCTGGCGACTGGCTGGGGATACTCTTAAATCGCAAAAATGGTTACGCCAGATTTTTATCGCTCCGCTAGAATAGGAGCCCCGCGATCTCGTTATTCCCAGGCTATGATCAAATCAACAACTTGGGTGATATAGACATCGTTCAACGTGCTGTTACAATCGCTCACATCTTTACGGGCGGAAACGTTGTCTTTCCGTCATGGATGGCAACTCGCGATAGCCATAAAAACCAGGGAGACATCTATGAATTATCGCCTGTCGGCGCTTGCGCTTGGCGCCACATTGCTGGTGGGATGTGCCAGTTCCAGCTCTGGCGATCGGCCGCAGGGGCGCTCAGACCCGTTAGAAGGGTTTAACCGCACGATGTTCAATTTCAACTTTAACGTGGTTGATCCTTACGTGCTTCGTCCCGTCGCGGTGGCATGGCGTGACTATGTTCCGCAGCCGGCGCGCAATGGCTTAAGTAACTTCACCAGCAACCTGGAAGAGCCGGCGGTGATGGTGAACTCCTTCCTGCAGGGCGACCCCTATAAAGGTATGGTCCACTTTACCCGCTTCTTCCTGAACACCATCCTCGGGATGGGGGGTCTGATCGATGTCGCCGGGATGGCTAATCCGCAGCTGCAGCGCGTTGAACCGCATCGTTTCGGCAGTACGCTCGGCCACTATGGCGTCGGCTATGGTCCGTATGTGCAACTGCCATTCTACGGCAGCTTTACCCTGCGTGACGAAGGCGGCGATATGGCCGATGGCCTCTATCCGGTGCTTTCCTGGCTGACCTGGCCGATGTCGATCGGCAAATGGGCGGTAGAAGGGATTGAAACACGCGCTCAGCTGCTGGATTCCGACGGCCTGCTGCGCCAGTCTTCCGATCCTTACATTATGGTGCGTGAAGCTTACTTCCAGCGTCATGACTTTATCGCCAACGGCGGTAAGCTGACCCCGGCGGACAATCCGAACGCCCAGGCCATTCAGGATGAACTGAAAGATATCGATTCACAGTAATCGGCAAAGAAAAAAAAGGGTGAACATGATGTTCACCCTTTTTTGTTGTGTGCCGCTTATCAGAAGCGGTAGTTGAAGTTGGCGCCGTACAGCCAGGCGGTCCCTTCGGAGCGGAAGGTATACGGGCCTTCCTTGATTTCAACATGCTGCCCGTGCATATAGGAAATCCCGACGTCAACCGACGCATCCTTGTTGAACGCGTAGGTGGTACCCGCGCTCAGCCACAGGCGATCCTGATCCGGAATGGAAATGGAGCGATTGTTGGCCGGTACCGGGCTGTCGTCGAAGGCGATACCGGTGCGGAAGGTCCAGTTATCGTCGTAATAATAGGTCGTCCCCAGCGCTACGCGGTAGGCGTCCTTAAAGCCTTCCTCTTTATAGAACAGCGTCTGGCCGTTGCTGCCGGTGGCTTTCAGCTCCTGGAACTGGCTCCAGCTGGTGTAGGTCAGACTGTAGTGGACCGCCCACTGCGGCGCCACGCGGTTATAGCCCGACAGTTCCCACATTTCCGGCAGGTTAAGGGTCAGTGAACCGCCGGTGGTCTGGCCGTTAGTACCCGCCGGCAGACCGAAGTTGCCGAGGATCTGGTTATAGGCTGCCGGCAGGCTGCTGCGATAGTTACCGTCGAAATCGATCTTGACCTCGGAACGGTAGGTTAAACCGTAGCGGTTGTTCTTATCCAGCTCATAGAGGATACCGGCGTTCCAGCCAAAGCCCCACGCATTGCCGTTAAGATGGGCGATCTGCGTGTCGGCTGGGATCTTCGCCACCTGGCCTGCCAGCGCCGGCGGCAGCGCGCCAGAGCCAGCGACAATCTGGCCCAGATCGCCTGCATAGCGCTCGATCTTCGCCTTAGCGTAGACCGCATCGAAACCTAAGCCAAAGCTCCAGTTGCTGTCGAGGCGATAGGCGCCGCTCAGGTTGAAGTTAGCCGTAGTCAGGTCGGTTTTACCGCCCATGCTGCCGGCCGCATAATCATCGTTATACTCTGTTGCCAGGCCGTAGTTGGAGGTGATGGACGCCCCCCAGCCGAACTGATCGTTAATCGGCGCGACAAAGTGGAAGTTGGGTACCCACGCCGTCGGGGCGATATTGTCCGCATTCAGGCTTTTGCCGGTGGGGGAAGTCCCGGAGACATTGACGCCCGGGTCGACAAAAACGGCGCCCGCCGACATAGTCGGACGGTCAAACATCATAATTAATGCCGGGTTACGACTGGCATTGCCTGCATCGTCTGCGATAGCCCCTTCACCGGAATAGGCCCGACCCAGCCCTGATGAAGAGAATTCGTTGAGCTGGAAGCCTGCTGACCAGGCCTGGGTGGAAACAAGTGCGACAGCCACTGCAAGGGCAGATTGGGTAAAGCGGGTTTTCTGGCTCATGCCCATAACCTCATTGAGTTATTTTTTTTTAAACTATGTTACATGCCGTAACAGAAGCGCGGAAGTGTAGGGTCTGCGGTACAACAGAGAAATCAGACCAGTGCGCTGAGTATAGGTCTGACCAGATGAGTTGTTGCAAGTTTGTTTATGAAGTTTTTCAATTGTGATAACAGAAACGCGATCCAGCTGGCAAAATTGTCGGGGGGAAGGCGACGGAGAAAAGATGATTTTTGTTTTAGATCATTTTTAAGTGTGATTTCTGTCACTTAACGCCGTGATAGCGATTATCGGCTGGAGGCAAACCGGAGGGCGGGCGTAAAATAGGCACATTAATTGTCTGGCACCGCAGGTGCATATCCAGAGGAAATCTACGATGAGTAAATGTAGCGCTGATGAAACCCCGGTTTGCTGCTGTATGGATGTTGGGACCATTGTCGACAACACTGACTGCACCGCCTCATACAGCCGCGTATTCGCCAACCGCGCGGAAGCAGAGCAAATGCTCGCCGCGCTGAGCGAAAAAGCCCGGAGTGTGGAATCTGAACCGTGCAAAATTAATCCCGTCTTCGCCGACGTTGACGGCGGCGTAAAGCTGGATATCGATTTTGTGTTTAGCTGTGAAGCCGAATCCCTCATCTTCCAGCTGGGTCTGCGTTAATCCCTCCGCTTAGCGCCCCGTGAACGGGGCGTTATCTTTTCTGTTCAATGTGTTTTGGCTCGCAATTTTTCGCTTCCCCGATTGGCTTAATGTAAAAAATTAGTTAACAATGCTATCAGGTCAGACCACTTGGTTGTCTTGGTTAACAGGGGAGAGTTATGAGTCAGGCATTACCGCTTATCACCCGTCAGGGCGATCGCATTGCCATTGTCACAGGGTTACGCACGCCGTTTGCGCGTCAGGCGACGGCATTTCATGGCGTTCCTGCCGTTGATTTAGGAAAAATGGTGGTTGGCGAAATGCTGGCGCGCAGCGATATTCCTGTGGAAGCCATTGAACAGCTGGTCTTCGGTCAGGTCGTGCAGATGCCGGAGGCGCCGAATATCGCCCGGGAAATTGTGCTCGGTACCGGAATGAGCGTGCACACCGACGCCTACAGCGTCAGTCGCGCCTGCGCCACCAGCTTCCAGACCGTGGCGAATGTCGCTGAAAGCCTGATGGCCGGCACCATCCGCGCCGGTATCGCCGGCGGTGCCGATTCCTCCTCTGTGCTGCCTGTCGGCGTCAGCAAAACGCTGGCCCGCGCGCTGGTCGATGCGAACAAAGCCCGCACGCTGAGCCAGAAACTAAAGCTGTTTTCCCGCCTGCGGCCGCGCGACCTGCTACCAGTCCCCCCGGCGGTGGCGGAATATTCAACCGGCTTACGGATGGGCGATACCGCCGAACAGATGGCGAAAAGCTGGGGGATAAGCCGGGAACAACAGGATGCGCTGGCGCATCGATCACACCAGCTGGCGGCTAAAGCCTGGGAAGAGGGAAAGTTGTCCGCGGAGGTGATGACCGCCTATGCGCCCCCCTTCCGCGAGCCGCTGGAGCAGGACAACAACATCCGTAAAAATTCAACCCTCGCAGATTACCAAAAGTTACGCCCGGCCTTCGACCGTAAACATGGCACCGTTACCGCCGCCAACAGCACGCCGCTGACGGATGGCGCGGCGGCGGTGATCCTGATGACCGAGTCGCGGGCCAAAGAGCTGGGTCTGACGCCGCTGGGTTATCTGCGCAGCTATGCCTTTACCGCCATCGACGTCTGGCAGGATATGCTGCTGGGGCCCGCATGGTCCACGCCGCTGGCGCTGGAGCGCGCTGGCCTGACGCTGGCAGATCTCACGCTTATCGATATGCACGAAGCTTTCGCCGCGCAGACGCTGGCCAATCTTCAGTGCCTGGCAAGCGACCGCTTTGCCCGCGAGGTGCTGGGGCGTGCGCAAGCCACCGGTGAGGTGGATGAGAGTAAATTTAACGTCCTCGGCGGCTCTATCGCCTACGGTCATCCCTTTGCCGCCACCGGCGCGCGGATGATCACCCAGACGCTGCATGAGCTGCGGCGACGGGGAGGGGGATTTGGTCTGGTGACGGCCTGCGCGGCAGGCGGTCTGGGCGCGGCGATGATTGTGGAGGCTGAATAATGGATACGGTTTCCGCTTTTAAGCTTGAAGTCCGTGCGGACAACATCGCGGTGATTACCATCGATGCCCCGGGTGAAAAAATGAATACCCTGAAGGCCGAGTTCGGCAATCAGGTGCGGGGACTGATACGCCAGATACGCGACGATAAGTCGGTGCGCGGCGTGGTATTTATCTCCGCCAAAGCCGATAACTTTATCGCCGGCGCAGATATCAACATGATTGCCCGCTGCCGCAGCGCGCAGGAGGCGGAAGCGCTGGCCCGCCAGGGGCAGCAGATTATGGCCGAGATCCATGGCTTGTCGATTCCGGTCATTGCCGCCATCCATGGCGCTTGTCTGGGCGGCGGACTGGAGCTGGCGCTGGCCTGCCATGGCCGCATTTGTAGCGATGACGAAAAAACCCGACTCGGGTTGCCGGAGGTACAGCTTGGCCTGCTGCCGGGTTCCGGCGGGACGCAGCGTTTACCGCGGCTGATCGGCGTCAGTACGGCGCTGGATATGATGCTCACCGGCAGGCAGTTACGGCCGCGCCAGGCGCTGAAGGCCGGTCTGGTGGACGAGGTGGTGCCGCAGACAATTTTACTGCAGACGGCGGTGGAGCTGGCGCTGAAGGGGCGCCCGGCCAGCCGCGAGGTGCCTGTTCGCGAACGCGTGCTGGCGGGCCCCCTGGGTCGCCATCTGTTATTCCAGTACGTCGGCAAGCAAACGCAGCGCAAGACCCAGGGCAACTACCCGGCGGTGAAGCGAATTTTGCAGGTCGTCGAGAATGGTCTGGCCCATGGCTGCAGCAGCGGTTACGCCGAAGAGGCCCGCGCGTTTGGCGAACTGGCGATGACCCCGCAGTCGCAGGCGCTGCGATCGATCTTCTTTGCCAGTACCGATCTGAAAAAAGACCGTGGCGCCGAGGCGGAACCCGCTCCGCTGAGAAGCGTTGCCGTCCTGGGCGGCGGCCTGATGGGCGGGGGGATCGCCTATGTGACTGCCTGTAAAGGCGGACTGCCGGTGCGAATCAAAGATATTCAGCCGGGCGGGATCAACCACGCCTTAAAGTACAGCTGGGATCTGCTGAACAAACAGGTTCGCCAGCGTCGACTGCGCCCCAGCGAGCGCGATCGTCAACTGGCGCTGATCACAGGCACTACCGACTATCAGGGCTTTACCCATCGCGACGTGGTGATTGAGGCGGTATTCGAGGACCTGGCGCTGAAACAGCGGATGGTCAGTGAAGTGGAGCAAAACGGCGGGCCGCAGACTATCTTTGCCTCGAATACTTCGTCGTTACCGATAGGCGATATAGCCGCCCATGCCAGCCACCCTGAGCGGGTGATCGGCCTGCACTTTTTCAGTCCGGTGGAGAAAATGCCGCTGGTTGAGGTGATCCCGCATAAAGGAACCGATCCGCAGACCATCGCCACGGTGGTGCAACTGGCTAAACGTCAGGGGAAAACGCCGATCGTGGTGGCGGACAAAGCGGGCTTCTATGTAAACCGCATCCTCGCGCCGTATATAAATGAAGCGATGCGCCTGCTGGTGGAGGGAGAACCGGTTGAGGTGATTGATAAGGCGCTGGTGAAATTCGGTTTCCCGGTGGGACCGGTTCAACTGCTGGATGAAGTGGGTATTGATACCGGCACCAAAATTATTCCCGTGCTGGAGAATGCCTTTGGAGAGCGTTTCAGCCCGCCTGCAAACATCATTGACGCGATTTTGAAGGACGATCGCAAAGGTAGAAAAAATAATCGTGGTTTCTATCTTTATGAGACAAAAGGGCGTAAAAGCAAAAAACGGCCCGACCCGGCAGTCTATCCGCTGCTGGGCATCGACCGCCCCCAGTCGCGGTTGTCTGCGCAGCAGGTGGCGGAGCGCTGTGTGATGATGATGCTTAACGAGGCGGCGCGCTGCTTTGATGAGCAGATTATCCGTAGCGCGCGCGATGGTGATATCGGCGCCGTATTTGGTATAGGGTTTCCGCCATTTCTTGGCGGCCCGTTCCGGTATATGGATACTATCGGCGCGGGTGAAGTTGCCGCGATCCTGCAGCGCCTGGCCGCCCAGTACGGCCCACGTTTTACACCCTGTGACACTTTATTACGCATGGCCGAACAGGGGACCACCTTTTGGCCAGCGGATGAACGGATGACCTAAGTTATGGTCAAAGAAGGTAAATCCGGCTGCGGATGACGCTGTTGATTGGCTGTTTTGTAAACAATCATTGACTATACTTACGCCATTGAGGTAAAAAACAGCGTTTCATTCGTTGAATGGATCAGGCACAATGCCCGGCCACCGGGTCACCTGCGTATTGTCTTCGCAGGCCAAACTACGGTGCTTCTGGTTAACAAAAGCGGTGCAATATGCAAGTTTTTATTATGCGTCACGGCGACGCTGCCCTCGATGCAGCCAGCGACTCGGTTCGTCCATTAACCGTATGCGGTTGTGATGAGTCTCGTCAGATGGCAACCTGGCTGAAAGGTCAAAAAGTGGATATTGAGCGCGTTCTTGTCAGTCCCTATCTGCGTGCGGAACAAACGCTGGATATTGTTGGGGAGTGCATGAACCTGCCGAAACATGTCGACGTGATGCCGGAACTCACGCCGTGCGGCGATGTGGGAATGGTGAGCGCCTATCTGCAGGCGCTGGCAAATGAAGGCGTGGCGACGGCGCTGGTCGTCTCCCACCTGCCGCTGGTGGGGTACCTGGTCTCAGAGCTGTGCCCGGGGGAAACGCCCCCGATGTTCACCACCTCGGCTATCGCCTGCGTTAATCTGGACGCCGACGGCAAGGGTGAATACCTCTGGCAGAAAAGCCCCTGCAATCTCAAGATGGCCAACGCCATCTGACGACCCCGGAGCTCGCCGTCAAGGCAGCTCCGGCGGTTGCCACTCCTCGACCTCAATCAGAATCAGCAGTGCGGCGTCACCGCCGTACTCTTTTGGCGCCTGATGAAAAGCCATGATGTGCGGATGCTGCGCCAGCCACAGCGGGGTTTGCTGTTTGAGAATGTGCTTCCCGTGCCCGTGCATCACGCAGGCGCAAAACACATGCTCGCGGCGGCAGGCAGCAATCAGCGCGCCCAGTTCCTGTTTGGCCTGCTGCTGGGTGAGCCCATGCAGATCGAGAAACAGTTCCGGCGAATAATCCCCACGACGCAGCTTTTTCAGCTCAAAATGGCTGACGTCGGCGCGGACATATTTTGTCGAGCCTTCGGTATTCAGTAACGGCTGAAACTCATCGGAAAAATAGTGGCTGTTGTCGGCCTGCTCCTGCAGCAGACGCTTAGGGGCAACCTCGGTGATTTTCTTGCGCTGCGGGCGGTGAACGATGGTGTCCTGTTTGATCTTCCGCGTGCCGGTCATCAGCTGACGGAACAGCGCCTGATCCTCCTCGCTAAGCGATGTCTTCTTTTTCATTGTCCGCTCTCATTAATACTTTGCGCTAGTTTACCCGACTCAATATCCCTTCGGGCAAGGAAAACCTGTTTTTTCCCCCGCCACCCCACGCAAGAATGCTGATTTATCGCCGTCTTCATGGCACACTAGCCGCCGAATTTATAGCAGAGTGTGCCCTGGAGGATGTCGTGGATAAAATTTTTGTTGATGAGGCAGTCAATGAGCTGCATACCATTCAGGACATGCTGCGCTGGGCGGTAAGCCGTTTCAGCGCTGCTAATATCTGGTACGGTCACGGGACTGACAACCCATGGGACGAGGCGGTACAGCTGGTGCTGCCTTCGCTGTATCTGCCGCTGGATATTCCGGAAGATATGCGCACTGCGCGCCTGACCTCCAGCGAGAAACACCGCATTGTAGAGCGGGTGATTCGCCGCGTGAACGAGCGTATTCCCGTCGCCTATCTGACCAACAAAGCGTGGTTCTGCGGCCATGAGTTTTACGTCGATGAGCGAGTGCTGGTGCCGCGCTCCCCGATCGGCGAACTGATCAATAACCAGTTTGCCGGGCTGATTACCCATAAGCCGCAGCATATCCTTGATATGTGCACCGGCAGCGGCTGCATCGCCATTGCCTGCGCCTATGCCTTCCCGGAAGCCGAAGTCGACGCCGTGGATATCTCCCCGGACGCGCTGGCCGTCGCCGAGCACAATGTGGAATCCCATGGCCTGATCCATCATGTGACGCCGATCCGTTCCGACCTGTTCCGCGACCTGCCGAAGCTACAGTACGATCTGATCGTCACTAATCCGCCGTATGTCGATGAAGAGGACATGGCCGATCTGCCGGAAGAGTATGAGCATGAGCCGGTTCTGGGTCTGGCCTCCGGAAGCGATGGCCTGAAGCTGACGCGCCGCATCCTCGGCAATGCGCCGGATTATCTCAGCGACGACGGGATTCTGATTTGTGAAGTCGGTAACAGCATGGTACATCTGATGGAGCAGTATCCGGACGTGCCGTTTACCTGGCTTGAGTTTGATAACGGCGGCGACGGCGTCTTTATGCTGACCAAACAGCAGCTGATTGACGCTCGCGCGCACTTCGGTATTTATAAAGACTAAAAAAAACAACACGCCAACATAACGACAAAGAATGGAGCCGTGATGGCAGGAAATACAATTGGACAACTCTTTCGCGTCACCACTTTCGGCGAGTCGCACGGCCTGGCGCTGGGCTGCATCGTTGACGGCGTGCCGCCGGGCATTCCGCTGACCGAAGCCGATCTGCAGCACGACCTCGATCGTCGTCGCCCGGGTACCTCGCGTTACACCACGCAGCGTCGCGAGCCGGATCAGGTCAAAATCCTCTCCGGCGTCTTCGAAGGCGTCACCACCGGGACCAGTATCGGGCTGCTGATTGAGAACACCGATCAGCGCTCGCAGGATTACGGCGCGATCAAAGATCTGTTCCGTCCTGGCCATGCGGATTACACCTACGAGCAAAAGTATGGTCTGCGCGACTATCGCGGCGGCGGTCGCTCCTCCGCCCGCGAAACCGCGATGCGCGTGGCGGCCGGGGCGATTGCCAAAAAATTCCTCGCCGCGAAGTTCGGCATCGTCATTCGCGGCTGCCTGACGCAGATGGGCGACATTCCGCTGGCTATTAAAGACTGGGATCAGGTTGAACAGAATCCTTTCTTCTGCCCGGACCCGGAGAAAATCGACGCTCTCGATGAACTGATGCGCGGTCTGAAAAAAGAGGGCGACTCCATTGGCGCCAAAGTGACCGTCGTCGCCGACGGCGTACCGCCGGGCCTTGGCGAGCCGGTCTTTGACCGCCTTGATGCCGATATTGCCCACGCGCTGATGAGCATCAACGCCGTGAAAGGCGTGGAGATTGGCGACGGTTTCGACGTGGTTAAGCTGCGCGGCAGCGAAAACCGCGATGAGATCACCAAAGCCGGATTCCAGAGCAACCACGCCGGCGGCATTCTTGGCGGCATCAGCAGCGGTCAGCAGATCGTTGCCAACATCGCGCTGAAGCCGACCTCCAGTATTACCGTTCCCGGTCATACCATTAACCGCTTTGGCGAAGAGGTGGAGATGATCACCAAAGGGCGTCACGATCCGTGCGTCGGCATACGCGCCGTACCGATCGCTGAGGCGATGCTGGCGATTGTCTTAATGGATCACTTTATGCGTCAGCGCGCGCAGAATGGCGACGTGACGACGACAATTCCACGCTGGTAACCATGAAAAACACCGTTATCGCCCTGCTGGCGCTGCTGGCCAGCGCCGGCAGCCTGGCCGCCACGCCATGGCAGAAGATATCCCAGCCAATTGGCGGCAGCGCGCAGTCGATTGGCGCGTTCTCCAATGGCTGTATCGTTGGCGCCGAGGCGCTGCCGCTGAACGCCGCCGGCTATCAGGTGATGCGTACCGATCAGCGTCGCTACTTCGGTCATCCGGATCTGGTTCAGTTTATTCAGCGCCTGAGCAATCAGGTGCACAATAAAGGCATGGGGACCGTGCTGATTGGCGACATGGGGATGCCGGCAGGCGGCCGCTTTAACGGCGGCCACGCCAGCCATCAGACGGGCCTCGATGTCGATATCTTCCTCCAGCTGCCGCAGACGCGCTGGACATCGTCCCAGTTGCTGAAGCCGCAGGCCCTGGATCTGGTCGCCAGCGATGGCAAACGCGTGGTGCCGTCGCTGTGGAGTCCGCAAATCAGCCAGCTGATCAAGCTGGCGGCGGAAGATAGCGAAGTGACCCGCATCTTCGTCAACCCGGCGATTAAACAGCAGCTGTGTCTGGATGCGGGCAACGACCGCCAGTGGCTGCGCAAAGTTCGTCCCTGGTTCCAGCATCGCGCCCATATGCACGTCCGTCTGCGCTGCCCGGCGGGCAGCCTGGAGTGCGAAGATCAGGCGCCGCCGCCGGCCGGCGATGGCTGCGGTGCGGAGCTGCAGAGCTGGTTCGAGCCACCTAAACCCGGGTCTACCCCACCTGTGAAGAAGACGCCGCCGCCGTTGCCGCCTTCCTGCCAGGCGCTACTGGATGAGCATGTGCTGTAATGGATAGTTTTATCGAGTTGTTTTCCGTATCGCCGCTGGTGCTGGTGGTGCTTTTCTTTGTCGCCATCCTGGCCGGTTTTATTGACTCACTGGCCGGGGGCGGGGGCTTACTGACCGTGCCGGCGCTAATGGCCGCCGGTATGCCGCCGGCCCAGGCGCTGGCGACCAATAAGCTGCAGGCCTGCGGCGGATCGCTGTCGGCGACCCTCTATTTTGTCCGCCGCAAGGTGGTCAATCTCGCCGATCAGAAGCTGAATATTCTGATGACCTTTATCGGTTCAACCGCCGGCGCGCTGCTGGTTCAGCACGTGCAGTCCGATATTCTTAAGCAGATCCTGCCATTGCTGGTGATCGGCATCGGTCTCTATTTTCTGCTGATGCCGAAACTGGGCGAAGCGGACCGACAGCGTCGGCTCTACGGCCTGCCGTTTGCGCTGGTCGCCGGCGGCAGCGTCGGGTTTTACGATGGCTTTTTCGGCCCCGGCGCCGGTTCGTTTTATGCGCTGGCGTTTGTCACCCTGGCCGGGTTTAACCTGGCGAAGTCGACGGCCCACGCCAAACTGCTCAACGCCACCTCGAACGTCGGCGGCCTGCTGCTGTTTATTATCGGCGGAAAGGTTATCTGGGCCACCGGCTTTGTGATGATGGCCGGCCAGTTTATTGGCGCCCGCGCCGGCTCCCGGCTGGTGCTGAGCAAAGGGCAATCGCTGATCCGACCGATGATCGTTATCGTTTCGGCGGTGATGAGCGCGAAACTTCTCTACGACAGCCACGGGGCTGAGATTTTGCAGTGGTTGGGAATTCATTAATGCAACAGCAACACCATTATCAGCAGCTTATTGACCTCTTCGACAGCTGCTTTGCCGCAGATTTTAATACTCGCCTGGTGAAAGGCGACGATGAGCCGATCTACCTCCCGGCGGACGATGACACGCCATATCACCGTATCGTCTTCGCGCACGGTTTTTTTGCCAGCGCTCTGCATGAGATCTCCCACTGGTGCATCGCCGGCAAAGCCCGCCGCGAGCTGGTGGATTTTGGCTACTGGTACTGTCCGGACGGCCGCGATGCGATGACACAAAGCCAGTTTGAGGACGTGGAGGTGAAACCGCAGGCCCTGGAGTGGCTGTTCTGCGTGGCGGCGGGATTTCCGTTTAACGTCAGCTGCGACAATCTGGAAGGTGACGTTGAACCCGATCGCATCGCCTTTCAGCGCCGGGTACATGCCCGGGTGATGACTCTGCTTGAGCAAGGGATCCCCGAACGTCCGGCGCGTCTTATTCGCGCATTACAACACTATTATCAAACGCCGCCATTGACGGCAGAACACTTTCCGTGGCCGGAAGACCTGCACTAAGGCCACACATTACATGACAAGAGGTAAGATGATGATCGCGGAGTTTGAATCACGCATTCTGGCGCTGATTGACAACATGGTAGACCACGCCAGTGATGATGAACTGTTTGCCGGCGGTTATCTGCGCGGCCACCTGACGCTGGCGGTGGCTGAGCTGGAAGGTGAGGGCGAACATTCAGCGGAAGCGGTACACAGCAAAGTCAGCCATAGCCTGGAGAAAGCCATCGGCGCTGGCGAACTGTCGCCGCCGGACCAAATTCTGGTGCAGGGCATGTGGGAAAACCTGTATCAGCAGGCGAAAAATCAGGCCTGATCCATGATGTAGGTCGGATAAGCGTAGCGCCATCCGACACGCTAACGGCGCAACCAGGATTTACCCTGTTTGCGCTGTGCTTCGCCGGGCTACCGCGTTGGTCGCCCGGATGAGGCCGGGAATGTCGCGCTTCCCAGGATTTTTCTCCCCTTGCGCTGTTACTTCACCGCTTTTCCCTTCAGCAGTTTTCTCACCCATAGCCGATTCGGATTCAGCGCCGCCAGGGTGCCGCTATCCAGCGGCAGCGGTTCAGCGCTCATCTGCGCCGCCAGCAGCTCAGCGCTTAACGGCGCGGTGCAAATGCCTCGCGATCCGAGGGCGCCAAGCATAAACAGGTTATGGAAGACCGGCGCGCTACCGGCGTTATCCTGCCGTTCGTGGAGGCTGGCGTATTGCATCAATGTCGCCGCATAGTCCGGCACGTTGCCGACCATCGGCAGATGATCGCGGGTGGCGCAGCGCACGCCGCAGCGGGCGTCACTGGCGCTAATATCCACGTCCTGCGGCCACTCCGCGCCCGGGAAGCAGTCGATCAGCCGTTGCCGGTTGTGCTGCTGATCTTCTTCGCTGAAGGTGGTGTCGGTTTTGCCGCGATGGTAGCTGGCGCCAATGCAGTGCTGCTGATTTTGCGGATTCTGCGGCGTCAGGTAGCCGTCGTAGCACAGCACCTGGCGCAGGTCGGAAAGCCGCGGGGTGGTGGGTATATGGCTGACCTGGCCGCCAACGGGGTAGACCGGCAACGGCGCGGTTTGCGCAAAATCCGATATGCGGTGGCCGTTGGCCAGCACGACCGCCTGATGATAGCGCTGCCGGTTGAGCAGCCAGCCATCGCCCTCCGCACTCAACGTCTCGACCTGATAACCATAATGCACGTGCAGTCCGCGAGTCGCCGCCAGCGCCAGCAGCTCGGCGGTGAGCTGCTGCGGGCACAGCCAACCGCCGGCCGGATAGGTTATGCCGCCGCAGCCGGTCTCGACGCCGGTCAGCTCCGCGGCCTGCTCCGCCGTCACCGCGCAGGCGATATCAGGGGGCAGCTCCAGGGCCAGCATCTGATTGATTTTGTGTGCGCTTTTTTCATCCCAGCCAAGCTGGGTGACTCCGCACCATTGATGATCGAACAGCACCGGCAGCGCGTCGTAGGTGCGGCGGGCGAAGGTAAAGGCGGCCGGGAAAAAGCGCGCCAGCGCCGGATCGTGCTGGCTTAACAGCGGGTAGAGCGCGCCCTGGCGATTACCGGAGGCGCCCTGCGCCGGGGCGTCGTCCGCACAGTAAAGGGTCACCTGCCAGCCGCGACGCAGCAGCGCCAGGGAGAGCAGGGCGCTGGCGATACCGCCGCCGACGATGGCCGCCTCGCGGGCCTCGCTCCCGGGGCGGGCGAACCAGGGCGCGCGCGCCGGAAAGGTCAGCGTTTGCGCCATCTCGCCGGTCAGCATCTCCCGTTTGCGGCCGAAGCCTTTGGTTTTACGCAGGGTAAACCCAGCTTCCTGCAGACCGCGGCGGACAAAACCGGCGGAGGTAAAAGTGGCCAGCGTCCCGCCGGGACGCGCCAGGCGCGCCATGGCATTGAACAGATCCTGGGTCCACATGTCGGGATTTTTCGCCGGGGCAAAGCCGTCGAGAAACCAGGCGTCCACCTGCTGATTCAGCGAATCATCCAGCTCTCTGGTCAGCTCGTTGATATCGCCAAACCACAGATCGAGCGTGACCCGTCCGCCGTCGAGCAGCAGACGATGGCATCCGGCGAAGGCCGAAGGCCATTGCGCCTGCAGTTGTTCCGCCCATGGAGCCAGCTCTGGCCAGCGCTGGTGCGCCAGGCGGAGATCTTCCGCCTTCAGCGGATATTTCTCAAAACTGATGAAATGTAACCTTTGCAGGGTAACGTCCGGGTTATCGCGAACAAAAACGTCAAACGCCTGCCAGAGGGTGAGGAAATTGAGCCCGGTGCCGAAGCCGCTCTCCGCGACGATCAACAGCGGGCGAGGGTGGCTGGAGAAGCGCTCCGGCAGGCGATTTCCGCCGAGAAAGACGTAGCGTGTCTCTTCCAGACCGTTGTCATTGGAAAAGTAAACATCGTCAAAATCTCGGGAAACAGGTGTACCCTCAGCATTGAATTCCAGGTTGGCGGGTTGTATAGCGTTTTGTTTCACGTAAGTTACTCGAATCACAAGGCGTAGCGCGATCTTAGCGATGTGTGCCTGAGGGCGCAAATTTATACACAAAATGTCTGATCGGACTTGTTCGGCGTACAAGTGTACGCTATCGTGCGACACGAAACTTAAAATAGTGCGACTTACAGAGGTATTTAATGAAACGTGCAGTGATTACTGGCTTGGGCATCGTTTCCAGCATCGGTAATAACCAGCAGGAAGTCCTGGCATCTCTGCGTGAAGGACGTTCAGGGATCACTTTCTCTCAGGAGCTGAAAGATTCAGGGATGCGCAGCCACGTATGGGGCAACGTCAAACTGGATACCACTGGCCTCATTGACCGCAAAGTAGTGCGCTTCATGAGCGACGCCTCCATCTATGCTTACCTGTCCATGGAACAGGCCGTTGCCGACGCAGGTCTGGCGCCGGAAGCATACCAGAATAACCCGCGTGTCGGCCTGATCGCAGGCTCCGGCGGCGGCTCCCCGAAATTCCAGGTCTTCGGCGCCGATGCCATGCGCAGCCCGCGTGGTCTGAAAGCCGTGGGTCCGTATGTGGTCACCAAAGCGATGGCTTCCGGCGTTTCCGCCTGCCTCGCCACGCCGTTTAAAATCCACGGCGTTAACTACTCCATCAGCTCCGCCTGCGCCACTTCCGCACACTGCATCGGTAACGCGGTAGAGCAGATCCAGCTGGGCAAACAGGATATCGTCTTTGCCGGCGGCGGCGAAGAGCTGTGCTGGGAAATGGCCTGCGAGTTCGACGCCATGGGCGCGCTGTCCACCAAATACAACGACACGCCGGAAAAAGCCTCCCGCACCTATGACGCCAACCGTGACGGCTTCGTTATCGCCGGCGGCGGCGGTATGGTCGTGGTGGAAGAGCTGGAACACGCCCTGGCGCGCGGCGCGCACATCTATGCGGAAATCGTCGGCTACGGCGCAACCTCCGATGGCGCAGACATGGTAGCCCCATCCGGTGAAGGCGCTGTGCGCTGCATGCAGATGGCGATGCACGGCGTTGATACCCCGATCGACTACCTGAACTCCCACGGTACTTCCACGCCGGTCGGCGACGTGAAAGAGCTGGGCGCGATCCGCGAAGTGTTCGGCGACAACAGCCCGGCTATCTCGGCGACCAAAGCAATGACCGGTCACTCGCTGGGCGCTGCTGGCGTGCAGGAAGCTATCTACTCCCTGCTGATGCTGGAGCACGGCTTTATCGCGCCGAGCATCAACGTCGAAGAGCTGGACGAGCAGGCTGCCGGCCTGAACATCGTCACCAAACCGACTGACGCTAAGCTGACCACCGTGATGTCCAACAGCTTCGGCTTTGGCGGCACCAACGCCACGCTGGTGATGCGTAAATACAACGCCTAATCGGCACGCGATGCACTGAGGGGAGCCACCGGCTCCCCTTTTTTGTCATCTTGACAGGGTAAGAGCCCGCAGGCACACTGCTGGCGGATCCATTAGTCTCTCCACTAATGCGTAAGCGTTTAACGTCAACCAACGCGCCTTAACCCTGATAGTCAGGTGGAGGGGGCGTGTCGCTTTGCTCGCCTTACTCTGCGAATCTGGAGTAATGCATGTCCGCAGTCACTGAAACAACATCTCATTCATCCGCGAATTTGTCGCTTTTTCGCATTACGCTCGCCGTCTTTTTGACCTATATGACCGTCGGTTTGCCGCTGCCGGTGATCCCGCTGTTTGTCCATCAGGAGCTGGGATTGGGTAACACCATGGTCGGCGTAGCGGTGGGGATCCAGTTCCTCGCCACCGTTCTTACCCGCGGCTACGCCGGGCGCCTGGCAGACCAGTACGGCGCCAAACGCTCCGTCCTGCAAGGGATGCTGGCCTGCGCCCTGGCCGGCGCGGCCTGGCTGGCCGCTGCGCTGCTGCCGCTGCCGGTGTTCGCGAAGCTGGGCCTGTTGCTGCTGGGCCGCCTGATCCTCGGGTTTGGCGAAAGCCAGCTGCTGACCGGCAACCTGAGCTGGGGGATGGGGCTGGTGGGGCCGGCCCGCTCCGGCAAAGTGATGTCATGGAACGGCATGGCGATGTACGGCTCGCTGGCGGTGGGCGCCCCGCTGGGATTGTTAATTTACAGCCACTTTGGCGTGGCGGTCCTGGCCTGCGTCACCATGGGACTACCGCTTGTCGCCTTGCTCATCAACGGCACGGTGCGCAAAGTGACGGCGCACGGCGGCGAGCGGCCTTCACTGTGGAGCGTCATCGGCATGATCTGGCGGCCGGGTATTGGCCTGGGCCTGCAGGGCGTCGGCTTTGCGGTGATCGGCACCTTCGTTTCTCTCTATTTTGCCAGCCAGAACTGGCCGATGGCCGGATTTACCCTGACGGCGTTTGGCGGCGCCTTTGTGCTGATGCGGGTGCTGTTTGGCTGGATGCCGGATCGGTTTGGCGGCGTTAAAGTGGCGATGGTCTCGCTGCTGATAGAGGCGGTCGGTCTGACGCTGCTGGGACTGGCGCCCGGCGTCTGGGTGGCGCTGGCCGGCGCGGCGCTGACCGGATGCGGCTGTTCGCTTATTTTCCCGTCGCTTGGCGTGGAGGTGGTGAAGCGCGTCCCGGCGCAGGTGCGCGGCACTGCGCTCGGCGGCTATGCGGCCTTTCAGGATATCTCTTATGGTTTGACCGGGCCGCTGACCGGTCTGCTGGCCACTTCGCTGGGCTACTCGTCGGTATTCCTTGCCGGCGCCCTCTGCGCGGCGCTGGGGATCCTCGTCACCCTCATCTCATTTCGCCGCTAGGTTGTTGTCAGACCAGAAACCGCCGTAGTAAACACTGCGGCGTTTGGCATCAAAGGGTGCCGTGAACGCCGCCAGTGCCTGCTGGGCTACAGCAGGAGCCACAGAACCAGGAGCAGGACAACCGCGCCCAGCGCCAGCTGCCAGGGCTTAGCTGCCCATGTCCGCCGGGTCGCGGGCTCCTCCTGCGGGATCGCCAGCGTCTCCTGGGCGCGGGCTACCCGCAGCACAAACACCTTATTCAGCAGCGCCAGGATCTGCGCCGGGCTCAGCGTGGTCTGCGGCGTGACCTGCCAGTTGCGACGGGCAAAGTCGACAATCTTCTGCCACTCCGCGGCCTCCAGCGGCTGCTTGAGCGCCCCCTGCAGCGAGGTAAGCGTGGGCGCGCTTTGCGCGCTGAGCGTCTGCCGCGCCTGCAGCCAGTACGAAAGCGGCGTGAAGTGCGTCGCCGGGATCAGCTCCCCGGACTTGACGCCGCAAAGTTCCAGCATGGACTGCCAAATCAGTTTGCTTGGTTCGCCGGTGGCGGCCGCCAGCTTAGTCACCAGCTGATTGAGCGTGTTGTGCTCGGCCGGCAGCAGTGGACGAAGGGTCGGCGGGCGCTGCTGCGGCTGCGGGATCGACAGCTGACCGCGCTGCAGCAGATGCAGAATGTTCTCCAGTTGCGACTGGCTGAGGGCATGCAGCGCCGTTTGCCCATAATGCTGACGAATATAATCGCTCACCGCCTGGCGGTTATTGCCCTGGCCGAGCAGATCGCTGAGCTGCGCCAGGGTCTGGCGATGATGATGATTGTCCTGCGCGGCGGCCAGGCGCTGGTTGAGACTGGCCTCGGCGGCGCTGAAATGGCGGGCCAGCAGGGGCGTGTCGCCTTTCAGTCCGAGGTCATGTTTGACGCAGGCCCACACTTCCGCATTCTGCTGCGAGGTCAGCGCCACCAGGCGCGTGATCAGTCGCTCCAGGACGGTGCGTTGCTGCATGGAAAGCGAAGGTTCGCCGGTGGCGGCAGTGCCTGATGGGCCTCGCCCTGGAGGACGGTCTGGCATATCTGCAAGGGGGTGCGTCATGATTCATCCTTTCGATATCGCGGTGCTGGAACCAGGTGATGAGTATGCCTGGCGGCCAGATTATGGCACACTTCCCCGGTTAACTCTCGTTCTCAGACAGGTACTGAACTGTGAAAATCCTCGTTGATGAAAATATGCCCTATGCCCGTGAGCTTTTTAGCCGTTTAGGCGACGTGCAGGCGATCCCGGGCCGCCCGGTCCCGGCCGATGCCCTGACCGATGCGGATGCCTTAATGGTGCGCTCGGTCACCCGGGTCAATGAAGCATTGCTTGCCGGCAAGGCCATCAGGTTCGTCGGCACCGCGACCGCAGGCACCGATCATGTCGATCAGGCGTGGCTGCAGCAGGCGGGGATTGGTTTCTCCGCGGCGCCAGGCTGCAACGCCATTGCGGTGGTGGAGTATGTCTTTTCATCGCTGCTGATGCTGGCCGAACGTGACGGCTTCTCGCTGCGCGATCGCACCGTCGGGATTGTCGGCGTCGGTAACGTCGGCGGGCGACTGCAAAAGCGTCTGGAGGCGCTGGGCATCAAAACTCTGCTCTGCGATCCGCCGCGCGCTGACCGCGGCGACGAAGGCGACTTCCGCTCCCTTGACGATCTGGTCCAGCAGGCCGATGTCCTCACCTTCCATACCCCGCTGTATAAAGAAGGACAATATAAAACGTTGCATCTGGCGGATGAGGCGCTGATTAGCCGCCTGAAGCCCGGAACGATTTTGATCAACGCCTGCCGCGGGCCGGTGGTGGATAACGCCGCGTTGCTGAAACGCCTGGAAGCCGGTCAGTCCCTGAGCGTGGTGCTGGACGTTTGGGAGCCGGAGCCGGATCTCAACATAGCGCTTCTCAAGCGGGTGGATATCGGCACGGCGCATATCGCCGGCTACACCCTTGAAGGGAAGGCGCGCGGGACGACGCAGGTATTCGAAGCCTATAGCGCCTTTATCGGTCATCCGCAGCAGGTGGCGCTGGATACCCTGCTGCCGGCCCCGGAGTTTGGCCGCATCACCCTGCATGGCCCGCTCGATCAGCCGACGCTGAAAAGACTGGTTCATTTGGTGTATGATGTGCGCCGCGATGATGCGCCGCTGCGGAAGGTGGCGGGCGTCGCCGGTGAATTCGACAAGCTGCGTAAAAATTATCAGGAACGTCGCGAATGGTCTTCGCTGTACGTGCAGTGCAGCGATGAGCAGGCGGCGACGCTGTTGCGCCAGCTCGGTTTTAACGCCGTGCATCATCCTGTTCGTTAATGTCTTCTTAATGCCCCTGCCGGATACTCCGGCAGGGCCGCTTTATTTCTGGAGTAAACCACCATGTCTGAAGGCTGGAATATTGCCGTACTGGGCGCAACGGGCGCCGTAGGCGAAGCCCTGCTCGAAACTCTCGCTGAACGCCAGTTCCCGGTGGGGGAGATTTTTGCTCTGGCGCGCAACGAAAGCGCGGGCGAACATCTGCGTTTTGGTGGCAAGTCGGTGATCGTCAAGGACGCCGCCGAGTTTGACTGGACCCAGGCCCAGCTGGCTTTCTTTGCCGCAGGCGTCGAAGCCAGCGCAGCGTATGTCGAAGATGCGACAAACGCCGGATGTCTGGTTATCGATCTCAGCGGCCTGTTTGCGCTGGAGCCGGACGTACCGCTGGTGGTGCCGGACGTGAACCCGTTCGTGTTAGGCGATTACCGCAACCGCAATCTGATTGCGGTGCCCAATAGTTTGACCAGCCAGCTGCTGACGGCGCTGAAGCCGCTTATCGATCAGGGTGGACTGTCGCGCATTAGCGTCACTAACCTGCTCTCCGCCTCTGGGCAGGGGAAAAAAGCGGTGGATGCGCTGGCAGGGCAGAGCGCCAAGCTGCTGAACGGCATCCCCATCGATGAAGACGATTTCTTTGGCCGCCAGCTGGCCTTCAACATGCTGCCGCTGCTGCCGGATCGTGAAGGTAGCGTGCGCGAAGAGCGCCGTATCGTCGATGAAGCGCGCAAAATTCTTCAGGATGACGGGCTGATGATCTCCGCCAGCGTCGTCCAGTCGCCGGTCTTCTACGGCCATGCGCAGATGGTGAACTTTGAAGCGATGCGTCCGCTGGCGGCGGAAGAGGCGCGTGACGCCTTTACCCGCGGCGAGGAGATCGAACTTTCTGAAGAGGGCGGATTCCCCACTCAGGTTGGCGACGCCTCCGGCAACGCCCGTCTCTCCATCGGCTGCGTGCATAATGATTACGGCATGCCGGAGCAAGTCCAGTTCTGGTCGGTGGCGGATAACGTCCGCTTCGGCGGCGCGCTGATGGCGGTGAAGATCGCCGAGAAGTTGATTGAGGAGTACCTGTACTGATGTCTGAGATGGAGCAACAGCCGGTCTGTAAAATCGCGCTGGGCATCGAGTACGACGGTAGCAAATATTACGGCTGGCAGCGGCAAAACGAAGTACGCAGCGTGCAGGAGAAGCTGGAAAAGGCGCTCTCGCAGGTGGCGAACGAACCCATTACCGTCTTTTGCGCTGGCCGCACCGACGCCGGTGTCCATGGCACCGGCCAGGTGGTGCATTTCGAAACCCGGGCGCAGCGTAAAGATGCCGCCTGGACGCTGGGGGTAAATGCGAATTTACCTGGTGACATCGCGGTGCGTTGGGTCAAACATGTCCCGGCGGATTTTCACGCCCGGTTCAGCGCCACGGCGCGCCGCTATCGTTACGTCATCTATAATCATCGCCTGCGTCCGGCGGTATTAAGTCAGGGCGTCACGCATTTTCACCAGCCGCTCGACGCCGCGCGCATGCAGCGTGCCGCACAGTGTCTGCTGGGGGAGAATGACTTTACCTCGTTTCGCGCGGTGCAGTGCCAGTCGCGTACCCCGTGGCGCAACGTGATGCATATTAACGTTACCCGCTACGGCGCTTATGTGGTGGTGGATATCAAAGCGAATGCCTTTGTACATCATATGGTCAGGAATATTGTGGGCAGCCTGATGGAAATCGGGGCCGGAAACCAGCCGGAGAGCTGGATGGCAGAACTGCTGGCAGCAAAAGACAGGACGCTCGCTGCGGCAACGGCAAAAGCGGAAGGGTTGTATCTGGTGTCGGTGGATTACCCGGCCCATTATGATTTACCGGTGCTGCCAATGGGCCCGCTGTTTCTGGCGGACTAATAGGGTCATTAAGGGTAAAGACAAACATGGACTTGATTCACTTTTTAATTGATTTCATCCTGCATATTGATGTGCACCTGGCCGAGCTGGTCGCCCAGTATGGCGTCTGGGTTTATGCCATTCTGTTTTTGATTCTGTTCTGCGAAACCGGGCTGGTGGTAACGCCGTTCCTGCCGGGGGATTCCCTGCTGTTCGTCGCGGGCGCGCTCTCGGCCCTGCCCACCAACGATCTGAATGTCCACCTGATGGTATTGCTGATGGTCATCGCGGCTATCGTCGGCGATGCGGTCAACTACACCATTGGCCGGCTTTTCGGCGAAAAGCTGTTCAGCAACCCGAACTCGAAGATTTTCCGTCGCAGCTATCTGGATAAAACCCATAGCTTCTACGAACGTCACGGCGGAAAAACCATTATCCTGGCGCGCTTTGTGCCGATAGTCCGAACCTTCGCGCCGTTTGTGGCGGGAATGGGGCATATGTCCTATCGTCATTTTGCGGCCTATAACGTCGTCGGGGCGCTGCTGTGGGTGCTGCTGTTCACCTACGCCGGCTATCTGTTTGGCGATCTGCCGGTGGTGCAGGAGAACCTGAAGCTGCTGATCGTGGCGATCATCGTGCTTTCCGTCCTGCCGGGCGTGATTGAGATTATTCGCCATAAGCGGGCGGCGGCGAAGCAGGCGAAGTAGTTTAGCCTGCGTTGCGCGTGACGGTGCACGAGCGTCACGCGCAGCGGTTTGACCACTTTTTTATCCCATGTTCCGGGATGATATGATTTAATGTGCAACATTCATGGTCTGTAAGAGGCAAAAATGGCATTATGCGCCCCTTACGACAAAACTGGCATCGACCAGGTTCAGGCAGAAAGGTTATCAATGAGCTGGATTGAACGAATTAAAAGCAACATCACTCCCACCCGCAAGGCGAGCATTCCTGAGGGTGTATGGACCAAGTGCGACAGCTGCGGTCAGGTACTCTACCGCGCCGAGCTGGAGCGCAACCTGGAGGTTTGTCCTAAGTGCGATCACCATATGCGCATGTCGGCGCGTAATCGCCTGCATAGCCTGTTGGATGAAGGTTCCCTGGTGGAACTGGGTAGCGAACTTGAGCCAAAAGATGTGCTGAAGTTCCGCGATTCAAAAAAATACAAAGACCGCCTGGCGTCCGCTCAAAAAGAGACGGGCGAAAAAGACGCGCTGGTGGTGATGAAAGGTACGCTCTACGCGATGCCGGTGGTGGCCGCGGCCTTTGAATTCTCCTTTATGGGGGGATCGATGGGTTCCGTCGTTGGCGCACGCTTTGTGCGCGCGGTGGAGCAGGCGCTGGAAGATAACTGCCCGCTGATCTGCTTCTCCGCCTCCGGTGGCGCCCGTATGCAGGAAGCGCTGATGTCGCTGATGCAGATGGCGAAAACCTCCGCGGCGCTGGCAAAAATGCAGGAGCGCGGATTACCGTACATCTCTGTGCTGACCGACCCGACCATGGGCGGCGTATCGGCGAGCTTTGCGATGCTGGGCGACCTGAACATTGCCGAGCCGAAAGCGCTGATCGGCTTTGCCGGTCCTCGCGTCATTGAGCAGACCGTACGTGAGAAGCTGCCGCCGGGATTCCAGCGCAGTGAGTTCCTGATTGAAAAAGGGGCGATCGATATGATCGTTCGCCGTCCGGAAATGCGTCTCAAGCTGGCCAGCATTCTGGCGAAGCTGATGAACCTGCCGGCGCCGGTTGCCGCTTCGGAAACGCCTCATGAAGGCGTGGTGGTGCCGCCGGCACCGGATCAGGAACCCGAGGCCTGATAAAGCAGAGGGCAGGGCCTGGCGGCGCTGCCCTTTTTTATTCAAACGCGTTAACCGTCAATTCTTGCGGGCATCATGGAAAAAGATCCTATTCCTCAGGCCACGTCGCCCCTGGCTACGTGGCTTTCTTATCTGGAACATCTGCACAGTAAAACCATCGACCTGGGGCTGGCGCGCGTCAGCGAGGTCGCGCGGCAGATGGATATCGTCAAACCGGCGCCGTTCGTCTTTACGGTCGCGGGCACCAATGGCAAAGGCACCACCTGCCGCACGCTGGAAACGGTCCTGATGGCGGCCGGCTATAAAGTGGGGGTCTACAGCTCTCCGCATCTGGTGCGCTACACCGAACGCGTGCGCATTCAGGGCGCGGAACTGCCGGAGGCAGCGCATACGGCCTCGTTTGCGGAGATTGAAGCGGCGCGGGGCGACATCTCGCTGACCTATTTTGAGTACGGCACGCTCTCTGCGCTATGGTTGTTTAAGCAGGCGCAGCTGGATGTGGTGATCCTGGAGGTGGGCCTCGGCGGCCGTCTCGACGCTACCAATATCGTGGATGCCGACGTCGCCGTGGTCACCAGCATCGCCCTCGATCATACCGACTGGCTGGGACCGGATCGCGACAGTATCGGCCGGGAGAAAGCCGGTATCTTCCGTGCCGGTAAACCGGCGGTGGTAGGGGAGCCGGATATGCCGCACACCATTGCTGAAGTGGCGCGCGAGAAAGGCGCGCTGCTCCAGCGCCGCGGCGTCGACTGGCGCTATGAGGTGGAAGGCGAGACATGGTCCTTCCGCGACGCGGGCGGGGCGTTAAGCCGCCTGCCTCTGCCTCAGGTGCCGTTGCCGAATGCCGCCACGGCCGTGGCGGCGCTGCGCGCCAGCGGCCTTGCCGTGGATGACGCTATCCTGCGCGCGGGGATCCGCGACGCGATGCTGCCGGGACGCTTTCAGATTATCAGCGACGCCCCGCGGGTGATCCTCGATGTGGCGCATAACCCGCACGCGGCGGCTTATCTCGCCGGGCGTCTCAAAACGTTAGCGAAAACGGGACGCGTGCTGGCGGTTATTGGTATGCTGCATGATAAGGACATCGCCGGTACGCTGGCCAATCTGACGCCGGAAGTTGACGTCTGGTACTGCGCGCCGCTGGATGGTCCGCGCGGGGCGACGGCGGAGCAGCTGGTGGAACATTTGCGTGGCGGCACAGTCTATAGCAGCGTGGCGCAGGCATGGCGCGCGGCCATGGCTGACGCTCAAGCGGAAGATACAGTGCTGGTGTGTGGTTCATTTCACACGGTAGCGCAGGTAATGGAAGAGATTGACGCGGGGAGAATCGGTGGCGAGTAAGTTTCAGAACCGTTTAGTCGGGACAATCGTGCTGGTGGCGCTGGGGGTGATTATCCTGCCAGGGCTGCTGGACGGGCAGAAAAAGCATTATCAGGATGAGTTTGCCGCGATCCCGCTGGTGCCGAAACCCGGCGATCGCGATGAACCTGATATGCTGCCGGCGGCGACTCAGGCGCTGCCTTCGCAGCCGCCGGAAGGGGCGGCGGAGGAGGTGCGGGCTGGCGATGCCGCTGCGCCATCGTTAGATCCGTCGCGTATCCCGGTGAACAGCAACAGCTTCGATGACGTTCAGGAGCCGGTGGTTGCCGCGAAACCGCAGCCTAAACCCCAGCCGAAGCCGCAGCCGAAGCCGCAACAGCAGGCTGCGACGCCTACCCCTCCGCCGGCTAAGCCTCAGCAGCAGCAACCACCGCAGCAGCAGGCGGCCCTGCCGGCGCCGACCGGCAAGGCCTATGTGGTCCAGCTGGGCGCGTTGAAGAACGCCGATAAGGTGAACGAGATCGTCGGTAAGCTACGGGCATCGGGCTTCAAAGTCTATACGTCGCCTTCGACGCCGGTACAGGGTAAAATTACCCGTATCCTCGTCGGCCCGGATGCGTCAAAAGACAAGCTGAAGGGCCAGTTGGGCGATCTGCAACAGATCTCCGGGCTCAGCGGGGTGGTGATGGGCTTCACCCCGAACTGATGGTTTTTTTCCGCCATGCGGAGAGAACGCGGCGGGGCTAAACGCCCCGCAAACCCTGTCTCAGCCGCCCTGAAGAGGCGAAAGGCAGTCTGGCGTTGAATGTTTTTTCAGCGCCATTTTTATTTCTGTAGGGCAAGGAAATCCCTACGCAAACGTTTTCTTTTTCTGTTAGAATGCGCCCCGAACTGGAAGACAGGGCGTAAAATCGTGGGACGTATATGGTCTGGATTGATTACGCCATTATGGCGGTGCTGGGTCTTTCTTGCCTGGTCAGCCTGATCCGCGGCTTCGTTCGCGAAGCTTTATCGTTAGTCACGTGGGGTTGCGCGTTTTATGTCGCCAGCCACTACTACGCTGACCTGTCTGTCTGGTTTACGGGCTTTGAGGATGAACGGGTTCGAAATGGGATTGCTATTGCGGCGCTGTTTATCGTGACGCTCATCGTTGGCGCTATCGTGAACTATGTGATAGGCCAGCTGGTGGAGAAGACCGGTTTGTCAGGTACCGACAGGGTATTGGGGATCTGCTTCGGCGCGCTACGTGGGGTGCTGATCATCGCCGCTATCCTGTTCTTCCTTGACACCTTTACCGGGATGGCGAAGAGCGATGACTGGCAGCAGTCGCAGTTTATTCCCTATTTTACCCCCGTCATCAGATGGTTTTTTGAATACCTGCAAAGCTCGTCAAGTTTCTTGCCTAAAGTATAGACTTTGGGTCGTTGCTGAACGAGGAAAAGACGTATGTGCGGTATTGTCGGTATCGCCGGTGTTATGCCGGTTAACCAGTCGATTTATGATGCGCTAACGGTGCTCCAGCACCGTGGACAGGATGCCGCTGGCATCATCACCATTGATGCCAACAACTGCTTCCGGTTGCGTAAGGCTAACGGGCTGGTAAGCGACGTATTCGAAGCCCGCCATATGCAGCGTATGCAGGGCAATATGGGGATTGGCCACGTGCGTTACCCCACGGCGGGCAGCTCCAGCGCCTCCGAAGCGCAGCCGTTTTACGTCAACTCGCCGTATGGCATCACGTTGGCGCATAACGGCAACCTGACCAACGCCCATGAGCTGCGTAAAAAGCTGTTTGAAGAAAAACGCCGCCATATCAATACCACCTCAGATTCCGAAATCCTCCTCAATATTTTCGCCAGTGAGCTGGATAACTTCCGTCACTACCCACTGGAAGCGGACAACATCTTTGCCGCGATTGCGGCGACCAACCGCCTGATCCGCGGCGCGTACGCTTGCGTGGCGATGATCATCGGTCATGGCATGGTGGCCTTCCGCGACCCGAACGGCATTCGTCCGCTGGTGCTGGGCAAACGTGACGTAGGCGATGGCCGCACCGAGTATATGGTGGCCTCGGAAAGCGTGGCGCTTGACACCCTTGGCTTTGAATTCCTGCGCGATGTGGCGCCGGGCGAAGCGGTTTATATTACCGAGAAGGGCCAGCTGTTTACCCGTCAGTGCGCCGATAACCCGGTCAGCAACCCGTGCCTGTTCGAGTATGTCTATTTTGCCCGTCCGGACTCGTTTATCGACAAAATTTCCGTCTACAGCGCCCGCGTCAATATGGGGACTAAGCTTGGCGAAAAGATTGCCCGCGAGTGGGAAGATCTGGATATTGACGTCGTTATCCCGATCCCGGAGACCTCCTGCGATATCGCGCTGGAGATCGCCCGTATCCTTGACAAGCCTTATCGTCAGGGCTTCGTGAAGAACCGCTACGTCGGCCGCACATTTATCATGCCGGGTCAGCAGCTGCGTCGTAAGTCTGTGCGCCGCAAGCTCAACGCCAACCGTGCGGAGTTCCGCGATAAGAACGTGCTGCTGGTGGACGATTCCATCGTCCGCGGCACCACCTCGGAGCAGATCATCGAGATGGCGCGCGAAGCAGGGGCGAAAAAAGTGTATCTGGCCTCAGCCGCGCCGGAAATTCGTTTCCCGAACGTGTACGGTATCGATATGCCGACCGCCAACGAACTCATCGCCCATGGCCGCGAAGTGGATGAGATCCGCCAGATCATCGGCGCCGATGGCCTGATTTTCCAGGATCTCAACGATCTGATCGAAGCGGTGCGCGCGGAAAATCCGGATATTCAGCAGTTTGAATGCTCAGTGTTCAACGGGGTATACGTCACCCGGGATGTCGACCAGCAGTACCTCGACTACCTCGATTCCCTGCGTAACGATGATGCCAAAGCGGTTCAGCTGCAGAACGAAGTCGAAAACCTCGAGATGCACAACGAGGGTTAAGCCGTTCGCGCGTCGCGGGCCCGCCGTTCCTGATGGACGGCGGGCCTTTTTTTCGCCCGGCAACCGTGCGTCAATGGTTGCGCCAACGGCTATAATCCGGCAAAGTCTGCGGCACGACGCGCAAGGGGTAACTGAACGTGAAACGACTGATTATTGGCATTTCCGGCGCCAGCGGCGCCATCTATGGCGTGCGGATGCTGCAGGTGCTACGGGATGTGCCGGATATTGAAACCCATTTGATCCTCAGCCAGGCGGCGCGCCAGACGCTGGCGATGGAGACCGACTTTACCGTGCGTGAAGTACAGGCGCTGGCTGATGTGGTGCATGATGCCCGCGACATCGCCGCCAGCATCTCCTCCGGCTCGTTTAAAACCGCCGGGATGGTGATTTTACCCTGCTCAATGAAAACGCTCTCGGGTATTGTCCATAGCTACACGGATGGTCTGCTGACGCGGGCGGCGGATGTGGTGCTGAAGGAGCGTCGTCCGCTTGTGCTCTGCGTGCGGGAGACCCCGTTCCATCTTGGCCATCTGCGTCTGCTGGTGCAGGCCGCGGAGCTGGGGGCGGTGATTATGCCGCCGGTGCCGGCCTTCTACCATCGGCCGCAAAGCCTGGATGATGTTATCAACCAGACCGTCAACCGGGTGCTCGATCAGTTCGACATTAGCCTGGAACAAGACTTGTTTACTCGCTGGCAAGGGGCCCAGGATTGCACCAAATAGGTGCGCGAAATGTACGCTTGCGCTGCGGTGGTGCAAATTTGTCGCCCCGATCAAATCCTCGACATTTATTTCGTCTTTTTGCGCTCAGGCGCTGCGGTTTCGCCAGTAATGCTGGTATCTTCCCTTTTAAGACAATCCTGCAACTTTATTTTAACAAATTTAACCCTGTTCCCGGCACGCACCGGGAAGATGGCACAAAAACTGCAGGATTGCTCGGCAATCACCATAACAAGCAACGCACCACATCACGACACTTAAGGGTACTGTATGAAGAAGACGATTCTGGCTCTCTCTTTACTCGTGGGAATGAGCAGCACGGCCAGCGTGTTCGCTGCTCTGCCGCAGAGCATTCGCATTGGCACTGACGCGACCTATGCGCCGTTTTCGTCGAAAGACGCGAAAGGGGACTTTGTTGGCTTTGATATCGATTTAGGCAATGAACTGTGCTCTCGTATTAAGGTGAAATGTACCTGGGTCGGCAGTGATTTTGACTCCCTGATCCCCTCCCTCAAGGCGAAGAAAATTGACGCCATCATCTCCTCGCTCTCCATCACCGAGAAGCGCCAGCAAGAGATCGCCTTCTCTGATAAGCTTTATGCCGCCGACTCCCGTCTGATCGCGGCCAAAGGCTCGCCGATCCAGCCGACGCTGGAGGCGCTGAAAGGTAAACACGTCGGCGTGCTGCAGGGCTCCACGCAGGAAGCCTATGCTAACGATCGCTGGCGCAGCCAGGGCGTTGACGTGGTGGCCTATCAAAACCAGGACCTGATCTATTCCGACCTCTCCGCGGGTCGTCTGGATGCGGCGCTGCAGGATGAAGTCGCCGCCAGCGAAGGCTTCCTCAAACAGCCCGCCGGGAAAGATTTCGCCTTCGCCGGCCCGTCGGTTAAAGACAAAAAGTACTTTGGCGACGGCACCGGTATCGGCCTGCGTAAGGACGACGCCGAGCTGAAAGCCGCGTTTGATAAAGCGCTGGGCGAGATGCGCAAAGACGGCACCTACGACAAAATGGCGAAGAAATACTTCGATTTTAACGTCTACGGCGACTAAGACTGCCGCAGGCCCGCGCTATCGGGTGGGCCTGCCGCCATGCTCGTGTAAAAGCCCTGAAAAGGTGCATCGCCAGACGCTGTGGATCATATTAGTGCAAAGGCGGCCGCTTTTGTGGCTAAAAAATGCATAGTTAAGCGTTTGTGATGCAAAAAAATGGCCTTTCTGGTGCATAAATCTTTGCCCTCAAGGGGCGAATAATGGCACGATAACTGGTGTTAATAGTTCTAATAAACCCGTTAGAATGACAGTCTGTCGAGGATAGTTATGAAAAAACTGGCGTTGTCTCTCTCTTTAGCGCTGGCCCTTTCCAGCGTTTCCACGGTCTTTGCCGCTATTCCGCAAAAAATTCGTATCGGTACCGATCCGACTTATGCTCCCTTCGAATCGAAGAATGCGCAGGGGGAATTGGTGGGTTTTGATATCGATCTGGCAAAAGAGCTGTGTAAGCGTATTAATACCCAATGTACCTTTGTGGAAAACCCGCTGGATGCGCTGATCCCCTCTTTAAAAGCGAAGAAAATCGACGCGATTATGTCTTCGCTGTCGATTACCGAAAAGCGTCAACAGGAAATCGCTTTCACCGACAAACTGTATGCGGCTGATTCGCGTCTGGTGGTGAAAAAGGGCAGCCCCGTGACGCCGGACCTCGCCACCCTGAAGGGGAAGCGCGTGGGCGTGCTGCAGGGCACGACGCAGGAAACTTATGGTAATGAGCACTGGGCGCCGAAAGGTATCGAGATTGTCTCCTATCAGGGACAGGACAATATCTATTCCGACCTGACCGCCGGCCGTATTGATGCCGCTTTCCAGGATGAGGTCGCGGCCAGCGAAGGGTTCCTGAAACAGCCTATCGGTAAAGATTACCAGTTTGGCGGTCCGTCGATTAAAGACGAAAAGCTGTTCGGCGTCGGCACCGGTATGGGGCTGCGTAAGGAAGACAACGAACTGCGTGAAGCGCTGAATAAGGCGTTTGCAGAGATGCGTAAGGACGGCACCTACGACAAGCTGGCGAAAAAATATTTCGATTTTAACGTATACGGCGAATAATTCTCACGCCTCACCACTGCGCGTCCGATTCACGCGCAGTGGTGGATGACAGACAGGGTAGGCAGCATGCTGTATGGGTTTTCACAGGTTATTTTGCAGGGTGCGCTCGTCACCCTGGAGCTTGCGCTCAGCTCGGTCGTTCTCGCCGTCCTGATCGGGCTGGCGGGCGCGGGCGCAAAGCTATCGAGCAACCGTCCTCTGGCGCTGGTGTTTGAAGGCTATACCACACTGATCCGCGGCGTCCCCGACCTGGTGCTGATGCTGTTGATTTTCTACGGCCTGCAGATTGCGCTCAACAGCGTCACCGACGCGTTGGGCATGTCGCAGTTTGATATTGACCCGATGATCGCCGGGATAATTACCCTTGGCTTTATCTATGGCGCCTATTTTACGGAAACCTTCCGCGGCGCCTACCTGGCGGTGCCGAAGGGGCATATCGAAGCGGCCACCGCCTTTGGCTTCAGCGGCGGGCAGACGTTCCGGCGCATCCTGTTCCCGGCGATGATGCGCTACGCGCTGCCGGGGATCGGCAACAACTGGCAGGTTATCCTCAAGGCGACGGCGCTGGTCTCGCTGCTGGGGCTGGAGGATGTGGTCAAAGCCACGCAGCTGGCGGGCAAAAGCACCTGGCAGCCGTTCTACTTCGCCATCGTCTGCGGCCTGATTTATCTGGTGTTTACCACCCTGTCTAATGGCGTACTGCTGCTGCTCGAACGCCGCTATACCGTTGGCGTGAAGAGGGCTGACCTGTGATTGAAATTATTCAGGAGTACTGGAAATCACTGCTGTGGACCGACGGGTATCGCTTTACCGGCGTGGCGATTACCTTATGGTTGCTGATCTCTTCGGTGGTCATGGGGGGCATCCTGGCGGTCTTTCTGGCAATCGGCCGCGTTTCGAGCAATAAGTTCATCCAGTTTCCCATCTGGCTGTTTACTTACATATTTCGCGGCACGCCGCTGTACGTGCAGCTATTGGTCTTTTACTCCGGCATGTACACCCTGGAAATCGTCAAAGGCACTGAACTGCTGAACGCCTTTTTCCGCAGCGGGTTAAACTGTACGGTGCTGGCGCTGACCCTGAACACCTGCGCCTATACCACCGAAATTTTCGCCGGCGCGATCCGCTCGGTACCGGCGGGCGAAATTGAAGCGGCGCGGGCCTACGGCTTCTCTTCGGTCAAACTGTACCGCTGCATCATCCTGCCTTCCGCGCTGCGGATTGCGCTGCCGGCCTACAGTAACGAAGTGATCCTGATGCTGCACTCAACGGCGCTGGCGTTTACCGCCACGGTGCCGGATCTGCTGAAAATCGCCCGCGATATCAACTCGGCCACCTATCAGCCGTTCACCGCCTTCGGCATCGCCGCGGTGCTCTATTTAATTATCTCGTATGTGCTGATTAGCTTGTTCCGCAAAGCGGAAAAGCGCTGGTTGCAGCATATCAAACCTTCTTCAACGCATTGAGAACGCCATGTCCGACAATAAATTAAACGTTATCGATCTGCATAAACGCTATGGGGAACACGAGGTGCTGAAGGGCGTCTCGCTGCAGGCGAAAGCCGGGGACGTTATCAGTATCATCGGTTCATCGGGTTCCGGGAAAAGTACCTTTTTGCGTTGTATTAACTTCCTTGAAAAACCGAGCGAAGGCACGATCGTCGTCAGCGGCCAGAATATTGGCCTGGTACGGGATAAAGACGGCCAGCTGAAGGTAGCCGACAAGAACCAGCTGCGCCTGCTGCGCACCCGGTTGACCATGGTGTTTCAGCATTTCAATCTGTGGAGCCATATGACGGTGCTGGAGAACGTCATGGAGGCGCCGATTCAGGTGCTGGGCTTAAGCAAACAGGAAGCGCGCGAACGGGCGGTAAAATACCTGGCCAAGGTCGGGATAGACGAACGTCAGCAGGCGAAATACCCGGTGCATCTTTCCGGCGGCCAGCAGCAGCGTGTCTCTATTGCCCGCGCGCTGGCGATGGAGCCGGAGGTGCTGCTGTTTGATGAGCCGACCTCCGCGCTGGATCCGGAGCTGGTGGGCGAAGTGTTACGCATTATGCAGCAGCTGGCGGAAGAGGGGAAAACCATGGTGGTGGTGACCCACGAAATGGGCTTTGCCCGCCACGTCTCTTCGCATGTCATTTTCCTGCATCAGGGAAAAATTGAAGAAGAAGGGCATCCGGACGCGCTGTTCGGCGCGCCGAAAAGCCCGCGCCTGCAGCAGTTTCTGAAAGGTTCGCTGAAATAAACGGCTCACCCGGCGTCCGCGGGCGCCGGGTGGGATCCACGCTCCAGCCGGTAGATCCAGTCATCGTAATCGACGCCGTTCAGATGATAGGCTTTCTCCAGCACCTGCGTGCGTACAAAGCCCTGCTTCTCCAGCAGGCGCGATGAGCCACGATTCTCTGCCAAAACCCAGGCATTGATAGCCCGCACCCCCAGCGTACTGAAACCATAATCGCAGATCGCCTGCAGCGCTTCGCTGGCATACCCTTTTCCCTGAGCCTCGGGCAGCAGCGCATAGCCGACGTCGGCCTCGTGCGGATTTTTAGGGCTGACGCGAAGCCCAATATCGCCCAGCGCATCGCCGCGCTGATTACGCAGAACATACACGCCGGGATCGGCGCAGCGACTGGCGAACACGCTGCGCAACGCCTCCTCGCTTAACATTTCGCCCATAAAACGCATCACCTGCGGATCCTGGCGCAGGCGCAGAAAAAAGGGCCAGTCATCGGTAACAAAGCGGGTAAGCGAAAGGCGAGGCGTGGTGATGGTCGTCATAAAGCAGTCAATACAAAGAAGGAAAGGCCTACCTTAGCACTTTACTCCGCCTGTTAACACCGGCGAACCGGCCCGCTGTCGATGAACTCAGGCGCTTCAGGGCGCGGGTTGCCCGGGATAGGGCGACGCTGCAGCGCCAGGCTGAGACCATCCTGGCGTGGGGCATTAGCCAGCAGAATGGAATCAGGGGAGCCAATGCCCCCCCTTGTCAGCCATTAACTCAGCACATCCTTTAGCGCTTCGTCGAGATCGTACCAGCGGAAGGCGAAGCCGGCGGCTTCCAGCCGCTTAGGCAGCGCGCGCTGACCGCCGAGCACCAGGACGGCGGATTCGCCCATCAGCAGGCGGATGGCGGCGGCGGGGACGCGGAAAATCGCCGGTCGATTGAGCGCATGACCCAGCGCGTGGGCGAACTGCTCGTTATGCACGGGATAGGGCGAAACCATATTGAACGGGCCGCGCAGATCGTTATCCAGCAGCCACAGAATGCCGTTAACCATATCGTCGATATGGATCCAGGCCAGGTACTGTCTGCCGCTGCCGATAGGCCCGCCGAGGCCGAGCTTAAAGGCTGGGGTCATTTTGCCGAGAATACCGCCCCGCGGCGCCAGTACCACGCCGGTGCGCAGCAGACAGACGCGAGTGCGCTCGCTTTGCGCTTCGCAGGCAATTTGCTCCCAGCGGGCGCAGAGCTTATGGGTAAACTCATTGTGCGGCGGCTCTTCTTCGGTCACCACCACTTCGCCGAGGTCGCCGTAATAGCCGGTGGCTGACCCGCTGATCAGCACGGAGGGAGGGGTGTCGCTGGCGTGGATCAGGCCCACCAACCGCTGAGTGAGATCCCAGCGACTATGGCATAAGCGCTGTTTCTGTTCGGCGGTCCAGCGTTTATCGGCGATGGGCTCGCCCGCCAGATTGATGACGGCATCGATGTCATTGAGGTGGTGATGGCCCTCGAAATCGCGCCACAGCGTGACGCGCGGATCGAGACGGGCGCGGGCGGTATCCGGATGCCGGGTGGAGACCGTGACGCTATGCCCGAGCTCCAGCAATCTGGGTATCAGATGTCGGCCAATCAGGCCGGTACCACCAGTAAGCAGGATCTTCATACCACCTCTCTGACATGGTTAGCGCCGCCAGCTCATGGTCATGGATACCGAGTCGGCATAGCGCAACGCGTGAAGTTTATCGATCTCCACTTCAGCATATGTGACCCAGTGATGTTCGCATGCGATATTCAGCACATCCTGAGTTAATTTTTCCAGCAGTGAAAAACGACCATTCTCAAGATGGCTGATGATGCGTTTGGTAATGGTGCGGTAGTTCAACGCATCATTAATGTCCTCGCTGTCGCGCGCTTTATCGGCAGGGTAGTGAATGGCCACATTCACCACCACGTCCTGGCGGTTGGCGATCTCTTCCTCTTTAATACCAATAAAAGTACGCAGGCGCAGGTTCTTAATACGAATAATGGCGTCTGGTTGAGACATTGCAGGCTTCCTCCGTGGTGTAAGTCCTGCAATCATACAACAAAGCGCGACGGGCGAGCAGGGGGTTAATAAGACTGAATTTTTAGCATCGCTTCCACTGTCGCCGGCCGCTGCTTAATGCGCTCATACCAGTTATGCACCGCCGGATAGTTCGCCAGATCGATCCGCTGGCGGACATGGCAGTTCACCCAGGGCCAGGCGGCGATGTCGGCGATGCTGTAGTGGTCCCCGCCCAGCCACGGGCTGGATCCCAGTCGGTGATTCAGTACCCCGTAGAGTCGCTGGGTTTCCACCTGAAAACGCTCAATCGCGTAGGGCACGGTTTGCGGCGCTGAGTGGGAAAAATGCTGATTTTGCCCCAGCATCGGTCCCAGGCCGCCGACCTGCCAGAACAGCCACTGCAGGGTGGTATAGCGCGCCCGCAGCTCCCCGCTCAGCAGCTTGCCGCTTTTTTCCGCCAGATAGAGCAGAATGGCGCCGGACTCAAAGACGCTCAACGGCGCGCCGCCGTCGGCAGGCATGTGGTCGACGATAGCCGGAATTTTGTTATTCGGCGAAATCGCCAGAAACTGCGGATGAAACTGCTCCCCTTTACCGATATCGACCCGGATTAGCCGATAAGCCAGCTGCGCCTCTTCGAGAAAGAGGGTGATTTTGTGGCCGTTTGGGGTGGGCGCATAGTAGAGATCGATCATAATATTTCCCGCCGTCGTGGGTCGCAAACTGATCGAGTATAGGTGAAGCTGCGCGACCCGGGAGAAAATCCGCGAGCGGCGCGTCGGTCTGTCGCCAGCCACGCAGCGGGCGAGCAGTGACATCGCCTGTAAGACAGGCTATGTTGGTTTATTGCCCTGTCTACCAACCCTGAGGAAGCTATGAGCCAGCCTGTGATTACCCTGTGGTCCGATGCCGATTTTTTCTCACCGTACGTGATGTCTGTCTATGTCGCGCTGCAGGAAAAGAGCCTGCCTTTTAGCCTTAAAACCATCGACCTGAACCGCGGCGAACATCTGCAGGCCGGCTGGACGGGCTATGCCGCCACCCGTCGCGTACCGCTGCTTGAGGTTGACGATTTCGCGCTGAGCGAGTCTTCGGCGATTACCGAATATCTGGATGAACGTTTCGCGCCGCCTGAGTGGGAGCGCCTTTATCCACACGATCTGCAAAAGCGGGCCCGCGCCCGGCAGATCCAGGCCTGGCTGCGCAGCGATCTGGTGCCCATTCGTGAAGAGCGATCCACCGCCGTGGTGTTTGGCGGAGTGAAAATGCCGGCGCTCAGCGAGGCAGGCAAGCGGTCGGCGGAAAAACTGTTTGCCACCGCGACCACACTGCTGGCCCACGGCGGGCAAAATTTATTCGGCGAATGGTCTATTGCCGACGCCGACCTGGCGCTGATGCTCAATCGTCTGGTTCTCAATGGCGATGAGGTGCCGGAGGCGCTGGCGGATTATGCGGCGTTCCAGTGGCAGCGGGCCTCAATCCAGCGTTACGTGGCGCTTTCCGCCAAACGCGGAGGCTGATAACCCGCTGCGCTTCCGCTATCATAGAGGCATCGTAACCAGTGGAGATGGAACCTATGAAGCTGATGTTTGCCTCCGATATTCATGGTTCGCTGCCCGCCACGGAACGCGTGCTTGAACGTTTCGCGCAAAGTGGCGCCAGGTGGCTGATCATCCTCGGCGATGTGCTTAATCACGGACCGCGCAACGCGTTGCCGGAAGGCTATGCGCCGGCGGAGGTGGCCGAGCGGCTGAACAGCGTGGCGGAGCGCATCATTGCCGTCCGCGGTAACTGCGACAGCGAAGTGGATCAAATGCTGCTTCGTTTTCCCATGACCGCACCCTGGCAGCAGGTGCTTGGCGAAGGCTATCGCCTGTTTCTGACCCACGGTCATCTGTATAGCCCGGACAATTTGCCGCCACTTGCCGCTGGCGATGTCCTGGCGTATGGCCATACTCATATTCCGGTTGCTGAAAAACGCGGGGCGATCTCTCTGTTTAATCCAGGCTCAGTGAGTATCCCGAAAGGGGGATATTCCGCCAGCTATGGGCTACTGGATGAGGGGCGTCTGCAGGTTTTAGCACTCAATGATAATCAGGTTATTGCAGAGGTCGCAATTTACCCGTAATTTAGCCCTCAATCATAAAGACGCGCCGCAAGAGCGCTTTTAAAGTAAGGTTTCCTGATGGCGGAACAGAATCATTTGGCAAGCACAGAATGGGTCGATATTGTTAATGAAAACAATGAGGTGATAGCACAGTCCAGCCGCGAGCAGATGCGCGCGCAGTGCCTGCGCCACCGGGCGACCTATATCGTCGTTCACGACGGAATGGGGAAAATTCTGGTGCAGCGACGCACCGAGACAAAAGACTTTCATCCGGGCATGCTGGATGCCACCGCCGGCGGCGTCGTGCAGGCTGATGAGCAATTGCTGGAGTCGGCCCGCCGCGAGGCGGAAGAGGAGTTAGGCATCGCCGGGGTGCCGTTCGCCGATCACGGCCAGTTCTACTACGAAGATAAATTCTGCCGCGTCTGGGGAAGCCTGTTCAGCTGCGTTTCCCACGGGCCGTTTGCCCTGCAGGAAGAAGAGGTAAGCGAGGTGTGCTGGTTAACGCCGGAAGAGATCACCGCCCGCTGCGATGAGTTCACGCCCGACTCCCTGAAAGCGCTGGCGCTGTGGATGACCCGCAACGCCGGTAACGAGTATGATGACGCGGAAGAGAGCGAGCGCGAATAATCGCGCGAACGCGTGGCAGCAAACGCTGTTCGCCTCCTGACAAAAAAAGGCAGCCATCTGGCTGCCTTTTGCTTTTCTCTCAGCGAGCGATTACTTCTGCTGCTGAGCTGACTGGATCGCGGTCAGTGCGATGGTGTAGACGATATCGTCTACCAGCGCGCCACGAGACAGATCGTTGACCGGCTTGCGCATACCCTGCAGCATCGGCCCGATGGAGATCAGGTCGGCAGAGCGCTGTACCGCTTTGTAAGTGGTGTTACCGGTGTTCAGATCCGGGAAGATGAACACGGTCGCGCGGCCAGCTACCGGCGAGTTCGGCGCTTTGGATTTCGCGACGTCAGCCATCACCGCGGCGTCATACTGCAGCGGACCGTCGATCATCAGGTCAGGACGTTTTTCCTGCGCCAGGCGGGTCGCTTCGCGGACTTTTTCTACATCGCTACCCGCGCCGGAAGTACCGGTGGAGTAGGAGAGCATCGCCACGCGCGGTTCGATGCCGAAGGCAATCGCGGAGTCAGCGGACTGAATCGCGATTTCCGCCAGCTGCTCTGCGGTCGGATCCGGGTTGATCGCGCAGTCGCCGTAAACGTAAACCTGTTCCGGCAGCAGCATGAAGAACACAGAAGAGACCAGCGAGCTGCCCGGTGCGGTTTTGATCAGCTGCAGCGGCGGACGAATGGTGTTGGCGGTGGTGTGTACCGCGCCGGACACCAGGCCGTCGACTTCGTCTTGTTCCAGCATCAGGGTGCCGAGAACCACGTTATCTTCCAGCTGCTCGCGGGCGACCGCTTCGGTCATGCCCTTGCTCTTACGCAGTTCGACCAGGCGAGCCACGTAGCTTTCGCGTACCACTTCCGGGTCGACGATTTCGATACCGGCGCCCAGCTCAACGCCCTGCGCTGCCGCAACACGGTTGATCTCATCCGGGTTACCTAGCAGCACACAGGTGGCGATCCCGCGTTCGGCGCAGATAGCGGCGGCTTTCACGGTACGCGGCTCGTCGCCTTCCGGCAGAACCACGCGTTTGCCGGCTTTGCGCGCCAGCTCGGTCAGCTGGTAGCGGAAGGCTGGCGGGGAGAGACGACGGCTGCGCTCGGAGGTCGCGGTCAGCGATTCGATCCAGTCGGCGTTGATGTAGTTGGCGACGTATTCCTGAACTTTCTCAATGCGCTCGTGATCGTCAACCGGTACTTCGAGGTTGAAGCTCTGCAGGCTCAGGGAGGTCTGCCAGGTGTTGGTGTTGACCATGAATACCGGCAGGCCGGTGGCGAAGGCGCGTTCGCACAGCTTGCTGATGCGCGCGTCCATTTCATAGCCGCCGGTCAGCAGGATGGCGCCGATTTCCACGCCGTTCATCGCAGCCAGGCAGGCGGCAACCAGCACGTCAGGACGATCTGCGGAGGTCACCAGCAGCGAGCCCGCGCGGAAGTGCTCCAGCATGTGCGGGATGCTGCGCGCGCAGAAGGTCACGGATTTGACGCGGCGGGTGTTGATGTCGCCTTCGTTGATGATGGTCGCATTCAGGTGATGGGCCATGTCGATCGCGCGGGTGGCGATCAGATCGAAGCTCCACGGTACGGCGCCCAGCACGGGCAGCGCGCTGCCGTTTTGCAGCTGAGCCGGGTCGATCTTCACGACTTTCGCTTTGGATGAGTCGTCGAAGATTTCTGACAGGTCAGGACGGGTACGGCCCTGCTCGTCGACCGGCGCATTCAGTTTGTTGATGATAACGCCGGTGATGCTGGTGTTTTTCGCGCCGCCAAAGCTGTTGCGGGTCAGTTCAATACGCTCGTTCAGCTGTTCTGGCGTATCAGTGCCCTGCGACATCACGAAGACGATTTCCGCGTTCAGGGTTTTGGCGATTTCAAAGTTCAGCGCCTGGGCGAACTGATGCTTACGGGTCGGCACCAGGCCTTCCACCAGTACCACTTCCGCGTCCTGAGTGTTCGCGTGGTAGTTGGCGATGATCTCTTCCATCAGCACATCTTTCTGATTGCTGGAGAGCAGAGACTCAACGTGGTTCATCTTCAGCGGTTCAGCAGCGGTGGTGGTGGAGGAGCTGGCGCGAACGATGGTGGTGGTCTGGTCCGGGGCATCGCCGCCGGAGCGCGGCTGGGCGATAGGTTTAAAGACGCTCAGACGAACGCCTTTGCGTTCCATAGCGCGGATCACACCGAGGCTGACGCTGGTCAGGCCTACGCTGGTACCGGTAGGAATTAACATGATAGTACGGGACACGGTATATCCTCTTTCGTTACCGCCAGTATCAGGCGGGATACAAAACAGCACCACCAGCGACCCGTCATACTCCACGTTGCACGTGCGTTGGCTCTACTTGCTCACCCCGGTCGCGTACGCGCTGTACGCGCCGGGGATCTGCTGTGTCGCCGCCTTCCTGCAGCTCGAAGTATTGCGGGTCAGGGCTGGCGGTGTGGAATTATGCGGTCAGACGGCTGGCGTCTTGCGCGATGACCAGCTCTTCGTTGGTCGGGATAACCACGGCTGGACGGGTGCCTTCTTTGTTGATGAAGCCAGACTTGCCGAAGCGGGCAGCCAGGTTACGCTCATGGTCAACTTCAAAGCCCAGTACGCCCAGTTTGCCCAGCGACAGCTCACGCACCATCGCGGCGTTTTCACCGATGCCACCGGTGAAGATCACGGCGTCGAGACGGCCGTCCATCAGCGCGGTGTAGGAGCCGATGTATTTCGCCAGGCGGTGGCAGTAGACGTCCATCGCGCGTTTAGCGTCGGCTTTTTCCTGGTAGTTGTCTTCCACGTAGCGGCAGTCGCTGGTGACTTCGGTCAGGCCCAGCAGGCCGGACTCTTTGGTCAGCATTTTGTTGATGGCGTCAACGCTCATGCCCAGGGTGTCGTGCAGATGGAAGATGATGGCCGGATCGATATCGCCGGAGCGGGTACCCATCACCAGGCCTTCCAGCGGGGTCAGACCCATGGAGGTGTCAACGCATTTGCCGTTACGAATAGCGGAAACCGAACCACCGTTGCCGAGGTGGCAGGTGATGATGTTCAGCTCTTCAACCGGCTTGTTCAGGATCTTAGCGGCTTCCTGAGTCACGTAGAAGTGGCTGGTGCCGTGCGCGCCGTAACGACGAACGCCGTGCTCTTTGTACAGGCTGTACGGCAGGGCGTAGAGATAGGATTCTTCCGGCATGGTCTGGTGGAACGCCGTATCGAATACTGCCACGTTTTTGTCTTTCAGGTGCGGGAAGGATTTCAGCGCTTCAGCGATGCCGATCAGGTGTGCCGGGTTGTGCAGCGGGGCGAAGGACGCGGCGTCTTTAATGCCCTGAATCACGGACTCGTCGATGACTACGGAGCTGGTGTATTTTTCGCCGCCGTGGACGATACGGTGGCCGATTGCGGTCAGCTGAGCAGACAGTTCTGGTTTTTGTGCCAGAATAGTGTTAACGATAAAGTTCAGTGCTTCGCTGTGCGCGGCGCCCGCGCCTAATTCGGCTTCTTGTTTGCCGCCGTCAATTTTCCATTTGATACGGGCTTCCGGCAGGTGGAAGCATTCCGCTAAACCGGACAGGTATTCGTCGCCGTTCACGGCGTCAAGGATAGCAAATTTCAGAGAGGAGCTACCGCAGTTCAGAACCAGTACTAACTTACTCGACATGGAAGTACCTTTTTATGATACGTGGCTAAAAAAACGTCAGTGTGTCATTAGCGTAGCGCAGGATGACCTCGACATTTATGATTAACATCATGCCTTGTTCTGTTTTCAGGCACGATGAGATAAGTACATTTGATTTTATGCCATTTTGCATAATTTTCAGCCAATGGCAGAATATGCGATAATTTGACTAGCCTGGCAAAAGAGTCTATCCGCCCTTTCAGGCGGGCACAGGATACCTGATTGCGGCATCCTTTGCCAAAATCTTTTGAACGATGTCATGCATAGTTGGTGTTTTGCACGAATTTTTTAAGTTTTATATGTAAAGTTGAGGTAAAGCCATGTCGACCCCTGAGAAACGCCCCGTTAGCTTCTTTAGCTTGTTCAACCGCGGGCAGCACTACGCCAAGACCTGGCCTCTCGACAAGCGCCTCGCGCCGGTATTTATCGAAAACCGCATCATTCGTGCCACCCGCTACGCCATCCGCATCATGCCGCCGATCGCCATTTTCACCCTCTGCTGGCAGATAGCGCTGGGCGGCCAGCTGGGTCCCGCCGTGGCCACCGCGCTGTTTGCATTGAGCCTGCCGATGCAGGGGTTATGGTGGTTGGGTAAACGTTCAGTGACGCCGCTGCCGCCTTCCATTCTTAACTGGTTCTACGAAGTACGCGGCAAACTGCAGGAGGCGGGGCAGGCGCTGGCGCCTGTCGAAGGCAAGCCCGATTATCAGGCGCTGGCTGACACGCTTAAGCGCGCCTTCAAACAACTCGATAAAACTTTCCTTGATGATTTGTAATTCACTACGGAAAACGCATATAAAAGAAGGCGCATGATTTATGCGCCTTCTTTATTTCACGCCCTACCGTGCTACAGGAGTCACAACATGGAAATGACCAATGCGCAGCGTCTGATTTTATCCAATCAGTACAAAATGATGACGATGCTCGACCCGGACAATGCGGAGCGCTACCGTCGTCTGCAGACCATCATTGAGCGTGGGTATGGGCTGCAGATGCGTGAACTGGACCGCGAGTTCGGCCAGTTGACGGAAGAAACCTGCCGTACCGTTATCGACATCATGGAGATGTACCACGCGCTACACGTCTCCTGGACCAACCTGAAAGACGCGGAGGGTATCGACGAGCGTCGGGTCACCTTCCTCGGCTTTGATGCCGCCACCGAAGCGCGTTTTCTCGGCTACGTGCGCTTTATGGTCAATGTTGAAGGCCGTTACAGCCACTTTGACGCCGGTACCCATGGCTTTAACTCGCAGACCCCGATGTGGGAGAAATATCAGCGGATGCTGAGCGTCTGGCACGCCTGCCCGCGCCAGTATCATCTGAGCAGTAACGAAATTAACCAAATCATCAATGCCTGAGGGAGGTGCCCGTGCAGTGTAAAGGTTTCCTGTTCGATTTAGACGGGACGCTGGTGGATTCCTTACCGGTGGTGGAGCGTTCATGGTGCAAGTGGGGGGATCGTTTCGCCATCGACCATGATGAAATTCTCAGTTTTATTCACGGCAAGCAGGCCATTACCTCCATTCGCCATTTTATGCCGGGTCGCAGCGAGGAGGATATCCAGGCCGAATTCCGTTATCTCGAGCAGATGGAAGCCACTGATATCGAAGGCATCGTCGCCCTGCCGGGGGCGTTAGCCCTGCTGAATTCGCTCAATGAGGCTGGGATCCCGTGGGCGATTGTCACCTCCGGCTCGATTCCGGTTGCGCACGCGCGTCACCGCGCGGCGGGCCTGCCGATGCCGGAGGTGTTTGTCACCGCTGAGCAAGTGAAGCACGGCAAGCCGGCGCCGGACGCCTATCTGCTGGGCGCCGAGCGGCTGGGGCTGCCTGCCGGGGAGTGCGCGGTGGTGGAAGATGCGCCGGCGGGGCTGCTCTCCGGGCTGACGGCAGGCTGTCGCTCCATCGCGGTCAAGGTGCCTGCCGATGCCCCCCGTCTGGATGAAGCCGACCTCGTGCTGAGCAGCCTGGAAGATCTGCTGGTTGAACGCCAGGCCGACGGCGTGGTGAATGTGCGTCTTAAAGCGTAAACCCATGATTTCGCCCCGCGTCGTCGGGGCTTTTTTATGCCACTATGTCGACTCCCACTTGTGACAAGGAAACGTTGTGAACGGTGAATTGATTTGGGTTTTATCCCTCCTGGCCATCGCGGTTGTGCTGTTTGCTACCGGCAAGGTGCGCATGGATGCTATCGCCCTGATGGTCATTGTCGCCTTTGTCCTCAGCGGCACGCTGACGCTGACCGAAGCTTTTTCCGGGTTCAGCGATCCTAACGTGATCCTGATTGCCGCCCTGTTTATTATCGGCGACGGCCTCGTGCGTACCGGGGTAGCCACCAAGATGGGCGCCTGGCTGGTGAGCGTAGCAGGCAACAGCGAAACCAAAATGCTGATCTACCTGATGCTCACCGTCGCCGGGCTGGGCGCGTTTATGAGCTCCACCGGCGTGGTCGCCATTTTCATTCCGGTGGTCCTTAGCGTCTCGGCGCGGATGAATACCTCCCCCTCGCGGCTGATGATGCCGCTGAGCTTTGCCGGGCTTATCAGCGGGATGATGACCCTGGTGGCCACGCCGCCCAACCTGGTGGTCAACAGCGAACTGCTGCGCGAAGGGCTGCACGGCTTCAGTTTTTTCAGCGTCACGCCGATTGGCCTGGTGGTGCTGATCCTGGGCATCGTCTATATGCTGGCGGTGCGCTTTATGCTGAAGACGGATAATGGCGAATCCGCGCGCGATGGACGAAAAAGAAGCACCTTCCGCGATTTGATTCGCGAATATCACCTCACCGGCCGCGCCCGCCGGCTGGCGATCAGACCCGGTTCGCCGATGATCGGTCAGCGGCTGGATGATTTAAAGCTGCGTGAGCGCTACTGTGCCAACGTCATCGGCGTTGAGCGCTGGCGGCGGTTCCGTCGGGTGATTGTTAACGTCAACGGGGTATCGGAATTTCGCGCCCGCGACGTCCTGCTGATCGATATGTCCGCCTCCGATGTCGACCTGCGCCAGTTCTGCGGCGAGCAAATGCTCGAGCCGATGGTGCTGCGCGGCGAGTATTTTGCCGATCAGGCGCTGGATGTGGGGATGGCGGAGGTGGCGCTGATCCCGGATTCAGAGATGATAGGCAAAACGGTGCGTGAGATAGCCTTCCGCACCCGGTTTGGTCTCAATATCGTCGGCATGAAGCGCGATGGCAAAGCGATGGATGGTTCCGTGGTCGATGAGCCGCTGCAACTCGGCGATATCCTGCTGGTGGTCGGCAACTGGCGGCAAATTGCTCTGCTGGCGAAGCGCGGTCGGGATTTCGTGGTGCTCAATATGCCGGTTGAGGTCGATGACGCTTCGCCGGCCCACAGCCAGGCTCCGCACGCGATTTTCTGTCTGGTGCTGATGGTGGCCCTGATGCTGACGGATGAAATCCCCAACCCTATCGCCGCGATCATCGCCTGTCTGCTGATGGGCAAATTCCGCTGCATCAACGCCGAAAGTGCCTACAAGGCGATCCACTGGCCGAGCATTATTCTGATTGTCGGGATGATGCCGTTTGCCCTGGCCTTGCAGAAAACCGGTGGGGTGGATCTGGTGGTCAAGGGACTGATGGACGTTGCCGGAGGCGAGGGGCCTTATCTGATGCTCGGCTGCCTGTTTGTGATGTGCGCGGCGATAGGCCTGTTTATCTCTAACACGGCCACCGCAGTGCTGATGGCGCCTATTGCCTTAGCGGCGGCGAAGTCGATGGGCGTGTCGCCCTATCCCTTTGCCATGGTGGTGGCGATGGCGGCTTCGGCGGCGTTTATGACCCCGGTCTCCTCGCCGGTCAACACCCTGGTGCTTGGCCCGGGTAAGTATTCCTTCAGCGACTTTGTAAAGATTGGCGTGCCCTTTACCGTGCTGGTAATGGTGGTCTGCGTCCTGCTGATCCCGGTGCTCTTCCCGTTTTAAGGTATGCAGGCCGGGTAGGGGGCGACCGCTGCCCGGCCTGAAAAATTACAGCGGCGAATCCTGGCTGATTTCATCCAGCGACAGCTGGAAGCTCGGGACAAACACCTGCATAAAATAATCCATCTCCGCGCTGCGCCGCGACGCCAGCGTTTTTTCCAGACGGCCTTTGGCCAGCAGAAATTCATTGTTGCCCGCCGACAGCTCTTCGAGGCATTTCAGGTAGGCGCAGAGGGCGTCAGCCTGTTTGACGATCGACTGCTCTTCCTCACTGTAGTGATGCTCGTCAATCAGCGGTTCGAAAATATCGCGCAGCTCGTCAGGCACCATATCCACCAGCTTCTGCTGGGCGATTTTCTCAATCGCCTTATACTCCTGGGCAATCTGCGAATTGAAATATTTCACCGGAGTAGGGAGATCGCCAGTTAAGACTTCCGAGGCGTCATGGTACATCGCTAACAAGGCGATACGCTCGGCGTTGACCTGGCCGCCGAATTTGCGGTTTTTGATCGCCGCCAGCGCGTGGGCGACCATCGCCACCTGCAGGCTGTGCTCGGAGACATTTTCAGTGCGCACGTTGCGCATCAGCGGCCAGCGGTTAATCAGTTTCAGACGGGAGAGGTGGGCAAAGAAATGACTCTGACTCATAGGAACCCTTAATCAGTGACAACATCGGGTTCCATTGTGCGCAGGGATCGCCGCCGGATGCAAATGCCGGCGGCGGCACGATTACAGCTGATGGTAGCCGGAGAGGAAGCGGCCGAAGCGGGAGATCGCCATCTCCAGGTCGTCTTCGCGAGGCAGGGTCACAATGCGTACGTGATCCGGCCACGGCCAGTTAAAGGCAGTACCCTGCACCAGCAGCACTTTCTCCTGCAGCAGGAAATCGAGCACCATTTTCTGGTCATCGTGAATATTGAAGCGTTTGGCGTCGATTTTCGGGAACATATACAGCGCGCCTTTTGGCTTCATGCAGGAGACGCCCGGAATATCGTTGATCAACTCCCAGGCGCGGTTGCGCTGTTCATACAGACGCCCGCCGGGAATGATGAATTCGCTGATACTCTGGTAGCCGCCCAGCGCCGTCTGGATAGCATGCTGGGCCGGCACGTTGGCGCACAGACGCATCGACGCCAGCATTTCCAGTCCTTCGATATAGCCTTTCGCATGTTTTTTCGGGCCATTCAGCACCATCCAGCCCTGACGGAAGCCGGCGACGCGGTAAGTTTTCGACAGTCCGTTGAAGGTCACCGTCAGCAGATCGGGCGCCAGAGCGGCAATGGAGTGATGCTGGGCTTCGTCGTAGAGGATCTTGTCGTAGATCTCATCGGCGAAAATAATCAGGTTGTGCTGGCGGGCGATCTCCACGATCTCCTGCAGCAGCTCTTTGGAATAGACCGCGCCGGTGGGGTTGTTGGGGTTGATGATCACGATCCCGCGGGTGCGAGGCGTAATTTTAGCGCGGATATCGTCAAGATCCGGGAACCAGTCAGAGGATTCGTCACACAGATAGTGCACCGCTTTACCGCTGGAAAGGGACACCGCCGCCGTCCACAGCGGGTAGTCCGGGGCGGGAACCAGCATCTCATCGCCGCTGTTTAACAGCGCCTGCATCGCCTGGACAATCAGTTCGGACACGCCGTTGCCGATGTAAATATCTTCCACGGTGACATCGCGCATTCCCCGCGCCTGGTAATGCTGCATGATGGCTTTACGCGCCGAGTACAATCCTTTCGAATCGCAGTAACCCTGGGCGGTAGGCAGATTGCGGATGACGTCGACGAGGATCTCGTCAGGGGCTTCGAAGCCGAAGGGCGCCGGGTTGCCGATGTTCAGTTTCAGAACCTTATTGCCTTCTTCTTCAAGACGTTTCGCTTCTTTCAGAACCGGGCCGCGGATGTCATAACAGACGTTCTCTAACTTGCTGGATTTTTCGATGGGGGACATGAATCTTGACCTTTTAGCTGTTATCGCCACTCCCTGCCGTGGAAGTCAGCACGGAACAATGTACTCCGCCTCCCCGCTGTTTTGAAGGCTTTGCAGGAGAAGATTTTGCTAACGCAGGATTTTAAGCGTAATTGATTTATCTGCTGCTTGCTGATTTTTCCTGTGTTTTATGCCTTTTCATGGCATTTTTTCGGTCGTCTATGTTGAGGTAGTGCCTTTTTTACCATCATTTATCTGGTTTGTTTGTCGGGTAAACGGGGGGGCTGAAGAATGGATGGCCGCAAAAAAACGCTATCCTTAATGTAATAGCGGTTGATTTGTAATCTTGATGTTAAGTAATTTTAATAAAAAACTGTGCGCAAGCGCATTATTATTATTTTTGACAGGTAATAATCTGAGGTTTGTTAATTTATATTAAATGTTGAAAAAAATTTAAAATTAACTCAGTTAATCCTTATTAAGGCTTATAAAAAGGATGGGAATCGGTTAGAATATCGCCGTTAATATCAGTGGTAGTCGGTATGATTTACGGCTGAATTGGTATCTAATATATTGTTATTACAGAATTTTATTGTTCGTTTTTCGCCAAAAAAGACGTCCGGCGAAAGAGAGGCTTTCTCACCACCACTGTGCGATTTCCCGGGGAGACGTATGACGCCTTGCTGGCCGTGGTAATTAATAATAATGAGGAATACGAACAATATATTACTCCGGTGTTCTGCGCATTTGCTCAGATGAGTACTTTGGCATGTAATAACGTTCGTCCAGTTGTTTATCCGCCATCTGACGGTGAGCACAAGGCTCAGGGAATAGCCGGAAACCTGGCGTAAAGCATCAACAAGGCAGGTCAGCGTTAGCCACCTGTAAGTGAAGAAAGATGATTAATACAACACGTCCGATACTCAACCTCGATCTCGATCTGCTGCGCACCTTTGTAGCCGTCGCTGATTTGAACACCTTCGCCGCCGCCGCCGCCGCAGTGTGCCGTACCCAGTCCGCGGTCAGCCAGCAAATGCAACGCCTGGAGCAGCTGGTTGGCAAGGAGCTTTTCGCTCGTCACGGACGCAATAAACTGCTGACCGAGCAGGGCATCCAGCTGCTGGGCTATGCCCGCAAAATCCTGCGCTTTAACGATGAAGCCTGCATGTCGCTGATGTATGGCAGTCTGCAGGGGGGACTGACCATCGGCGCGTCGGAAGAAACCGCTGATACTATCCTGCCGTTTCTGTTAAACCGCATCGGCTGCTTCTATCCCAGAATGACGCTGGAGATTAAAGTCCATCCCCACGCCGTCATCATGGCGATGCTGAGCGGGGGAGAGGTCGATCTGGCATTAACCACCCATCAGCTTCCCGGTTTTACCGCTTTTACGCTGAGAACGTCGCCTACCCTCTGGTACTGTGCGGCGGACTACGTGCTGGCGAAAGGGGAGTCGATCCCCCTGATCCTGCTCGAAGAGCCTGGCCCGTTCCGTGAGGACATCATCGCCGCGCTGGAGGCTGCCCGCGTCTCCTGGCATCTGGCCCACGGCGCCTCGTCGCTCTCCGGGGTGAAAGCGGCAGTGAAAGCCGGGCTGGGGGTCACCGCGCGTCCGGTCGAAATGATGAGCCCGGATTTGCGCGTGGCCGGCATTAGCGATGGCCTGCCGGTCCTGCCGGATACCCGGTACGTCGTCAGCTGCAATCCGCAGACGGTGAGCGAACTACCGCAGGCGATTTTTCAGTCTCTGAGCCAGGAGAGCGATCCCTGGCGCGCGGGGCCGGCACTTACTCCGGAAGAGGGAGGAAGCACCTTCATTTTGTGAGGTTATTTTGCTAACAAAGATCACAAAAACTGGTAACAGAATGTAAGTGTCCAAAAAGAGCCTCAGGGGTAGGTTTCTCGTCTGGTGGCTCTTTTTTTTGCACTCTTATTGATGTTTTGAATCTTTTTTTTATTTCTTTGCAGAAAAATCAGCATATTGGCGTGACCGGACGCTCACCTTGCCGACTTTTTCCTGCACTTTCAACACTTCCTGCTAATGTTAAAAAACCGGATGGATTGTTGCCGATTTCCTGGGGTAATTAACAAAACCGTGTCGCAGATCAAGAAAATACCCCTCTTTGGGGGGAGGAATCGAGGCTAAATCCTGTCAAAATAGCAGGGATTTTTGATTTACGACGGAAACGGACACGATTCAACAACACTAAAACCGAACAGTATGCAAGGTTATTTCGCATAAAAGGGCATTTAATGTTAATGAAAAGATTCCAATGTAAATTAATGTTATGAAAACTTTTGTTAAAGTTGACAAAAGGTTAAAGAAAGGGGTAAAAAGCCACGGCATCTGGGCTTCTCACATCTTCCAGGGACGCTTTTTTGCACGGTTATTTTTTATTCCTCCCGTGAAACGCTGTGGCGTTCATCTGCCAGTAAGAGCAGAGGGTTTTGGCGCTACACTTTTTTGGTTAAGCAATGCGTATGTCAACATCCACTGAAGTCATCGCTCATCACTGGGCATTCGCTATATTTCTCATCATCGCTATCGGTCTGTGCTGCCTGATGCTCGTCGGCGGCTGGTACCTTGGCGGTCGCGCGCGCGCGCGTAGCAAAAACACGCCGTTTGAATCGGGGATCGACTCCGTTGGTTCGGCCCGCTTACGTCTTTCTGCGAAGTTTTATCTGGTTGCCATGTTCTTCGTGATCTTCGACGTGGAAGCCCTGTATCTCTACGCATGGTCGGCCTCCATCCGCGAGAGCGGCTGGGTCGGCTTTGTGGAAGCCGCAATTTTCATTTTAGTGCTACTGGCTGGTCTGGTTTATCTCGTTCGCATCGGCGCACTGGACTGGACGCCCGCGCGTTCCCGTCGCACGCTGGTTAACCCGGAAACAGACAGTCCCACTAACCGTCATATGCAGTAAAAGCGAGGCAATAAGATGGATTATACGCTCACCCGCATAGATCCTAACGGTGAGAACGACCGTTACCCCCTGCAGAAACAGGAGATCGTTACCGACCCCCTGGAGCAGGAAGTCAACAAAAGCGTGTATATGGGGAAACTCGAACACGCGCTGCATGACATGGTGAACTGGGGCCGTAAGAACTCAATTTGGCCGTATAACTTCGGCCTTTCTTGCTGTTATGTGGAAATGGTGACGTCATTCACTGCGGTGCATGACGTTGCGCGCTTTGGGGCCGAAGTTCTGCGCGCCTCTCCGCGTCAGGCGGACCTGATGGTGGTCGCCGGAACCTGCTTCACCAAAATGGCGCCGGTTATTCAGCGTCTCTATGATCAGATGCTGGAGCCGAAGTGGGTGATCTCCATGGGCGCCTGCGCGAACTCCGGCGGCATGTACGACATCTATTCCGTCGTCCAGGGCGTGGATAAATTCATTCCGGTCGATGTGTACATCCCGGGCTGCCCGCCGCGTCCGGAGGCCTATATGCAGGCGCTGATGCTGCTGCAGGAGTCCATTGGTAAAGAACGTCGTCCGCTCTCATGGGTGGTTGGCGATCAGGGCGTCTATCGCGCCAATATGCAGTCGGAACGCGAGCGTAAACGCGGCGAACGTATTGCAGTGACCAATCTGCGGACGCCGGACGAGATTTAATTTGCGCCTGCGGGCGGGAGAACCACTTCGCAAATCAATCTACAACAGCGCGAAGTCTCGCCCGGCAGTCACCACGGACCTTTTGCAATGGTGAACAATATGACCGATTTAACCGCGCATGACGCCGCACCAGCCTGGCAAACCCGCGATCACCTTGATGACCCGGTGATCGGCGAACTGCGCAACCGCTTTGGGCCGGATGCCTTTACCGTTCAGCCAACCCGCACCGGCGTACCGGTGGTATGGGTCAAGCGCGAACAGCTGCTTGAGGTGGGTGATTTCCTGAAGAAATTGCCGAAGCCTTACGTGATGCTGTTTGACCTGCACGGCATGGACGAACGTCTGCGCACGCACCGCGATGGCCTGCCCGCCGCGGATTTTTCCGTTTTCTATCACCTGATTTCCATCGACCGCAACCGCGACATCATGCTCAAGGTGGCGCTGTCTGAAAACGATCTGCATCTGCCGACCTTCACCAAACTGTTCCCCAACGCCAACTGGTATGAGCGTGAAACCTGGGAAATGTTTGGTATTACCTTCGATGGCCACCCGAACCTGCGTCGCATCATGATGCCGCCGACCTGGGAAGGCCACCCGCTGCGTAAAGACTACCCGGCGCGCGCCACCGAATTCGATCCGTTTGAGCTGACCAAAGCCAAGCAGGATCTGGAGATGGAAGCGCTGACTTTCAAACCGGAAGAGTGGGGCATGAAGCGCGGCACCGACAACGAGGACTTCATGTTCCTCAACCTCGGTCCGAACCACCCCTCCGCGCACGGTGCGTTCCGCATTATTCTGCAGCTGGATGGCGAAGAGATCGTCGACTGCGTGCCCGACATCGGTTACCACCACCGCGGCGCCGAGAAGATGGGCGAGCGCCAGTCCTGGCACAGCTACATCCCGTACACCGACCGTATCGAATACCTTGGCGGTTGCGTCAACGAGATGCCGTACGTGCTGGCCGTGGAAAAACTGGCCGGGATCACCGTGCCGGATCGCGTCAACGTGATCCGCGTAATGCTCTCCGAACTGTTCCGCATCAACAGCCACCTGCTGTATATCTCTACCTTTATTCAGGATGTCGGCGCGATGACCCCGGTCTTCTTCGCCTTTACCGATCGGCAGAAAATCTACGATCTGGTGGAAGCGATCACCGGTTTCCGTATGCACCCGGCGTGGTTCCGCATCGGCGGCGTCGCGCACGATCTGCCGCGCGGCTGGGATCGTCTGCTGCGTGAGTTCCTCGAGTGGATGCCGAAGCGTCTGGACTCCTATGAAAAAGCCGCCCTGCGCAACACCATTCTGAAGGGCCGTTCCGTCGGCGTGGCAGCCTATACCGCTAAAGAGGCGCTGGAGTGGGGCACCACCGGCGCAGGCCTGCGCGCCACCGGTATCGGCTTCGACGTGCGTAAATGGCGTCCTTATTCTGGCTATGAAAACTTCGACTTCGAAGTCCCGACCGGGGGCGGCGTCTCTGACTGCTACACCCGCGTGATGCTGAAAGTCGAAGAGCTGCGCCAGAGCCTGCGCATTCTTCAGCAGTGCCTCGACAATATGCCGGAAGGGCCGTTCAAAGCGGATCACCCGCTGACCACGCCGCCGCCGAAAGAGCGCACGCTGCAGCATATCGAAACCCTGATCACCCACTTCCTGCAGGTATCGTGGGGCCCGGTCATGCCGGCCAACGAATCCTTCCAGATGATTGAGGCGACCAAGGGGATTAACAGTTACTACCTGACCAGCGACGGCAGCACCATGAGCTACCGTACCCGCGTCCGCACGCCGAGCTTTGCGCACCTGCAGCAGATCCCGTCGGCGATCCGCGGCAGCCTGGTATCCGACCTGATCGTCTATCTGGGTAGTATCGATTTTGTTATGTCAGACGTGGACCGCTAATTATGCACGAGAATCAACAACCACAAACCGAGGCTTTTGAGCTGAGTGCGGCAGAGCGTGAGGCTATTGAGCACGAGAAGCACCACTACGAAGACCCGCGTGCGGCGTCCATCGAAGCGCTGAAAATCGTTCAGAAACAGCGCGGCTGGGTGCCGGATGGCGCGATCTACGCCATTGCCGATGTGCTGGGCATCCCGGCCAGCGACGTCGAAGGCGTGGCGACGTTCTACAGCCAGATTTTCCGCCAGCCGGTTGGCCGTCACGTGATCCGCTACTGCGACAGCGTGGTGTGCCACATTACCGGCTATCAGGGAATTCAGGCCGCCATCGAGAAGAAGCTGAACATCAAGCCAGGGCAGACCACCTTTGATGGCCGCTTTACCCTGCTGCCGACCTGCTGCCTGGGCAACTGCGACAAGGGACCGACCATGATGATTGATGAGGATACTCACAGCCATCTGACGCCGGAGGCAATTCCTGACCTGCTGGAGCAGTACAAATGAAAACCGTAATTCGTACTGCGGAAACGCATCCGCTCACCTGGCGCCTGCGCGACGACAAGCAGCCGGTCTGGCTGGACGAGTATCGCAGCAAAAATGGCTATGAAGGGGCGCGAAAAGCGCTGACCGGCATGGCGCCGGACGAGATCGTCACGGCGGTAAAAGACGCTGGCCTGAAAGGGCGCGGCGGCGCGGGCTTCTCCACCGGTCTGAAGTGGAGCCTGATGCCGAAAGACGAGTCCATGAACATCCGTTACCTGCTGTGTAACGCCGATGAAATGGAGCCGGGCACCTATAAAGACCGCCTGCTGATGGAGCAACTGCCGCACCTGCTGGTGGAAGGCATGCTGATCTCCGCGTTTGCGCTGAAGGCCTACCGCGGCTACATCTTCCTGCGCGGAGAGTATATCGAAGCGGCCCAGCATCTGCGCCGCGCGATTGCCGAAGCCACCGAGGCGGGCCTGCTGGGGAAAAACATCCTCGGCACCGGTTTTGACTTCGAGCTGTTTGTCCACACCGGGGCAGGGCGCTATATCTGCGGCGAAGAGACGGCGCTGATTAACTCCCTGGAAGGTCGCCGCGCTAACCCGCGCTCCAAGCCGCCGTTCCCGGCGAGCTCCGGCGTGTGGGGTAAGCCGACCTGCGTCAACAACGTGGAAACCCTGTGCAACGTGCCGGCGATTTTGGCCAACGGCGTTGAGTGGTACCAGAACATCTCCACCAGTAAAGATGCCGGCACCAAGCTGATGGGCTTCTCCGGCCGCGTGAAGAACCCGGGCGTCTGGGAGCTGCCTTTCGGCACCACTGCCCGCGAGATCCTGGAAGATTACGCCGGCGGTATGCGCGATGGCCTGAAGTTTAAAGCCTGGCAGCCGGGTGGGGCAGGGACCGACTTCCTCACCGAAGCGCACCTCGATCTGCCGATGGAGTTCGAAAGCATTGGTAAAGCGGGCAGCCGTCTGGGCACCTCGCTGGCGATGGCCGTTGACCACGAGATCAACATGGTCTCGCTGGTGCGCAACCTCGAAGAGTTCTTCGCCCGCGAGTCCTGCGGCTGGTGTACGCCGTGCCGCGATGGGCTGCCGTGGAGCGTGAAGATCCTGCGCGCCCTGGAGCGCGGCGAAGGCCAGCCTGGCGATATCGAAACCCTTGAGCAACTGTGTCGATTCCTGGGCCCGGGTAAAACCTTCTGCGCGCACGCGCCGGGCGCGGTTGAGCCGCTGCAGAGCGCGATTAAATATTTCCGCGAAGAATTCGAGGCTGGCATTAAGCAGCAGTTCAGCAATACCCATGCAATCAACGGGATTCAGCCGAACCTGCTTAAGACGCGCTGGTAATCTAAAGGTTTTTTTATTTTTGGAAGCACGCTAATGGCTACGATTCATGTAGACGGCAAAGAATACGAGGTCAACGGAGCGGACAACCTGCTGGAGGCTTGTCTCTCTCTTGGGCTTGATATTCCCTACTTTTGCTGGCACCCGGCGCTAGGGAGCGTCGGTGCTTGCCGCCAGTGTGCGGTGAAGCAATATCAGAACGCGGAAGACACGCGTGGTCGCCTGGTGATGTCCTGTATGACTCCGGCATCCGACGGCACCTTTATTTCTATCGACGATGGCGAAGCGAAGCAGTTCCGCGAAAGCGTGGTGGAGTGGCTGATGACCAACCACCCGCACGACTGCCCGGTCTGCGAAGAGGGCGGCAACTGCCACCTGCAGGATATGACGGTGATGACCGGCCATAGCTTCCGCCGCTATCGTTTTACCAAGCGTACCCACCGCAATCAGGATCTGGGGCCGTTTATTTCTCACGAAATGAACCGCTGCATCGCCTGCTACCGCTGCGTGCGCTACTACAAAGATTATGCCGACGGCACCGATCTGGGCGTCTATGGCGCCCACGACAACGTCTACTTCGGCCGCCCGGAAGATGGCACCCTGGAGAGTGAATTCTCCGGCAACCTGGTGGAAGTCTGCCCGACTGGCGTCTTCACCGATAAAACCCACTCCGAGCGCTATAACCGTAAATGGGACATGCAGTTTGCGCCGAGCATCTGCCAGCAGTGTTCCATCGGCTGTAACATCAGTCCGGGCGAACGCTATGGCGAACTGCGTCGTATCGAAAACCGTTATAACGGGACCGTTAACCGCTACTTCCTCTGCGACCGCGGTCGTTTCGGCTATGGCTACGTGAACCTGAAAGACCGTCCGCGTCAGCCGGTTCAGCGCCGCGGCGACGATCTGATTACCCTCAACGCCGAGCAGGCGATGCAGGGCGCGGCGGATATTCTGCGCCAGTCGAAGAAAGTGATCGGCATCGGCTCCCCGCGCGCCAGCATTGAAAGCAACTTCGCGCTGCGCGAGCTGGTGGGCGCCGACAACTTCTATACCGGCATCGCCAAAGGCGAACAAGCGCGCCTGCAGATGATGCTGAAAGTGCTGCGCGAAGGTGGGATCCACACCCCAAGCCTGCGCGATATCGAATCCTACGACGCGGTACTGGTGCTGGGCGAAGACATTACCCAGACCGGCGCGCGCGTCGCGCTGGCGGTGCGTCAGGCGGTGAAAGGGAAAGCACGCGAAATGGCGGCGGCGCAGAAAGTGGCCGACTGGCAGATTGCGGCGATCCTCAACATCGGCCAGCGTGCCAAACACCCGCTATTCGTCACCAACATCGATGACACCCGCCTGGATGACATCGCCGCGTGGACCTATCGCGCGCCGGTGGAAGATCAGGCGCGTCTCGGCTTCGCCATCGCCCATGCGCTGGACGACAGCGCGCCGGCGGTTGACGGCCTGAGCCGCGAACTGCAGGGTAAAGTCGATGTCATCGTCCAGGCGCTGGCCGGGGCGAAAAAACCACTGATTATTTCCGGAACCAACGCCGGCAGCATGGAGATCATCCAGGCCGCCGCTAACGTGGCGAAAGCCCTGAAAGGCCGCGGCGCCGACGTCGGCGTGACAATGGTTGCCCGCGCGGTGAACAGCGTCGGTCTGGGTATGATCGGCGGCGGCTCGCTTGAAGAGGCGCTGGACGAACTGGAAAGCGGCGCCGCAGACGCGGTTATCGTGCTGGAAAACGACCTTCACCGTCATGCTTCCGCCGCCCGCGTCGACGCAGCGCTCTCCAAAGCGCCGCTGGTGATGGTGGTTGACCATCAGCGCACGGCGATTATGGACAAAGCGCACCTGGTGCTCTCCGCGGCAAGCTTTGCGGAAAGCGACGGTACCGTGGTCAACAACGAAGGCCGCGCTCAGCGCTTCTTCCAGGTCTACGACCCGGCCTACTACGACGCGAAAACCGTCATGCTGGAAAGCTGGCGCTGGCTGCATTCCCTGCACAGCACCGTTAACAACCGTCAGGTTGACTGGACGCAGCTGGACCACGTCATCGATGCCGCGATTGCCGCCCTGCCGCAGCTGGCGGGCATTAAAGACGCCGCGCCGGATGCGACCTTCCGCATTCGCGGTCAGAAGCTTGCGCGTGAACCGCACCGCTACAGCGGCCGCACGGCGATGCGCGCCAACATCAGCGTCCACGAACCGCGTCAGCCGCAGGATAAAGACACCATGTTCGCCTTCTCCATGGAAGGGAACAACCAGCCGTCCGCCCCGCGTTCGCAGATCCCGTTCGCCTGGGCGCCGGGCTGGAACTCCCCGCAGGCATGGAACAAGTTCCAGGATGAAGTGGGCGGGAAACTGCGCCACGGCGATCCGGGCGTCCGTCTGTTTGAAGCGTCCGCCAGCGGGCTGGAATACTTCACGGCGGTGCCGGCCAGCTTCCAGGCGGAAGACGGGAAATGGCGTATCGCGCCGTACTACCACCTGTTTGGCAGCGATGAGCTGTCACAGCGCGCGCCGGTGTTCCAGAGCCGGATGCCTGAGCCGTACATCAAGCTGAACCCGGCGGATGCCGCGAAGCTTGGCGTCAACGCCGGGGCGATGCTCTCCTTTAGCGTGGAAGGCCAGACCCTGCGTCTGCCGCTGGTTATCTCTGAAGGTCTGACCGCAGGACAGGTTGGCTTACCGATGGGCATGCCGGGCATTGCGCCGGTACTGACCGGATCGCGTATTGATTCACTGCAGGAGGCGAAAGCATGAGCTGGTTAACGCCGGATCTTATCGACATTCTGTTAAGCATCCTGAAGGCCGTGGTCATTCTGCTGGTGGTGGTCACCTGCGGCGCGTTCATGAGCTTCGGCGAGCGTCGTCTGCTCGGTCTGTTCCAGAACCGCTACGGGCCAAACCGGGTGGGCTGGGGCGGTTCGCTGCAGCTGGTCGCCGACATGATCAAAATGTTCTTTAAAGAGGACTGGGTTCCGCGCTTCTCGGATCGCGTGATCTTTACTCTGGCGCCGGTGATCGCCTTTACTTCGCTGCTGCTGGCCTTCGCCATTGTGCCGGTCAGCCCGACGTGGGTGGTGGCCGATCTGAACATCGGGATCCTGTTCTTCCTGATGATGGCAGGCCTGGCGGTCTATGCGGTGCTGTTCGCCGGTTGGTCGAGCAACAACAAATACTCCCTGCTGGGGGCGATGCGTGCTTCCGCGCAGACCCTGAGCTACGAAGTGTTCCTCGGCCTCTCCCTGATGGGCGTGGTGGCGCAGGCGGGGTCATTCAATATGACCGATATCGTCAACAACCAGGCGCATCTGTGGAATGTCATCCCGCAGTTCTTCGGCTTCGTGACGTTCGCCATCGCCGGCGTGGCGGTGTGTCACCGTCACCCGTTCGACCAGCCGGAAGCGGAGCAGGAGCTGGCCGATGGTTACCACATTGAATATTCCGGCATGAAGTTCGGTCTGTTCTTCGTCGGTGAATACATCGGTATCGTCACCGTTTCAGCGCTGATCGTCACGCTGTTCTTCGGCGGCTGGAATGGCCCGTGGTTACCACCTTTCATCTGGTTCGCGCTGAAAACCGCGTTCTTCATGATGATGTTCATTTTGATCCGCGCATCATTACCGCGTCCGCGCTATGACCAGGTAATGTCCTTTGGCTGGAAGGTATGCCTGCCGTTAACGCTGGTCAACTTGTTGGTAACGGCGGCTGTCATTCTCTGGCAGGCGCAATAAGGGGTGAATTGAACATGACCTTAAAAGAATTATTGGTGGGGTTCGGCACCCAGGTCCGCAGTATCTGGATGATTGGCCTGCATGCCTTCGCCAAACGTGAAACCCGGATGTACCCGGAAGAGCCGGTCTATCTGCCGCCGCGCTATCGCGGCAGGATTGTGCTGACGCGCGATCCGGACGGTGCAGAGCGCTGCGTCGCCTGTAACCTGTGTGCGGTAGCCTGCCCGGTGGGCTGTATTTCGCTGCAGAAAGCAGAGACGGTAGACGGCCGCTGGTACCCTGAGTTCTTCCGCATCAACTTCTCACGCTGCATCTTCTGCGGTGTGTGCGAAGAAGCGTGCCCGACCACGGCGATCCAGTTGACCCCGGACTTTGAGCTGGGTGAATACAAGCGTCAGGATCTGGTGTACGAAAAAGAGGATCTGCTGATTTCCGGTCCGGGCAAATACCCGGAATATAACTTCTACCGGATGGCGGGTATGGCAATCGACGGCAAAGATAAGGGCGAAGCGGAAAACGAAGCTAAGCCGATCGACGTCAAGAGCCTGTTACCGTAAGGAGAGGGCAATGGAATTCGCTTTTTATATCTGTGGCCTGATCGCCATCCTCGCAACCTTGCGGGTCGTCACCCACACCAATCCGGTGCATGCGCTGCTGTACCTGATCATTTCGCTGTTAGCGATTGCCGGAGTGTTCTTCTCGCTGGGCGCTTACTTCGCCGGGGCGCTGGAGATTATCGTCTACGCCGGGGCCATTATGGTGCTGTTCGTCTTCGTGGTGATGATGCTCAACCTGGGCGGCAGCGAAATCGAACAGGAACGCAAATGGCTGCAGCCGGGGATCTGGATTGGCCCGGCCATCCTTTCCGCGGTGCTGCTGGTGGTTATCGTTTACGCCATCCTGGGGATTAACGACCAGGGTATCGACGGCGCGGCGATCAACGCCAAAGAAGTGGGTATTGCGCTGTTTGGGCCGTACGTCCTGGCGGTGGAGCTGGCCTCCATGCTGCTGCTGGCGGGCCTGGTGGTCGCCTTCCATATCGGCCGCGAAGAGCGCGCCGGCGAGGTGCTGAGCAACCGCGTGAACGACAGCGACAAAAGAAAAACGGAGGAACACGCATGATCCCCTTAACACATGGACTGATCCTCGCGGCCATCCTGTTTGTGCTTGGTCTGACGGGGCTGGTGATCCGCCGCAATCTGCTGTTTATGTTGATCAGCCTGGAAATCATGATTAACGCCGCCGCGCTGGCCTTTGTGGTGGCGGGCAGCTACTGGGGCCAGACTGATGGTCAGATTATGTATATCCTCGCTATCAGCCTCGCGGCTGCGGAAGCGAGTATCGGTCTGGCGCTGCTGCTGCAGCTCCATCGTCGCCGCCAGAACCTGAACATCGATTCAGTAAGTGAGTTGCGTGGATGAACATGCTTGCCTTAACCATTCTTTTGCCATTGATTGGCTTTGTGCTGCTGGCCTTTTCCCGCGGGCGCTGGTCGGAAAACCTTTCCGCCACCGTTGGCATGGGCTCGGTAGGCCTGGCGGCGCTGGTCACCGCCTACGTCGGCGTTGACTTTTTCGCTAACGGCAAACAGGCGGTCAGCGTGCCGCTGTGGACCTGGATGTCGGTTGGGGATTTCAACATCGGCTTCAACCTGGTGCTGGACGGCCTGTCGCTGACCATGCTCTCCGTGGTGACCGGCGTCGGCTTCCTGATCCATATGTTCGCCTCCTGGTATATGCGCGGTGAAGAGGGCTATTCCCGCTTCTTCGCCTACACCAACCTGTTTATCGCCAGCATGGTGGTTCTGGTACTGGCCGATAACCTGCTGCTGATGTACCTGGGTTGGGAAGGGGTGGGTCTCTGCTCTTACCTGCTGATCGGTTTCTACTACACCGATCCGAAGAACGGCGCCGCAGCGATGAAAGCGTTTGTGGTGACCCGCGTCGGCGACGTGTTCCTCGCCTTCGCGCTGTTCATTCTTTATAACGAACTGGGTACCCTCAACTTCCGCGAAATGGTTGAGCTGGCGCCGCAGCACTTCGCTAACGGCAGCACCACGCTGCAGTGGGCGACGCTGATGCTGCTCGGCGGTGCGGTCGGTAAATCCGCCCAGCTGCCGCTGCAAACGTGGCTTGCCGATGCGATGGCGGGTCCCACGCCAGTCTCCGCGCTGATCCACGCCGCCACCATGGTTACCGCGGGCGTCTACCTGATTGCGCGCACGCATGGCCTGTTCCTGATGACGCCGGAAGTGCTGCATCTGGTCGGGATCGTCGGGGCGATAACGCTGGTGCTGGCGGGCTTCGCCGCGCTGGTGCAGACCGACATCAAACGCGTTCTCGCTTACTCCACCATGAGCCAGATTGGCTACATGTTCCTCGCGCTGGGCGTGCAGGCATGGGATGCGGCGATTTTCCATCTGATGACCCACGCGTTCTTTAAAGCGCTGCTGTTCCTGTCGTCTGGTTCGGTGATTCTCGCCTGCCATCACGAACAGAACATCTTCAAGATGGGCGGTCTGCGCAAATCTATTCCGCTGGTGTACGTCTGCTTCCTGGTGGGGGGCGCGGCGCTGTCCGCTCTGCCGCTCATTACCGCAGGCTTCTTCAGTAAGGATGAGATTCTGGCGGGGGCGATGGCCAACGGCCATATCAACCTGATGGTGGCGGGCCTGGTCGGCGCCTTTATGACCTCGCTGTACACCTTCCGCATGATTTTCATCGTGTTCCACGGTAAAGAGCAAATTCACGCGCACGCAGGGAAGGGGATCACCCATCATCTGCCGCTGATTGTGCTGCTGGTGCTGTCCACCTTCGTTGGCGCGCTGATCGTGCCGCCGCTGGAAGGCGTCCTGCCGCAGACCACTGAACTGGCGCACGGCAACGTGATGACGCTGGAGATTGCCTCCGGGATCATCGCCATTGCCGGCATCCTGATCGCCGCATGGCTGTGGCTGGGCAAACGCACCCTGGTGACCTCTATCGCCAACAGCGCGCCTGGCCGCTTCTTCGGTACCTGGTGGTTCCATGCCTGGGGCTTCGACTGGTTATACGACAAAGTCTTCGTTAAGCCATTCCTCGGCATTGCCTGGCTGCTGAAGAGCGATCCGCTGAACGCATTGATGAACATCCCGGCGATCCTCTCCCGCTTCGCAGGTAAAGGCCTGCTGGTGAGCGAGAACGGCTATCTGCGCTGGTATGTGGCGTCAATGAGCATCGGCGCGGTGGTGGTGCTGGCGCTGCTGATGGTATTGCGTTGAGTTTGAGAACCATTGTGTTGCCCGGCGGCGCGCTGCTTGCCGGGCCTACGGGACCGTAGGTCGGGTAAGCGTTAGCGCCACCCGACACAACAAGCCTCAAACCGAAGTGAATTTTCTGTGAGAATTCGTTGAAAATCAGGTCGTAAAGGACAGGCATTATCGGCGAAGTCAACGTGGACGCCGCCTGCGCGGAGCAACCGGAGCGTATTAAAGTACGTGAGGATTGTGAGCACAGCCGGAGTTCGCTATGACGAGTAAGATAGCCTGAACCGGACTTAAATAAGGAATAAAAATCACCATGTTATTGCCTTGGTTGATATTAATCCCCTTTATCGGCGGCTTCCTGTGCTGGCAGACCGAACGCTTTGGCGTGAAAGTGCCGCGCTGGATCGCGCTGATTACTATGGGACTGACGCTGGCGCTTGGCCTGCAGCTGTGGATGCAGGGCGGCTATTCTCTGACGCAATCCGCGGGTATTCCGCAGTGGCAGTCTGAGTTCGTGCTGCCGTGGATCCCACGCTTCGGCATTAGCATTCATCTGGCGATCGACGGCCTGTCGCTGCTGATGGTGGTGCTGACCGGTCTGCTCGGCGTGCTGGCGGTGCTCTGTTCCTGGCGCGAAATCGAAAAATACCAGGGATTCTTCCACCTCAACCTGATGTGGATCCTGGGCGGCGTCATCGGCGTGTTCCTCGCCATCGACATGTTCCTGTTCTTCTTCTTCTGGGAAATGATGTTGGTGCCGATGTACTTCCTGATCGCGCTGTGGGGCCACAAAGCCTCTGACGGTAAAACGCGTATCACGGCGGCCACCAAGTTCTTCATCTACACCCAGGCGAGCGGCCTGGTGATGCTGATCGCCATTCTGGCGCTGGCATTCGTCCACTTCAACGCCACCGGCGTGTGGACTTTCAACTATGAAGAGCTGTTGAAAACCCCGATGTCCCACGGCGTGGAATACCTGCTGATGCTCGGCTTCTTCATCGCCTTCGCGGTGAAAATGCCGGTGGTGCCGCTGCACGGCTGGCTGCCGGACGCCCACTCCCAGGCGCCGACCGCCGGTTCCGTCGACCTCGCGGGGATCCTGCTGAAAACCGCGGCCTACGGTCTGCTGCGCTTTGCGCTGCCGCTGTTCCCGAACGCCTCCGCCGAGTTTGCGCCCATCGCGATGTGGCTGGGCGTGATCGGGATCTTCTACGGCGCGTGGATGGCCTTTGCGCAGACGGATATCAAACGTCTTATCGCCTACACCTCCGTGTCCCACATGGGCTTCGTGCTGATTGCTATCTACACCGGCAGCCAGCTGGCGTATCAGGGGGCGGTGATCCAGATGATTGCTCACGGTCTCTCCGCGGCGGGTCTGTTTATTCTCTGCGGCCAGCTGTACGAACGTCTGCATACCCGTGACATGCGTCAGATGGGCGGTCTGTGGAGCAAAATCAAATGGCTGCCGGCGATGTCGATGTTCTTCGCCGTCGCCACCCTGGGGATGCCGGGCACGGGTAACTTCGTCGGCGAATTTATGATCCTGTTCGGCAGCTATAAAGTGGTGCCGGTGATCACCGTGATCTCGACCTTTGGTCTGGTATTCGCGTCCGTTTACTCGCTGTCGATGCTGCATCGCGCTTATTTCGGTAAAGCGAAAAGCGAAATCGCGGCGAAAGCGCTGCCGGGGATGTCCCTGCGTGAACTGTCTATCATCCTGCTGCTGGTGGTGCTGCTGGTGCTGTTGGGCTTCTTCCCGCAGCCGATCCTCGACACCTCGCATGCTGCGATGAGCAACATTCAGCAGTGGTTTGTTAATTCTGTTTCTACTACAAGGCCGTAATTCGCCATGACAATAACTCCACAACAACTGATCGCACTGCTACCGCTGCTGATCGTCGGCTTGACGGTGGTGGTTGTGATGCTCTCCATTGCGTGGCGACGCAATCATTTTCTCAATGCCACGCTGTCGGTTCTCGGGCTTAACGCCGCGCTGGTCTCGCTCTGGTTCGTCGGCCAGAACGGGGCGATGGACGTCACGCCGCTGATCCGCGTTGACGGCTACGCTATGCTCTATACCGGGCTGGTGCTGCTGGCGAGCCTCGCGACCTGTACTTTCGCCTACCCGTGGCTTGAGGGTTACAAGGACAACAAAGAAGAGTTCTACCTGCTGGTGTTGATTGCCGCCCTGGGCGGCATTCTGCTGGCCGGTGCGAATCATCTGGCGGCGCTGTTCCTCGGCATCGAGTTGATCTCCTTGCCGCTGTTCGGCCTGGTCGGCTACGCCTTCCGCCAGAAGCGTTCGCTGGAAGCGAGCATCAAATACACCATCCTCTCCGCGGCAGCCTCCTCTTTCCTGCTGTTCGGTATGGCGCTGGTGTATGCGAACTCCGGCAACCTGTCCTTCCTTGCGCTGGGCAAGAGCCTGGCGGACAACACCCTGCACGAGCCGCTGCTGCTGGCGGGGCTCGGCCTGATGATCGTCGGTCTTGGCTTTAAGCTGTCGCTGGTGCCGTTCCACCTGTGGACGCCGGACGTTTACCAGGGGGCGCCTGCGCCGGTCTCCACCTTCCTGGCGACCGCCAGCAAGATTGCTATCTTCGGCGTGGTGATGCGTCTGTTCCTGTACATGCCGGTGGGCAACAGCGAAGCGGTGCGCGTGGTGCTGGGGCTGATCGCCTTCGCCTCTATCATCTTCGGTAACCTGATGGCGCTGAGCCAGACCAATATCAAACGTCTGCTCGGTTACTCTTCTATCTCCCACCTCGGCTATCTGCTGGTGGCGCTGATCGCCCTGCAAAGCGGCGAAATGTCGATGGAAGCCGTTGGCGTCTACCTGGCCGGCTACCTGTTCAGCAGCCTCGGCGCGTTCGGCGTGGTCAGCCTGATGTCCAGCCCATACCGTGGCCCGGACGCGGACTCGCTGTTCTCCTACCGCGGTCTGTTCTGGCACCGTCCGATCCTGTCGGCGGTGATGACGGTGATGATGCTCTCCCTGGCCGGTATCCCAATGACGCTCGGCTTTATCGGTAAGTTCTACGTGCTGGCCGTCGGTGTTCACGCCCATCTGTGGTGGCTGGTTGCCGCGGTGGTTGTCGGCTCGGCGATCGGTCTCTACTACTACCTGCGCGTGGCGGTGAGTTTGTACCTGAGCGCGCCGGAGCAGCTGAACCGTGATGCGCCGTCGAACTGGCAGTACAGCGCGGGCGGTATCGTGGTGCTGATCTCTGCCCTGCTGGTGCTGGTGCTCGGTATCTGGCCGCAGCCGCTGATTAGCATCGTGCAGCTGGCGACGCCGCTGATGTAAGTTGATTGCCTCAATAAAAAAACCGCCGGAATGGCGGTTTTTTTTATGCCCGGAATGTTACGCCACCCTGTAGACCATAAAGTCTTCCGCCAGCAGGGTGTCCGGGAAAATCTCCCGGCATTCCGCCAGCATCCGCAGGCAGCCTTCGGCATCGTAGCGAGAGCTAAAGTGGGTGGCGATTAGCGTGCCGACCCCCGCTTCTTTGGCAAGCGCTGCGGTCTGCTGACTGGAAGAGTGGCCGCGGCTATTGGCTTTCTCCGCCATCGTCTGCTCCAGCGTGGTTTCGTGCACCATCACATCCGCCCCGCGCGCCATTTCCAGCGCCTGCGGGCAGGGGGCGGTATCGCCGAAGATGGCCAGCGTTTTACCCGGCGTAGCGGGCCCCAGGTAGCGGCTGCCGTCGATCGTCCGGCCATCCGCCAGCGTGACCTGTTCACCGCGCTTAAGCCGGTGAAACAGCGGTCCGGGGGGCACGCCGTCGGCAATCAGCTGGGCGGCGTCGAGGGCGCCGGGCTTGTCATGCTGCTCAATGCGATACCCGTAGCACTCCACCGGATGGCTGAGCGGGAACGCGGTGACCCGATAGCCCTCTTCGTCGAACACCAGACCGGGGCCGACTTCGACGATGGTCAGGGGATAATCGGTCCACGAACCGCTGAGGCGCAGCGCGGTGTCAATGAATTCCTTTATTCCTTTTGGTCCGTAGACCGTCAGCGGCAGCGAATTCCCCTGCATCGAGCGGCTGCACAGCAGGCCGGGCAGGCCGAACAGATGGTCGCCGTGCAGATGGGTAATAAAGATCTTATTCAGTTTGCCTGGATGATGGGGCGTATGCAGAAATTGATGCTGGGTCCCTTCGCCGCAGTCAAACAACCACATTTCGGCGCGGGTTGGCTGTTGCAAATTGAGTATTATCGACGTCATATTACGCGTGCGGGTCGGCACCCCGGCGGATGTCCCCAAAAAAGTTAATTCCATCGTCCAGTGTCCTCAGGGCGAGTCGCAAAGTATCAGTATATCAATAAGGAGCAGCAGATGATGACCTGGCAGGATCTCCATCATAGTGAACTTACCGTTCCCCAACTGTATGCGCTGCTGAAGCTGCGCAGCGAAGTCTTTGTCGTGGAGCAGCAGTGCGCCTATCAGGATGTCGACGGCGATGATTTGGTCGGGGAAAATCGCCATCTGCTCGGCTGGCGCGATGGCGAACTGGTGGCCTATGCGCGGATCCTTAAAAGCGAAGAGACGTACGATCCGGTGGTGATTGGCCGGGTTATCGTCAGCCCCGCCGCGCGCGGCGAAAAGCTCGGCCATCAGCTGATGGCGCAGGCGCTGGCCAGCTGTCAGCGGCACTGGCCGCAAAAGGCGATTTACCTCGGGGCGCAGGCGCATCTGCAAGCCTTTTACGCCCACTTCGGTTTTACGCCAGTGACTGAGGTCTATGATGAGGACGGCATTCCGCACATCGGCATGGCGCGGGAAAGCCGCGCTCTCTGACCCCTGAACACTCGCGTCCCAACCTTGTTCCGGGCCGGCGAGCGGGGGAGTTAAAACCCGCTCCCTCGTCATGGGTACTGCTATTCCGCCGTTGAACCCCTTATAATGTGGGGTTTTACTACCGTGGAGGTTTGCGTGCTGTCTGTTTCCACTGCGCTGGCCCGTTTACGTGACGGCCTGAGTGAGCCCTTTCCTGACTCACCCGGCACGCGAATTATCGATATTGCCTTTCCGCTGAATGATGCCTTCGATCCGCTGCTATGGTGCGGCCAGCAGCCGCAGTGGCCGCAGTTCTACTGGCAGCAGCGCAATGGCGACGAGGAGCTGGCGGCGCTGGGGGCGGTAAAAAGCTTTCCCTCGCTCGACGCCGCAAACCGCTTTTTACACCAGGCCGGGCGGCAGGATCTGCGCATCTGCGGCCTGAATGCGTTTGCCCCGCAGCAGGGCCGGCTGGTGCTGCCGCGTCTGGAGTGGCGTCGGTGCGGCGGCAGGGCCGTGATGCGGCTGGTGCTGCACAGCGACCTCTCCCTGCGCGACGATGCCGTGACGGCGGGTGATTTTCTCGCCAGTCTGACCACCGCCCAGGCGACCCCTGGCGGCGTGCCGCCGCTGCTGAGCGAGCGCCACTCCTCCGATTATCCCCAGTGGCAGGCAATGATAGACCAGGCGACGCAGGCCATCGCCGCCGGCGACATGGATAAAGTGGTGCTGGCGCGGGCAACCGACCTGCAGTTTGCCGCCCCGCTGGATGCCGTGAGCATCATGGCCGCCAGCCGCAGCCGCAATCTTAACTGTTTTCATTTCCTGATGGCGTTCAATGCCCGGCAGGCGTTTTTCGGCTCCACGCCGGAGCGGCTGTGGCGCCGGCGCGGCGCGCTGCTGCGCACCGAAGCGCTGGCGGGCACCGTCGCTAATCATCAGGATGACGTGAAGGCGCAGCAGCTGGCCGACTGGTTGATGAAAGACGACAAAAATCAGCGGGAAAACATGCTGGTGGTGGAGGATATCTGCCAGCGCCTGCAGAGTGAGGCCTCGACGCTGGACGTTCTGCCGCCGCAGGTGGTGAGGCTGCGCAAGGTGCAGCATCTCCGACGCTGCATCTGGACCGAGCTGGCGGAGCCTGACGACAGCCGCTGTCTGCTGCAGCTCCAGCCCACCGCCGCGGTGGCCGGCCTGCCGCGGCGGGCGGCGCTGGCATTCATTCAGCGCCATGAACCTTTTTCCCGTGAATGGTACGCCGGTTCCGCCGGGTATCTGTCACTGGCGCAAAGCGAGTTTTGCGTGGCGCTGCGTTCGGCGAAAGTGGACAACGACACTCTGCGACTGTATGCCGGGGCGGGGATCGTCAGCGGCTCCGATGCGCAGGAGGAGTGGCAGGAGATTGACAACAAAGCGGCCGGGCTGCGCTCGCTGCTGTGTCCATAAGACGGGAATGACGATGCATATCAAAACGCCGTCACTTTGCCTTATCTATACTTAGCATCAATATTTGATACCGGACAATTTCATGTCAGTAAGCGCATTTAACCGACGCTGGGCGGCGGTGATCCTGGAAGCTTTAACGCGCCACGGCGTGCAGCATATCTGCATTGCGCCGGGCTCGCGCTCGACACCCTTAACCCTGGCGGCGGCGGAAAACCGCGCCTTTATCCATCATACCCATTTTGACGAACGCGGCCTCGGCCACCTGGCGCTCGGTCTGGCGAAAGCCAGTCGCCAGCCGGTGGCGGTTATTGTGACCTCCGGGACCGCCACCGCGAACCTATATCCGGCGCTGATTGAGGCGGGGCTTACCGGGGAAAAGCTGATTCTCCTGACTGCTGACCGTCCGCCGGAGCTGATCGACTGCGGCGCCAATCAGGCGATTCGTCAGCCGGGGATGTTCGCCTCCCATCCGTCGCAGACGATTTCTCTGCCGCGTCCCTCGCAGGATATTTCCGCCCGCTGGCTGGTCTCGACCCTCGACCAGGCCTTGGGCGAGTTGCACGCCGGCGGGGTGCATATCAACTGCCCGTTCGCCGAACCGCTGTATGGCGATATGGATGATACCGGCGTGGAGTGGCTGCAGCAGCTCGGCAACTGGTGGCAGAGCGATAAACCCTGGTTACGTCAGGCGCTGCAGATGGAAAGTGAGAAACAGCGCGACTGGTTCTTCTGGCGGCAAAAGCGCGGCGTGGTCGTGGCGGGCAGAATGAGCGCCGCCGAAGGGAAAAAAGTGGCCGAGTGGGCGCAAACCCTCGGCTGGCCGCTGATCGGCGATATCCTGTCACAGACCGGGCAGCCGCTGCCGTGCGCTGACCTGTGGCTGGGCAACGGCAAAGCGGTGAGCGAGCTGGCGCAGGCGCAGATCGTGGTTCAGCTCGGCAGCAGCCTGACCGGCAAGCGGGTCCTGCAGTGGCAGGCCACCTGCGAGCCTGATGAATACTGGCTGGTGGATAATCTGCCCGGCCGTCTCGATCCGGCGCAGCACCGCGGCCGTCGTCTGCTCGCCAGCATTGACCGCTGGCTTGAGCTTCACCCGGCGGAGAAACGCCAGCCGTGGGCAACGGCTATTCCTGAGCTGGCCCGAAAGGCGTGGGAGGCGGCGGTCGCCAGTAACGAACCCTTTGGCGAAGCGCAGCTGGCGCAGCGAATTCGGCGCTATCTGCCGGAACAGGGGCAACTGTTTGTCGGCAACAGCCTGGTGGTGCGCCTGATCGACGCCCTGGCGCAGCTGCCGGCTGGCTACCCGGTTTACAGCAACCGCGGCGCCAGCGGCATTGATGGCTTGATCGCCACCGCCGCCGGCGTCCAGCGCGCCAGCGCCCGGCCAACCCTGGCTATCGTCGGCGATCTTTCGGCGCTGTACGATCTCAACTCGCTGGCCCTGCTGCGCCAGGCGTCGGCGCCGCTGGTGCTGATCGTGGTGAACAACAACGGCGGGCAGATTTTCTCCATGCTGCCGACGCCGCAGGACGAGCGGCGCCAGTTCTACTTAATGCCGCAGGACGTTGATTTCAGCCACGCGGCGGCGATGTTCGGCCTGGTCTATCATCGCCCGGCTGACTGGCAGGCGCTGGATGAGGCGCTGGCCGGCGCCTGGCGCCGGGCAGGGGCGACGGTGATTGAGCTGGCGGTCAATGAGACCGACGGCACGCAGACCCTCCAGCAGCTGCTGGCGCAGGTAAGTCGCCTGTGACCCTCAGCGCTGCAGTCGAACATGGCCAGCCGGGTTATCCCTGGCTGGTCTTTCTGCACGGTTTTTCCGGCGACCGCCATGAGTGGCGGGAAGTAGGCGACGCGTTTCGCGCCTGGCCGCGGCTGTATCTCGATCTGCCGGGCCACGGCGGCTCGGCGGATATCGCGGTGCGGGACTTTGCCGGGGTCAATATTCTGCTGCAGGCTACGCTTAATAGTTACAACATACTTAACTACTGGCTGATCGGCTACTCGCTGGGGGGCCGGGTGGCGATGAACTTCGCCTGCCAGCCGCGCGCGGGCCTGCGCGGCCTGATCGTTGAGGGCGGCCATCCGGGGCTGCAGGATGCCGAAGCGCGGCAGGCGCGGCGCAGCAACGACAGCGCCTGGGCGGAACGTTTTCGCCATGAGCCGTTGGCGCAGGTCTTTGCCGACTGGTATCAGCAGCCGGTCTTCGCTTCACTGGATGCCGGGCAGCGCGCGGCGCTGGTCGCCTTACGCAGCCGGAACAACGGCGCGACGCTGGCCGAGATGCTGCAGGCGACCTCCCTTGGCGGGCAGGCCGATCTGCGCGCGTCCCTGCAGGCGCGCGATTTCCCCTTTCACTACCTGTGCGGCGAGCGCGACGTGAAGTTTCGCGCCATCGCGCAGGCGCTCGCGGCGGATCTCCATCTTATTCACCATGCCGGACACAACGCGCACCGGGACAACCCGGCGGCGGTGATTGCCTGTCTGGCGCAGATTCTGGCAAGTTAACTGAAGGACATTCTATGATCTCTCTTGATGAAGCAATGCTCTATGCCCCTGTTGAATGGCACGATTGTTCCGAAGGCTATACCGATATTCGCTATCACAAATCGGCCGACGGCATTGCCAAAATCACAATCAATCGCCCGCAGGTGCGCAACGCCTTCCGCCCGCTGACCGTCAAAGAGATGATCCAGGCGCTGGCGGATGCCCGTTATGACGACAATATCGGGGTGATTGTCCTGACCGGGGAAGGTGAGAAAGCCTTTTGCGCCGGCGGCGATCAGAAAGTCCGCGGCGATTACGGCGGCTATCAGGACGACTCCGGCGTGCATCATCTCAACGTACTCGACTTTCAGCGCCAGATCCGCACCTGCCCGAAACCGGTGGTAGCGATGGTGGCCGGCTACTCTATCGGCGGCGGCCACGTGCTGCACATGATGTGCGATCTGACCATCGCGGCGGAAAACGCCATCTTCGGTCAGACCGGGCCGAAAGTCGGCTCCTTCGACGGCGGCTGGGGCGCCTCCTATATGGCGCGCATCGTCGGGCAGAAAAAAGCGCGCGAAATTTGGTTCCTCTGCCGTCAGTATGACGCGCAGCAGGCGCTGGACATGGGGCTGGTGAACACCGTGGTGCCGCTGGCGGATCTGGAAAAAGAGACGGTGCGCTGGTGTCGTGAAATGCTGCAGAACAGTCCAATGGCGCTGCGCTGCCTGAAAGCGGCGCTGAACGCCGACTGCGACGGCCAGGCCGGTCTGCAGGAGCTGGCGGGCAACGCCACTATGCTGTTCTACATGACGGAAGAGGGACAGGAAGGCCGCAATGCCTTCAACCAGAAACGTCAGCCGGACTTCAGCAAATTTAAACGGAATCCCTAATGCGCGTTTCGCAGGTTTACCGCTGGCAGATACCGATGGACGCGGGCGTGGTGCTGCGAGAACGGCGGTTAAAAACCCGCGACGGGCTGTTCATCCACCTGCGGGAGGGTGAGCGGGAGGGCTGGGGGGAAATTTCTCCCCTGCCGGGATTCAGCGCAGAGACCCTGGCGGAGGCGGAGGCGGCGCTGCTGCCCTGGGCTCAGGCCTGGCGCGACGGCGCGGAGCCGGCGCTTCCTGCGCTGCCCTCTGTCGCCTTTGGCATCAGCTGCGCGCAGGCGGAGCTCAGCGGCGAGCTGCCGCAGGCCGCGGATTATCGCGCGGCGCCGCTCTGCTCCGGCGATCCGGATGAGCTGTTCGCCAGACTGGCGGCGATGCCCGGCGAGAAAGTCGCTAAGGTGAAAGTGGGGCTCTGGGAGGCGGTCCGCGACGGCATGGTGGTTAATCTGCTGCTGGAAGCCATCCCCGACCTGCAGTTGCGTCTGGATGCCAACCGGGCCTGGACGCCGCTGAAAGCGCAGCAGTTTGCGAAATATGTCGATCCGGCGTATCGCCAGCGCATTGCCTTTCTTGAGGAACCTTGTAAAACGCGGGAGGACTCGCGGGCCTTTAGTCGCGAAACCGGGATCGCTATCGCCTGGGATGAAAGCCTGCGCGAGGCGGATTTTCGCTTCGTCGCCGAGCCGGGCGTGCGCGCGGTGGTGATCAAGCCGACGCTAACCGGCAGTTTACACCGGGTTCAGCAGCAGGTCGCCGCGGCCCATGCGCTGGGGCTGAGCGCGGTGATCAGCTCGTCGATCGAGTCCAGCCTCGGGTTAACCCAGCTGGCGCGGGTTGCCGCCTGGCTGACGCCGCAGACCATCCCCGGACTGGACACCCTGTCGCTGATGGGCGCTCAGCTGGTGCGGGCGTGGCCGGAAAGCACCCTGCCGATGCTCAGCATCGATACGCTGGAGCCGCTGCTGTGACCTTTCGCGACTGGCCCTGGCGGCACTGGCGCCAGCGGCGCGGAGAGGCGCAGGCGCTGCGCCTGAATGACCAGCCGCTGACCTGGCGCGACCTGTGCGCCCGCGTTGACGCGCTGGCGGCCGGGTTTGCCGCGCAGGGCGTAACCGAAGGTCACGGGGTGGCGCTGCAGGCTTTTAACCAGCCGTCGACGCTGCTGACCTGGCTGGCGCTGCTGCAGTGCGGCGCGCGGGTGCTGCCGCTGAATCCGCAGCTGCCGACGGCGTTGCTGCAGGAACTGCTGCCAGTGTTGACCGTCCAGCATCAGCTGGTGCTTAACGGCGATGCGCTGCCGGGGGATTTACCGGCGTTAACCCTGCAGGCGACAGCGGGAACCCATGCTGTGCCGTGGCGTGAGGATCGTTTCGCCTCAATGACGCTGACCTCGGGGTCGACCGGTTTGCCGAAGGCGGCAGTGCATCATGCCAGCGCCCATCTGGCCAGCGCCGCCGGCGTGCTGGCGCTGATGCCGTTTGCCGCAGAAGATGACTGGCTGCTGTCGCTGCCGCTGTTTCATGTCTCCGGCCAGGGGATTATGTGGCGCTGGCTGCTGGCCGGCGCGCGGCTGACGGTGCGCGATAAACAACCGCTGGCGCAGATGCTGCAGGGCTGTACCCATGCTTCGCTGGTGCCGACTCAGCTGTGGCGCCTGCTGAATGACGATGCTGCGCTTTCCCTCAAGGCGGTGCTGCTCGGCGGCGCGGCGATCCCGGTCGAATTGACCGAGCGGGCGCGGGGGCAGGGGGTACGCACCTACTGCGGCTATGGCCTGACCGAATTCGCTTCCACCGTCTGCGCTAAAGAGGCCGACGGCGCGGCGGATGTGGGCGCGGCGTTGCCGGGGCGGGAGATGAAAATCGTTGCCGGCGAGGTCTGGCTGCGGGCGGCGAGCATGGCCGCGGGCTACTGGCGCGACGGTCAATTGTTGCCATTGACCAACGACGAAGGGTGGTTTGCCACCCGCGATCGCGGCGAGATCATCGATGGACGGCTTACTCTCCTCGGGCGCCTGGATAATCTCTTTTTCAGCGGTGGGGAAGGGATCCAGCCGGAGGAGGTGGAACGGATCATCGGGGCGCATCCGCAGATACAGCAGGCGTTTGTCGTGCCGCTGGACGATGCGGAATATGGCCAGCGTCCGGTAGCGGTGGTGGAATGCGATGACGGCTGCGAAATGAGCGTGCTGGCGGCATGGAGCGCGGAACGGCTGGCGCGTTTCCAGCAGCCGGTGCGTTGGCTGCGGCTGCCGGAAACGTTAAAGAACGGTGGGATTAAGATCTCGCGCCGCGCGCTGCGCGAATGGGTCAATTCGCCGGCTTAGCCGATATTGGCTTCGGCGCGACGCTGGCGCTGTTTACGCCGCAGACGCAGCAGCGGCGGCACCACCAGCACGGCGATAGCCAGCACCAGCAGCGTTTTGGTCACCCCGCTTTGCCACAGGATCGCCAGATTGCCGTTGCTGATCGACAGCGCGCGACGCAGGTTCTGCTCCAGCATCTCCCCCAGCACGAAGCCAAGGATCAGCGGCGACATCGGGAAGTGCATTTTGCGCATGATGTAGCCGAGCACCCCGAGCCCCACCATCAGCAGCAGGTCAAAAGTGGTGCTGTGTACCGCGTAGACGCCGACGGCGGAGACCGCGGCGATGGCCGGGACCAGAAACCACAGCGGAATGGTCAGCATACGGGTGAACAGGCCGATCAGCGGAATGTTCATGATAAGCAGCATCACGTTGGCGATCAGCAGGGCGGCAATCAGCCCCCAGACGATATCCGGCTGCTCGGTGAACATTGCCGGGCCGGGGGTGATGTTATACAGCGTCAGCGCGCCCATCATCACCGCGGTGGTGCCGGACCCCGGCACGCCGAGCGTCAGCATGGGAATAAAGGAACCGCAGGCGGAGGCGTTATTGGCCGCTTCCGGCGCCGCCACGCCGCGAATATCGCCCTTGCCGAAGTTATCGCTGTTACCGCTGAGTTTTTTCTCCGTCATGTAGGTAATGGCGCTGGCGATGGTCGCCCCGGCGCCGGGCAGAATGCCGACGAAGAAACCCACCACCGAAGAGCGCAGGGTCGCGCCGACGCACTGCGCGGCCTCTTTGGTGTTAAACAGCATCCGTCCGGTTTTCCGCACCAGCGTTTGTCCGCCGCTGGTGCTCTCCAGCATCAACAGGATCTCTGAAACCGAGAACAGGCCGATCACCACCACAATAAACTGTACGCCGTCCGAGAGATGGACGCTGTCGAAGGTGAAGCGGTAAACCCCGGTATTGGCGTCCACCCCTACCGTCGCCAGACCCAGGCCGATTAACGCCGCGAGGAACGACTTCAGCGGGTTCTGCGCCATCATGCTGCCAAGACAGGCGATGGCGAAGACCATCAGCGCGAAGTACTCCGCCGGACCGAACGCCAGCGACCACTGGGCGAGCAGCGGCGCGAACAAAATAATACCGCCGATGGCGATCATTGAGCCAAAGAAGGAACTGACGGCGGAAATCGACAACGCAACGCCGCCGCGACCCTGCTGGGCCATCGGATAGCCGTCGAGGGCGGTCATAATGGCGGCGGCATCGCCGGGCACGTTCAACAGAATTGATGAAATACGCCCGCCGTATTCGCAACCGATATAAACCGTCGCCAGCAGGATCAGCGCCGACTCCGCGGGTAAATGCAGGGCGAAAGCCAGCGGCAGCAGAATCGCCACGCCGTTGATAGGCCCCAGCCCCGGCAGGAGGCCGACGATAGTCCCGACAAAGCAGCCGATCAGGGCGATCAGCAGGTTCTCCGGCGTCATGGCGACGGCGAAGCCCTGCGAGAGATAGATCCAGGTATCCATAAACGCCTCCGTTAATTAAACCAGATGCCAAGGGGCAGGGTGACATCGAGCAGGGTGTCGAAGGCGTACCATAACGACACGCCCATCGCGACGCCGGCAATGCCCGCCGCCGGCAGCGTCGCGCCGAACAGCAAACCAATGATCGCCGTCAGCAGCGCGGTGGCCAGCGGAAAACCGAGCCATTCAAACCCCCAGGCGTAGACCACCAGCACCACGACCATGGTCAGCAGACGCTGCAGCACATGCCGTCCCGGCCACTCGACGGCGTCCGGGCGACGTAGCAACATTAACGCCGAGCACAGCAGCATCAGGCCGATGATCCCGAGCGGGAAGGGACGCGGGCCGACGGGTTCATAGGCGTATTCGCTGTGGATCTGCCAGGCGATAAACAGACCGCCAATACATAACAACAGCCACACTCCGGCAAAAATACGATCGCTCATTAGCGCCTCCGCGGATTATTTTGCCAGGCCAAAGGCTTTCGCCTGTTCGCGATAGTCGTTGACCTGCTGCTTAACGTAGGTATCGAGCTCCTTGCCGTTCATGTTGAATTCAAACAGGCCGCGCAGTTCACGTTGCTTTTTGAACGCTTCGGTTTGCTGCAGTTTAGTGAATTCATCGACCCACCACTGGTACTCGGCGTCGCTGACTTTCGGGCCCATAAAGAAGCCGCGAATAATCGGCCAGACCAGGTCGTAGCCCTGTTCTTTAGCGGTGGGGACATCGGCGAGCGCGCCCGGCAGTCGTTCACTGGAGAAGACCGCCAGCACGCGGATTTTATTGCCCTGCAGATAGGGCACCATCTCGCTGAGATCGCCGGAGACCGCCTGCACATGGTTACCGAGCAGCGCGGTCACCGGCTCGCCGCCGCCCTCAAAGGCGACATAGCGCATTTTATGCGGGTCGACGTTGGCTTTTTGCGCCAGCAGCGCCGCTTTCATCCAGTCCTGGCTACCGATGGAGGCCCCGGCGCCAATCACGATGCTGGAGGGATTTTTCTCCATCGCGGTCATAAACGACTTCAGATCTTTCCATGGCGAATCGGCGCGCACGGCGATCATGCCGTAGTCGGTGCCGACGCTCGCCAGCCAGCGCACGTCATCGACGCTGTAACGGCCGAATTTACCCTGCGACAGGTTCAGCAGCGAGCCGCCGGAGAAGGCGACGACGGTCCCCGGCTCTGCCGGACGCTGGGCGACAATGGCGTTGTAGGCTACCGCGCCCACGCCGCCGGGCATATAGGTGACGCGCATCGGTTTCTCGATAGCGCCGGTTTCCATCAGGCTCACCTGAATCAGCTTACAGGTCAGGTCAAAACCGCCGCCGGGTTTAGCGGGCGCGATACATTCAGTGCGGGACGGGGCCTCTGCGGCGAAGGCGGATGTGGTGCAAAGGCACAGCGCGATGGCGCTCAGATGGCGGAAAAATGGCGTTTTCATAGGCTTCCTCAGCAGGTACAGGGCAGGTTTTTTTGATTATGTGAACCGACATATGGCGATTCGGTTGCATGATTGTTAAAACAGTTACCTTTCATTTCCCTTTCAATGCAGCAGCAACGTTACAGGATGTGATATGCGTCTCTTATTAGCCGAGGATAATCGTGAGCTGGCTCACTGGCTGGAAAAAGCGCTGGTGCAGGGCGGTTTTGCCGTAGATTGCGTCGCTGACGGGCGTGCGGCCGACCATCTGCTGCAAAGCGAGCAATATGCGCTGGCGGTGCTGGATATCGGTATGCCGGGGTTCGATGGCCTTGAAGTGGTGCAGCGGCTGCGCAAGCGCGGGCAGACCCTGCCGGTGCTGCTGCTGACCGCCCGCAGCGCGGTAGCGGACCGGGTGAAGGGCTTAAATGCCGGCGCGGATGACTATTTACCCAAGCCCTTTGAGCTGGAAGAGCTCGACGCCCGCCTGCGGGCGCTGCTCCGGCGCAGCGAAGGGCAGGTGCATGAGGTGCAGCAGCTTGGCGAGCTGGCGTATTGCGACGAAGGCTATTTTTTACTCCGTGGCCAGATGTTGTCTCTGACGCCGCGCGAGCTGGCGCTATTGAAGGTGCTGATGTTTCGCCGCACCCGCCCGGTTTCCCGTCAGCAGCTGTTCGAGCAGGTGTTCAGTCTCAGCGATGACGTCAGTCCGGAAAGCATCGAACTCTACATTCATCGTCTGCGCAAGAAACTTCAGGCGAGCAATGTGCGTATAACCACCCTGCGCGGTTTAGGCTATCTGCTTGAGTGCGAGCGCCATGAGATGGAGTAAGCCGCAATCGCTCTATGCCCAACTGTTGCTGTTTCTCGGCCTGCCGCTGGTCCTGCTGTGGGGACTCTCCGCGTTTAACAGCTACGTCAGCGCGCTGCAGGCGGCGACGCAAGCCTACGATCGTACCCTGCTGTCGTCGGCGCGGACGGTGGCCGAGCAGCTGGTGGTTCGCGGAGGGCAACTGGAGGTGAATGTGCCCTGGGTGGTGCTGGACAGCTTCGAGCTCAATATGAACGATCGTCTCTATTACAAGGTGCTCGACCCGCAGGGGAAGGTCATTTCCGGCTATGACGATCTGCCCGCGATGCCGCCCTCCACCTCGCGAACTCAGCTCTATCCGGCGCTGGCGTGGTTTTATCATACCGAATATCGCGGTCAGGCAATCCGCGTGGCGCGCCTGCTGCAGCCCATCAACGAAGGCGGCATCGTTGGCATGGCGGAGATATATATTGCCGAAACGCTGCAGTCCCGCCGCTGGCTGGCCGGACAATTACTCTTCTCATCCTGGGTGTCGCAGGGGTTACTGGTCCTGTTGACGCTGGTGCTGGCAGCCTGGCTGCTGCGCCGCGTGCTGCGGCCCATGCGTCAGCTCTCCGCGCTGATGGTGCGCCGTGAACCCGGTCTGCTGACGCCGCTGCCGGAGCTGCTGCCCTGGTCGGAAACGCGGCTGCTGATTGTCGCGTTCAACCGCTACATCGACCGCCTGCGGGTGATGATCTCCCGCCAGGAGCGCTTCAGCGCCGATGCGTCCCATCAGCTGAAAACACCGCTGGCGGTGCTGAAAACGCAGGCTTCGGTAGCCCTGGCCAGCGACGATCCGCAACTGTGGCGCGAAAGTCTGCAGGCGATGCGCGCCACGCTGGACGATACGGTCTTGTTAACGGAGCGGTTGTTGCAGCTGGCGACGGTAAAACAGCGGGAGCAGGCGTTTGCGGTGATTAACTTGCCGGAGATTGTGCGCAACAGCTGCTTTTCACGTATCGCGCAAGCGCGGAGCAAACATATCGATCTTGGCTACGAGGGCGAGCAGTCGGCGGTATATGTGGCAGGCGATAGCGTTCTGCTGGGGGAGCTGTGCGCTAACCTGCTCGACAATGCCATTCGCTATACCCCGGAATATGGAACGGTCACGCTTAGCCTGCATCGCGATGGCGAAGTCGTCACGCTAAGTGTGGAGGATAGCGGTCCGGGCATCGAGGAAAACCTGATTAATCAGGCGCTGATGCCGTTTCGCCGCCTCGATAACGCGGGCGCGATTCCCGGCGCCGGGCTGGGCCTGGCGCTGGTTAACGATATTGCACGTTTGCATCGTAGCCACCTGCAGCTTTCGCGCAGCGAAAGCCTGGGCGGACTGAAGGCGACGCTGCGCCTGCTGACCGTGGCGTCAGAGTAGCCCCTTCATGCTCAGGGTGAGGCGGGTGGCGGCATTGAGATCGTAGTTTTTAAGCTCATCCGCTTTCACCCAGGCGTAATCGTCAAACTCCTCGTTGATCGTTACGTCGCGATTGGCGCTAACGCAGTCGAAGATTAGATAGATCATATAGATCGTTTCCTGGCGCCCGTCGGGATAGGTTTTCACGCGGGTATCGTCGCGGAAGCTCCATGGCGTGATACGGGTCAACTGCAGTTTTTCGCCAAGCTCCTCGCGGACTTCGCGTCGCAGCGCCTCTTCAATACTTTCCCCCGGCTCCACGCCGCCGCCGGACAAGGCCCATTGTCCGGGAAAAACGCCGCGGTCAGCAGCCATCTTGCACAACAGGTAATGGCCATCATTTTGGATTAGCGGGCAAACAATCGTCCTTTGACGCATGATTTTTCTCCTTCGCAGTAAGTCGGGCCGGGTATCGAGGAAACAGTTTGCGAGGCGCCTCGGCAAACCGCAAGGGAAATACGGCGCTGGCTTTACAGAGTGATAAGTTAAGCGAAAATTATCGTATGGAGAGCCACCATGGAAAGGACCACCCATTCCCCACATGACGCCGTGTTTAAACACCTACTGTCGCATCGGGCGACGGCGCGGGATTTTCTGGACATTCACCTTCCTGAACATTTGCGAGAATTATGCAATCTGCAAACGCTGCAGTTGGAGTCCGGAAGTTTTATCGATGAAGACCTGCGCGCCAGCCATTCCGATATTCTTTACTCGCTGCAAACCCAGGCGGGGGACGGATATATCTATCTGCTTATCGAACATCAAAGCTCTGCGGACCGTCATATGGCATTTCGCCTGATGCGTTATGCGATAGCAGCGATGCAGCGCCATCTGGATAAAGGACATACGCAACTGCCATTGGTGATCCCGCTGCTTTTTTATCATGGGCAAGTCTCGCCCTGGCCGTATCCCATGTGCTGGCTGGAAGGATTTGCTCATCCGCAAACCGCGCGGCAAGTATACAATCAGGATTTTCACTTAATCGATATCACGGTGCTTCCTGACGATACAATAATGCAGCACCGACGGGTCGCGATGCTTGAGTTGCTGCAAAAGCATATCCGGCAACGCGATATGATGGAACTGCAGGAGCAACTAGCCAGCCTGTTGGCGCTGGGATACACTAGCCGCAGACAGCTCAGGACGCTGCTTCACTATTTATTACAGGCAGGAAATGCCGCCGATCCGGTCGCCTTTTTACGTAATCTTGCGCAAAATGTCCCCAGACGGCTGCATAAGGAGACGCTAATGAACATTGCCCAGTTTCTGGAACAACGCGGCCATCAGCAGGGCCTGCAGCAAGGTCTTGAACAGGGAGAACAATTGGCTGCGCAACGTATTGCCCAGGCGATGCTGGAAAACGGGCTTGATCTGGCGCTGGTGGCGAAGCTGACGGGGCTTGCGCCGGAGCGCCTGGCCTTGCTCGCCCATTAATTTTTCTGCTTCCTTCAAACAGCCTGCGCAATGGCGATTGCGCAGGTAAATATAGATTTATTCAATCAATACAACCTAATTAAATATAATTCTACTGAATATGAATGCGGTGAAATTTACATTCTTTCGCAAATGCGCGGCGGTATTGCTGTAAAAAGACGCAACTGGTTACACTCTTGTGAAAAATCATTTCGCCAGGTCATTGATTCCTGACGAGTGCGCAGTAGAATTTTCAGGTTTTTTCGGGACTTCTTTGATTTTAATTTTCTGGATAGAGTAAATAATGAAAAAAAGCATTTTTATGGCGCTGGCTGGCGTCATGCTGGTCTCTTCGGCGGCCCATGCGATCAGCGTTACCGGCGAAGCAGGCGAGCATTACACCAACCTTGGGGTCGGCTTCGGCACCGAGTCCACCGGTCTGGCTGTTTCGGGTAACTGGCTGCACAGCGATAACGACGGCGACGCCGCGGGTTTAGGCCTGGGCCTGAATATTCCGCTGGGGCCGTTCCTGGCGACCGTGGGCGGTAAAGGGGTATACACCAACCCGAAACAGGGTGATGAAGGTTATGCGGCCGCGGTCGGCGGCGGCCTGCAGTGGAAAATCGGCGACAGCTTCCGTCTGTATGGCGACTACTACTACTCTCCAGATTCCCTCTCCAGCGGCATTGACAGCTATCAGGAAGCCAACGTCGGCGCCAGCTGGACCATTATGCGTCCGCTCAGCATCCAGGCAGGCTATCGCTATCTGAACCTGGCGGGCAAAGATGGCAACCGCGATAACACCATCGCCGACGGCCCGTACATCGGCGCCAGCGCCAGCTTCTAATCTCCTCCGGCGCGGTCTCTTCTTGCCGCGCCAGATTTTCCTCCTCGTCAGCCTCCCGCTTTGCGTTATAGTATTTGCCACCTGGCAGGCAAGGAGTGAGCAATGTTGAATGTGGAAATGCTGTCCACTGGCGATGAAGTGTTGCATGGTCAAATCGTTGACACCAATGCAGCATGGCTGGCGGATTTCTTTTTTAATCAGGGTTTACCATTAACGCGCCGTAATACCGTCGGCGACGATCTCGATGCGCTGGTGGCGATTCTTCGCGAACGCAGCGAACAGGCGGATGTGCTGATCGTCAATGGCGGCCTCGGCCCAACCAGCGACGACCTGAGCGCGCTGGCCGCGGCCACCGCGAAAGGCGAAGGACTTATTTTGCATCCGGAGTGGCTGGAAACCATGACCCGCTTCTTTGCTGAACGCGGGCGGCCGATGGCGGAAAGCAACCGTAAGCAGGCGGAAATCCCCGCCAGCGCCGAGATGATCAATAACCCGGTGGGCACGGCCTGCGGCTTTGCCATCCAGCTCAATCGCTGCCTGATGTTTTTCACCCCCGGCGTTCCCTCTGAATTCAAAGTGATGGTCGAGCAGGAGATTTTACCGCGCCTGCGCCAGCGCTTTACGCTGCCGGAACCGCCGGTATGCCTGCGGCTGACCACTTTTGGCCGCTCGGAAAGCGAGCTGGCGCAAAACCTCAATCCGCTGACGTTACCGCCTGGCGTAGTGATGGGCTACCGCTCGTCGATGCCGATCATTGAGCTGAAGCTGACCGGACCGGCTGAGCAGCGTGACGCCATGCTGGCCCTGTGGCCGGAAGTGCGTAAAGTGGCTGGCGACAGCCTGATTTTCGAAGGCACTGAAGGGTTACCGGCGCAGATTGCACGCTGCCTGCAGGAGCGGCAGCTGAGCCTGACGCTCAGCGAGCAGTTTACCGGCGGTCTGCTGGCGCTCCAGCTGTCCCGCGCCGGCGCGCCGCTGCTGGCCAGCGAAGTGGTCCCGGCGCAGGAGGAGACGCTGGCGCAGGCGGCCCGCTGGGCGGCCGAGCGGCGCATTAACCATTTTGCCGGCCTGGCCCTGGCGGTGAGCGGCCAGGAAAACGATCATCTTAACGTGGCCCTGGCCACCCCCGACGGCACCTTCGCGCTGCGGGTGAAGTTTAGCGTCACCCGCCACAGCCTGGCGGTACGCCAGGAAGTCTGCGCCATGATGGCATTAAACCTGCTGCGTCGCTGGCTGAATGGCCAACCGCTGGCCAGTGAACATGGCTGGATTAACGTGGTGGATTCCCTCTCAATGTAGGTCGTTTCCCGGCGCGCGGGCTTCTCCCGGGCGCCGGTTGTCCAGCCTGTTGTACTCTCCTGAAAAAATTCTGTGCGTTAAGTCGCAATTTTCCGCTGCGAACGGTCCAGCATACGGGAAAGCGATTGCCCCGCGATGTCGCTCACACTTTACCGCCCGGACAACCGCAACACTGATTCCAGTATTCAGGATTGGAGTCCAGTATGTTGGAATCAACGAAAGTCCCGGCGCTGACCCGCGCGATTGAGATCCTCAATTTAATTGGCCGCATCGGACCCTGCAGCGCGGCGACGATAATAGCGGAGCTGGGGATCCCAAAAAGCACGGTTTATCTGCTGCTGGGCGAGCTGAAAAAGCAGCGCTTCATCAGTATGGATAATCAGGATAACTACTGCCTGTGGACCAAACTGGTGGAGCTGGCCGGGCAGGCGCTAAGCAAAATGGACCTGCGCGAGCTGGCGCGGCCGCGCCTGACCCGGCTGATGGATGAGTGCGGCCTGCTCTGCCATCTGGGCATTATCGATCACGGTAACGCCTACTACATTCTGAAAATTGAATCACCCGCCACCATTAGCGTGCGTTCGCACGAAGGAAAGAGCCTGTCGCTTTACCGCTCCGGGATCGGCAAATGTCTGCTGGCCTGGCAGCCCGCCGGGGTTCAGGCATCGATTATCGATGAACTGCAGTGGGAGCGGGCTACGCCAACGACCATCAGCAATGCTCAACAGCTGCGGGAGGAGCTGGGGCGGATCCGCGCCCGGGGCTGGAGCTTTGATAATGGCGAGGACTACCCGGACGTGCGCTGCGTGGCCGCCCCGGTTTTTAACGCTAATAACGACCTGACCGCCGCCATCTCGGTGGTGGGCACCCGTCTGCAAATCAATGAAGACAATCGCGATTACCTTGCCGGTAAGGCGATTGCCTGCGCGAAAGATATTTCACGACTGCTGGGGTGGAAAAGCCCCTTTGAACAACTCGCCTCATCATAAGGAGAACACCATGACCCTACCGAAAATTAAACACGTCCGCGCCTGGTTTACCGGCGGCGCCACCGCAGAGCAGGGCGCCGGCGGCGGCGATTACCACGATCAGGGGGCTAACCACTGGATTGACGATCATATCGCCACCCCGATGAGCAAATACAAACAGTATGAGCAGTCCCGCCAGTCGTTTGGCATCAACGTGCTGGGCACGCTGATTGTGGAAGTTGAAGCCGACAACGGGCAGACCGGCTTTGCCGTGTCGACGGCCGGAGAGATGGGCTGCTTTATCGTGGAAAAACATCTCAACCGCTTTATCGAAGGCAAATGCGTCAGCGATATCAAACTGATCCACGACCAGATGCTCAACGCCACCCTTTACTACGCAGGATCCGGCGGTCTGGTGATGAACACTATCTCCTGTGTCGACCTCGCGCTGTGGGATCTGTTCGGGAAAGTGGTTGGCCTGCCGGTCTACAAACTGCTGGGCGGAGCGGTGCGTGACGAAATCCAGTTCTATGCCACCGGCGCTCGTCCGGATCTGGCGCAGGAGATGGGCTTTATCGGCGGCAAAATGCCCACCCACTGGGGCCCGCACGATGGCGACGCCGGGATCCGCAAAGACGTCGCCATGGTGGCGGACATGCGCGAAAAATGCGGCCCGGATTTCTGGTTAATGCTGGACTGCTGGATGAGCCAGGACGTTAACTATGCCACCAAACTTGCCCATGCCTGCGCCCCTTACAACCTCAAGTGGATCGAGGAGTGCCTGCCGCCGCAGCAGTATGAAGGTTATCGCGAGCTGAAGCGCCAGGCGCCGGCCGGGATGATGGTGACCAGCGGTGAGCACCATGGCACCCTGCAGTCCTTCCGCACCCTGTCGGAGACCGGAATCGATATTATGCAGCCCGACGTCGGCTGGTGCGGCGGCTTAACCACGCTGGTGGAGATAGCGGCTATTGCTAAAGCGCGCGGGCAGCTGGTGGTGCCGCACGGCTCGTCGGTTTACTCACATCATGCGGTGATCACTTTCACCAACACGCCGTTCAGCGAGTTTCTGATGACCAGTCCTGACTGCGCCACGCTGCGTCCGCAGTTCGACCCGATCCTGCTCGGCGAGCCGGTGCCGGAGAGGGGGCGCATTCATAAATCGGTACTGGATAAACCCGGCTTTGGCGTCGAGCTCAATCGCGACTGCAACCTGAAACGTCCTTATCAACACTGATCCCCCGGGCCGCCCGGCGGCCCACGCCTGAGGATATTATGATGAGCAACACTCTGCTGGAGAGCGTGGTGAAGAAAAACCGCGCCCGCTTAATCCCCTTTATGCTGGCGCTGTACGTGCTGGCGTTTCTTGACCGTTCGAATATCGGTTTCGCCAAAGAGACCTACCAGCTGGACACTGGCCTCAGCAACGAAGCCTATGCGCTGGGGGCGGGGATTTTCTTTGTGGTCTATGCCTTTCTTGGGGTGCCGGCCAACCTGCTGATGCGCAAATTTGGCGCCAGAAAATGGATCGGCTGCACCACGCTACTGTGGGGCGTGCTGTCGGCGGCGATGGCGTGGGCGGATACGGAAGCGAAATTCCTGCTGGTACGTACCCTGCTGGGCGCGGCGGAGGCGGGCTTCTTCCCCGGAATGATCTACCTCACGTCTCAGTGGTTTCCCCAGCAAAACCGCGCCAGCATTATGGGGCTTTTTTATATGGGGGCGCCGCTGGCGCTGACCCTCGGTTCGCCTTTATCCGGCGCGCTGCTGGAGATGCATGGGTTTATGGGCCATCCCGGCTGGTTCTGGATGTTTGTGATTGAAGGCCTGCTCGCCGTCGCCGCAGGAGCGTTCACCTTCTTCTGGCTGGACGATTCGCCGCAGCATGCCCGCTTCCTGAGCGCGGCGGAGAAACAGGCCCTGATAAGCGAGCTGGCGCGAGAGGAGGAGAAAAAGGTCACCTCGCGTCTGTCCGATGCGCTGCGTAACGGGCGGGTCTGGCAGCTGGCGCTGATCTACATGACCATTCAGGTGGCGGTCTATGGCCTGATTTTCTTCCTGCCCACTCAGGTCGCCGCGCTGTTGGGCACCAAAGTCGGCTTCATTGCCTCGGTGGTGACGGCTATTCCGTGGGTGGCGGCGCTGTTCGGCACCTGGCTTATCCCTCGCTACTCCGATCGCACCGGCGAGCGGCGCAATATTGCCGCGCTGACGCTGCTGGCGGCAGCGGTCGGGATTGCGGTTTCCGGGCTGGTGGCGCCGGTGCTGGCTATCATCGCGCTGTGCGTGGCGGCGGTAGGGGTGATTGCCGTGCAGCCGGTCTTCTGGACGATGCCGACGCAGTTGCTCTCCGGCACGGCGCTGGCCGCCGGGATTGGCTTCGTTAACCTTTTTGGCGCCATCGGCGGCTTTCTGGCGCCGATCGTTCGCGTGCAGGCCGAAACGCTGTTCGCCAGCAGCGCCGCTGGACTGTTAACCCTGGCCGGCGTGGCCATCATCGGGGTGATCACCATCTTCTCATTAAGCCTCACCCGCGCGGTTCCTCAGCGCGGCGGCGTACAGCATTGATTAAAGGAATCGCTATGAACGCACTGTTATCTAACCCCTTCAAACGTGGATTATTACGCGGTGAGACGCAAATAGGCCTGTGGTTGAGCTCGACCTCCTCCTATCTGGCGGAGATTGCCGCCACTTCAGGATATGACTGGCTGCTGATCGACGGCGAGCATGCCCCGAACACTATTCAGGACCTTTATCATCAGCTCCAGGCCATCGCCCCTTACGCCAGTCAGCCGGTGATCCGTCCGGTGGAGGGCAGCCGCAGCCTGATAAAACAGGTGCTGGATATTGGCGCCAGAACGTTGCTGGTGCCGATGGTCGATACCGCCGAGCAGGCGCGGGAAGTCGTCTCGGCAACCCGTTATCCTCCCGTCGGTAGCCGCGGCGTTGGCGCCGGCGTGGCCCGGGCGGCGCGCTGGGGCAGAGTGGAGAATTATATGGCGGAGGCGAATGACGAACTCTGTCTGCTGATTCAGGTGGAGAGCCGAACCGCGCTGGAAAATCTGGACGCTATCCTCGAGGTGGAAGGCATTGACGGGGTGTTTATCGGGCCGGCGGATCTCTCCGCTTCGCTGGGACACCCGGACGATGCTGGCCATCCTGACGTGCAGCGGGTGATTGAGCAGAGCATCCGGCGCATTCGCGCGGCGGGAAAAGCGGCAGGATTTCTGGCGGTCGACCCGGCGATGGCGGAAAAATGTCTCGCCTGGGGGGCCAATTTCGTCGCCGTCGGGGTCGATACCATGCTGTACACCCAGGCGCTGGACCGCCGGCTGGCAATGTTTAAATCCGCCAGCGCTCAGCCGCAGGAGAAAGCGAGCTATTGACGGCGCAGGCTGGCGCCGGACTCAGGCGAGCGCCTGCGCCAGCACCGTCAGCGGATGTTCGCAGCGTTTGCTGGTGGACATTTCTATCTGCCATTTACAGGTCTCGCAGTCGGTGACGACGATGTCGGCGCCGCTCTCCTCAATCTGACGGAACAGCGGGGCGCCGATAGCCTGGGATACCGCGTAATTCTCAGTCTTAAACCCGTAGGTGCCGGCGATGCCGCAGCACTGCGAATCCAGCACCTCCAGCTGCAGGCCAGGGATCAGCCGCAGCAGTTCGAGGGTATACAGCGACCAGCCCATTTTCTCCATATGGCACGGCGTGTGATAGACCACCTTCAGCGGCAGCGGGCGCAGCGGCAGCGTTTTGCCACTATCCAGTTGTTTCCAGATCCAGCGAGTGGCCAGCTCCACCCGGTCGCGGAGATCGCTGTTGTCGACATCAAGGAGATGCGGGTATTCATCGCGCAGCGTAAAGGTGCAGGTCGAGGAGGTGGCGATGATCGGCAGCGCGTTTTCCCGCATCGCGGCGACGTTGCTCTGCGCCTGCTTACGCGCTTTGTCAAAAAAGCCGTTGGCGATCAGCGGCACGCCGCAGCATTTTTCCCGTGATAACAACTGCACGCCGGTGCCCAGCGCATTGACGACGCGAATCAGATCCTTGCCCAGCTGCGGGTGGTTATAGTTGACGTAGCAACCATGAAAGAAGGCCACCTGCTCAGGGTACTGCGCCTGTCTGGCCGCGAGCTGGCGGTAAGCGCGGCGGAAGGTACCGAAGCCATATTTTGGCAGCGTGCGGCGATGATCGATATTGAGCGCCGCGTCGAGCAGGCGGCGTACCGGTTTTAAGCCGGTGGTGGCGTTTACCAGTGGGGCAAAGGGGGTGGAAAGGGTGCCCATCAGGTCGGTATGGCTGAGAATAGCGTCGCGCAGGGTCGGTTTTTGCTGGCCATACTGTGCCCGGGCGCGCTGAATGATATCGCCAATTTTCACATCCGACGGGCAGGCGACCTCACAGCGCTTGCAGTTAATGCAGTACTTGAGCGCCTCATCGTACAGCGCGCCATCCTTCAGGCGCAGGCGTTCGCCGTCCGGCCCCGCCTGTTTCGGCCCGGGATAGCGCGGATTGACCCGGCTTACCGGACAGGTGGTGGTACAGACCGTGCACTTAATGCAGCTTTCAAAACGGGTATCGTTCATGGTCGGCCTCCGGCGAGGGCGTGGATCTGTCTGGCGGCGTGCAGTGCGGTGACGGCGCAGACCCCGCCGCCGCAGCCGAGCTGAATGGCATCGAACCCGCCGAGCAGCGAACCGATGGCGAAAAGATTGCTGAACGGCTGCCCGCCCAGCATGGGGCGCAGCAGGGCATCGGTTTTCACCCCGAAGCGCTGCCACGGCTGGGAGGCAAAGAAGTCGCGCTGGTACCAGTCGTCGCGCGGCAGGGTCTGCTGTAGATCGAGACCGAGAATGGGTTCGCGGACGCTATCCCGCGTGGCGACAAGACCGTTACTGAAAAAGCTGCCGCTGGCCAGCACGGTAAAACGCGGACGCAGCGCAATATCGCCGTGATTTCGCGTCCAGACGGCCTCGACTGCGCCCTGTCGATAGCTGATGTTCACCACTTCATCGCCGGCAAGCCAGGTGCCGCCGCCGCGAATAAACTGCCGCTGCAGCAAACGGTGCAGGCGCATCCCGGGAACCGAAGGCGGCAGCGTCGGCAGCAGACGCAGCGGGCAGGGCAGGCGCGCCTGCAGCCAATGGTACAGGCGATCGTCGGCGAGGCCAAAGCAGGCGGGCATGATCAGCAGCTCATGCTGTTGCGCCAGCGGCAGCAGCGCCGCATGCAGGGCAGGCCAGTGGTTTTCATCGTCGAGGAGGCGGGCGATATTGGCGGCGCGAAACTCGGTGGGGTTGTCACGTAAAACATCCAGCAGCGGTAACTCGATTTCCACCGCCACGGCGGTGACGCCGGTTTGCCCGAGCGCGGCGGCGGCGAGATGCGGCTGAAAATCGGCAAAGCCGCTGATCCCCACCAGGCAGACCCCCTGTCGGGGGAGTGGCGCGACAGGAACCTCCTGCGGCGATAGCCACGCCGCGCGCAGCGTCCCCAGCGGCGTTACCCGCCGGTGCGGGCGGTGCGCGTCGCCCTGCATCACCGCGCCGCTGGCGGCCAGCAGGGCTTCAGTTTGTTTTGCGTATTCGAGCACCGCCCCGGCGCCGAGCCGGGAATAAGGGTGCTCAGGAAGCAGTTCAGCGAGCTGCTGCAGACCTTGCGCGAGGTCAGTGACGTTATCGCCGTTCGGCAGCGCCGAGAGCAGATCTAACGACGCGGAGGAAAAATGCAGCGCGCTTTGCCCGCGGCTGATGATAACGCTGCGCAGGCCGGACTGATTCAGCGTCAGGCCGCACAGCAGGCCGGCCAGTCCGCCGCCGATAATCGCGCAGTCAAATTTCATCCTGATGCTCCTGTGGTAGTCCGCACAGGCCGAGATAGACCCAGCGGGTGAATTCGCTTTCGCGCAGCGCGTCGCCCCAGGCGATGGGCTGCACGCCCTTCCAGCGCTCATTGAGAAACGCCGACAGCTGGGTCAACGACTGCGCGGGGGTGGTGACGTTAAAGCGCTGCAGCAGACCGGCGGCGCGGCAGGCGCAGAGTTCCCCCTGGCAGGTCCCCATGCCAATCCGGGTACGGCGGCGCAGGTCGAGCAGGGTGTGGACCGCCAGATTTTCCACCGCGTATTTCACTTCACCAGCGGTGACGGCTTCGCATTCGCAGACCAGACTACGGTGCTGGCGGCTGTCGCCAAGCCAGGCCGGCGTGCGATCGCCATGGCGGTAGACAGCCGATCCGCGCAGCGGGCCCGGCAGGGAGATAATTTTTCGCAGGGTGCTTTCCGTCGGCTCCTGCGACCCGGGGAGCGGGCTCTCGGCCGTGGAACAGGGGGTGGTGTTGCCCAGCTTACGACAGACGGCGTCGGTGGCCCACTCGGCCATCAGGCGATAGGTCATCAGCTTGCCGCCGGTGATGGTAATGAAGCCTTCCATGCCGTCGCGCTGAGCATGGTCGAGCAGGACGATGCCGCGGCTGACGCTGCGTCCGCTGGGATCGTTGTCGCTGGCCACCAGCGGGCGCACGCCGGAGTAGGCGCGGAGGATCCGGGTGCGGCCCATGACCGGCGCCAGCTTTTCACCTTCGCGCAGCAGGGTTTCGACTTCTGCGGTCGTTACCCGGTTGTCGTCAATTTCGTCATAAGGAATATGCATCGAGGTGGTGCCGATCAGCGAGATGGTATCCCCGGGCACCAGAATATCGGCATCGGCCGGCTTACGGCAGCGGTTGATCACCAGGTTGTTAATCCGGTGGTCAAGGATCAACAGCGATCCCTTCGCCGGGAACATGGTGATGCGCAGGTCGGCATATTCCGCAATGCGCTGCCCCCAGATCCCGGCGGCATTGACCACTACCCCGGCGTGCAGGGCGCGGGTCTGGTGAAGCTGACGATCGTATACCTGGACACCACAGACGCGGTCGCCCTGGCGCAGCAGGCCTGTCACTTCGCAGCCGGTGAGGATCTGCGCGCCGTGTTCGCGGGCGTCGAGCATATTGGCCGCGGTGAGGCGAAACGGGTCAATGGTGCCATCCGGGACCTGCACCGCCCCCAGCAGCGTCGGGTTGACGGCGGGCTCGCGGCGCAGCGCCTCCTGCGCAGAAAGCGGCGTGGCCTCTATGCCAGCCTGCTGGCAGGCGGCGATAAAGGTCTGCTGCCAGGCCAGATCGTCTTCAGGCAGGGTAATGAACAGACCGCCGGCCGGTTCGATACAGTGACGGGCGATGCGGCGCAGGATGCGGTTCTCACTGATGCATTCGCGGGCGGATTCGTTGTCGGTCACCGCATAGCGGGCGCCGCTGTGCAACAGCCCATGATTACGGCCGGTGGCCCCGGTGGCGATATCATGGCGCTCAATGAGCACTGTACGTAATCCGCGTCGGGCGCAGTCGCGGGCGATGCCGGCGCCGGTTGCTCCGCCGCCGATGATGATGACCTCGCTATCAAGACGTCCCGTCATCTTCAGCTCCTCTGCTTTCGTTTACCGCCATTTAGCCACAATCAATAAGGTTATTGTTTGATTTCGAGCATATTCGCGCGTTATTTGAGCGCATTATGTGATTTTGTGCTCACATTGGAACCTTTTGTCATATTTCTGTAACAAATTGTGCGATGTTTCACAGTATCAGCTCTACGTATTGCCTACCATCGCGGCCAGATTCGAAGTTGGTGATTAATCTGGGATTGTTGTCGTGACGTCAGTAAAAAACAGCAAGGGCCACGGAGGCTGATATGTTAAGTATTTTTAAACCCGCCGCGCATAAAGCGCGTTTGCCAGCCGCGGAGATCGACCCACTCTATCGTCGGTTACGCTGGCAGATTTTTATCGGCATCTTCTTTGGTTATGCCGCTTACTATCTGGTTCGTAAGAACTTTGCCCTGGCAATGCCCTATCTTATCGAGCAAGGTTTCTCCCGCGGCGATCTCGGTTTCGCCCTTTCCGGCATCTCCATTGCCTACGGATTTTCGAAATTCATCATGGGATCGGTCTCTGACCGTTCGAATCCGCGCATTTTCCTGCCGGCGGGGCTGATCCTCGCCGCGCTGGTGATGCTGGTGATGGGCTTCGTACCGTGGGCCACCTCGAGCATCATGATCATGTTCGTACTGCTGTTCCTCTGCGGCTGGTTCCAGGGGATGGGCTGGCCGCCGTGCGGCCGTACCATGGTCCACTGGTGGTCGCAGAAAGAGCGCGGCGGAATTGTTTCAGTGTGGAACTGCGCGCATAACGTCGGCGGGGGGATTCCGCCGCTGCTGTTCCTGTTGGGTATGGCCTGGTTTAACGACTGGCATGCGGCGCTCTATATGCCGGCTTTCGGCGCTATTCTGCTGGCGATTTTCGCCTTCGCGATGATGCGCGATACGCCGCAATCCTGCGGCCTGCCGCCGATCGAAGAGTATAAAAACGACTACCCGGACGATTACAGCGAAGAGCATGAACAAGAGCTGACGGCGAAGCAGATCTTTATGCAGTACATTCTGCCGAACAAGCTGCTGTGGTACATCGCGGTCGCCAACGTCTTCGTTTATCTGCTGCGCTACGGCATTCTTGACTGGTCGCCGACCTACCTGAAAGAGGTGAAGCACTTCGCGCTGGATAAATCCTCCTGGGCCTACTTCCTGTACGAGTACGCGGGGATCCCGGGCACCCTGCTGTGCGGTTGGATGTCGGATAAAGTGTTTAAAGGCAACCGCGGCGCCACCGGCGTGTTCTTTATGACCCTGGTCACCATCGCCACCGTCGTGTACTGGCTGAACCCGCCGGGTAACCCGGGCGTCGATATGGCCTGTATGATTATTATCGGCTTCCTGATCTACGGCCCGGTGATGCTGATTGGCCTGCATGCGCTGGAGCTGGCGCCGAAGAAAGCCGCCGGCACCGCCGCAGGCTTCACCGGCCTGTTCGGTTACCTCGGCGGTTCCGTGGCCGCGAGCGCCATCGTCGGCTACACCGTCGATTTCTTCGGCTGGGACGGCGGCTTTATGGTGATGATCGGCGGCAGCGTGCTGGCGGTTGTCCTGCTGGTTATCGTGATGCTCGGTGAACGCCGCCATCATCAACAGCTGAAGCAAGCCTAAGGAGCGGCGATGAACATGAAACTCACCGCGCTAATGAGCGGCATGATGTTGGCCAGTTCGGCGCTGTGCTTCAGCGCGACAGCGGCGGATAAAATGGTTATCGCCCACCGGGGCGCCAGCGGTTATCTGCCTGAACATACCCTGCCGGCGAAAGCGATGGCCTACGCGCAGGGGGCGGATTACCTTGAGCAAGACCTGGTGATGACCAAAGACGACCGACTGGTGGTGTTGCACGACCACTATCTGGATCGGGTGACCGACGTGGCCCAGCGCTTCCCGCAGCGGGCGCGTCAAGATGGCCGTTTTTACGCCATCGACTTTACCCTGGCCGAGATCAAGTCGCTGACGTTTACCGAAGGGTTTGAGCCGAAAGATGGCAAGAATGTGCAAACCTATCCCGGGCGTTTCCCGATGGGCAAATCCGATTTTCGCATTCATACCTTTGAAGAAGAGATTGAGTTTGTCCAGGGGCTGAATCATTCCACCGGCAAAAACATCGGTATTTACCCGGAAATCAAAGCGCCGTGGTTCCACCATCAGGAAGGCAAAGATATTGCCGCCAGCACGCTGAAAGTGCTGAAAGAATATGGCTACACCAGCAAGCAGGATAAGGTCTATCTGCAGTGCTTTGACGCCAACGAGCTCAAGCGTATTAAGCATGAGCTGGAGCCGAAGATGGGCATGGATCTCAAGCTGGTGCAGCTTATCGCCTATACCGACTGGAATGAAACCCAGCAGCGGCAGGCTGACGGCAAGTGGGTGAACTACAGCTATGACTGGATGTTCAAGCCGGGGGCAATGGCGCAGATTGCGCAGTACGCCGACGGCATTGGTCCGGATTATCATATGCTGGTGGCGGAAGGCTCAAAGCCGGGGGCGGTGAAGCTGACGGCGATGGTGAAGGAGGCGCACGCCAGCCATCTGCAGGTGCATCCGTATACTGTGCGCGCGGATCAACTGCCGGAGTACGCCAGCAACGTCAATCAGCTCTATGACCTGCTGTATCGCCAGGCGGACGTCGATGGCTTGTTTACCGATTTCCCGGATAAAGCGGTGCAGTTTCTGGACGCTAAGCAGTAAAAAGCCGGGTTTACCCGGCCTGTGAACGGCAGTTTTGTCGGGCGCATAAGCGTTACGCCGCCCGACAAAACTTACATCTCAATTTCGATATCGCCCTTCGCCCGGCAGCAGCAGGGCAAAATTTCTCCCGGCTGGATAAAGGCCAGCGGCTCGGTCAGCCAGTCAACCTGGCCGGAGACCAGACGAGTGCGGCAGGAGCCGCAATAGCCTGCGCGGCACTGATACTCGACGTCGATATTATGCGATTCAAGAGCAGCCAACAGGGAAGGGTGTTCATCCTGACACTCAAGGCGAGTGTCAGAGATTTTCAAGAAGATCCGCTTCATTACAGCTGGAAGTTGCTCAGGTCGTCGGCATCGACTTCAGAGTCGATCTGGCCGACCAGGTAAGAGCTGACCTCTACTTCCTGCGGCGCCACCTGGACGTTGTCGGAGACCAGCCAGGTGTTGATCCACGGGATCGGGTTGGAGCGGGTCTGGAACGGCAGATCGAGGCCCACCGCCTGCATGCGGATATTGGTGATGTACTCGACGTACTGGCAGAGAATATCTTTGTTCAGGCCAATCATCGAGCCGTCGCGGAACAGGTAGTCCGCCCACTCTTTCTCCTGCTGCGCCGCCAGCACGAACAGGTCATAGCACTCCTGCTTGCACTCTTCGGCGATTTCCGCCATTTCCGGATCGTCGCTGCCGGAGCGCAGCAGGTTCAGCATATGCTGAGTGCCGGTCAGGTGCAGCGCTTCATCGCGGGCGATCAGGCGGATAATTTTGGCGTTGCCTTCCATCAGTTTGCGCTCGGCAAAGGCGAAGGAGCAGGCGAAGCTGACGTAGAAGCGGATCGCTTCCAGGGCGTTGACGCTCATCAGGCACAGATAGAGTTTCTTTTTCAGCTCGCGCAGATTGACGGTCACGGTCTTGCCGTTGACGGTGTGGGTACCTTCGCCCAGCAGGTGCCAGTAGCTGGTCATCTCGATCAACGAATCGTAATAGTGGGAGATCCCCTCGGCACGCTTCTGGATCTGCTCATTGGTGACGATATCGTCGAACACGGTCGCCGGGTCGTTGACGATGTTGCGGATGATATGGGTGTACGAGCGCGAGTGAATGGTCTCGGAGAAGGCCCAGGTTTCCACCCAGGTCTCCAGCTCCGGGATGGAGATCAGCGGCAGCAGCGCCACGTTCGGGCTGCGGCCCTGGATGGAGTCGAGCAGCGTCTGGTACTTCAGGTTGCTGATGAAAATGTGTTTTTCATGTTCCGGCAGCGCCTGGTAGTCAATGCGATCGCGGGAGACGTCAACCTCTTCCGGGCGCCAGAAGAAGGAGAGCTGTTTTTCAATCAGCTTTTCAAAGATATCGTATTTTTGCTGATCGTAGCGGGCCACGTTAACCGGCTGGCCAAAAAACATTGGCTCAAGCAGCTGATCGTTTTTCGTCTGTGAAAAAGTGGTGTATGCCATTGAAGTGAGTCCTGTTGAACTGTACTGCCCGGCGGCGATGCGTTGGCCGGGCCTACAAAATCGTAGGCCGGGTAAGCGTAGCGCCACCCGGCAAAAATACCTTAGATCTTACAAGCGCCGCTTTCGCAGCCGTCGTCCTGGATGGACGGGGCCAGGTCATCCTGAGCGTCTTCAGCGCCATCACGGGTGTTGTGATAGTACAGCGTTTTGACGCCGAATTTATAGGCGTTGAGCAGGTCTTTCAGCAACTGCTGCATCGGCACTTTTCCGGAAGGGAAGCGCGTCGGATCGTAGTTGGTATTCGCAGAGATCGACTGGTCGATAAACTTCTGCATGATACCCACCAGCTGCAGGTAGCCGTCGTTGTTCGGCATTTCCCACAGCAGTTCGTAGGCGTTCTGCAGGTTTTCGTAGTCCGGCACCACCTGGCGCAGGATCCCATCCTTCGATGCTTTGATACTCACGTGGCCGCGCGGCGGCTCGATGCCGTTGGTGGCGTTGGAGATCTGCGACGAGGTCTCGGACGGCATCAGCGCGGAGAGCGTGGAGTTACGCAGGCCGTGGGTTTTGATGGACGCGCGAAGCGCTTCCCAGTCGTAGTGCAGGGCTTCGCTGACGATGCCGTCCAGGTCTTTTTTATAGGTATCGATCGGCAGGATACCCTGCGCATAGGTGGTTTCGTTGAACCACGGGCAAGCGCCCTGTTCGATAGCCAGTTCGTTGGAGGCCTTCAGCAGGTAGTACTGAATCGCTTCGAACGTTTTGTGGGTCAGGTTGTTGGCGCTGCCGTCGGAGTAGCGTTTGCCATGCTTCGCCAGATAGTAAGCGAAGTTGATCACGCCGATGCCCAGCGTACGGCGGCCCATCGCGCCGCGTTTGGCGGCCGGGATGGGGTAATCCTGATAGTCGAGCAGCGCGTCCAGGGCACGCACCGCCAGCACCGCCAGCTCTTCCAGCTCGTCGAGGCTGTCGATAGCCCCGAGGTTGAAGGCCGACAGGGTGCACAGCGCGATTTCGCCGTTTTCGTCGTTGACGTCTTCCAGCGGTTTAGTCGGCAGGGCGATCTCCAGGCACAGGTTAGACTGGCGCACCGGGGCGACCACCGGATCGAACGGGCTGTGGGTGTTGCAGTGGTCGACGTTCTGGATGTAGATGCGGCCGGTGGAGGCGCGCTCCTGCATCATCAGCGAGAACAGCTCAACCGCTTTTATGCGCTGCTTGCGAATGCTGTCGTCCTGCTCGTACTGGGTGTACAGGCGCTCAAATTCGTCCTGATCGGCGAAGAAAGCGTCATACAGGCCCGGGACGTCGGAAGGGCTGAACAGGGTAATGTCGCCGCCCTTCAGCAGACGGGTGTACATCAGCTTGTTGATCTGCACCCCGTAGTCCATGTGACGAACGCGGTTGGCGTCGGTCCCGCGGTTGTTTTTCAGCACCAGCAGGCTTTCCACTTCCAGATGCCACATTGGGTAGAAGAGGGTCGCCGCGCCGCCGCGTACGCCGCCCTGCGAGCAGGACTTCACCGCGGTCTGGAAATGTTTGTAGAACGGAATGCAGCCGGTGTGGAAGGCTTCGCCGCCGCGGATCGGGCTGCCCAGCGCGCGAATGCGGCCGGCGTTGATGCCGATGCCGGCGCGCTGGGAAACGTATTTCACAATCGCGCTGGAGGTAGCGTTGATGGAGTCCAGGCTGTCGCCGCACTCGATCAGCACGCAGGAGCTGAACTGACGGGTTGGGGTACGCACGCCGGACATGATCGGCGTCGGCAGCGAGATTTTAAAGGTCGACACCGCGTCGTAGAAACGCTTGATGTAGTCCAGACGCGTTTCGCGCGGGTAGTTAGAGAACAGGCAGGCAGCCACCAGAATATAGAGGAACTGCGCGCTCTCATAAATTTCGCCGGTGACGCGGTTTTGTACCAGGTACTTGCCTTCCAGCTGCTTAACGGCAGCGTAGGAGAAGTTCATGTCGCGCCAGTGGTCGAGGAAACCGTCCATCTGCTGGAACTCTTCTTCCGTGTAGTCTTCCAGCAGATGATGATCGTATTTACCCTTCTCGACCATCTTCACCACGTGATCGTAAAGCGCCGGCGGCTCAAACTGGCCGAAGGCTTTTTTACGCAAATGGAAAATCGCCAGACGCGCGGCGAGGTACTGGTAATCCGGCGCCTCGCGGGAGATCAGATCCGCAGCGGCTTTGATAATGGTTTCGTGGATGTCCGCGGTTTTAATGCCGTCATAGAACTGGATATGCGAGCGCAACTCTACCTGGGAAATCGAAACGTTATTCAGTCCTTCTGCCGCCCAATCCAGTACGCGATGGATTTTGTCGAGATTGATGCGCTCGGTGGTTCCGTCGCGCTTTGTCACCAGCAGACTCTGATTCATGTGGATTTTACCTGTCCGTGAAAGAAAATATCCCCCGTTTATCCACAGAAGGCCGTTGTGACTAACTCTGTGGATAAATACTATATGTAGGGGGTTGTCGATAAAAGGAACGCTATATGGTGAGTATTTTAGTAAGGAATCTTTTGAGTACAAGGGTTGATTTTGACGTTAAATTGAGGTTGCGGAAGGGTAATAATCCGCAAGTCCACGTCGCATAAGGCCTGGAGAAGAAGTCAATAAAACAGAAAAAAAAATGAAAATTTGATCGAGTGCTGATTTCTTCATCGGAAGAAATAATCACGCGGCTTGATGCCGCGCAATCATCATAAGCGCAGGTGCTGACGTCACGCTTTTTTGGCGCTGGTATGCAACATATAGTTAACATCAACCCCCGGCGCCAACTTGAAGGTGTTGGTCAACGGATTGTAATGCAGGCCGATGATATGCTGCTCTTTCAGAGAAGTCTGATCTACCCAGCCCAGCAGTTCGGCCGGCTTGATAAACTTTTTCACATCATGAGTGCCTTTGGGCACCATCTTCATGACATATTCCGCGCCGACCACCGCCATCAGCCACGCTTTACCGTTACGGTTGATGGTGGAGAAGAAGACCTGGCCGCCAGGCTTCACCAGCCGCGCGCAGGCGTGGACGACCGACTGTGGGTCAGGGACGTGCTCCAGCATCTCCATGCAGGTGACGACGTCATACTGCTGCGGATTCTTCGCGGCATGTTCTTCAACCGTTTCCTGAACATACTCCACCTGAATTCCGCTCTCCAGGGCGTGCAGTTTCGCCACCTGCAGCGGCTCGGCGCCCATGTCCAGCCCGGTGACCGTCGCGCCTTCGCGCGCCATGCTCTCGGCGAGGATGCCGCCGCCGCAGCCGACATCGAGGACTTTTTTACCGAACAGGCCGCCAGAGCGTTCGGCGATATAGCCCAGCCGCAGGGGGTTAATGCGGTGGAGCGGTTTGAACTCGCCCTCCAGATCCCACCAGCGCGAGGCGACGGCTTCGAATTTGGCGATTTCAGCATGATCGACGTTAGGGGCTACCGACGTTTTTTCGGCATTCATGGGCGCTTTTACTCCTTTTCTGTTCAGACCTGCGAGTATATCAGCAGCGCGCCATGAATAAACCGTATTGCTTTACCTCTCTTAGCGCGGCTGTGTTATAATTTGCGACCTTTGAATCCGGGATACAGTAGAGGGATAGCGGTTAGATGAGCGACCTTGCGAGAGAAATTACACCGGTCAACATTGAGGAAGAGCTTAAGAACTCTTATCTGGATTATGCGATGTCGGTCATTGTTGGCCGTGCGCTGCCGGATGTCCGAGATGGCCTGAAGCCGGTACACCGTCGCGTACTTTACGCCATGAACGTATTGGGCAATGACTGGAACAAAGCCTATAAAAAATCAGCCCGTGTCGTTGGTGACGTAATCGGTAAATACCACCCGCACGGCGACTCCGCGGTATACGACACCATCGTGCGTATGGCGCAGCCGTTCTCGCTGCGTTACATGCTGGTGGACGGCCAGGGTAACTTTGGTTCCATCGACGGCGACTCCGCTGCGGCGATGCGTTATACCGAAATTCGTCTGGCGAAAATCGCTCATGAGCTGATGGCCGATCTTGAAAAAGAGACGGTCGATTTCGTTGACAACTATGACGGCACGGAGCGTATTCCGGACGTCATGCCGACCAAAATTCCTAACCTGCTGGTAAACGGCGCCTCCGGGATCGCCGTCGGGATGGCCACCAACATACCGCCGCATAACCTGACGGAAGTGATCAACGGCTGTCTGGCCTATGTCGACGATGAAGACATCAGCATTGAAGGGCTGATGGCGCATATTCCTGGCCCTGATTTCCCGACCGCCGCCATTATCAACGGCCGTCGCGGCATTGAAGAGGCCTACCGCACCGGTCGCGGTAAAGTCTACATCCGCGCGCGCGCGGAAGTGGAAGTGGATGCGAAATCCGGCCGCGAAACCATCATCGTGCATGAAATTCCCTATCAGGTGAACAAAGCGCGCCTGATTGAGAAAATCGCCGAGCTGGTAAAAGAAAAACGCGTGGAAGGCATCAGCGCGCTGCGTGACGAGTCTGATAAAGACGGGATGCGCATCGTGATTGAAGTGAAGCGCGACGCGGTAGGGGAAGTGGTGCTCAACAACCTCTATTCCCAGACCCAGCTGCAGGTCTCCTTCGGCATCAACATGGTTGCGCTGCACCATGGCCAGCCGAAGATCATGAACCTGAAAGACATCATCGCCGCATTCGTGCGCCACCGCCGCGAAGTGGTGACCCGTCGCACCATTTTCGAGCTGCGTAAAGCCCGTGACCGCGCGCATATCCTCGAAGCGCTGGCCGTGGCGCTGGCCAATATCGACCCGATTATCGAACTGATCCGTCGCGCGCCGACCCCGGCTGAAGCGAAAGCAGCGCTGGTTGCCCAGGCGTGGGATCTCGGTAACGTCGCGGCGATGCTGGAGCGTGCCGGTGATGACGCCGCGCGTCCGGAATGGCTGGAGCCCGAGTTCGGCGTGCGCGAGGGTAAATACTACCTGACCGAGCAGCAGGCCCAGGCGATTCTGGATCTGCGTCTGCAGAAACTGACCGGCCTTGAGCATGAAAAACTGCTCGACGAATATAAAGAGCTGCTGGAGCAGATCGCGGAACTGCTGCACATCCTCGGCAGCGCCGACCGTCTGATGGAAGTGATTCGCGAAGAGCTGGAGCTGATCCGCGACCAGTTCGGCGACGAACGTCGTACCGAAATCACTGCCAACAGCGCTGATATCAACATCGAAGATCTGATCAACCAGGAAGACGTGGTGGTCACCCTATCGCATCAGGGCTATGTGAAGTATCAGCCGCTGACCGACTACGAAGCACAGCGTCGTGGCGGTAAAGGCAAATCGGCAGCGCGCATTAAAGAAGAAGACTTTATTGACCGCCTGCTGGTGGCCAACACCCATGACACCATCCTCTGCTTCTCAAGCCGCGGTCGTCTGTACTGGATGAAGGTCTATCAGCTGCCGGAGGCCAGCCGCGGCGCGCGCGGTCGTCCGATCGTCAACCTGCTGCCGCTGGAAGCCGATGAGCGTATCACCGCTATCCTGCCAGTCCGCGAGTATGAAGAGGGCGTCAACGTCTTTATGGCCACCGCCAGCGGTACCGTGAAGAAAACCGCGCTGACCGAGTTCAGTCGTCCGCGTTCCGCCGGCATTATCGCGGTGAACCTGAACGAAGGCGATGAGCTGATCGGCGTCGATCTGACCTCTGGTCAGGACGAAGTGATGCTGTTCTCCGCGGCCGGCAAGGTCGTGCGCTTCAAAGAGGATGCCGTTCGCGCCATGGGCCGTACCGCCACCGGCGTACGCGGCATTAAGCTGGCGGAAAACGACAGCGTCGTCTCGCTGATTATTCCGCGCGGCGAAGGCGCGATCCTGACGGTGACGCAAAACGGTTACGGTAAACGTACCGCCGCGGCTGAGTATCCGACCAAGTCGCGTGCCACCCAGGGCGTTATCTCGATCAAAGTCACCGAGCGTAACGGTTCCGTGGTCGGCGCCGTACAGGTGGATGATTGCGATCAGATCATGATGATCACCGACGCCGGGACGCTGGTGCGTACCCGCGTTTCCGAAGTGAGCATCGTGGGCCGTAACACCCAGGGCGTGATCCTCATCCGCACCGCGGAAGATGAAAACGTGGTGGGGCTGCAGCGCGTCGCTGAGCCGGTAGACGACGAAGAACTGGACGCCATCGACGGTAGCGCGGCGGAAGGCGATGACGATATCGCCCCGGAAGCGGATACCGATGACGACATCGCCGAAGACGAAGAGTAATCGTCCCAGGTAAATGTTCTGAAAGGGCCGGGTATTCTCCCGGCCCTTTTTGCATTAACATTGCGGCAAAGCCGGTTTACCGCTACTTTAACCCCATTCTGTTGAGTCCCTGACGGCCGAGCATCGCCACATTGAAATATCTTGCCTCTTTTCACACAACCCTGAAGGTTTCACGTTATCTGTTCAGAGCGCTGGCGGTATTGCTGTGGCTGCTGATTGCGTTTGTCTCTGTATTTTATATCGTCAACGCGCTCCACGAGCGGGAAGCCGAGATCCATCAGGAGCTCAATCTCAACGCCGATCAGGCCCAGCGCTACATTCAGCGTACGGCGGATGTGATTAAAGAGCTGAAGTACGTCGCCGGTAACCGGCTGTCGGCAGGGGATGCGGTAGCGCAAGGGCAAAGCGGCGATATTGCGATCCCCAGCTTTGAACCCCTGTATCCTGACTCCGACTGCAGCGCGATGAGTAGCGCCTGGCGTAATTCGCTCCAATCGCTGGCGTGGTTTATGCGCTACTGGCGGGATAATTTTACCGCCGCCTACGACCTTAACCGTATCTTTCTCATCGGCAGCGATAATCTCTGTATGGCCAACTTTGGCCTGCGTGACGTGCCGATTGAGCGCGATCAGGCGCTGAAAGTCCTGCATCAACGCATTGAGCAATACCGCAATGCGCCGCAAAACGAGCGCGGCAACAACCTGTTCTGGATAAGCCAGGGCATGCGCCCCGGGGTGGGCTATTTTTACGCCCTGACGCCGATCTATATGGCCAATCGCCTGCAGGCGATGCTCGGCGTTGAGCAGACCATCCGCATGGAAAGCTTCTTTACGCCGGGCAGCCTGCCGATGAGCGTGACTATCTTCGACGATAACGGCCAGCCGCTGATCTCCCTGGCCGGCGCGGAAAGCAAAATCCAGAGCGAAGCGAAATGGATGCAGGAGCGAATGTGGTTTGGCTACAGCGCGGGTTTCCGCGAGCTGGTGCTGAAGAAAAGCCTCGCGCCGTCCTCCCTGAGCATCGTCTATTCCGTCTCGGTAGACCAGGTGCTGGAGCGGATCCGTATGCTGATCATCAACGCCATCGTTCTCAATATCCTCAGCGGCGCGATGCTGTTTGCGCTGGCGCGGATGTATGAGCGGCGCATTTTTATCCCTGCGGAAAATGACGCTCAGCGGCTGGAAGAGCATGAGCAGTTCAACCGCAAAATCGTGGCCTCCGCCCCGGTGGGGATCTGTATTCTGCGCACCCTCGACGGGACCAACATTCTCAGTAACGAGCTGGCGCACAACTATCTGAACATGCTGACCCATGAGGACCGCCAGCGGCTGACGCAGATCATCTGCGGCCAGCAGGTCAACTTTGTCGATGTGCTGACCAGCAACCATACCAACCTGCAGATTAGCTTTGTCCACTCACGCTATCGCAACGAAAACGTGGCGATTTGCGTGCTGGTGGACGTTTCCGCCCGCGTGAAGATGGAAGAGTCGCTGCAGGAGATGGCCCAGGCGGCAGAGCAAGCCAGCCAGTCGAAATCGATGTTCCTTGCCACCGTCAGCCATGAGCTGCGTACTCCGCTGTATGGCATCATCGGCAACCTCGATCTGCTGCAGACCAAAGCGTTGCCGAAGGGCGTCGATCGCCTGGTGACGGCGATGAACAACTCCTCAAGCCTGCTGTTGAAAATCATCAGCGATATTCTCGATTTCTCCAAAATCGAGTCCGAGCAGTTGAAGATCGAGCCGCGGGAATTTTCCCCGCGCGAGGTCATGAACCATATCTCCGCCAACTATCTGCCGCTGGTGGTGCGCAAGCAGCTGGGTCTGTACTGCTTTATCGAACCGGACGTTCCGGAACAGATGTCCGGTGACCCGATGCGCCTGCAACAGGTGATCTCCAACCTGCTGAGCAATGCGATCAAGTTCACCGACACCGGCTGCATTATCCTGCACGTCCAGTGCGCGGGGGATTATCTGCAGATTAGCGTCCGCGACACCGGGGAGGGGATCCCGGCGAAAGAGGTATTGCGCCTCTTCGACCCCTTCTTCCAGGTGGGGACCGGCGTGCAGCGCAACTTCCAGGGCACCGGCCTTGGCCTGGCGATTTGTGAAAAACTGATCAGCATGATGGATGGCGATATCGCCGTGGAAACGGAGCCGGGAATGGGCAGCCGCTTTACCATCCGCATCCCGCTGTATGGCGTGCAGAACACGCCGCAGATGACGGCGAACGGTTTCGCTGGCAAGACCTGCTGGCTGGCCATCCACAACACCTCGCTGGCGATGTTCGTCACCTCGCTGCTCAGCTATCACGGCCTCACGGTACGTCGTCATGCCGGAGAAACCCCGGACGCCGAGGATGTCTTACTCACTGACGATGAAGCGCTGAGCGGCTGGCAGGGAAGGGCGATGGTCATCTTCTGCCGTCGTCATATCGGTATTCCGCAGGAACGGGCCGCCGGCGAGTGGCTGCATAGCGTGACGACGCCGCATGAACTGCTGCCGCTGTTGGGGCGTATTTTCCACGTCGTGCTGGCCAGTGCGGACAACAGCCGGGCGCTGATGGCGCCGGAGGCGCAGGCCGGCAATAACGACGACATGATGATCCTCGTGGTTGACGATCATCCGATCAACCGGCGCCTGCTGGCGGATCAGCTGGGATCGCTCGGCTACCAGTGCGTGACCGCGAACGACGGGGTCGACGCGCTCAACGTCCTCAGCAAGCAGCACATCGATATCGTGCTCAGCGACGTCAACATGCCTAATATGGATGGTTATCGCCTGACGCAGCGCATTCGTCAGCTTGGCCTGACGCTGCCGGTGATTGGCGTCACGGCCAATGCCCTGGCGGAAGAGAAGCAGCGCTGTCTGGAATCGGGGATGGACAGCTGTCTGTCCAAGCCGGTGACGCTTGACGTGCTGAAGCAAACGCTGACGGTATATGCGGCGCGGGTACGTAAAGGGCGGGAATAACGGGGAACTCCGTCTCGCCGGGGCGAGACGGAGAGAGCGTAGGGTTACTCTTTGTCCGTCGAGCTCAGCGAGACGGAGGAGAGGTAGTTCAGCAGGGCGATGTCGTTTTCGACGCCCAGTTTCATCATCGCCGACTTTTTCTGGCTACTGATGGTTTTGATGCTGCGGTTAAGCTTTTTGGCGATCTCGGTCACCAGGAAGCCTTCGGCGAACAGACGCAGCACTTCGCTCTCTTTCGGCGACAGGCGTTTATCGCCATAGCCGCTGGCGCTGATTTTTTCCAGCAGACGAGAGACGCTTTCCGGGGTGAATTTCTTCCCTTTCTGCAGCGCGGCCAGCGCTTTTGGCAGATCGGTCGGCGCCCCCTGCTTGAGGACGATCCCTTCGATATCCAGATCCAGCACCGCGCTGAGGATCGCCGGGTTGTTGTTCATGGTCAGAACAATGATCGACAGATCCGGGAAGTGGCGCTTGATGTATTTAATCAGCGTGATCCCGTCGCCGTATTTATCACCGGGCATGGACAGATCGGTGATCAGCACATGGGCGTCCAGCTTCGGAAGATTGTTGATAAGGGCCGTGGAGTCTTCAAACTCGCCAACGACGTTCACCCACTCAATTTGCTCAAGTGACTTACGAATACCGAACAGTACGATCGGATGGTCATCGGCAATAATTACGTTCATAGTGTTCATGTATAAGGCTACCTTCTACAGCAAGCTCTTGACGTAAGCGTCAATGTCGCTGATATATTTTTCTATGCCTTGCGCATCCTTTTCGCGAATCAGATGCTCAAGCGTTTCACATAACTGCTTGCCGGGTATCAGATTAAGCATAGCAAATGCCCCTTTGAGGCGGTGGGCGGTTTGTGCCAGAGCAGCAAAATCGCCCGCTTCGATTTCAGTATACAATCTCTGAACATCATCCGGTACCGTATCGGCAAACAGTGCGTAATAGCCGCTGGCATGGAGTTCGGCGTTACTCTCGTTTCCTGAGGTGGCGGGCTGAACCGCCTCCTCCGCCAGCTGCTGCTCAATAAGCTGCAGGATAGCCTCCTGCATCGCCGTGCTAATATTAAAGTTGACCCGCAGTTGGCCCGGGCCGATTTTGCGTATCCCAACCTCATCATCGCTTAAAAGCAAGCCCGAAGCAGTAAGATTAGACGGATTATCCGTTAAATACAGATCGAACGCTTGACTTGTCGCCCGATCGTCCGGCGTGATGCAGGACGCCCCCCAGCTCTCCAGCTGGCGGGTGACAATTCGCCGCACTTCGCTGGAGGTCACATCCAGCAGGACGATAACGTCATCCAGCAGATGTTCTCCCGCCTCTGGCGCCTCTTCGCTGGCCGGCATTTTCAGATGCAGGCTATAGCGAGTCCCCAGCGACTCCCGCGCTTTGATGGTCAACTGCCCGCCCAGCTTGCGCGTCATGCGGTCACATAACCAGAAGGTGAGGGCGTTCGCTTTGCCGTACAGATCGCTCTGGGTCTCATTGAGATACGGGAAGTGCATATTGTCGATCTCGTTCGCCGAGACCCCGTTGCCGGTATCGAGAATGCGGAAGGTCAGGCGATCGCTGGCCGACTCTTCCTGGCAGACGTCGAGGGTGATCTTGCCGATCGGCGTGGTGGTGACGGAATACTGGATCAGCAGCACCAGCGTGCGCCGCAGCGCTTCACGGTCGCCATAGCGTTGTTCGCCGGCAGGCAGCGCGTTGTTGATAAGCAACTGCAGCCCCTTGCGCTTCATCGCCGGCAGCACCTCCGGTACGACGTCGTCGATCAGCTCCTGCACCGAGAACAGCGACTGGCTGGTTTTCCAGGCATCGCTTTCCAGCAGGTTAGCCAGCTGAATGTCATCGATCAGTGTGACCAGCTCATCGGCATGCTGCGCCAGCGTGCGGTTCTCCGCGCCGTCGAGCGCCGCTGCCTCGGCCGCCAGGTTCAGGGCGGGCTGCTTCAGGGCGCTGCCGATATGCTGCATAAAGGCCGCCCGGCCCTGCTGGTTTTTCTCATACAAGCGCTGGGCCTGTTTGAGCTTTTTATTGACCAGCACTTCGCGGTCCTGGTCTCGGATGATCAGGATCTGCGTGCGCGGCGCTACCTGGCTGCGATACTGGCGGATCTCATACTGTTCGTTGTTGACGGTGGCCTGGATCACCCCCTGATGCTGATCCGCCATGTTGGTGATGTTCTGCAGGTTCAGGTGCGGAAGCAGATGGTCGGCAATCGGGTTGCTGATCACCGTTCGGTTGGCTTCCTGATCGTGGACGAGCAGACCCAGCGGCAGCAAAGACACAATTTCTTCATTAATGGCGCGCAGTAAACGCAGTTCGCTATTGGCGGCGGAGGGGAGCCCGGCGCCCGAGGCGCTGCTGCGTCCTTTATAATGCCGAAAGGCGGTGAAACCGAACAGGGCCAGCGCCAGCAGGCCAATGTTAAGCAGGAGCGGCAGAAGAATGTTCTGCAGGGACTCCAGCAGCATGGTGCTCATCGGGACCGTCCACAGCACCTGCATACCGGTGGTGCTGATGTCGGTGGCGATGTCAATCTGCATGCCGTTGAAGGTGATCCCGATATGATCGCTAGCCTCTTTCTCGGGGCTGGCGGCAACATTTTGCGAGGGATCAGGCTCGATACGGAAGCTGTCCAGCGCCATGCCCGGCGGGATCAGATCGTTAATCGGCAGGTCGAAGGCGACCACTGTCGCCAGGTGTCCTGGCTGATTGAAGGTAGTACGTAACGTAAAGTAGTGCGCGTTCTGCCAGGCAAGATGGCGCAGCGGCGAGAAGGTCTCGCGCTCATCAAGGGTATTGGCCTGCAGCAGCATTTCCGCGCGCCGGGATTCCACCACGCTGCTGATGGTTGACTCTTTAAAGCTTGAGGAGAGGTCCTTCAACGGCAGGGTGGAGATGAGAATCAGGCTATTATCCAGACCATTGAGATAGTACATCGACCACGGAATGGTCTCCGCGCCCCACAAAATATCCAGATAATCGGACATTTTCTGCGTCATCTCGAGGGTCGAGCTGTCGTGGGAGCCAAAGATCAGGGCTTCGGTTTTACGTCGGGGCTTCTCCAGATAGTACACGTCCTGCTTTAAACGCGTCTCCTGCAGGCCGCCGCTGGCGGTGTTGGAAGAGGTGGCGGCGATATTGTCGTAGATTTGCCAGGTGGCATAGCGCCAGGTATCAATACGCTGGTGCAGGGCATGAGAGACATCAACCACCTGATAGCTCTTCTCTTTCAGCCAGGCATTGACGGCGCTTTGAATCATCACCCCCATCGTCGCCAGCAGGACAATAACCATCAAAATGAAGAAGCGGCTGATGTTGCCGGGGATCAGAGAGAATTTTTTCGGGGTCATCTTGTGGCTGAACGACTCATCATTGTTTGTAAACAGGATGTAGCGCCAGAGTAACTGGCAACAAAGCAGATGCTGCAGGCAGTATAAAGGCTAATGGCGTAAATCCATACTACAGATTGGCGCCAGCGGCGCGATACCGCCCAGGAATTATCTTAGAAACGAAGCGTAAATGAAACCGCGTCCGCAAGGCTGACAGCTGACGATATTGGCAGAAACAAAAGCGAAGAATCGCACGAAATAACAAGACATTGGCGGAATAAGCACGAAAGGCGGCCTAATTGATTGATTAATAGTCGTTAGGGAATCATTGGCTATAGCACAGATAAATTAAAGTTGTGTAAAGAAGGGTAAAAAAAACCGGATGCGAGGCATCCGGTTGAAATAGGGGTAAACAGACATTCAGAACTGAATGACGGTAATAAATAAAGTTAATGATGATAGCGACTCTTATTTTAGTCACCAATGATCATTTTGTTTTACCATTCAGTGCTATAGGCTTGGTTTTGTATATCGTATTGATTTTGAATGGCTAAATAATTTTTTTGATTATTAGTGCGTATTTCCCTGGCCATTTTGGGGTGAAAAAAAGTTCCGCTGCATTTACAAATTGAAACATCTTGTGGGAACTTTGAAACATCTTAGAAGTTTTAGTATCATATTCTTGTTGGATTATTCTGCATTTTGCAGCACAATGAAATAGCCGACTGATTAGAAGGGTAATCAGTAAGCAGTGGCATAATAAAAGGCATATAACAAACAGAGGGTTAATAACATGAAAGTTAAAGTACTGTCCCTCCTGGTACCGGCTCTGCTGGTAGCAGGCGCAGCAAATGCGGCTGAAATTTATAACAAAGACGGCAACAAATTAGACCTGTACGGTAAAATTGACGGTCTGCACTACTTCTCTGACGACAAGAGCGTCGACGGCGACCAGACCTACATGCGTGTAGGCGTAAAAGGCGAAACTCAGATCAACGACCAGCTGACCGGTTACGGCCAGTGGGAATACAACGTTCAGGCGAACAACACTGAAAGCTCCAGCGATCAGGCATGGACTCGTCTGGCATTCGCCGGTCTGAAATTTGGCGACGCGGGCTCTTTCGACTACGGTCGTAACTACGGCGTAGTATACGACGTAACGTCCTGGACCGACGTTCTGCCGGAATTCGGCGGCGACACCTACGGTTCTGACAACTTCCTGCAGTCCCGTGCTAACGGCGTTGCAACCTACCGTAACTCTGACTTCTTCGGTCTGGTTGACGGCCTGAACTTTGCTCTGCAGTACCAGGGTAAAAACGGCAGCGTCAGCGGCGAAGGCGCGACCAACAACGGTCGTGGCGCTCAGAAACAGAACGGTGACGGCTTCGGTACCTCTGTAACTTATGACATCTTTGATGGCATCAGCGCTGGTTTCGCGTACTCTCACTCTAAACGTACCGACGATCAGAACAACCTGGTTCTGGGTAACGGCGACAACGCTGAAACCTACACCGGCGGTCTGAAATACGACGCGAACAACATCTACCTGGCCACTCAGTACACCCAGACCTACAACGCGACCCGCGCTGGTTCTCTGGGCTTTGCTAACAAAGCGCAGAACTTCGAAGTGGTTGCTCAGTACCAGTTCGACTTCGGTCTGCGTCCGTCCGTCGCTTACCTGCAGTCTAAAGGTAAGGATCTGGAAGGCTACGGCGACCAGGACATCCTGAAATATGTTGACGTGGGCGCGACCTACTACTTCAACAAAAACATGTCCACCTATGTTGACTACAAAATCAACCTGCTGGACGACAACAGCTTCACCCGCAACGCCGGTGTTTCTACCGACGACGTGGTTGCCCTGGGCCTGGTTTACCAGTTCTAAGTTGCAAGCTGCATAACAAAAAGGCGCCTCTGGCGCCTTTTTTTATGTCTGGTTTAACCTCGCTGGTATACTCTTGTCGCCCTGGTAAGAGGAGTCTCGATTAATGGATATGACTTTCTTTCGCGCCGCGCTGTTGGGCGCCTGCGTACTGTTCTCTGGCTGCGATTCAGCCACCACTCCCGCGAAACCCGCCTCAACGGCCACCGTACTGGATGGTAAAACGATGGGCACCTTCTGGCGGGTCAGCGTTATCGGCGTGGATGAGGCAAAGGCCCAGGCGCTGCGCGCCAAGGTTCAGGCCCAGCTGGACGCCGACGATCGCCTGCTGTCGACCTGGAAAAACGACTCGGCGCTGATGCGTTTCAACCACGCGGCGGATACCCGGCCCTGGCCGGTGAGCGAAGCGATGGCGGACATCGTGACCCTGTCGCTGCGGATTGGCGCCAAAACGGACGGCGCGATGGACATCACCGTGGGGCCGCTGGTCAATCTGTGGGGCTTTGGCCCGGATAAACAGCCGGTCGCCACCCCGGATGCGCAGGCGATCGCCGCGGCGAAAGCGCGCACCGGCCTGCAGCATCTGCAGGTTATCAATCAGAGCGGCAGGCAGTTCCTGCAAAAAGATATTCCCGATCTGTTTGTCGACCTCTCCACCGTGGGGGAAGGCTATGCCGCCGACCACCTTGCGCGCTTGATGGAGCAGGAGGGGATCTCCCGCTATCTGGTGTCGGTGGGCGGGGCGCTGGTCAGCCGCGGGATGAATGGCGAAGGCAAGCCCTGGCGGGTGGCGATCCAGAAACCGACCGACCGGGAAAACGCCGTTCAGGCGATTGTCGACATCAATGGCCACGGCATCAGCACCTCCGGCAGCTATCGCAACTACTATGAACTCGACGGGAAACGTATCTCTCACGTCATCGATCCGCAGACCGGGAAGCCGATAACCCATAAGCTGGTCTCTGTGACCGTTATTGCGCCAACGGCGCTGGAGGCGGACGGCTGGGATACCGGGCTGATGGTGCTGGGGCCGGAAAAAGCGCAGCAGGTGGTGCGCGAGCAGGGGCTGGCGGTCTACATGATCGTCAAAGAGGGGGAGGGCTTTAAAACCTGGATGTCGCCGCAGTTCCGTACCTTCCTCGTCGGCGAAAAAAATTAAAAAGCAAGATTGCGGGTTTTTTGCGGCGGGCTTTACCGCAGACTGAGGATACACTTACAGCAGGAGACCCGTGATGAAACCGATAGTTGCCGATACCGACGATCGCCGCTGGCAGGCGGTCTGCGAGCGTGATACCCGGGCCGATGGTCAGTTCGTCTTTGCGGTACTGACCACCGGCATCTGCTGCCGGCCCTCCTGCCGCTCGCGGCGCGCGCGGCGGGAAAACGTGCGCTTTTTTGCCGACGTCGCTGCTGCCGTGGCGGCGGGATTCCGCCCCTGCAAACGCTGCCAGCCGGATAAAGACTACCCGCAGCAGCAAAGGATCGATAAAGTGGCGCAGGCCTGTCGCTTGCTGGAGCAGGAGGCGCCCCTGACCCTCGAGGCGCTGGCGCGCGAGCTGGCGGTCAGCCCGTTTCATTTCCACCGTTTATTCAAATCCGTGACCGGTATGACCCCCAAAGCCTGGCAGCAGGCGTGGCGCGCGCGACGCCTGCGGGAGGCGCTGGAGCAGGGGAAACCGGTGACCCGCGCCGCGCTGGCGGCCGGCTTCCCCGACAGCAGCAGCTATTATCGCCAGGCCGATGCCGCCTTAGGGATGACCGCCAGCCAGTTTCGCCGCGGCGGCGCCGCCGCCGTGGTGACCTGGACGACGGGCGACTGCGCGCTGGGCCGCTGCCTGGTGGCGCAAAGCGAACGCGGCGTCTGCGCCGTGCTGCCGGGTGATAACGATGCTGCATTGCTCGACGATCTGCGCCAGCGCTTTCCCCGCGCCGAGCTGCGCCAGGGCGACCCTGAGTTTCGTCGTCAGATGGCGGAGATTTTCGCCCACCTCGACGACAGCCGGCGGCCGGTGTCGCTGCCGCTGGATCTGCAGGGCACCGCGTTCCAGCTGCAGGTCTGGCAGGCGCTGCGGCAGATCCCGGCGGGTGAGACCCGCAGCTACCGCCAGGTGGCGGAGCATATTGGCCAGCCGCGGGCGGTAAGAGCCGTGGCCGGCGCCTGCGCGGCGAATTCGCTGGCGGTGATCGTTCCCTGCCATCGGGTGGTGCGTGAGAATGGCGCGCTGTCCGGTTATCGCTGGGGAACCGCGCGAAAAGCGCAGCTGCTGGCGCGCGAGGCGCAACGAGAGGAGGAGTAATGCTCGATCTGTTTAGCGATACCCCGCCGTGGCAGGAGTCGCTGGCCCCCGGCGCGGTGGTCCTTCGGCGCTTTGCCCGCGAGCACGCTCCGGGGCTGCTGCAGGCGATTGCCGACGTCGCCCGTCAGTCGCCGTTTCGCCAGATGGTCACGCCGGGCGGGTACACCATGTCGGTGGCGATGACCAACTGCGGCCGGCTGGGCTGGACCACCGATCGCCACGGCTACCTCTACGCCCCCGTCGACCCGGTAACTCATCACACCTGGCCGCCGATGCCGGCCGTATTCCGTGAACTGGCGCTGGCGGCAGCCGCGGCCGGCGGCTACCCGGGCTTTTCCCCCGACGCCTGTCTGATTAACCGCTACCAGCCCGGCGCAAAGCTGTCGTTGCATCAGGATAAAGATGAACAGGATCTGCGGGCGCCGATCGTCTCGGTCTCGCTGGGGGTGCCGGCCATCTTTCAGTTTGGCGGGTTGCAGCGCAGCGATCCGCTGCAGCGGCTGCTGCTGGAGCATGGCGATGTGGTGGTCTGGGGCGGGGAGTCGCGCCTGTTTTATCATGGCGTTCAGCCGCTGAAAGCGGGCCATCATCCCGAGACCGGAGACTGTCGATATAACCTCACCTTTCGGCAGGCGGGCCGTCCCGGCGATTAAAATAAGAATTATTCTTGATGTCACCGGCGAGCCGTTTAAACTGCTGGCTGTTTTGCTTTTCCGGATAGCCTGTTATGGAACTTCTTTCTCTCGTCTGGCGCCAGTATCGCTGGCCGTTTCTGGGCGTTATTGCCCTCAGCCTGCTCAGCGCCGCGCTGGGTATCGGCTTAATCGCCTTTATTAACCTGCGCCTGATCGCCACTGTCGATACCTCGCTGCGGGTGCTGCCGGAATTTCTTGGCCTGCTGGGGCTGTTGATGGCGGTGACCCTGGGCTCGCAGCTGGCGTTGACCACCCTCGGCCACCATTTTGTTTATCGCCTGCGCGGCGAGTTTGTGAAACGCATCCTCGATACCCAGATTGAACAGGTGGAGAAGATCGGCAGCGCGTCGCTGCTTGCCGGGCTGACCAGCGATATCCGCAATATTACCATCGCCTTTGTACGCCTCCCTGAGCTGGTGCAGGGGATCATTCTCACCTTCGGCTCCGCCGCTTATCTGGCCTGGCTGTCAGAAAAAATGATGCTGGTGACGGCCCTGTGGATGGCGCTCACCATTTGGGGCGGTTTTGTGCTGGTATCGCGGGTCTACAGACATATGGCCAGCCTGCGCGAAACGGAAGATAAGCTCTATCACGACTACCAGACGGTGCTGGAAGGGCGCAAAGAGCTGACCCTCAACCGCGAGCGCGCGGAGTATGTGTTTAATCAGCTCTACCTCCCGGACGCCCGTGAGTACCGGCACCACATCGTTCGCGCCGATACCTTCCATCTCAGCGCGGTCAACTGGTCGAATATTATGATGCTTGGCGCCATCGGGCTGGTGTTCTGGATGGCCAACAGCCTCGGCTGGGCCGATACCGCCGTGGCGGCGACCTACTCCCTGACGCTGCTGTTTTTGCGCACGCCGCTGCTCTCCGCCGTCGGCGCGCTGCCCACGCTGCTGAGCGCCCAGGTGGCGTTCAACAAGCTGCGCCAGTTCTCCCTCGCCCCTTACCGGGCCGATTTCCCCCGGCCGCAGCCGCAGGCTGACTGGCAGACGCTGGAGCTGCGCGATGTCACTTTCCATTATCCGGACCATCGCTTTGCGGTAGGGCCGCTTAATCTGACGCTAAACCGCGGCGAGCTGGTGTTTCTGATCGGCGGCAACGGCAGCGGCAAGTCAACCCTGGCGATGCTCCTGACCGGCCTGTATCAGCCGGTTTCCGGTCATATTCTGCTGGACGGCCAGCCGCTGGCGGCGGATAAACCGGAGGCGTACCGCAAACTGTTCTCCGCCGTGTTTACCGACGTCTGGCTGTTCGACCGTCTGCTCGGGCCGCAGGGCGAGGAGGCCGATCCGGCGCTGGTGGCAACGTGGCTGGAGCGTCTGCAAATGGCCCACAAGCTGCAGCTGGAAAACGGTAAGATCGGCGACCTGCGGCTGTCGAAAGGGCAGAAGAAGCGCGTGGCGCTCCTGCTGGCGCTGGCCGAGTCCCGGGATATCATTCTGCTGGATGAATGGGCGGCGGATCAGGATCCGCATTTCCGCCGCGAGTTCTATCAGGTCCTGCTGCCGTTGATGAAGCAGATGGGGAAAACCGTGTTCGCCATCAGCCATGACGATCACTACTTCCAGCACGCCGATCGCCTGCTGGAGATGCGTGCCGGGCAGCTGTCAGAGCTCACTGGCGAAGAGCGGGCGCAGGCCTCCCGCGATGCGGTGGCCCGCACGGCCTGATTCACGCTGCGCGCCCGGGGAAAGCCCGGGCGCCGCTGAAATTTTCAGCGTCTACATTGCTGACGGTTATTATTTCCCCCTCCTCGCGCTATGCTTAAGGCTTCCGGCCCGCAGGCCGGCTCACTATTCTCAAAAGGATTGCCCGACCGATGTCCGTTTTGCATAAAAAAAGCGCCCGCTTGCGTGACGAAGAGCGCGCCCGTCTGATTTGGCTGTTGAGCACCGATAAAGCGGTGACCTCTGCGCTGCTGGGCAAACTGACGCTGGCAGAACGTTACGATGAAGGTACGCTCGCCGATGACCTGGCCGAAGTGGAAATCCTGGTCTCGCATCTGCCGCCGCCGGATCTCGCCGATGCGCTGGAAGCGCTCCCCTATGACGCCCGCACCGCGCTGTGGTGCCAGGTGCCCGACGATAAACGCGGCGAAGTGCTGCTGGAAGCCTCAGAAAACGTCTGGGGCGACCTCATCGATAAGATGAGCGACCACGAGCTGCTGCAGGCGATGCAGCCGCTGGATATCGATGAACAGGTTTACCTGCTGCAGCATCTGCCGCGCAACCTGACCGGACGGTTGCTGGCGACCCTGCCGGCCGAGAAGCGCGCCCGTATTCGCCAGATCATGCGCTACGCCGACAACAGCGTCGGGTCGATCATGGAGTTTGAGGTCATTACGGTGCGGCCGGAGGCCACCCTGGCGGCGGTCCAGCGCTATTTGCGGCGTCTCGGTAAAATGCCGGAGAACACCGACAAACTGTTTGTCACCACCCGCAATAAGCTGCTGCTCGGCGAGCTGGAGCTGCAGACCATTCTGCTTAACGATGCGCAGAAGCGGGTGGGGGAGGTGATGGAGGGCGATCCGGTCACCTTTCAGCCGCACGAAGAGGCGGAGAAGGTGGCGCGCACCTTCGAACGTGATGACTTGCTCAGCGCCGCCGTTATCGATGCCGATGGTAAGCTGATCGGCCGTCTGACCATCGATGAGATCGTCGATGTGGTCTATGAAGAGACCGACAACGATCTGCGGCGGATGGGCGGTCTGAGCGATGAAGAAGATGTCTTCGCCCCGGTCAGCAAGGCGGTAAAAACGCGCTGGGCGTGGCTGGCGGTCAACCTGTGTACGGCGTTTATCGCTTCCAGGGTCATCGACGGCTTCGAACACACCATTTCTCAGCTGGTGGCGCTGGCCTCGCTGATGCCGATCGTCGCCGGGATCGGCGGCAATACCGGCAACCAGACGATCACCATGATCGTCCGGGCGATGGCGCTGCAGCAGATCCAGCCCGGCAGCTTTACCTTCCTGATCCTGCGTGAAATGGGCGTTGCGCTGATTAATGGCCTGGTGTGGGGCGGGATCATGGGGGGCATCACCTGGTGGCTGTATGACGATCCGCAGCTTGGCGGAGTGATGACGCTGGCCATGATGCTCAACCTGCTGATGGCGGCGATGATGGGCGTCATCATCCCGATGGTCATGGTGAAGCTGGGGCGCGACCCGGCGGTCGGCTCCAGCGTGATGATCACCGCTATCACCGACACCGGCGGCTTCTTTATTTTTCTGGGGCTGGCGACGCTGTTTCTGATGTAGCCTGCGCTTTTGCCCGCAGGCGGCGGGGGATGATCGCCATCGCGACGATCCCCGCCAGCACGCCAATCGCCAGATTGCTGGTTCCCACCGTCGCGGCGACGGTCACCAGCATCACCAGCGTTTCCGGCCACGGATTGCGCGCCAGCTCGCCCGGGCGAATGCTGTGCCAGCTAAAGGTCTTCACCGCCACGATCACCATCACCCCGGCCAGGACCGCCATCGGGATCTTCGCCATCACCTGGCTGAGCGCTGTCACCAGCAGGAGCAGCACCAGGCCGGCGATCGCCGTAGAGAGACGGCTGCGGGCTTTGCCCATTTCCACGTTAACGATGGTCTGGCCGATCATCGCGCAGCCCGCGATACCGCCATAACAGCCGGCGAGGATGTTGGCGATACCCAGCCCGGCGCTCTCCCGCGATTTATTCGACGGCGTATGGGTCAGGTCATCCACCAGCTTAGCCGTCAGCAAAGACTCCATCAGGCCGACAAAGGCGATGCTGAGGGCGCACGGCCAGATAATCTGCAGCGTGGCAAGATTGAGGGGAACGGTCAGGGCGGTGAATCCCGGCAGGCCGCCGCTCATCGAGCCTTCATCGCCGACGGTCGGCAGCAGCTGGCCGGTGGTGACGGTATAGAGAGTGAGCGCGACGATGGCGATCAGCGGCGCCGGGATAGCCTTAATAAAGCGCGGCGCCCACAGGACGATAAGCAGCGTGAGGACAAACAGGCCGACGATGAGCGGCTGACGGCTCCAGAAGTGCGGCACCTGGGCAAAGAAAATCAGGATCCCGAGGGCGTTGACGAACCCGGTCATCACCGCCGGGGGGATAAAGCGCATCAGGCGCGCCATGCCGCACAGACCAAACAAAATTTGAATAATACCCGCCAGAATGACGGCTGGCAGAATGTAACCCACGCCGTGCTGATGCACCATCGGGCCAATGACCAGCGCTACTGAGCCCGCGGCGGCGGTGACCATCGCCGGGCGTCCGCCGAGTAGCGACATCGCCAGACAGAGCACCACGGAAGCAATCAGGCTCACCTGCGGGTCAACGCCGGCGATGACAGAAAACGAAATCACTTCCGGGATTAACGCCAGGGCGGTGAGCACGCCGGCCAGGGCTTCGCGCGTCAGCAGCGACGGAGAACGGAGGATGGTGCGCAGGTTGCCGGAAGCGGCGGAGTCAGAAACTGGAGGCATAAAAAAAAGTTCGCAGCTTATAAAAAAAGGAGGAGCGGTGTCAGACCCTACTTCCGTGCGGTCTGTCACAAAACCAGGGATGATAGCGCGGAATCTACCAGCGCACCAGTACAAAAAGTGATTTGCTGTATACATTTATTAAACATTTTTATAACGGATCTCAAAACAGAACTTAAAATTTAAACAATATTTAAATTTTTGAGCTTCGGTGGTAACGTGAGGGGTGAGAATCGTATCACCTGCGCTAAATAAAAACAGCGAGTAAAGTAAGGCTCAAATCCGATGAATAAAAAGATGGCCGTACCACGCTCACAGGCGGTTGGTCCCAACAGCACTCGGACCAACACCCGCCATGAGCAAGAGACGGATGTATTGTTGATTGGCGGCGGCATTATGAGCGCCACACTGGGAACCTGGCTGCAGGAGCTTGAGCCAGACTGGTCTATTACCATGGTTGAGCAGATGTCCAGCGTGGCGGAAGAGAGCTCAAACGGGTGGAACAATGCGGGGACCGGCCACGCGGCGCTGATGGAGCTGAACTACACGCCGCAGACCGCCAACGGCATCAATATCGACAAAGCGGTCGACATCAACGAAGCCTTCCACATCTCGCGTCAGTTCTGGGCGCATCAGGTGACGCGCGGCGTCCTGAACAAACCAAAATCATTCATTAACAGCGTGCCGCACATGAGCTTTGTGTGGGGCGAAGATAACGTCAACTTCCTGCGCGCGCGCTATGCGGCGCTGCAGCAGAGTGAACTGTTCCGCGGCATTCGTTACTCTGAAGACCATCAGCAGATCAAAGCCTGGGCGCCGCTGGTGATGGAAGGTCGCGACCCGCTGCAAAAAGTGGCCGCCACCCGTACGGAAGTGGGAACCGACGTCAACTATGGCGAAATCACCCGCCAGCTGATCGCCAGCCTGCAAAAGCATGATAATTTCTCCCTCCAGTTGGGCACCGTGGTACGTCGCTTCAAGCGCAACGCCGACAAGAGCTGGACGGTCACCCTCGCGGATGCCGACAACCGTCGTCAGAAGCGGGTTATCAAAGCCAAATTTATCTTTATCGGCGCCGGCGGCGCGGCGCTGACCCTGCTGCAGGAAACCGGCATTCCACAGGCCAAAGAGTATGCGGGCTTCCCGGTCGGCGGCCAGTTCCTGGTCTGCGAAAATCCGGAGGTGGTAAACCACCATCTGGCGAAGGTATACGGCCAGGCCGAAGTGGGCGCGCCGCCGATGTCGGTGCCGCACATCGATACCCGTATTATCGACGGTAAACGCGTGGTGCTGTTCGGGCCGTTTGCGACCTTCTCGACCCGCTTCCTGAAGAACGGTTCGCTGTGGGATCTGCTGGCCTCGACCAATACCTCGAATATCCTGCCGATGCTCAACGTCGGCCTGGACAACTTCGATCTGGTGAAATATCTGATTAGCCAGGTGATGCAGAAAGATAAAGATCGTCTGGCCGCGCTGTGCGAATACTATCCGGAAGCGCGGAAAGAGGACTGGCGGTTGTGGCAGGCCGGTCAGCGCGTGCAGATCATCAAGCGCGATGCGAAGAAGGGCGGGGTACTCCGCCTGGGCACCGAAGTGGTCAGCGATGACGAAGGCACCGTCGCGGCGCTGCTCGGCGCATCGCCAGGCGCCTCCACCGCGGCGCCTATCATGCTGCAGCTGATGGAAAAAGTGTTTAAGGACAAAGTTAATTCGCCGGAATGGCAGGCCAGGCTGAAGGCGATCATCCCGACCTACGGTATTCGCCTTGATGGCAACCCGGCGGAGATTGAGAAAGCGCTGGCGTGGACCAGTGAAGTGCTGGAGCTGAAATATGAGCCAGCCGCCGCGATGGATGAAGCCCCGCAGGCGGAGCTGAAGCCGCTGAGCGGCGGCAAGCCGATAGCGGATATCGCGCTCTGACAAAAACGGCAGCCTGCGGGCTGCCGTTTTTTTATTGCCGTTTTAATGGCGCGCCTTAGCGGACCTCGGCGTTACCGATAGTCTCCTCCGCGCGCCAGATGCGATATTTCACATCGACATTGGTCGGCGTGTAGACGACGATCGGCAGCTTGCTGTTGTAGCGCAGCATGGCGTCATCGCCGAGGCCGGCAGTCACAAATTTCTTCGTTTTCTTGCCGTCCGGGCAGGCCATCATGGTGGATACCGGGCCGCTCAGCTTATCAAAAACATAGTAGTCATAACCCCAGCCTTCCAGGGTTTTGCTTTCCAGCTCCCCGCCAAGACGATGGTGGTTGCAGTCAACTTCCAGCGTCTGGCCGATCATCAGCTCAACCTTCAGCGCCGATTCATCCTGCTGCTGCGGCAGCTGAATAACCTGACGCTTCATGCCTTTTTCCGCTTTCGGGAACGGCGCGACTTTTTCCAGCGGCTGGTCTGCGGCCAGGGCGCCGGCGGACATGCAGGCGGCGGTCAGCAGAGAAACGGCTAGCGTAGTGATTTTTTTCACGGTTGATCATCCTTTATTTTCGTTCCTGACAGAGATAGCCTATCATCACTTTACTAAATGTTAAGATTTATTTACCAATTTTTGCAAAATGAGTAGTGTTATCTACTGGTAAGACGTCGGCCGCGCAGAGCGCAACAGGGACGCTGGCAGGCCGCCAGAGGCCTGCCGGTGAAATTATTCATTACGGCTATTTTTCGCTTCCTCAATAAATTCTTCATCGATTTCATCAGTGTTGCCAGCGTGTTCCCGCCCCGACAGCAAATTCCAGCAGGCGATAAACAAGGCGGCGATCAGCGGGCCGATAACAAAGCCGTTAATACCGTAGATCTCCATGCCGCCCAGCGTGGCGATAAGGATCAGGTAGTCCGGCATTTTGGTATCCTTGCCCACCAGCAGCGGACGCAGAATGTTGTCCACCAGGCCAATCACAATGACAAAGAAGCCGACGATAAAGGCGCCCTGCCACAGCTGCCCGGTGGCGAAGAGGTAAATCGCCGCCGGCACCCAGATAATGGCCGAGCCTACCGCCGGGATAAGCGACAGGAACGCCATCAGCGCACCCCAGAGAATGCTGCCGTCCAGACCGGCGATCCAGAAGGCAAAGCCGCCCAGCGCCCCCTGCGCCAGCGCCACGGCGACGGTGCCTTTTACCGTGGCGCGAGCCACCGCGGCGAACTTAGCGAACAGGTGCTGCTTCACGTAGCTGGATAACGGCAGAGATTCGAGGATCAACAGCACCAGGTGAGGGCCATCCTTCAGCAGGAAGAACAGCAGGTAGAGCATAATGCCGAAGCTGACGGTGAAGCCAAAGGTGCCTTTACCAATTAGAAACGCGCTGCCGGCCAGATACTGGCCGCCTTTCAGGGCGACATCGGAGAGCTGCTGCTGGATCTGCTGCGCGCTATCCAGGTTATGTTCGGCGAGGAAGCTTCTGGCCCAGCCGGGGAGGTGGGCGATCAGGCTGGCGACCACCGTCGGAAACTGGGTATCGTTATGCTGCAGTTTGCTGTACACCACGTTCAGCTCGTAGGCCAGTGACGACAGGATAATCGCCAGCGGCGTGAACACGATAAGGCAGATAATGACGATGGTCATCAGCGCCGCAAGGCCGTTACGTTCGCCGAGGCGGGTGCGCATCTTGTTTTTGACCGGATTGAAAATCACCGCGAGGATGGCGGCCCAGAGGATGGCGGAATAATAGGGTGAGAGAACATCAAAAAAGGCCAGGGTTACAATGAAGACGATAAGGATGAAAAATCCTTTGGTAAGTCCATTAACTCTCATGTCATCCGCTCCTGCTTATGAGTCATACGGTCGAATAATAGATGCTACGACGTAATTTACCATCAGGATAGTCGTACTCTATACGCTGTGGCGCGGAAAGGGCACAAATTCAACGAGCTGAGGGGAACAGGCGTAAAAGAGGGGCATAAAAAAACCAGCCTTAAAAGGCTGGTTTCTCAGGGATTTTTGGTCGGCACGAGAGGATTTGAACCTCCGACCCCCGACACCCCATGACGGTGCGCTACCAGGCTGCGCTACGTGCCGACGCGTGGGGAACAATATTACCCGTTCCCCAGGCGAATGCAAGCGGGTCGCGCGCGATTGATTCATAATTAATCAATCAGTTAGCGATAAAGCGTTTTTCGTCGGTCAGGACCTGCAGCAACAGGCTGAGCTGCGGTTTCTGATCTTTGATTTTCTCACCGTCGCGGCTCCAGGTGGTATAGGTGCCGTTATGGTTGAGGACCACGGTGATAGCCGGGGTGGTAATGGCCAGCGTATCGCCGTTGGCCGCGGTGACCCAGTTCCGACGCCGCGCGGCGCTGAACAGATCTTCCCCCTGCGAATACTCATTGGCCGGCGTCGACACGTGAAGCAGGCGCTGCATCAGCGTGGTCATCACATCTTTGTTATCGGTCAGGGTGGCAATTTCCTGGGCCGGCGTGCCCGGCCAGTGAATAACCAGCGGCACCTGCAGCTGCTCGCGCGACCAGTCGAACGGGTCGTGTTTGACGTTAAGCGGCTTGCCGTGGCCGCCGGTGATAATGACCACCGTATTATCGAGCTTGCCGGCTTCGCGCAGCGCGGTCAGCACCCGATCGATCTGGGCATCAACGTCGCCTGCCGCCTTGCTATAACGGCGGACAAAGCCCTGCTGCTGCGTATCGTCGAGGGTGGTGCCATTGAGCGAGACCCACGAGAACCAGCGATTCTCATCCTGCGCGTAACGGTCCAGCCAGCCGATCCACTGATTGGCGGTCTGCTCGTCGCTCTGGGTCTTCGCGCTCGGCAGCGAGAAGTCGGAGAGCAGCGCCTGGCGATACAGCGGGCTGCTAAACCCATCGGAAGAGAACAGGCCCAGCTGGTAGCCCTGCTGGTTGAGAGCGGTGATCAGCGCCGCGGGAATACGCGCCGAGAGGACACCGTCCATATAGCCTGGCGAAATGCCGTAGAACAGGCCAAACAGGCCGCTGTCGGCGGTATTGCCCGAGCTCATATGCTGGGTAAAATTCACGTTTTCTTTGGCAAACGCCGCCAGCGCCGGCATCGTTTTTTCAAACCGCGAGTAGTTCAGGTTGTCGACGGTGATCAGTAGCACGTTATAGCCCGCGCCGAGGTCGCGGTAGCGCAGGTTACTGAGCGGATACTGGACCGATACCGCCTCCGGCGCCCCTTGCTCCACCAGGCGACGCTGATAATCCTGGGCGTCGAGCAGGCCATGTTTCTCAAGGAAACGACGGGCGGTCATCGGATAAGAAAGCGGTAGATTCGCTCGCTGCATGGTGATCGGGCGATAAAAATTGGCATCCGCCCAGATATAGACCAGGTGGCTGCTGATGAACGACAAAAAGAAGAACCAGGCGACCGGGCGGGCATAATGGCGGCGACGCGTCAGGCTGCGCAGCTTTTGCCAGCTCCAGGTGGCGAAGAGCATTTCAATCAAAAAGATGACCGGGACGCTGATAAACATCAGCTGCCAGTCGCGCGCCATCTCATTCTGGTCAGGGTTGATGACCAGCTCCCAGACCACCGGGTTTAAATGAAGATGAAAGCGGGTAAAGACCTCGCTGTCTATCAGCAGCAGCGTCATCCCGGCGGTGGCAAGGATCACCGACAGGAAGCGCATCAGGCGCTGCGAGACCACGATAAAGGTCAACGGAAAGAGGATCAGCACATAGCTGGTAAACACCAGGAAGCTGAAGTGCCCGACGAGACTGACGTACGAAAAGAGTCGTCCGGCAAGCGTCGTCGGCCAGTCGGCGACAAAAAGGTAGCGGCTGCCGAGCACCATGGCCAACAACATGTTGAACAGGGCGAACCAGTGCCCCCAGCTAACCATCTGGGAGACTTTTTCTCGGTAGGGCTGACGTAGAGTCACCATATACTGTTGCTGTTATCCTTAATGCGCTGGATCGTCGTTAATCGAAGATTGCAAAGCCTGCGCGAAAGAACGGGCGATGGCCTGACGCTGCGCCGGCGCGACGCTACTGTTGATCAGGTTGGTCACCATATTGCCTAACACCATCAGTGAAAGGTCAACCGGGGCTTTGTGTGATTCCAGGACGTTCGTCAGCTCGCTGAGCAACTGTTCGACCTGTTGATCGCTATAGCGGGAAATTTGCGGCATAAACTCAAAATCTGTTTGTTCGTGAAAGGGCAACATATTACCGTAGCAGCAGCTTTTTTTCCGCATTTTTTCGCCGCGGCGCAAAAGCGCACCGATCGTCAGTCATGACGTCGAAATGTGTGGTGCCAGTTGCGTCGGCAACCCGGCGGTGGTTGAATACCGCCCGGTCTAAAAGGAGAGTTTAACATGAGTCTGGATATCGACCAGATTGCCCTGCATCAGTTAATCAAACGTGATGAACAAAATCTGGAGCTGGTGCTGCGCGAGTCACTGCTGGAGCCGAACGCGACGGTCGTCGAGATGATGGCTGAACTGCACCGGGTTTATAGCGCCAAAAGCAAAGCCTATGGCTTGTTCAATGAAGAGAGCGAACTGGCGCAGGCGCTGCGCCTGCAGCGTCAGGGGGAAGAGGAGTTTCTGGCGTTCAGCCGCGCGGCGACCGGCCGCCTGCGCGATGAGCTGGCGAAATACCCGTTCGCCGAAGGGGGCATTGTCCTCTTCTGTCAGTATCGTTACCTGGCGGTCGAGTATCTGCTGGTGGCGGTGCTCAATAACCTCAGCAGCATGCGCGTCAACGAAGAGCTGGATATCCGCTCGACCCATTATCTGGATATTAACCATGCCGATATCGTCGCGCGCATCGATCTGACCGAGTGGGAAACCAACCCGGAGTCGACCCGCTACCTGACCTTCCTGAAAGGGCGGGTGGGGCGCAAAGTGGCCGATTTCTTCATGGATTTCCTCGGCGCCAGCGAAGGTCTCAACGCCAAAGCGCAGAACCGCGGCCTGCTGCAGGCGGTGGATGACTTTGCCGCCGACGCGCAGCTTGATAAATCCGAGCGACAGAATGTGCGTCAGCAGGTCTATGCTTACTGCAATGAACAGCTGCAGGCCGGGGAAGAGATTGAGCTGGAGTCGCTGTCCAAAGAGCTCGCCGGCGTCAGCGAAAAGAGCTTCCAGGAGTTCACCGCCGAGCAGGGCTACGAGCTGGAAGAGAGCTTCCCGGCGGATCGCAGCACCTTACGTCAGCTGACCAAGTTTGCCGGCAGCGGCGGCGGTTTGACCATTAACTTCGACGCGATGCTGCTGGGCGAACGCGTATTCTGGGATCCCGCCACCGATACCCTGACCATTAAGGGCACCCCGCCGAACCTGCGCGACCAGCTGCAGCGCCGGACGTCCGGCGGCAACTAAGCGCCACGCCCCGTCAGCGCGACCGCTGAACGGGGACGATCTCCACGCCGCTCTGCACCAGCCGCTGGCGCAGCGCGGCGTCGGGCTCCCCATCGACGATAAGCGTACTGGCGAGGTTCAGCTCGCCGATGGCAAAGGCCGACGCGGCGTTGAGCTTTTCCCGGGAGGCCATCACCACGGTTTCCGCGGCCCTGGCCGCCAGCGCGCGCTTGATGCCTGCCTCTTCATAATCACCGGTGGTAAAACCCGCTCGCGGGTGGACGCCGGTCACCCCCATAAAGAACACATCGGCGTTGATCCGCGCCATTGCTTCCAGCGTTTCAGGGCCGACGGCGACAACCGAATGCTTAAACACTTTGCCGCCGAGCAGGATCACCTCGATTCGCGGGTGATCGACCAGCGCCACGGCGATGCCGGGGCTGTGAGTGACCACCGTGCAGCTGAGGTCGGCGGGTAATAAGCCGATCATCGCCGCGGTGGTGGTGCCGCCATCGACAATCACCACCTGTCCAGGCTGGATCAGGGCGGCGGCAGCGCGCGCTACCGCCTGTTTGGAGGCGATTTGCACGCTTTTGCGTGTTTCAATAGGGGCGATGGCGGCAGAGACGGGCAGCGCCCCGCCGTGGACCCGCTGCAGTTTTCCTTCCGCCGCCAGCTCGCGCAGATCGCGGCGAATGGAGTCCTCAGAGACGTTAAACCGTTGGCTCAGCTCCCCGGACATCACCTGTTTTTCCTCCGCAAGGATCTGCAGGATTTGCTGTTTTCGTTGACTGGCGAGCATGATTTTTCCTTCACGAGTGATCTTGTTTATGCACGATTATGCATGTTATGGTGCCTGCTGTCATCTGAAAGGGGATATAACATGCAAACTCACGCACCGCACGTCCGACACGTTCGCGAGACGCTGCTCTCTGATAACTGGTACACGCTGAAAAAATATACCTTTGAACTGCAGCGCCGGGACGGACGCTGGCAGGAGCAGAGCCGCGAGGCCTACGATCGCGGCAACGGCGCGGTCATTTTACTCTACAACCGGGAAAAGCGGACGGTGGTCCTGACCCGTCAGTTCCGTTTTCCGGTGTTTACTCACGGTCACGACGGATATCTCATTGAAGCGGCGGCCGGGCTGTTGGATAACGCCTCGCCGGAGGCGCGGATCGTTGCCGAAGCGGAAGAGGAGACCGGCTTTCGGGTGACGCGCATCGAGCCCCTCTTCACCGTCTTTATGAGCCCCGGATCTGTCACCGAAAAACTCTACTTTTTTATCGCCGAATATCAGGCCGATGACCGGCAGGGAGACGGCGGCGGGCTGGCGGCGGAAGGTGAGGACATTGAAGTGCTGGAGTGGCCGCTGGCGCGGGCGCTGCAGGCCATTCGCGATGGCGAGATCATGGATGCCAAAACCATTATCCTGCTGCAGCACCTGGCGCTGAATGCCGACACGCTCCTCGCCGGCTGAGCGGCAAGGAGGAGGGAGGGTTAACGCAGCTCGCGGGCAATGGCGCTGTACATCAGCGCCGCTTCCAGCGGCTGGGCGTTAAAGGAGGGTTCCGCCTGCGGCCAGGTCGACCACTGGACGATCACCAGGTGTTCCGCGCGGTTCACCATGATCACCTGGCCGTAGATCCCCAGCGCCCACAGCGAGTCTTTCAGCCCTTCCTGCGGCGTCGGCTGGACGTTTTGCGCATTCGCCGGAATGGCGTTATTCCACCACTGATAGCCGTAGATACCTTGCGGATGCGCCGCCGAGACCGAGTTCAGCGCAGTGGTCCAGCTTGCGGCCTGATCGAACCAGCCCGCCGGCACCAGCTGTTTGCCGTTGCTTAACCGACCATCGCGGGCGACGAATTCGCCGAAGCGGCCCCAGTCTTCAAGGGTGGCGTTAAAGCCGTGGGCGCCGACATCGTGCTTCCCTTGCTGATAAGCATGCCATACGCCGTCGTGGGCCATCCCGGCGGGCCGCCACAGCGACTGCTCAAGCCAGGCGGCCAGCGACATGCCGGTGGCGCGCTCCAGGATATCGCCCAGCAGCCAGGCGCCGCCGGAAGAGTAGGACCACTGCTCGCCCGCCGGATGTTTGCGCGCCAGGCCGGTGACGATCTTGCGCACGCAGGCATAGGCCCCGGGCTGCGCCTCGCACTGGGTCAGGCGGGCGAAATGCGACTGCGGGTCGGTGTAGTCTTCATTCCATTCCACACCGCTGGTGTGCTGCATCAACTGCTTCAGCGTCACGCCGTCCCAGGCGGTGCCTTTCAGTTCGGGTTCATAAACGGTAATCAGATCATCAAGGGAGTGGATCTTACCCTGCTGAATGGCGATGCCCACCAGCGTCGAGACCACCGATTTTCCCACCGAGCGTGAGGTCCACAGGGTGGTATCGGTGTTGCCGTCGCCAAGATATTTCCAGGCGACTTTGCCGTCTTTCAGCACCAGCATACCGCTGACGTTCTCGCGCTTCAGGTAATCCTGCAGGGTCCAGGTGTGGCCGTTGAGGGTATAGCGGGCATCGGTCAATTGTTTTTCAGCGCGTTCCAGCGGCGCCGAGGCGCCGTGGCGGAAAACATCGCCGGCATAGTTGCGATAGTCATTTCGAAAGCCAATCACGCGTGAAGTCTGATCCCAGCTGAGCATATCTTTGGCGGCGGGTAGCGTTTGGTCGTAAGGCGTTGGGCAGACATCCAGCGTCAGGTCGCCGCAGCGTTGTGCCATTGCCGCGGCCGGCAGCGCCGCCAGGAATAACGCCAGGGCCAGTGGTTTTCTTATCATCATCCTTTCCTCGTTTGCCATAGATTCGCATCGCAGTATATAAATCGGCGCGCGGCGGCTAAAATCAGCAAAGGGGGGATTTTCCCCCGCAAGGGAGAGAAGGATGAAAACCCTGCAGTATTCTTTCGCGCAGATTGAAGCATTCGCCACCATCGCCGAGACCGGCAGCCTGTCGCGGGCGGCCATTCGGTTAGGTAAAGACCGAACCACGCTGCGCGATCTGCTGGACTATCTGGAAGATGCGCTGGGCTATCGGCTGTTCAGCCGGGAAGGGCGTACCCTGACCTTAACCGCCGAAGGGGAGCAGCTTTTTCGTCAGGCGCATCTGCTGTTGCGTCAGGCGCAGGCTTTCGAGTCTTTTGCGCAAACGCTGCCGCAAACCGCCGGGCAGGCGCTGCGTCTGGTGTACGATCCCTTTATCCCACGTGATTTTCTCTGCGCGCTGGCCGATACGCTGGCCCGGCGGCAGATCCGGTTAAGCTGTTGGAGCGCCTCACGGCGCGAAGCCGAGCAGGCGCTGAGCGATGGCGTGGCGGATATGGCGATGTGCCAGGCCAACAACCGCACGCTGGGCAGCGAAATGGAGTGGCGGGCGCTCGGCACCGTGGATCTGCGTTTCTACGCGGCGGACCGCCTGTTCCGGGATGCCGCGCGGCCGCTGACGCTGCTGAATCTGTCGTTGACGCCGCAGCTGGTGATGCACCGGCGCAGCGACGATCAGATTGCCCGCCGGCTGCAGATCTCCGGCCATACGCTGTATATGAACGAAATTACCCTGCTGCGCCATGCGATGGAGCAGGGGAGGGGCTGGGGGTTTTTACCGGACCATTTGCGGCCAGGCGAGTGGCGGGGAGTCGGTGAAATCGCGACGGAGGTCGGCAGTCAGGGGCTGAATGTCACCATGGTGATGCTCTGGCTGCCCGGAATGAATAAGCACCGGCTGCTGAGCGACATCGTGGACGAGGCGCCGGCGCTTTGGCGGCGCGGATAACAAAACGCCCCGGAGCCGAAGACCCCGGGGCGCTTGCCATACAACTTGCTATCGGCGATTACGCGCGAACGAAGTCGATGTGAGTCAGTTTCGGCTTGAACGCGTGGCGCTGAACAGCCTGAACTTTGACTTTTTCTTCTTTGCCATCAACAACGACGGTCAGAACTTCGCCGTAAAACTCAGCTTTGCCCTGCATGTTCCATACTTTGTCGTGGTCCAGTTCGATAGCAACCGGAGCAGCTTCGCCACCGTAGATGATTGCCGGGAACTTGTTAGCTGCGCGCAGGCGGCGGCTCGCACCCTTACCCTGCTCTTTACGTACTTCTGCGTTGATAGTAAACATTGATGTCTCTCTTTATATAAAGCCTGCTACAGGCGACCCAGCAACAGGCGGATTATCTGCTTTGCGAATGCAAAAGCGGGCGGCATTATAGCCGCCAAACGACACACGGGCAATCAAAACCTCAGCTTTCGGGTGATTAACGCAGCTCGTTGGCGCGGCGAAAACGCCCCTGATAATCGAACACTTTTTCCCGCACCTGCCAGTACTGGCCTTTCATGCGGGCGACGACAAAGTCCGGATGGCGCAGCAGCGCCTGCTGGGCCACGATATCCGCCGGCGTTATCCAGCGCAGCGGCACTCCCGGCGTGCGGGTATGCGGGCGGATAAACAACTGCTCAAAGGCGGTACGCTGGGCGGGCGTTTGCAGACGGAAGCGCTCACTGACGTCGGCGCCGTCCTCATCGTAGTAGGTGATTTTCAGCCACGGGCCTTTCTCGTCGCTACCGTGCTGCAGGGCCATGCCGCTGCAGCGCAGCACCAGCGCGTCCTTCAGCTTCAGCGCCGCCTTCAGCATGTCGTCCGGGTCAACCAGAATGGTGTCGCACTCCCGGCAGCGGCGGGCGGCGATATCGTTTTCCGCGTTGCACTGCGGGCAGTTTTTGAAGCGAAAGCGGAAGTCGCACTGTTCGCGGTGGCCGTCGTCATCTTCGAACCACCCCTGGCAGCGGCGGCCAAAATGCTCAATCAAGGTGCCGTCGGCGGTGGTTTTTCCCCAGAAGGTGTTGGCGAAGCCGCAGGCCGGGCAGAAGACCTGCACCGGCACGTTGTCGCTTTTGCCCTTCGGCGTCCCCACTTCCGGGGCGTACAGGTCGTGCGGGTTGCCGGCGTAGTCGAGGATCAGGCAGTCGGTTTTTCCCGGTGCCAGGCGCAGGCCGCGGCCAACGATCTGTTGGTAAAGACTCACCGACTCGGTGGGGCGGAGGATGGCGATCAGGTCGACGTGCGGGGCGTCGAAGCCGGTGGTCAGCACCGCGACGTTCACCAGATAGCGATACGCCTGCGCTTTAAACGCCTCGATGATGCGATCTCGCTCCGGACCCGGGGTTTCCCCGGTGATCAGAGCCGCCTGGCCTGCCGGCAGCAGGCCGGTCACTTCCCGGGCGTGCTCCACGGTGGCGGCGAAGATCATCACCCCTTTGCGGCTTTCGGCGAACTCCACGATCTGGCTGACGATATGCGGTGTAATGCGCTGCTGTTTTTTCAGTTCGTGATTAAGATCGGCCTCGCTGAACAGGCCGTTGCTTTGCGCCTGCAGGCGGCTGAAATCGTACTGTACCACCGGCATATCGAGGCGTTCCGGCGGCGTCAGGTAGCCGTGCTTAATCATATAGCGCAGCGGCAGCTCATAGATGCAGTCGCGGAACAGCGCTTTTTCATCGCCACGCACCATCCCGTGGTAGTGGAACTGATAGATCCACCCCTTGCCGAGGCGGAACGGGGTCGCCGTCAGGCCGAGCAGCCGGAGCTGCGGGTTGACCTGCCGCAGGTGGCTGATGATGTGCTGATACTGACTGTCGTCATCATCGCTAATGCGGTGGCATTCATCGACGATGAGTAGCGAAAATTCGCTGCGAAACTGGTCGAGATTGCGCGCCACCGACTGCACGCTACCGAACACCACTTTGCCGTGGCTCTCTTTTCGCTGCAGACCGGCGGCAAAGATATCCGCCTCGAGGCCAAGGGCGCAGTATTTGGCATGATTCTGCGCCACCAGCTCTTTGACGTGGGCCAGCACCAGCACGCGGCCGCGGGCCAGGCGGGCAAGCTCGGCGATCACCAGGCTTTTGCCCGCGCCGGTGGGCAGGACAATCGCCGCCGGCTCGGTATGGCGACGGAACCAGGCGAGGGTGGCATCGACGGCTTCTTGTTGGTAAGGACGTAATGTAAAAGTCATGAATTCACGGGGCTAATTAACTCGCGAATAGTATGCCATGAATCTTTTCCCTTGAGTGGTGTTAAGAGCCCGTTATACTAGCCAGTGAAATTCTTCTTTTTCGGGCGATTTGCCCGCTCCAGCACTTTGACAGGCTAAAAAAATCTCATGCGACTTGATAAGTTTATCGCTCAGCAGCTTGGCGTCAGCCGGGCTATTGCCGGGCGTGAAATCCGCGGCAGCCGCGTTACCGTGGACGGCGACATTGTAAAAGATGCTTCCTTTAAGCTTCAGCCGGAGCACGAGGTGGAGTATGACGGGAACACGCTGACCCAGCAGAACGGCCCGCGCTATTTTATGCTCAACAAGCCGCAAGGGTACGTCTGTTCCACCGACGATCCCGATCATCCGACTATCCTCTATTTCCTCGACGAGCCGGTGGCGCATAAGCTGCATGCCGCCGGTCGGCTGGATATCGACACCACCGGACTGGTGCTGATGACCGATGACGGCCAATGGTCGCACCGCATTACCTCGCCGCGACACCACTGTGAAAAAACCTATCTGGTGGCGCTGGAAAGCCCGCTGGCGGAAGGGACCGCGGAGCTGTTTGCCAAAGGCGTCCAACTGCATAACGAAAAAGATCTCACCAAACCGGCGGTGCTGGAAGTTATCACTCCGACCGAAGTGCGCCTCACCATTAGCGAAGGCCGCTACCATCAGGTGAAACGCATGTTCGCCGCCGTGGGCAACCACGTGGTTGGCCTGCATCGGGAACGCATCGGCGACATCCTGCTGGATGAATCTCTGGCGCCGGGTGAATATCGTCCGCTGACGGAAGCGGAAATCGCCAGCGTGGGCGCCCCGCAGCCACGGAGCAAAACGTGACGCTGAAGCAAAATTCGTCTCTGGGGATTGTCTTTATCCTTGGCCTGCTGGCCATGCTGATGCCGCTGTCGATCGATATGTATCTCCCGGCCCTGCCGGTGATCGCTGCCCAGTACCACGTGCCGGACGGCAGCGCGCAGATGACCCTCAGCACCTATATCCTCGGCTTTGCGCTGGGGCAGCTGCTGTACGGTCCGATGGCCGACAGCCTCGGCCGCAAGCCGGTGATCCTCGGCGGAACGCTGGTCTTCGCCGCGGCGGCGGTGGCCTGCGCCCTGTCGCAGACCATCGAGATGCTGATCGCCATGCGCTTCTTCCACGGTCTGGCGGCCGCGGCGGCCAGCGTGGTGATCAACGCCCTGATGCGCGATATCTATCCGAAAGATGAGTTTTCGCGGATGATGTCGTTTGTCATGCTGGTGACGACCATTGCGCCGCTGGTGGCGCCGATGGTCGGCGGGGCGGTGCTGGTCTGGTTCAGCTGGCATGCCATCTTCTGGATCCTCGCCCTGGCGGCCCTGCTGGCGTCGCTGATGATCGGCCTGTTTATCCGCGAAACGCTGCCGGCTGAAAGGCGTCAGCCGTTCCACCTGCGCACCACGCTGGGTAACTTTGCCACCCTGTTCCGCCATAAGCGGGTCCTGAGCTATATGCTGGCGAGCGGCTTCAGCTTCGCGGGCATGTTCTCTTTTCTTAGCGCCGGGCCTTTCGTCTATATCAATATTAACCACGTCGCGCCTCAGCACTTTGGCTACTATTTTGCGCTGAACATTGTCTTTCTGTTCCTGATGACCATGTTCAACAGCCGGTTTGTGCGGCGGGTAGGAGCGTTGCGCATGTTCCGCGCCGGGCTGTGGATCCAGTTTGCCATGGCGGTGTGGATGGTGGTTTGCGCGCTGCTCGACGTCGGCTTCTGGTCGCTGGTCATCGGCGTGGCGGCCTTCGTTGGCTGCGTATCGATGGTGTCGTCGAACGCGATGGCGGTGATCCTCGATGAGTTTCCGCATATGGCGGGCACCGCTTCGTCGCTGGCGGGGACTTTCCGCTTTGGTATCGGGGCGATTATCGGCGCGCTGCTGTCGATGGCCACCTTTACCACCGCCTGGCCGATGCTGATCTCCATCGCCTTCTGCGCCACCAGCTCTATTTTCTTCTCCCTTTACGCTTCCCGCCGGCGAAAAATCGCACGCTAGGTCACATTTTCAGGGGCGAAATCGCCCCTTTCTTGATGCACGTCAACCGCAATGGGCTTCAGGGTTCTGCGATTTGTTTCCTTTATGTAAAATCAATTAGTGTAAAAAGTCGCATTGTTGCGATAAAAAAGTTGTTTTGGATCACAGAAACGGGTACATATAGCGCCAATCGGCTTGCCGGGTTAAAAAATAACACGCTGGAATATAAGCGCTTAACCCTGGGCCGCCGCGGCTGTAAACGTTTTCTGCGTCTGAGCAGGACTATTTGTCAACAGTGTGTTAATATTGATGTAAATTTATTGTGAAGCCTTTTGCTTCCGGGGAAACCACGTGAATACACAACAACTCTCTATCGTACACCGTCTGCCGCAGAGCTATCGCTGGCTGGCCGGTTTTGCGGGTTCCAGAGTTGAACCGATTCCGCAAAACGGCGCGCAGAACGAAAACAGTCTCGTCGCCCTGAAGTTGCTGAGTCCGGACGGTGAAAAAGCCTGGCCGGTGATGCATAAGCTCAGCCAGGCGTTAAGCGACATCGAAGTCGACTGTTCCGTTCTGGAGTGCGAAGGCGAGCCCTGCCTGTTCGTTAATCTGCAGGATGAGTTTGCCGCCACCTGTCGTCTGAAAAACTTTGGCGTGGCGATCGCCGAGCCCTTCTCCGGCAATAACCCTTTCTGACCGTCAGCTTAGCGCCAGCAACTGGCGGGTATACTCATGCCGGGGCGCGCTGAAGACGGACTGGCACTCGCCCTGTTCGACCACCACTCCCTGCCGCAACACCATCACCTGGTGACACAGCGCGCGCACCACGCCTAAATCATGGCTGATAAAAATATAGGCCAGCTGATGCTTCAGCTGTAATGCTTTCAGCAGATTCAGGATCTGCGCCTGAACGGTTTTATCCAGCGAGGAAGTCGGCTCGTCGAGGACGATCAGCTGCGGCTTGACGATTAACGCTCTGGCGATGGCGATACGCTGGCGCTGGCCGCCGGAGAAAGCCGCCGGGTAGCGCTGGCGGCTGGCCGGGTCGAGGCCGACCTCCTGCATGGCAAGGATCACCGCCTGTTCGCGTTCAGCCGCCGTCAGCGTCGGCTGGTGGACGCGCAGGCCCTCCTCAATGATCTGCTGCGCCGTCAGGCGCGGATTGAGCGACGAGTTCGGATCCTGAAAAACCACCTGCATCTGTCGGCGCAGCGGCAGCAGCTGTCGGCGACCGCGTCCCTGAATCGGCTGGCCGGCAAAGGTTATCTTGCCCTCGGAGGGGATCAGGCGCAGCAGCGCCAGACCGGTCGTGCTTTTGCCGGAACCCGATTCTCCCACCAGACCCAGCGTCTCGCCGGCCCGTAGCTGGAAATGGAGATCATTGACCACCCGATGGTGATCGACCACCCGACGCAGGATCCCCCGGCGAATGGGGAACGCCACCTGTAACGCCTCCGCCTGCAGCAGCACCGGGGCATCGGCGGCCAGCGGCACCGGCTCGCCGTCCGGTTCGCTATCCAGCAGGCGTTGGGTGTAAGGATGGGCCGGCGCGCTAAACAGCGCCCGACAGTGATTGTGCTCCACGCAGCGGCCGTTCTGCATCACCGCCACCCGGTCAGCCAGCTGGCGGACGATGCTCAGGTTATGGGTGATAAACAGCATCCCCATGTTCAGCTCCCGCTTTAGCTCGCGCAGCAGCTGCAGAATTTGCGCCTGCACTGACACATCGAGGGCGGTGGTCGGCTCGTCGGCGATCAACAGCTCCGGGCGCGTCAGCAGCGCCATGGCGATCATCACCCGCTGGCGCTCGCCGCCCGAGAGCTGGTGCGGATAGTCCGCCAGCCGCCGCGGCGCCTGACGGATCCCGACGCGCTCCAGGCAGTCGAGGATCTCTCCGCGCGCCGCCTCTTTGCGCATTCCCCGGTGTAACGACAGCACCTCGTAGAGCTGTTTTTCCAGGGTATGCAGGGGATTGAGCGACACCATCGGCTCCTGAAAGATCATCGCGATCCGGTTGCCGCGCACGCCGCGCAGGGTCGCCTCATCCGCATGCAGCAGCGACTGGCCATGAAAACGGATATCGCCGCTGGGGTAGCTGGCCGGCGGGGTAGGGAGCAGCCGCAGCACCGACAGGGCGGAGATGCTCTTACCGGAGCCGGATTCCCCCACCAGGGCCAGCGTTTCGCCGGCCGCCACCTCGAGCGACAGATTATGCACGACGGTCTGCGTCTCCCCCTGCTGGCGAAAGGCGATAGAGAGATTGTCGATAGCTAACAGCGGGTGGGTCATATTACACCGCCTTACTGGGGTCAAAGGCGTCGCGAACCGCTTCACCGATGAAAATCAGCAGCGTCAGCAGCACGGCGACAGAGAGAAACGCGGCAATGCCCAGCCAGGGCGCCTGCAGGTTGTTTTTGCCCTGCAGGAGCAGCTCGCCGAGGGAGGGCGAGCCGAGCGGCAGGCCGAAGCCGAGAAAATCCAGCGACGTCAGGGTGGTAATAGAGCTGCAGAGAATAAAAGGCAGGAAGGTGAGGGTCGCCACCATCGCGTTGGGCAGCATATGCCGCAGGATGATCTGCCGGTCGCTGACCCCTAACGCCTGCGCCGCCCGGATGTAGTCGTAGTTGCGGGTGCGAAGAAATTCAGCGCGCACCACGCCCACCAGCGTCATCCAGCCAAACAGGACGGTGATCGCCAGCAGCCACCAGAAGCCCGGCTGCACGACGCTGGAGAGCAGGATGATCAGAAACAGCGTCGGCATACCGGACCAGACTTCGATAAAACGCTGCCCCCAGAGGTCGATTTTACCGCCGTAATAACCTTGTATCGCACCGGCCAGCACCCCCAGCACGCTGGAGAACAGCGTCAACAGCAGACCAAACAGTACCGAGATGCGCGTCCCATAAAGGATCCGCGCCAGCACATCGCCGCCGTTGGCGTCGGTGCCGAGCCAGTTGCTGGCCGAGGGCGGCGATGGAAAAGGAACCGTGCTGGCAAAATTGATCGTCGTCGCGCCGAAGCGCACCGGCGGCCAAAGCGCCCAGCCGTGGCTGGCCAGCTGCTGCTGCAGCCAGGGATCCTGATAGTCGGCGGCGGTGGCGAATGCGCCGCCGAAGGTCTGCTCGGTATAGTTTTTTAACACCGGGACGTACAGCTGGCCCCGGTACTGCACCAGCAGCGGCCGATCGTTAGCCAACAGCTCAGCCCCCAGGCTGCAGAGGAAGAGAATTAAAAACAGCCACAGCGACCAGTAACCGCGACGGTTGTGGCAAAAGCGCGCCCAGCGGGCCTGATTAACGGGACTGAAGAACGACATTAGCGGCCCTCAAAATCAATACGCGGGTCGACCAGCGTATAGCTAATATCGCTGACGATATTAAGCAGCAGGCCGATCAGGGTGAAAATATAGAGCGTCCCGAACATCACCGGATAGTCGCGGGAGACCGTCGCTTCATAGCCCAGCAGCCCCAGACCATTCAACGAGAACATCACTTCGATCAGCAGCGAGCCGGTAAAGAACATACTGATAAAGGTGGCCGGGAAACCAGCGATCACCAGCAGCATGGCGTTGCGGAACACGTGTCCCCAGAGGATCTGTTTCTCCCCGACCCCTTTGGCGCGGGCGGTAACCACATACTGTTTGCGGATCTCGTCGAGGAAGCTGTTTTTGGTCAGCATGGTCAGGGCGGCGAAGCCGCCGATCACCGTCGCCAGCACCGGCAGGGTGATGTGCCACAGATAGTCGAGGATCTTTTCATACCACGGCAGGGTGTCGAAGTTTGGCGAGACCAGACCGCGCAGCGGGAAGAGGTCGAAATAGCTGCCGCCGGCAAAAATCACGATCAGCAGGATGGCGAACAGAAAGGCGGGGATCGCATAGCCAATGATAATCAGCGTACTGCTCCAGATGTCAAAGCGGCTGCCGTTGCTGACGGCTTTGCGGATGCCCAGCGGAATGGAGACCAGATAGATGATCAGCGTGCTCCACAGCCCGAGGCTCACCGAGACCGGCAGGCTGTCTTTAATCAGCTGCAGCACGGAGGCGCTGCGAAACAGGCTGTCGCCAAAATCAAAGCGCAGATAATCGCCCAGCATCTTCAGGTAGCGCTCGTGCAGCGGTTTGTCGAAGCCGTAGCGGTGGGTGATCTCGGCGATGACTTCCGGATCGAGGCCGCGCCCGCCGCGATAGTGCCCCTCGCTGATATTGCCGGCGCCGGTGCGGGCATGGCTGGCGCCCATCCCGCCGTCGCCGGCGCCTGGCATTCCGCCGTGCTGACCAAATTCGATGGCGGCGATGGCCTGGTCGACCGGGCCGCCGGGGGCGATCTGCACAATAAAAAAGTTAATGGTGATGATGGCCCACAGGGTGGGGATCACTAACAGCAAACGGCGGATCAGGTAACTGCCCATGGTATGTCCTTAGCGTCTGTCCGCGGGGAGGGTGGCCGCTTTGTTCACGTCATACCACCAGGTATCAAGGCCGGACGAATAAATGGGGCGGGTTTTCGGGAACGAGAATTTATTCCACCACGCGGTGCGGTCCTGCGCCATATACCACATCGGCAACATATAGTGGTTCCAGGTGAGGACGCGGTCCAGCGCCCGGCCGAGCGGGATCAGCTTCTGCTTATTACCCTGCCACTGCAGGATCTGCGCAATCAGTTTATCTACCACCGGACTTTGCACCCCCGGCGCGTTGTAGCTGGAGTGAATATAGTCTGACGCCCAGGATATTTGCAGGTCGGTCCCCGGCCAGGGCATGGCACGCCACAGGCTTGGCATCATGTCGTAATCGCGGCTGCGGCGGCGGTTGCTGTACTGCGAGTTATCCACCTGACGAATATCCATGACGATCCCCAGGCGCTGCAGGTTGTGCTGGAACGGCAGCACCCAGCGGTCATTGCTTCCGGCCGGCATCAGCAGCTCAAAGCGCAGCGGCTTACCGGTGGCGGCGTTAACCCGGCGCTGGTTCTTCACCGTCCAGCCTGCCGCGTTGAGCAGGGCGTCGGCTTTGAGTAAGTTGGCGCGGTCAAAGCCATCGCCGCGGGAGACCGGCGGCTGGTAAACCTGGCTGAAGAGCTCGGGGGGCAGTTCGTTTTTCATCGGCGTCAGCAGGGCCAGTTCGGCCGCGTCGGGCAGGCTGCGGGCGGCATATTCAGTGTTCTGGAAATAGCTATTGGCGCGCTGATAGGCGCTGTAGAACAGCGCTTTGTTCATCCATTCAAAATCAAACGCCAGGGTAATGGCCTCCCGCACCCGGCGATCGGCGAATACCGGGCGCTGGATATTGAACGCCAGCCACTGGGTATCCTGCGCCGAGGTGTTGGCATACTCCTCTTTAATGATGTAGCCGCGGCTGAAGTTGCGGCCGACGTAGCGGGTGGCCCAGTTTTTGGCGACCGTCTCTTCCCGGCGGTCGACGGCCCCGGCTTTAAAGGCTTCGAAAGCGACGTTGTCGTCAAGATAATAGTCATAGCGCAGCGTATCGAAGTTCCAGCGACCGCGGTTGACCGGCAGGTCGGCCGCCCAGTAGTCGGCGACCCGGGAATAGGTAATATACTGTCCCATCCGCCAGGCGCTGATGCGGTAGGGCCCGCTGGCCAGCGGCGGCTTTGACAGCGGGTCGCTGAGTTTGTGATGACGCCAGAACGCCTCGGGCATCACCGGCAGGCTCAGCAGGCTCAGCATGTTCTCTTTACCGGGCTGGCCGAGGTCGATACGCACGGTCAACGGCGCGATGGCCTTCACGGTGGTGCCTTTATAAAAGAGGCGGAACTGCGGCACCCCTTCGGTCATAAACTTATTAAAGGTAAAAGCGACATCGCGGGCGGTGATCGGCGTGCCGTCGTGAAAACGGGCGCGCGGGTTGAGGGCGATCTCCATCCATGAATAGTCCCCGGCGTAGCGCGCCCGTTCGGCAATCAACGGATAGTAGCTGCCGGGCTCATCATCCGAGGTGGTGAACAGGGGATCGTAGAGCGCCTCAGTGCGTACCGCGGGATTGCCGCGCAGCGCGTAGCGGTTGAAGTTGTCAAAGGTGCCAATCGCCGCCAGGGTGAGGGTGCCGCCTTTCGGCGCCTGTGGATTAACATAATCAAAATGGCTGAAACCGGCGGCGTATTTCGGTTCGCCGATAATCGCGAAGGCGACGCTTTCCTGAATGGATTGCGCTTTAGCGCTCAGGCTAAACAGAGCAAGCAGAAGCAGAAAAAGTCGCGCATACATAGGCGGCAGAATACCCTGTCATAGCCGGCCCCCGTGGCCGACTTCTGTTCCCGCATCATAAGTGAGACTTAGCGCGTTGTGAAATAATTCGCGGGTTCATCGTGCGCGGCCACCAGCGCCGCCAGCGACAGCGGCCGGCTGATCCAGTACCCCTGCAGGAAATGCACTCCCTGAGCGCGGAGCCACTCCGCCTGCTCCTGGGTCTCCACCCCTTCGGCAACGGTCATCAATTTCAGCCGACGGCTGAGGGTCAGCACCGCATCCAGCACTGGCGAGGTGACGGTTTCGGTGCCGATCGCCTGCACAAAGCCGCGATCGATCTTCAGATAATCGAAGTTATAGCGTTCGAGATAGATCAACGCGCTATGCCCGGTGCCAAAATCATCGATCGCGATTTCAAAACCGTGCTGGTGCAGCCAGGCGAAGTTAGCGACCGATTTTTCTTTGTCAATCATCGCCCGCTCTGTGACCTCCAGCACCACGTGAAAATGGCCGGCGGGCAGCGCGGCGGCGAAGCGCAGCATATCGTCGCGGAAGCTGTCGGCCTGCAGATGGGCGGGGGAAATGTTGAGCCCCAGCTTGACGCCGTGCGGCAGAATACGCTTCAGCGCCGGCGCGTCGCGGGCGATCAGCGCCAGCAGGTGATCGGTCAGCGGCACGATCATCTGCTGGGTTTCCGCGAGGTTAATAAAGACGTCAGGCGGAATTTCGCCCACCACCGGATGGCGCCAGCGCATCAGGACCTCCACGCCGCTGATACGCAGAGTCTGGGCATTCACCACCGGCTGATAGACGACGTAGAACTGGTTGTTTTTGATCCCCAGCAGAATGGATTTTCGCGGATCGGATTTGATCGACAGCACGTAATAGCAGAGCAGCCCCGCCAGCAGGCCGCACACCACCCCGAGCAGCAGAGCAAACTGCGTATTTTCCGCCAGCCAGCTGTTGGCATACAGGTAGACCTTAAGGGGGAAACCGTCGATCTGCACTTCGCGGATAGGCACGTTATGCAGCGTTTGCGGATCCACCAGCCGGTTACTGAAGGTGGAGATAGCGGTGTGGCCGATGACCAGCGCAATACCGCTGAAATCATTCTGCCGTGCGGAATAGAGGATATACGGCGTGAGATTGGCGTTAATCGACACGAAAATGCCGCTGTTTTCATCACCGGGTTTGCCTACCCATAGCGCCAGCGCCGCGCTCTTCGGCATCATCGGCGTGCCTGGCAAAATCGCCATATCAAGGGGTTTGCGGATATCAATGGCCGGGATCAGCTGGGTGAGGGGAGTATTCATGGCGCCGGTTGCCGAGGAGCAAAAGGCCACGCCGTTTTTGACCAGCAGGAAAGCGCGGACGTTAGGGCTGAACGCGGCATGGGAGGTAAGCCCGGAGTCAATATTCTCGCAGGGCTGCTCCACCAGCGGCTGCAGGCCGTCAATGGTCTGGCGCAGGTCGTGAAAATAGCTTTTCAGATAGGTATTAACATTGTTGATAATGGCGTCGAAACGCTCGGCCCGGTTATGGTAAATCACCATAAACTGAATGCTGCCAGCCAGTAGCGCGACGATAATGCCCACGCACAGGCTGGTTAGCCAGGTTTTACGCTGGGGCGAAAAGTAGCGAGTCAGCATAGCTATAGTCTTTCCGTGTTATTGATGCGCAGCAACGGGTTGTCAGTCGTCGTTTTTCTCATTCCCACTTAAAAGACATAGCTTATTTTGCGTCGTTCAGAATCAGGTGGCAAAAAAAAACACTGCCGGGGCAGTGTTTTTTATCCCGCTTCCAGCCAAGGGATAACCGGCGGCGGTAGAGGACAGTTTACGAGCGGCTCAGGACTCGACGCGCTTCGTTGTAGCGCTTTTTCCAGTATGGCTCATCCATGCTGGAGATGGTCACTCCGCTGCTGGTAGAGGCGTGAACAAACTGGTTGTTGCCGAGGTAGATCCCGACATGGCGGCCGGTAGAGCCGGCGCGGAACAGAACCAGATCGCCAGTACGCAGCTGGGTACGGGAAATCGATTTTCCGGTTTCCTGCTGTTCAGAAGTTGAACGCGGCAGTTCCAGACCAAATTGTTCGCGGAAGGTGCGCTGCACGAACGCCGAGCAGTCGATACCTTTGCGAGTGCTGCCGCCGAGGCGGTAACGCACGCCTTTCCAGCTGGCATACTGATCCATTAAACGGGACTTCACGTCCAGGTTACGGACCATCGTTTCAAATTCATCCTGAGAGGCTTGCAGTGATGATAAATCGCCACTACCCACAGCATGCGTCTCAGAATGCATATTCCTGGCGGTACTTGTTGAACTACACGCGGAAAGCAGAACCGCTACTGCAATCGCGGGGGCTACCCGCAAGATGTATCTCAAAATCGGCTGAGATTTGACCATGCTGTTTATTTTCCCTTGTTGTCCTTAACGACAATGTCGTTATAAAAAATGCCAAACGTGTTAGAGCCTAAATACCCATCCGCAATGAGACAATTCCTTAAGTTTAAATTTGTGCAGTCACGCACAATTTTATTCAGGGCCTGAATTAATGTTGCGGAAAAGGCAAAACGAGAACGAGATTACCCTATCAAACGCCGCATGGCGAGCGGTTTTGCGCGATTTCTTATAAGTATTTTGGTGACAAAAAGTGAATCATCGGGAAAGGCCAAAATTGCGGCAATTACGGGCAAAAAACAGACAATTCCTTCATTTGTCACGGGATTAATGTGACAAGAAGATGAACGTGATGTTGAAAAAAAGGACAATTGAAAAAAGGGACCCAAAAGGTCCCCTTATAGATAATGCCCCTGGCGGCGGCCCGCGGCTTTATTTGGCCGATATTCCGCCGGGTAAGTAGCGATCGAAAAAGGCGATCAGTTTATCGCTCAGCGGCGTCATCAATACCCAGGGCGCGCCAATCAGCACGGCGGTCAGAGAGCCGACGGCAATATCGCTGAACCAGTGGGCGCCAATCATCACCCGCGGGAAAGCAAAGACCACAAATATCACCAGCGCCACGGCCAGCGCGCGGCGGCCAAAATAGCGCCACATAAAGCTCGCGAAGATCAGCAGCATCATCCCATGATCGCCGGGGAAGCTGTCCTTGGAAGCATCCTTAGTGGGGAAATTAACGACGTCGCTGACGCGGGTGACACCGTTAAAAAACAGCGACGGACTGGCGCGCTGAACCGGCATCAGGTGCTGCGCCAGCTGGTTGATGATCACCGCCGCCAGCAGCATCACCACGCCCATAATGGCAATCTGACGACGGCTTGCCGCCGGCGCCTTGAGCCAGTAGCTGAGCATCAGACAACCCATCGCCAGCAGCGAGCAGGCGTCGAAGGCGCGATTGTTGATGATCGCCAGCAGCCAGGCGTAAGCGCGGCTGACGCTGACGCCATGGTTAAAGAAATGGAAGATCGCGGCGTCTACCGGCGCCCACGCGCCGTGGTTGGCTGGCAGATACCAGGAGCAAAATAGCGCCACACCCGCGATGTTAAGCAGCAGGATTAAAGGAATTCGGTTTTTCATCATAGCCATTGCGATTTTGTGACAGTCGGCGGCAACCTTAGCCGCCTTAACTTAAACGAAGCCTCAACAATGAGGTCTGGAGCGCGTTCCAGTCGGCTTCATGGGCGGAGATAAGCTCGATGCGGCTATCGGGCGGGGCGACGCTAAGGGTCTCGATATGCAGATCCTCGCCCTGGCGGTTGATCCGCACCGCCCCTTCGGCAATGCGCAGCACACCTTTGACGCGCGCCACCGGCGCCAGCCGGGCCCACTCCAGCAGGGCGATGGTGTCAAAGACCGTTTCCGCGTCGAAGATCCAGCCGCAGGCCTGATAGCCCTGGCCGCTGTTAAGGTGGCGGCGCCAGCGCTGGTGTTCCGCCAGACTAAGGGCGGCGAGACCGGCTGTTGGGGGATGGCGGTGGGCGTGCTCCGCGCTCGCCGGCAGCGGGGCGGTGTTGCGCCGCGGTTCATCAAGCAGGGCCAGGTCGATATTACCCTGGGTCGCCGACACCTGGCGGCGATCGCCGCCCCAGCGTTGCCACCAGTCGACAAACGCCTGAGCGCTTTCGGGCGTTTCCCGATCGCTTTTATTGGCCACGATGATATCCGCCGCCGCCAGCTGGTCACGAAAGTTGTCGTTGTTGACCGCTTTCTCGTCCAGTAGCTGACGCGGATCGAGAATGCACAGGGTCGCGCGCAGATCGATCCAGGGTTCATACACCGCCGCGGTGAGGATATCGAGGATCTGCTTTGGATGGCCAAGTCCGGTGGGCTCAATCAACAGACGATCGGGTTTCCCCTGGCGCAGCAGGGTATTCAGCCCGACCTGCATCGGCAGGCCATTGACACAGCACATGCAGCCGCCGGGGATCTCCTTGAGCAGGGCGCCGCTGTCGGCCAGCAGGGCGCCGTCTATCCCGACTTCGCCAAACTCGTTAACCAGTACGGCCCATTTTTCATCCGCAGGCTTCTGCGCCAGCAGATGAAGAATCGAGGTCGTCTTACCGCTGCCGAGAAAGCCGGTGATCAAATTGGTTCTGGTCACTCTTTTCTCCAGGATAAATGTAATGTTGTAACAGTTACGCCTATCCTGACGAAAAAAGAGGGAAAAGAGAAGTCCTGAGGCGGACAGAAGGAAATTCTGTCCGCATAAGCGCAAATATTGTTAAGAATTGAGCGCGCGGGCAACCACCTCGCGGGCGCCGTGCATCGCCAGCTGCTGCCAGGCGGCGCGGATCCCGGCGACAAACTGCGCGTTGCGCGGCAGGTCGCGGCCAAATATTTCCTCCAGACCCAGCAGGGCGTCAACGCGCTGCTGCTCATCGCTCTGCGCCACCCGCTGCTGGATCTTGTCCACCAGCGGATCGCGGACGTCGATGGCCTGACCGGCATCGTCCGTACCGCTGACGTAGCGCATCCAGCCGGCTACGCCGAGGGCCAGCAGCGGCCAGCGGCTGCCGCGCTCAAGATGCACGCGAATACCGTCGAGCATACGCTGGGGCAGCTTCTGGCTGCCGTCCATGGCGATTTGCCAGGTACGGTGTTTGAGCGCCGGGTTGCTGAAGCGCGCGATCAGGCTGTCGGCATAGGCCGCCAGATCGACGCCGGTAATGGTCAGCGTCGGGGCCTGTTCGTCAAGCATCAGCTGGCGGGCGGCGCGGCGGAAGACCTCATCCTGCATGCAGTCGCTGACGTGCGCATGACCTGCCAGATAGCCAAGCCAGGCGAGGAAAGAGTGGCTGCCGTTGAGCATCCGCAGCTTCATCTGCTCCCAGGGCAGCACGTCGTCGGTCATCTGCACACCCGCCGTCTCCCAGGCGGGGCGCCCGGCGACAAAGTGGTCTTCGACCACCCACTGAATGAAGGGTTCGCAGCTGATGGCGCAGGGATCTTCCACCCCCAGCACGGCGGCGATTTCCGCCAGCGACTCCGCGGTGGCGGCGGGAACAATGCGATCCACCATGGTGCCAGGGAAGCTAACGTTGTCGGCGATCCAACTCGCCAGCGCCGGACTGCGTTTTTCCGCCATGCCGAGGACGGCATTTTTCACTACGTGGCCGTTGTCGGGAATGTTATCGCAGGAGAGCACGGTAAAGGGCGACAGGCCTCGTTCCCGGCGGCGGGCCAGCGCTTCAACTAAAATACCGGGAGCCGACTGCGGCAGCGTCGGATTTTCCAGATCGTGAACGATACGCGGATGCGTCGGATCCAGCTTGCCGGTCGCCGGATCGATGCAATAACCTTTTTCCGTGATGGTCAGCGAGACAATCGCTACCTGCGGCTCGCAAAATTTCTCGATAATCGCCGCCAGCGAATCGAGCCTGGCGTTCAGGCATTCGTGCACCGCGCCGATAACAATGGGCTGATTACCGTCGGCGCCTTTTTCCAGTACGGTAAACAGGTGGTCCTGTTCGCGAAGCTGGCTCATCAGCGTATCGCCGCTGAACAGACTGATTTCGCAGATCCCCCAGTCGCCGCCGATGTTATTCAGCACGCGATCGGTCAGCAGCGCCTGGTGCGCGCGATGAAACGCGCCAAAGCCGAAATGGACAATACGCGAGCGGAGCTGGCTGCGATCGTACTGAGGACGTTGCACGTTTTCCGGTAGCGTAGCGGTTGCAATTGTTGTCATTCTTTACACACCTGTTTAACTGCTTATTAACATTGCCAGTCTAAAGTTATATGACAGGAAATTAAATTGGTAAGCCGAAATTATCCGCTGACTGTGAGCTGGATCAATCAATGCGCCGGCTCTGTTTGCAGTCTGACGAGAAACATGTATGGTAGTCGTCATGATTGTCGCCATTATTGGTATAACAACTTTTGTGAGGGCATAGCGATGGAGCAAACCTGGCGGTGGTATGGGCCGAACGATCCGGTATCGCTTGATGATGTACGACAGGCGGGGGCGACCGGGGTCGTCACTGCGCTGCACCATATTGCAAACGGTCAGGTCTGGCCGGTCGACGAGATTAAAGAGCGTCAGGCGCTGTTAGCGGCGAAAGGGCTGACCTGGTCGGTGGTCGAAAGCATTCCGGTGCACGAGGATATTAAAACCCACAGCGGACAGTATGCGACCTGGATTGCCAACTATCAGCAGAGCATCCGCAACCTCGCGGCCTGCGGCATCGATACCGTATGCTACAACTTTATGCCGATCCTCGACTGGACGCGCACCGATCTGGAATATGAGCTGCCGGACGGCTCCCGGGCGCTGCGTTTCGATCAGATCGCCTTCGCCGCCTTTGAGCTGCATATCCTCAAACGCCCGGGGGCGGAAGCGGATTACAGCGAAGAAGAGCAGCGCCAGGCCGAGGCGTATTATAAGGCGATGAGCGAAGCGGACATTGAGAAACTGACCCGCAATATCATCGCCGGCCTGCCGGGGGCGGAAGAGGGCTACACCCTCGACCAGTTCCGCGCGCGCCTGGCGGAATATGACCACATCGATAAAGCGCAGCTGCGCGAAAATATGGCCTATTTCCTGCGGGCCATCGTACCGGTGTGCGAAGAGGTGGGGATCCGACTGGCAGTGCATCCGGACGATCCGCCGCGGCCGATCCTGGGCCTGCCGCGTATCGTGTCGACCATCGAAGATATGCAGTGGCTGAAAGAGACAGTGGACAGCATCAATAACGGCTTTACCATGTGCACCGGATCCTATGGCGTCCGCGCCGATAACGATCTGGTGAAGATGGTGGAAACCTTTGGCGATCGCATCCACTTTACCCATCTGCGCGCCACCTGCCGCGAGGCGAACCCGAAAACCTTCCACGAGGCGGCGCACCTTAGCGGCGACGTCAATATGGTGGCGGTGGTGGATGCGATTCTGCGTGAAGAGCAGCGGCGTAAACAGGCCGGCGATCTGCGCCCGATCCCGTTCCGTCCGGATCATGGTCATCAGATGCTGGACGATCTGCGCAAGAAAACCAACCCAGGCTATTCGGCGATTGGCCGTCTCAAGGGTATGGCGGAAGTGCGCGGCGTGGAGCTGGCGCTGAAGATGACCAAATACCCTGAGCTGCTGTAATCGCGGCAACGGGGATAACAAAAAGGACAGCCAGCGGCTGTCCTTTTTTCTGGTCAACTCGTCACGGAAAATTAATCCGCGCGGCCCATATAGCGGCACTCTTCGATATGAATGCGGATTTTCTCACCTGTGGTCAGGTATTCCGGCACCTGAATCACCAGGCCGGTGCTCATGGTGGCGGGCTTGGTGCGGGAGCTGGCGGATGCCCCTTTAATACCCGGCGCGGTTTCGATAATTTCCAGGTCCACGGTCTGCGGCAGCTCAAGCGCCAGAAGCTGGCCGTCCCAGGTCAACACCTGCATATCCGGCATGCCGCCTTCCGGAATAAACTGCAGCTCTTCTTCGATCTGCTCTTTCGTGAAGGTGTAAGGGGTGTAGTCTTCTTTATCCATGAACACGTATTCGTTGCCATCGACATAGGAGAAGTCAACGAAACGGCGGGTCAGGGTCACGGTATCGACGATATCGTCGCCTTTGAAGCGCTCTTCTACTTTCAGGCCGGTACGCACATCGGAGAAGCGCATTTTATACAGTGTCGCAGCACCGCGGGCGCTGGGTGACTGAATATCGATATTTTTTACAATCAGCAGCTTGCCGTTGTAATTCAGCACCATACCTTTTTTAATTTCATTCGCTCTTGGCATTGCAGTAATCCTGTCACTTAACGAGTCAAAAATATCGCGTAAAACTACTCGCGCCCGGGCGTTCAGGCAAGTGGAATTCGCGAGTTTTGCTATCTTCTGGCAAAACGTTTAGGCTGTGGCGCAAAATGAGCGTTTGGGAGCTGGGTTGTGGAATGTCGTACTGATTGTGGCGCATGTTGCATCGCCCCCTCTATATCCTCGCCGATCCCCGGCATGCCGCAGGGCAAGCCGGCCAATACCCGCTGTATTCAGCTCTCCGAGCACAATCTGTGCCTGATTTTCGGCTCCCCACTGCGTCCGAAGGTGTGCGCCAGCCTGCAGCCCTCGCCGGAGATGTGCTTCACTCATCGTGATGACGCCATCACCTGGCTGCTGGAGCTTGAGCTGGCCACCGCGCCTTGAGCTTAAAGCAGCAAATGAGACAGGTTTTTGATATGGACGCTGAGGCCGTCCAGCAGCGCCTGGACGCGTAGCGGAAGAATGTCCCGTCGCTGGTAGATAAGCCAGGCCTGCAGATCGATGCAGCGCTCCTTCTTCAGACAGGGAACCAGCTGTCCTGCCGCCAGCTCGGTGGCGAGTGAATAGTAGGGCGCATAAACGATCCCCATTCCCAGCTTCGCCAGCTCCACCGCCGGCAGCGTGTTATCGCACACGAATCCCCCCTTTACCGTGAGATTGAGCGGTTTGCCGTTTTTGCTTTTGAAGGTCCAGATATTGTCGCTGCCGCCCAGCATGCGCAGGGTGATGCACTCATGATCCACCAGCGCCTCCGGCTCGGCGATAGGGTGTTGCGCCAGGTAATCCGGGGAGGCGAAAACGCCGGTGCGAAAGCGGGTGAAGGGGCGGGCGATAAGGTTTTCATTCTGTGGCTTAAAGGGGCTTATCAGCAGATCGCAGTCGCTATTGAAAATGGCGCCGTATTTCTGTTCCCGCTCGCTGGCGTTGCGGGTGACCAGATTGATCTGCAGCTCCGGCAGCGTTTTTCTTAGCGCCGGCAGAATATAGCGCCCGAGAAACTGGTGGATGCCGATGGGCGCCCCAAGGGTGACGACGCCCTGCAGCGTGTTTTTATAACGGTCGGCGAGGTTGATAAGCTGCTCATGCTGCTCAAGAACGGCGCTGCTGGCGTGAATAAACTGCTCGCCGAACTCGGTACGCACCAGTTCCCTGGCGGTGCGCAGAAAAATGGCCAGGCCGACTTTCCGCTCCACGCTGGTCAGCGTCCGTGAGACGTTAGACTGGGGCATATTCAGGCGCTGTGCTGCCCGGCTTACGCTGGCGGTTTCGGCGATGGCGCAGAGGATCCTTAGCTCATCCATTTTAAAGTCTTTCAACATCTTATCGCTGCCTGATATTGATGGTATATCAAAAATGATATACCGGTTTGGCGGAATTGCCATGTGATTTATTGATCTGCTGAACGTATGATGGCCTTTGCCGTGAACAGTCGGTTATTTAAGGAAACCTGTGCGTTTTATTAATTCTTTTGTGGTTCTCGATGTCATTAAAAATAACGATCTTCCCGCTGGCTTACTGAGTGTATATGCCCCATGTTGCTTAATTATTTTGCTTTGTTTGTATTAATACTGGTTTTTCTCATACTGTTTTATGGAGTTATTATTATCCACGATATTCCCTATCACATCGCGCAAAAACGCCAGCACCCCCATCAGGACGCGATTCATGTGGCGGGCTGGATAAGCCTGTTTACCCTGCATGCTATCTGGCCTTTCCTGTGGATCTGGGCCACGCTGTACCGGCCTGATCGTGGCTGGGGGATGGCTTCGCAGTCCGAGGGACATCAGCAGCGAGCGGAGCTGGAAAAACGCATTGCGTTACTTGAAGCGGCGTTAAAAAACAGCCAGCAGGCGTCGGCGGAGAATAGCGAGAAATAATATGGATCTGTTAATTATCCTTTGCTATGTCGCCATTGCCTGGGGCGTGTTTAAGATATTTCGCATTCCAGTAAATAAATGGACAATCCCGACAGCGATATTAGGCGGAATAGTGGTCGTTGGCGCGTTAATATTAACGATGAACTATAACCACCCCTATACGATGCGAGCGCAAAAAATTGTCGTCTCCATTCCGATGGTGCCCCAGGTATCAGGCGAGGTGGTGGAGGTCACCAGTAAAACCAATGTGTTAATGAAGAAGGGCGAACTGCTGTTCCGCATCGACGATACCCGCTACCGCGCGCGGCTGAACAAGCTGAAAGCCGATCTGGCGGCCGAAGAGGCCACGCTGCGGGCGAAGCAGGCGACCATTGACGATGCCCGTGCCAGAGTACAGCAGGCGCAGGCGGAGTACGACCGGGTCACCCGTGACAACCAGCGCTATGCTCAGGGGGCGGCCATGCCGGTGAATCCTTTTTCGGAACAGGATGTGACTCACGCCAGGCAGCAGGTGCAGATCCAGGCGGCGGTCCTGCAGGCGGCGAGAGCGCAATTACAAAACGCCAGAGAGCAGGTATCCGGCCGCTACCACGGGCTGGATGCCAATATTGCCAGCCTGAAATCGCAGATCCTTGAGGCGGAGTATAATCTGGCGCAAACCGTGGTTCGCGCGCCGAGCGACGGCTACGTCACCCAGCTTCTGGCGCGGCCGGGGATGACCGCGGTGCGTCTGCCCTTCAAGCCGGTGCTGGTGTTTATTCCCCAGCAAAAGCGCCAGGTGGTGGCGGTATTCCGTCAGAACTCGGTCCTGCGTCTGACGGCCGGGGACAGCGCGGAGGTGGTGTTTAATGGTCTGCCGGGCAGCGTCTACAGCGGTAAGGTATCGCGCGTGTTGCCGACCGTCCCGGACGGCAGCTATCAGGCCAGTGGCGCGCTGCAGGGGCTGAACGCCGGGGCGGGGAAAGAGGGCATTTACGTGCTGATCGACCTCGATCCCCATCCGGAAGTGGAACATTTACCGGACGGGGTCAGCGCCCAGGCGGCGGTATATACCGATTATTTTGCCCATGTGTCGATTATGCGCAAGGTTCTGCTGCGCATGACCAGCTGGCTGCATTATCTCTATCTGGATCACTAATCTGCACTGCCCGGCTCCGGCCGGGCAACCTTATCTATACGTCTCTGATCCGCCACAGGCAGGCCTGCGTGGCGATCCCCATAACCAGCGCTATCCAGAACACCGCATGATAGCTCCAGATCTCTGCCACCACGCCCGCCAGTGAGCCGGCGATGATCCAGCCGACGCGGGTAGTATTGGTGTAGAGGGTGGTGGCCGCGCCCGCCTGCCCGGGCATCAAATCCTGGAAATAAAGCATGCCAATCCCGGCGAGGATCCCGATATAGATGGCGTTCAGCACCTGCATCGCCAGCAGCAGCGCCGGCGTGTGCACCGTCAGCATGCCCACATAAAACAGCACCCCAGCCACCGCGGAAAGGCGCATCAGAAAGCGTTTACCGAAGCGCCGGGCGTAGTAACCGGCAATCAGCATGGTGGGAATTTCCAGCCCGGCGGCGGTCCCCATCATCAGGCCGGCCAGCTTCTCCGGCAGATGCAGCTCGTTAATGATAAACAGCGGCATATTAATGATGTACAGGCTGTTGGTGCCCCACATCAGCGTGCAGATGCTGAACAGCAGCAGCGCATCGCGGCGGTGCGTGCGCGGGGCTTCCAGCCGGCCAGTCGCCACCGCCTTCGCTTTGCGCATGCTGGGCAAGAACAGCCAGACCATGATCCCGCAGACGATAAACGCCGCCGCGGCGCTGAGGTACATCGCGGTAAAGCCAAACCCCATCGCCAGGGCATAGGCCAGCGGGGGACCAATCACCCAGGCCAGGGAGACCTGGGCGCGCAAAATGGAGCTGAACATCACCGCTTCGCGGCCGGTTTTGTCGGCATGCTCGCGCGCGAGGGCGAACATCTGCGGGTTGGCGGTCGAACCAAAGCTGCTAAGGAATACGCCGATGAACAGCAAAATGAAATAGTTCCGGTTCCAGGCAAACAGCACGCAGGCCAGCACCCCCAGCAGGCAGCAGACGACAATCAGCTGCTTGCGATCGCCCTGACGGTCAGAACGTCCGGCGAGGAACTGGCTGACCAGAATGCCGATGACGGCGCTGCCGGTAAAAAAGAAACCCACCATCGCCGGGCGGACATGCACTTCATTGGTCAGAAACAGGCTCAGGGTCGGCGTCTGCAACGCCCCGGCAATGCCCGTCAGAAAGGCGACGATCAGGAAGGCGGAAGAGGTGACATCGAACCCGCGTCGGGGAAGGGCGGCGCTTCGGTTTTCCATGTGTTTGGTTTTCTGTAGTTTCAGGAGACGGCGCGGAGTTTACGCCTGCTGGCTGAAAATAAACAGTAGTATGGCACGAATAATTAAAAAGGCGTTTCAAAATAGAGGGTTCAGCAAAAAGCTGACGTTTACCGCAGCCAGGCGCCAGGGCTTCAGCAAAAGTGTGCAGTACCTCTAAGTTCTGCAATCAAGTCGCTGACGTACCTTGCGCGTTGAGCAAGAAAGGTACAGAATTCTTGAAACGTTTCAGCGTCATTCGGCATATCGTTCACCGTCAGATGGCGCCTTTTTTCTCAAGTTAGCTGAAACGATTCAATTCAGCAGGAGAGGAGAACCATGTTCCAGTTATCTGTGCAGGATATTCATCCCGGCCAGCAGGCCGGTAATAAAGAAGAGGCCATCCGGCAGGTCGCCGCCGCGCTGGTCAGCGCCGGCAACGTGGCCGATGGCTACGTGAACGGCATGCTGGCGCGCGAGCAGCAGACCTCGACCTTCCTCGGCAACGGGATCGCGATCCCGCACGGCACGACGGATACGCGTGACCAGGTGCTGAAGACCGGCGTTCAGGTGTTTCAGTTCCCGCAGGGCGTCACCTGGGGCGAAGGGCAGACCGCCTATGTGGCGATCGGGATTGCCGCCAGCTCAGATGAACACCTCGGCCTGCTGCGTCAGCTGACCCATGTGCTGAGCGATGACGCGGTCGCCGCCCAGCTGCAGTCCGCCACCACCGCGGAAGAGCTGCGTGCGCTGCTGATGGGGGAGAAGCAGAGCGAAGCGCTGAAGCTGGACAACGAGACCCTGAGTCTCGACGTCGCGGCCAGCGATCTGCTGACCCTGCAGGCGCTGAACGCCGCGCGTCTGAAAGAAGCAGGCGCTGTGGATTCCGCCTTCGTTAGCCACGTCATTAACGATACGCCGCTGAACCTCGGTCAGGGCATCTGGCTGAACGACAGCGCCGAAGGCAATCTGCGCAGCGCCGTGGCGGTCAGCCGCGCCGCCACCGCCTTCACCCGCGACGACCAGCCGGTTTCCCTGCTGGTCACGGTGGCGATGACCGACGATCAGCCAACCGCGGTGCTGAACCGCCTGAGCAAGCTGCTGCTGGACAAGAAAGCTGACCATCTGCTGAAAGCCGACGCCGCCACCGTGCTGGCGCTGCTGACCAGCGACGACGCGATTGCCGAAGATGTGCTGAGCGCCGAATTCGTGGTGCGCAATGAGCACGGCCTGCATGCCCGTCCGGGCACCATGCTGGTCAACACCATTAAACAATTTTCCAGCGACGTCACCGTCACTAACCTCGACGGTTCCGGCAAGCCGGCCAACGGCCGCAGCCTGATGAAGGTCGTGGCGCTGGGTGTGAAAAAAGGTCACCGTCTGCGCTTTACCGCGCAGGGTGAGGATGCGCAACAAGCGCTGGATGCGATTGGCGAAGCGATCGCCGCAGGCCTTGGGGAGGGCGCATAAATGAGCAGACGTGTAGCAACCATTACTTTAAACCCGGCGTACGATCTGGTGGGCTTCACCCCGGAGATCGAGCGCGGTGAAGTGAACCTGGTGCGTACCACCGGCCTGCACGCCGCCGGGAAAGGCATTAACGTGGCGAAAGTGCTGAAAGATCTTGGTATTGACGTCACCGTCGGCGGCTTCCTGGGGAAAGACAACCAGGATGGCTTTCAGCAGCTGTTCAGCGAGCTGGGGATCGCCAACCGTTTCCAGGTGGTGCAGGGCCGGACCCGCATCAACGTTAAGCTGACGGAAAAAGATGGCGAAGTGACCGATTTCAACTTCTCCGGCTTTGAAGTCACCCCAGGCGACTGGGAACGCTTCGTCAACGACTCCCTGAGCTGGCTGGGGCAGTTCGATATGGTCTGCGTCAGCGGCAGCCTGCCGTCCGGCGTCAGCCCGGAAGCCTTTACCGACTGGATGACCCGTCTGCGCAGCCAGTGCCCGTGCATCATTTTCGACAGCAGCCGCGAAGCGCTGGTTGCCGGACTGAAAGCGGCGCCGTGGCTGGTGAAACCGAACCGTCGCGAGCTGGAGATCTGGGCTGGCCGTAAGCTGCCGGAGATGAAAGACGTTATCGACGCCGCCCATGCGCTGCGCGAGCAGGGGATCGCCCACGTGGTGATTTCCCTGGGCGAAGAGGGCGCGCTGTGGGTGAACGCCTCCGGCGAGTGGATTGCCAAACCGCCTTCAGTCGAAGTGGTCAGCACCGTTGGCGCCGGCGATTCGATGGTCGGCGGCCTGATTTACGGCCTGCTGATGCGTGAATCCAGCGAGCATACCCTGCGCCTGGCGACCGCCGTCGCTGCCCTGGCAGTCAGCCAGAGCAACGTCGGGATCACCGACCGTACCCAGTTGGCCGCGATGATGGCGCGCGTCGACTTACAACCCTTTAATTGACAGCAGGAGAGGCATAATGAAAACGCTGCTGATTATTGATGCCGGACTCGGACAGGCGCGCGCCTATATGGCGAAAACCCTGCTGGGTGCCGCAGCGCCAAAAGCGCACCTTGAACTGATTGATAATCCGAACGACGCCGAACTGGTGATTGTTCTCGGGTCGGCGCAGCCCACTGACAGCGCGCTGAACGGCAAACAGGTTTTCCTCGGCGATATTAATCGCGCCGTGGCGCACCCGGAGCTGTTCCTCAGCGAAGCCAAAGGCCACGCGACGCCGTACGCGGCGCCTGCCGCCGCGGCAGTCCCGGCGGCCACCGGCGGACCGAAACGTATTGTCGCGGTCACCGCCTGTCCGACCGGCGTTGCTCATACCTTTATGGCGGCAGAAGCCATTGAAACCGAAGCCAAAAAACGCGGCTGGTGGGTGAAAGTGGAAACCCGCGGCTCCGTCGGCGCGGGCAATGCTATCACCCCGGAAGAGGTGGCCGAGGCGGATCTGGTGATCGTCGCCGCCGATATCGAAGTCGACCTGGCGAAATTCGCCGGCAAGCCGATGTATCGCACCACCACCGGTCTGGCGCTGAAGAAAACCGCCCAGGAGCTGGACAAAGCGGTGGCTGAAGCCAAACCGTACCAGCCTTCCGGTAAACCTCAGGCTGCTGGCGAAGGTAAAAAAGAGTCGGCGGGCGCCTACCGCCACCTGCTGACCGGCGTCTCCTACATGCTGCCGATGGTGGTGGCGGGCGGCCTGTGTATCGCGCTCTCCTTTGCCTTCGGGATCAAAGCGTTTGAAGTGAAAGACACCCTCGCGGCGGCGCTGATGCAAATCGGCGGCGGCTCGGCCTTCGCGCTGATGGTGCCGGTGCTGGCGGGCTTTATCGCCTTCTCCATTGCCGACCGTCCGGGCCTGACCCCGGGTCTTATCGGCGGTATGCTGGCGGTCAGCGGCGGCTCCGGCTTTATCGGCGGGATCATTGCCGGTTTCCTTGCCGGTTACGTGGCGAAAGCCATCAGCACTAAGCTGAAACTGCCGCAGAGTATGGAAGCGCTGAAGCCGATACTGATCATTCCGCTGGTCTCCAGCCTGATCGTGGGCCTGGCGATGATCTACCTGATTGGTAAACCGGTCGCCGGTATCCTCGCCTGGCTGACCCACTGGCTGCAAACCATGGGCACCGCCAACGCGGTTCTGCTGGGCGCGATCCTCGGCGCGATGATGTGTACCGACATGGGCGGCCCGGTGAACAAAGCGGCCTATGCCTTCGGCGTTGGCCTGCTGAGTACCCAGACCTACGCGCCGATGGCGGCGATCATGGCGGCCGGTATGGTGCCTCCGCTGGCGATGGGTATCGCGACGCTGGTTGCCCGCAATAAGTTCGACAAAGGGCAGCGGGAAGGGGGTAAAGCCGCGCTGGTTCTCGGCCTGTGCTTTATCTCTGAAGGGGCGATTCCTTTTGCCGCCCGTGACCCGATGCGCGTGCTGCCTTGCTGTATCGTCGGCGGCGCGGTAACCGGCGCTATCTCGATGGCGATTGGCGCGAAACTGATGGCGCCGCACGGCGGGCTGTTTGTTCTGCTGATCCCGGGGGCGATTACGCCAGTGCTGGGCTACCTGCTGGCGATTGTTGCCGGGACGCTGGTGGCGGGCCTCTCCTACGCGGTGCTGAAACGCCCGGAAGCGCAGGTAGCGGAAGTCGAAAAAGCGGCATAATCTCTCCGCAATAAAAAAGGGCCGAACAGTCGGCCCTTTTTTTATGTCTCTATTTACGCCACTTCGGCGATCTGCTGCGCCCGCAGCCAGGCAATCTCTTCCGCCCAGATATCCGGGTTGATGGTTTCCAGAATAAGCGGAATGCCGTCGAAGCGGTTGTCCTGCATGATCCAGCTGAAGCAATCGTGGCCGATGTTGCCTTCCCCCAGACTATGGTGACGGTCGACCCGGCTGCCGAAGGCGCTCTTGGCATCGTTGAGATGCATGCCGCGCAGATACTGAAAGCCGACGATACGGTCGAAGTCGGCAAAGGTCTTCTCGCAGGCTTCCGCGCTGCGCAGGTCATAGCCGGCGGCGAAGGCGTGGCAGGTATCGATGCAGACGCCGACGCGGGTTTTATCTTCCACGCCGTCGATGATGGCCGCGAGGTGCTCGAACTTAAAGCCCAGGTTGCTGCCCTGGCCGGCGGTATTTTCGATCACCGCGGTGACGCCTTCGGTCTTCGCCAGCGCGATATTGAGCGATTCGGCGATGCGCGCCAGACACTCTTCCTCCGGGATCTGCTGCAGATGGCTGCCGGGGTGGAAGTTGAGCAGCGTCAGCCCCAGCTGCTGACAGCGGGTCATCTCATCGATGAAGGCGTCACGGGATTTTTCCAGCGCCTCTTCCACCGGGTGGCCGAGGTTAATCAGGTAGCTGTCGTGCGGCAGGATCTGTCCGGGGCCAAAGTGATACTTTTCACAGGCGGCTTTGAATTCGGCGATGGTCTGGTCGCTGAGCGGCGCGGCGCGCCACTGGCGCTGATTTTTGGTGAAGAGGGCGAAGGCGGTTGCTTCGATTTCGGCGGCGCGAATGGCGGCATTGGCCAGTCCACCTGAGGCGCTCACGTGCGCTCCTACGTATTTCATAAAAAAACTCCAGTTAAAGCCGCTGGGGGGTGGGTAATGATAGCGGCTTAACTGGAGAAAGATGTAGTGCTTTATGCCATCAGGCTGTGGATGGCGACGTTAATGGCCCCGCCGCCGACAATCAACCAGACGAACAGCATCAGCGCCATCAGCAGCGGTTTCGCCCCGGCTTTTTTCAGGGCGCTGACGTGAGTGGTCACCCCAAGAGCGGCCATCGCCATCGCCAGCAGGACGGTATCCAGCGTCACCAGCATCTCCACGACCGCTTTCGGCAGCAGATGGAAGGAGTTAAACACCGCCACCAGGATGAACATAATGGCAAACCACGGAATGGTGATTTTGCTTTTCTCGCCGTTACCTGCCGGGGTCAGCTGTTTAACACGCGCCGCCAGGAACAGCAGGAACGGGGCCAGCATCATCACGCGCAGCATTTTAGCGATAACCGCGGCGTTCTCCGCATCCGGGCTGACCGCATGGCCGGCGGCGACGACCTGCGCCACTTCATGCATGGTGGAACCCATATAGATCCCGTAGGTCTCCGGGGTAAACCAGTGCGCCAGCAGCGGGTACATCGCCGGGTAGAGGAAGATGGCGATGGTACCGAAGATCACCACCGTGGCGACGGCGACGGTCACTTTACTGGCTTCAGCTTTGACCACCGGCTCGCTGGCGAGCACTGCCGCCGCGCCGCAGATGCTGCTGCCGGCGCCGATCAGCCAGCTGGTGTGCTTATCGAGCCCAAACACTTTCTGGCCGAGGAAGCAGGCGATGAAAAAGGTGCTGGAGAGCGTCAGAACGTCAATCAAAATACCGCTCACGCCGACGTCGGCAATCTGGGCGAACGTCAGGCGGAAGCCGTAGAGGATGATCCCCAGGCGCAGCAGATACTGTTTGGCGAAGATCACCCCGCCGTCGCAGGGCTGCCAGATTTTCGGATAGACCGTGTTACCGACGACCATCCCGAACAGAATAGCGAGGGTCAGGGCGCTGAAGCCCGCCCCGGCGATGGCCGGGAAGCTACCGGCCCACAGGGCGGCGCCGGTCAGGGCGGCGGTCAGCGCCAGGCCTGGGACAAAATGCCGCAGGGAACGATGTTTGGTGGGTAAAGTGAGTGCTGTCATAACCTTCTCCTTTGTCTGCCTAAAGGTTACGCCGCGCGGGATTAAATATAAAATTGATTATATGTTTATAATCAATCGTAATAAGTGGTAAATGGCCAGCTTCGCTGGCGACAACGGGGCAGGGGAGTGAGGCGCGCAAGCGAGCTGATCTTGTCAGCAAGACGATGATTTTGTGACGTAAGGGGATTTTCCTTCCGTCAGCCGCCTCGATTTGTGTCACCATAGTAAGGAAGGTTATTCAGACTGGATTACTAAACGGGTGGGTTATGCATATTACGCTGCGGCAGCTGGAAGTGTTCGCCGAAGTCCATAAGAGTGGGTCGACCACTCAGGCGTCACAGATGCTGGCGCTTTCGCAATCGGCGGTCAGCGCCGCGCTGACCGATCTGGAAGGGCAGCTTGGCGTACAGCTGTTCGACCGCGTCGGCAAGCGGCTGGTGGTCAATGAGCATGGACGGCTGCTCTATCCGCGCGCCCTGGCGTTGCTGGAGCGGGCCCTGGAGATTGAGCAGCTGTTTCGCGGCGACAACGGGGCGATTCGGGTCTACGCCAGCAGCACCATCGGCAACTATATTATGCCGGAGATCATTGCCCGCTATCGCCATGACTTCCCGGATCTGCCGGTTGAGCTGAGCGTGGGCAACAGCCTGGACGTGATTAACGCCGTTGCCGACCTGCGGGTGGATTTCGGTCTGATCGAGGGGCCGTGCCATGCCGCCGATATTATCGCCGAGCCGTGGCTGGAAGATGAGCTGGTGGTGTTTGCCGCGCCTGACTCGCCGCTGCTGGCGGGGGAGGTGACCCTGCAGCAGCTGGCCGAGGCGCCGTGGATCCTGCGCGAGCATGGGTCTGGCACCCGGGAGATTGTCGATTACGTTCTGCTGTCGCATCTGCCGGCGTTTCACCTGGGGATGGAGCTGGGCAACTCGGAGGCGATCAAGCACGCGGTGCGCCATGGGCTGGGGATCAGCTGCTTATCGCGGCGGGTGATTGCCGAACAGCTGGCCTCCGGCACGCTGGCGGAGCTGAAAGTGCCGCTGCCCCGGCTGACGCGCACGCTGTGGCGCATCCACCACCGGCAGAAGCATATTTCCAAAGCATTACAACGTTTTCTGCAGTATTGCCAGGTGTAGCGATCCGGCTTTATCGCCTGATAAAAGGGGGGAATTTGCTGGCAATTCCGCAGGTTAGTGCTTTACTAATAATTTGCGGTCGATCATGAAGCTCTCTTATAACTTTGCATTTGTACCGGATGGAACCCCGATCGTCTGCTACAATCGCGCCTCATTTTTTGGATGGATAGCATTATCACATGGTTTCGGAAACTAAAACCACAGAAGCGCCCACGCTACGTCGTGAACTAAAGGCGCGCCACTTGACCATGATCGCCATCGGCGGTTCCATCGGTACGGGTCTTTTTGTTGCCTCTGGCGCAACGATTTCGCAAGCAGGTCCCGGCGGGGCGCTGCTGTCTTATATTCTGATCGGTCTGATGGTCTATTTCCTGATGACCAGCCTGGGCGAACTGGCGGCGTTTATGCCGGTGTCCGGTTCCTTCGCCACCTACGGGCAGAATTATGTTGAAGAGGGCTTCGGCTTCGCGCTGGGCTGGAACTACTGGTACAACTGGGCGGTAACGATCGCCGTTGACCTCGTGGCCTCGCAGCTGGTGATGAGCTACTGGTTCCCTGATACCCCAGGCTGGATCTGGAGCGCCTTGTTCCTCGGCATTATGTTCCTGCTGAACTGGATCTCGGTGCGCGGATTTGGCGAGGCGGAATACTGGTTCTCGCTGATCAAAGTGGCCACCGTCATTATCTTTATCATTGTCGGCGTGATGATGATTGTCGGCATCTTCAAAGGGGCGCAGCCTGCCGGCTGGAGCAACTGGGGGATCGCGGATGCGCCGTTTGCCGGCGGCTTCTCGGCGATGATCGGCGTGGCGATGATTGTCGGCTTCTCCTTCCAGGGCACCGAGCTTATCGGTATTGCCGCCGGTGAGTCTGAGAACCCGGAAAAGAACATTCCGCGCGCGGTGCGCCAGGTCTTCTGGCGTATCCTGCTGTTCTACGTCTTCGCGATCCTGATTATCAGCCTGATCATTCCGTATACCGATCCGAGCCTGCTGCGCAACGACGTTAAAGATATCTCCGTCAGCCCGTTCACGCTGGTCTTCCAGCACGCCGGTCTGCTGTCGGCGGCGGCGATCATGAACGCCGTTATCCTGACGGCCGTTCTGTCGGCGGGTAACTCGGGGATGTACGCCTCTACGCGTATGCTGTATACCCTGGCCTGCGACGGCAAAGCGCCGCGCATTTTCTCGAAGCTGTCGCGTGGCGGCGTACCGCGCAACGCCCTGTATGCGACCACCGTTATCGCGGCGCTGTGCTTCCTGACTTCGATGTTCGGTAACCAGACGGTGTACCTGTGGCTGCTGAACACCTCGGGGATGACGGGCTTTATCGCCTGGCTGGGGATTGCCATCAGCCACTATCGTTTCCGTCGTGGCTTCGTCCTGCAGGGTAACGATATTAATAATCTGCCGTATCGTTCCGGGTTCTTCCCGCTGGGGCCGATCTTCGCCTTCGTGCTGTGCCTGATCATCACCCTCGGACAGAACTACGAAGCGTTCCTCAAGGACACCATTGACTGGGGCGGCGTGGCGGCGACCTACATCGGTATTCCGCTGTTCCTCGTCATCTGGTTTGGGTACAAACTGGCAAAAGGCACCCGCTTCGTTCGCTACAGCGAAATGACCTTCCCGGACCGCTTTAAGCGTTAATCTTCGCTATTGTGCGATAAAAGCCCTCTGTAAAGAGGGCTTCATCTTTCTGGTCAAGCGCAATCTTCAGGAATTGCCCGGCGGCGCTGCGCTTGCGCGGGCCTACAGATATCTGCGTAACTGTTTGATATTGCAATTTTTCGTAGGCCGGGTAAGGCGAAAGCCGCCACCCTGCAGACAGATGAGTACGATAACGAAAACAGGTTTGTCATCACCCGGAAGCCCTCTGAAAACGAGGGCTTTTTTTATGTCCACACGGTTACAGCCTGACACAATTCTTCATAATTAGATTGATAATAGAAATCATTATCTTTATCATTTCCGACCATTACGGATGAAGCCACTCCCCCCGTCTCTGCCATGTGTACAGACTGACATCGGGCGACCAGCCACATCGACGAGAAAACAGCGCGAGTCTACCGCCGACAGAGCGGCAGGCCGCCAGCGCGTGTGAGCAGCACCTTTTTGTTTGTTTGGTTGTACACCTCATGGAGATTTGGAATGTTCAGGTTAAACCCTTTTATCCGGGCGGGATTGTCTGCGTCCGTCGTATCGTTGGCGTTTCCGGCCCTGGCCGATGTGAATGAAGAAACGCTGGTGGTGACCGCCTCGGCCACTGAACAGAGCGTCAAAGACGCACCGGCGAGCATCAGCGTCATCACCCAGCAGGATTTGCAGCGCAAGCCGGTGCAGAACCTGAAAGACGTACTGCGCGATGTGCCCGGGGTCCAGCTCACCAACGAAGGGGATAACCGCAAGGGCGTCAGCATTCGCGGTCTGAGCAGCAGCTATACCCTGATCCTTGTCGACGGGAAACGCGTCAACTCCCGGAACGCCGTCTTCCGCCACAATGACTTCGACCTGAACTGGATCCCGGTGGATGCCATCGAACGTATCGAGGTGGTGCGCGGCCCGATGTCCTCCCTGTACGGCTCCGATGCGCTCGGCGGCGTGGTCAACATTATTACCAAAAAAATCGGCCAGAAATGGACCGGGACGCTGAGCGCCGATACCACCATTCAGGAACATCGCGACCGCGGCGATACCTGGAACGGCCAGTTCTTCACCAGCGGCCCGCTGATCGACGGCGTGCTCGGGATGAAGGCCTACGGCAGCCTGGCGAAGCGCGCCAAGGACGATCCGCAGTCTTCCAGCAATGCCACCGGCGAAACGCCGCGCATCGAGGGCTTCACCAGCCGCGATGGCAATGTTGAATTCGCCTGGACGCCGAACGACAACCACGATTTCACCGCGGGCTATGGCTTTGACCGCCAGGATCGCGACTCCGATTCCCTTGACCGCAACCGCCTTGAGCGTGAGAACTACTCTCTGAGCCATAACGGACGCTGGGAGATGGGCAACAGCGAGCTCAAGTTCTACGGCGAAAAGGTGGATAACAAAAATCCGGGGCAGAACGGCACCATCACCTCGGAAAGCAATGCCATCGACGGCAAGTATGTCCTGCCGCTGGACATGATTAACCAGCTGGTGACCTTCGGCGGCGAATGGCGCCACGACAAGCTGAAAGATCCGGTCAACCTGAGCAGCGGCGGCCAGTCGACCTCCGCCAGCCAGTACGCCCTGTTTATTGAAGACGAATGGCGCATCATCGAGCCGCTGGCGCTGACCACCGGCATTCGTATGGACGACCATCAGACCTATGGCGATCACTGGAGCCCGCGCGCCTATCTGGTGTATAACGCCACCGATACCGTCACCGTCAAAGGCGGCTGGGCGACGGCGTTTAAAGCCCCGTCGCTGCTGCAGCTTAACCCCGACTGGACCACCAACTCCTGCCGCGGCTCGTGCAGCATCATCGGTAACCCGGATCTGAAGCCGGAAACCAGCGAAAGCTTCGAGCTTGGTCTCTACTATCGTGGGGAAGAGGGCTGGCTGCAGGATGTTGAAGGCAGCATCACCACCTTCCAGAACAATGTCGACGATATGATTGATGTTCTGCGCACCTCCAGCGCCAGCGAAGCGCCGGGCTACCCGAACTTTGTCGGCTGGAAAACCGTCAACGGTAAGCGCGTGCCGATCTTCCGCTATTTCAACGTCAACAAAGCGCGCATCAAAGGGGTGGAGACCGAGGTGAAGATCCCGTTCGGCGATGAGTGGAAGCTGACGGTGAACTACACCTACAACGATGGTCGCGATCTGAGCAACGGCGGCGATAAACCGCTGCAGACGCTGCCGTTCCATACCGCCAACGGCACGCTTGACTGGAAACCGCTGGACGACTGGTCCTTCTACGTGACGGCCAACTATACCGGCCAGCAGCGCGCGGTGAGCGCCACCGGCAAAACGCCGGGCGGCTATACCCTGTTTGACGTCGGCGCGGCGTGGCAGGTCACCAAAAACGTGAAACTGCGCTCCGGGGTGCAGAACGTGGGCGATAAAGATCTCAACCGGGACGACTACAGCTATACCGAAGAGGGCCGTCGCTACTTTATGGCCGTGGATTATCGCTTCTGATCGTTGGCGCTTAACGATGACCTGCGCCGCGACGTGGAGTCGCGGCGCAGGTTGCGTTTAGTTAAAGAGATGCTGCGCGTGGAAACGCAGATGGTCTTCGATAAACGAGGCAATAAAGTAGTAGCTATGATCGTAACCGGGCTGGATGCGCAGCGTTAACGGCCAGGCCTTCTGCCGCGCGACCTCCGCCAGCACCGCGGGCTGCAGCTGTCCGGCGAGGAACGGATCGTTATCGCCCTGATCGATAAGCGTCGGCACCGCGTCCGCCGGCTGGCTGGCCTGCATCAGGGCGCAGCTGTCCCAGGCGCGCCATGTCGATTCATCGGCGCCGAGATAGGCGGTAAACGCTTTCTTGCCCCACGGCACCTGGGAGGGATTGACGATTGGCGCGAAGGCGGAGACGCTGACGTAGCGGCCGGGATTGGTGAGCGCCATGATAAGCGCGCCGTGACCGCCCATCGAGTGGCCGCTGATGGCGCAGCGTTCGCCGACGGTAAACTCGCTGCGGATAAGCGCGGGCAGTTCGTCGCGCAGGTAATCGTACATCCGGTAGTGCGCCGCCCACGGCGCCTTGGTGGCGTTCAGGTAGAAGCCAGCGCCTTGCCCCAGATCGTAACCGTCATCGTTGGCCACCTCGTCACCGCGCGGGCTGGTATCCGGCATCACCAGCGCGATGCCCAGCGCGGCGGCAATGCGCTGAGCGCCCGCCTTGGTGGTAAAGTTTTCATCGTTACAGGTCAGCCCGGACAGCCAGTACAGCACCGGCGGCGGCGTTTCACGCTCAGGCGGTAAAAAAATGCTGAACGTCATGGCGCAGTTCAGGACAGGGGAGTGATGACGCCAGCGTTGTTGCCGGCCGTCAAAACAGCGATGCTCTTCAAGCAGTTCCATGCAAGGCTCCTCGGAAGGGATGTGCGCGTAAACGTTCATAATACAGATATTTCATTAGCCGGTGAGCAACTTTCACTTTCTCCTTTTGAGAACTTACTGCATCATTAATGCAACTTATAGCCAACATGCCGGTGTAGCGATGGCGCTTATGGATGCGTACAGCGGTTGGATCATTCCGGATTCGGCGATAGGGATTTGGCGTCGCGCCTGAGGCGTGGCTTCGCGCCTTAATAAAAGGCAGCGCCAATTTCAATAATTATCGTTACGGCTACTGGATTCTGTGCGCCACCTCACGCACAATGAATACAAACTTTGCCCCCAGAAAAAGCAAAGAGCGCCACACCTGCAGGAGAAACCCAAATGTCATCACTGAGTAAAGAAGCCGTCCTCGTTCATGAAGCGCTGGTCGCTCGTGGGCTGGAGACGCCGATGCGTGCGCCAGTACAAGAAATTGATAACGAAACACGCAAGCGTTTGATTACCGGTCATATGACCGAGATTATGCAACTGCTGAATCTGGATCTGAGTGATGACAGTCTGATGGAGACCCCGCATCGCATCGCCAAAATGTATGTCGATGAGATCTTCTCCGGACTGGATTACTCCCGTTTCCCGAAAATCACCGTCATTGAAAACAAAATGAAGGTCGATGAAATGGTCACCGTGCGCGATATCACCCTGACCAGCACCTGCGAACACCACTTTGTCACCATCGATGGTAAAGCGACGGTAGCCTATATCCCGAAAGATTCGGTGATCGGCCTGTCGAAAATCAACCGCATCGTGCAGTTCTTCGCCCAGCGCCCGCAGGTCCAGGAGCGTCTCACGCAGCAGATCCTGATCGCGCTGCAGACGCTGCTCGGCACCAGCAACGTGGCGGTATCCATTGACGCGGTGCATTACTGCGTGAAAGCGCGCGGCATCCGCGACGCGACCAGCGCCACTACCACCACCTCCCTCGGTGGCCTGTTCAAATCCAGCCAGAATACCCGCCAGGAATTCCTGCGCGCAGTACGTCACCACAACTAAAACGGAGCAGGGTACATGGAGAGAAATGTCACGCTGGACTTTGTCCGCGGCGTCGCCATCCTCGGTATCCTGCTTCTCAATATCAGCGCCTTCGGCTTGCCGAAGGCCGCTTACCTCAATCCGGCCTGGTCAGGAAGCGCGACCCTCAGCGACGCCTGGACCTGGGCGATCCTTGACCTGCTGGCGCAGGTGAAGTTTCTTACCCTGTTCGCGCTGCTGTTTGGCGCCGGTCTGCAGCTCCTGCTCCCCCGCGGCAAACGCTGGATCCAGTCGCGGCTGACCCTGCTGGCGCTGCTTGGTTTCATTCACGGTCTCTTCTTCTGGGATGGCGATATTCTGCTGGCCTACGCCCTGGTGGGGCTGGTGAGCTGGCGCATGGTGCGCGAGGCGCAGCATGTTAAATCGCTGTTTAACACCGGGGTGGTGCTCTACCTCACCGGTATTGCGGTGCTGGTCCTGCTGGGGATTATCTCGGGGACGGCCGCGAATCGCTCCTGGGTACCGGACGCGGCCAATCTGCAGTATGAGCAGTACTGGAAGCTGCACGGCGGCATGGAGGCGGTCAGCAACCGGGCGGATATGCTGTCGGACAATCTGTTGGCGCTCGGCGCGCAGTATGGCTGGCAGCTGGCGGGGATGATGCTGATAGGCGCGGCGCTGATGCGCAGCGGCTGGCTGAAAGGGCAGTTCAGCCAGCGTCACTATCGGCGCACCGGCGCGCTGCTGGTGCTAGCCGGGATGGCGGTGAATGTGCCGGCTATTGTCGCCCAGTGGTATCTGGCCTGGGACTATCGCTGGTGCGCGTTTTTACTGCAGGCGCCGCGTGAACTGAGCGCCCCGCTGCAGGCTATCGGCTATGCCTCGCTGGCCTGGGGCTACTGGCCGCAGCTCTGCCGTTTCCGCCTGGTGGGGGCTATCGCCTGCGTCGGACGCATGGCGCTGAGCAACTACCTGCTGCAGACCCTGATCTGCACCACCCTGTTTTATCATCTCGGGCTGTTTATGCGCTTCGATCGTCTGCAGCTGCTGGCCTTTGTTCCCCCCATCTGGGCCGTCAACCTCCTCGTGTCATCACTCTGGCTGCGCCGCTTCCGCCAGGGGCCGGTGGAATGGCTGTGGCGTCAGTTAACCCTGCGTGCGTCAGGGACATCATTGAAAGACACATCCAGATAACGATCTCGATCACAATCATTAACAAAACGGATGTAAACGTTTCCAGCCGTGTGACCTCACTCACGTAGCGGACCGCGGGTCGCTGCCAGAATAGCCTCCTTGCTGAGCACAGGAGGTGAATGTGACGTGCTGTAATTCTCTTAAGGTCGCTGAGTATGATCACCATTCGTGATGTCGCCCGCCAGGCGGGCGTATCCGTGGCCACCGTGTCGCGGGTGCTGAACAATAGCGCGCTGGTGAGTCCGGATACGCGCGACGTGGTGATGAAAGCGGTGACCCAGCTGGGCTACCGGCCCAACGCCAACGCCCAGGCGCTGGCCACCCAGGTCAGCGATACCATCGGCGTGGTGGTGATGGACGTCTCCGATGCCTTCTTCGGCGCGCTGGTGAAAGCGGTGGATACCGTCGCCCAGCAGCATCATAAGTATGTGCTGATCGGCAACAGCTATCACGAGGCGGAAAAAGAGCGCCATGCCATCGAGGTGCTGATCCGCCAGCGCTGCTCGGCGCTGATCGTCCATTCTAAAGCGCTCAGCGATGCTGAACTGAGCGACTTTATGCAGCATATCCCGGGGATGGTGCTGATCAACCGCATCGTGCCGGGCTTTGCCCATCGCTGCGTCGGCCTCGACAACGTTAGCGGCGCGCTGATGGCTACCCGCATGCTGCTCAATCACGGCCACCAGCGCATCGGTTATCTCTCCTCCAATCACGGCATTGAAGACGACGATATGCGCCGGGAAGGGTGGAGCAAAGCGCTGCAGGAGCAGGGCATCATCGCCCCGGACAGCTGGGTCGGGTCCGGCTCCCCGGACATGCAGGGCGGCGAAGCGGCGATGGTCGAACTGCTGGGGCGGAATCTCGGCCTCACTGCGGTGTTCGCCTATAACGACAGCATGGCGGCCGGCGCGCTGACCACGCTGAAGGACAACGGCATTGTCGTGCCGCAGCATCTGTCGCTGATTGGCTTTGATGATATTCCTATTTCCCGTTACACCGATCCTCAGCTGACCACCGTGCGCTATCCGGTGATGTCGATGGCGAAGCTGGCCACTGAGCTGGCGCTGCTGGGGGCGGCCGGCAAGCTGGATCGCGAGGCGATGCACTGCTTTATGCCCACCCTGGTGCGCCGTCACTCCGTTGCCCAGCGGCAAACTGTGGGGCCGATCACTAACTGAAGCGGCGGCGGGATGTAACCGCTTTCAATTTGTGAGTAAATTCACAGTATATTAACATTCACCTGATTATGATGGCAGCGTTTACCAGTCTGAACCGCGAGGTGATGGGAAATCCTCACTTTCTTCAGTAGGAACAAGGCGTTAAACGAGTATTAGAGTCGTATTTTTCTGGAGCGTTACCCGACACGGAAGACCGAATTTTCGTCGTGAAATGCGTTGTGCGGTAACACTAATGCAACAAATCCCGCCCGCACTTTTTCACAAAAATGACCCTGCATAATAAAACCGGAGATTCCATGAATAAGAAGGTGTTTACCCTCTCTGCTGTAATGGCTGGTCTGTTATTTGGCGCCGCAGCGCACGCAGCAGATACCCGTATCGGCGTGACGATTTATAAATATGACGACAACTTTATGTCGGTGGTGCGTAAGGCGATTGAAAAAGATGGCAAATCCGCGCCTGACGTCCAGCTGCTGATGAATGACTCGCAGAACGACCAGTCGAAACAAAACGATCAGATTGACGTGCTGCTGGCGAAAGGCGTGAAAGCCCTGGCGATCAACCTGGTTGACCCGGCTGCGGCGGGAACGGTCATCGAAAAAGCGCGCGGGCAGAACATTCCGGTGGTGTTCTTCAACAAAGAGCCTTCCCGTAAAGCGCTGGATAGCTATGACAAAGCTTATTACGTCGGTACCGACTCGAAAGAGTCCGGGATTATTCAGGGCGATCTGATCGCCAAGCACTGGAAAGCCAACCCGAACTGGGATCTGAATAAAGACGGCCAGATCCAGTACGTCCTGCTGAAAGGCGAGCCGGGCCATCCGGATGCGGAAGCGCGTACCACCTACGTTATCAAGGAGCTGAATGATAAAGGCCTGAAGACCCAGCAGCTGCAGATGGACACCGCCATGTGGGATACCGCCCAGGCGAAAGATAAAATGGACGCCTGGCTCTCCGGCCCGAATGCGAACAAGATTGAAGTGGTGATCGCTAACAACGACGCCATGGCGATGGGCGCGGTTGAAGCGCTGAAAGCGCACAACAAGAGCAGCATTCCGGTGTTCGGCGTGGATGCGCTGCCGGAAGCCCTGGCGCTGGTGAAATCCGGCGCGATGGCCGGTACAGTGCTGAACGATGCTAACAACCAGGCGAAAGCGACCTTCGATCTGGCGAAAAACCTGGCCGACGGAAAAGACGCTGCGGCAGGCACCAACTGGAAAATTGACAACAAGATTGTTCGCGTCCCCTATGTGGGCGTCGATAAAGACAACCTGAGCCAGTTTACCGGCAAATAATCGTGATGTGAGTTGCGGGCGTGGGTTATCCACGCCCGATTATTCCTGATACAGAACCAGACTCCTGCTGGCGTTATTGCGCCGGACGGGGCGTGCATGAACGCAGCCAGGTATAACTATGGTCAGCAATAATAGCGAACGGTCAGGCGAATATTTGTTGGAGATGAGCAACATCAACAAATCGTTTCCTGGCGTCAAGGCTCTTGATAATGTCAACCTGAAGGTTCGTCCGCACTCCATTCATGCGTTAATGGGTGAGAACGGCGCCGGTAAATCGACATTATTAAAATGCCTTTTTGGGATCTATCAAAAAGATTCCGGCAGCATTCTTTTTCAGGGAAAAGAGATCGATTTCCATTCGGCGAAAGAAGCCCTGGAAAACGGTATTTCGATGGTACATCAGGAATTAAACCTGGTCTTACAGCGTTCGGTCATGGACAACATGTGGCTCGGGCGTTATCCCACTAAAGGTATGTTTGTCGATCAGGACAAAATGTACCGGGACACCAAGGCCATATTTGATGAGCTGGATATTGATATCGACCCTCGCGCCCGCGTCGGTACCTTATCGGTATCCCAGATGCAGATGATTGAGATCGCCAAGGCGTTTTCCTATGACGCCAAAATCGTCATCATGGACGAGCCGACGTCCTCGCTGACGGAAAAAGAGGTCAACCATCTGTTTAAGATCATCCGCAAGCTGAAAGATCGCGGCTGCGGTATCGTCTATATCTCGCACAAAATGGAAGAGATTTTCCAGCTGTGCGATGAAATTACCATCCTTCGCGACGGCCAGTGGATCGCCACTCAGCCGCTGGAAGGGCTGGATATGGACAAGATAATCGCCATGATGGTCGGGCGTTCGCTCAACCAGCGCTTTCCGGATCGCGAAAACACCCCGGGAGAAGTGATCCTCCAGGTACGCAATCTCACCTCCCTTCGCCAGCCGTCCATTCGCGATGTCTCCTTCGATCTGCATAAGGGCGAAATTCTCGGTATCGCCGGTCTGGTGGGCGCGAAGCGGACCGACATCGTGGAGACCCTGTTCGGGATCCGTGAGAAGGCCAGCGGCACCATCACCCTGCACGGGAAGAAGATCAACAACCACAGCGCCAATGAGGCGATTAACCACGGTTTTGCGCTGGTGACCGAGGAGCGGCGCTCCACCGGGATTTACGCCTATCTGGATATCGGTTTTAACTCGCTGATCTCCAATATTAAGAAATATAAAAACAGCCTCGGCTTGCTGGATAACTCGCGGATGAAGAGCGATACCCAATGGGTCATTGACTCTATGCGCGTTAAAACCCCCGGCCAGCATACGCAGATTGGTTCGCTTTCCGGTGGTAACCAGCAAAAGGTCATTATTGGCCGCTGGCTGCTGACCCAGCCGGAGATCCTGATGCTGGACGAGCCGACGCGCGGTATCGACGTCGGCGCCAAATTCGAGATCTATCAGCTGATTGCCGAGCTGGCTAAAAAAGATAAAGGGATCATTATTATTTCCTCCGAAATGCCGGAACTGCTGGGGATTACCGACCGCATTCTGGTGATGAGCAACGGCCTGGTCGCGGGCATTGTTGAGACTAAAACCACCACGCAAAACGAAATACTGCGTCTTGCGTCATTGCACCTTTAAGATCAGGGGCTTCACATGAGTGCGTTAAATAAAAAGAGTTTTCTCACTTACCTGAAAGAGGGTGGGATATATGTCGTCCTTCTGGTCCTGTTGGCCATTATTATTTTCCAGGATCCGACATTTTTAAGTCTGCTGAACCTGAGTAATATTCTGACCCAGTCCTCGGTGCGTATTATTATTGCCCTCGGGGTGGCCGGACTGATCGTCACGCAGGGCACCGACCTCTCCGCCGGCCGTCAGGTGGGACTGGCGGCGGTGATTGCCGCGACCATGCTGCAGGCGGTGGATAATGCCAACAAGGTGTTTCCGGATATGGCGACCATGCCGATCCCGCTGGTCATCCTGCTGGTATGCGCCATCGGGGCGGTCATCGGCCTGATTAACGGGATCGTCATTGCCTATCTGAACGTGACGCCGTTTATTACCACCCTTGGGACCATGATCATCGTCTACGGCATTAACTCGCTGTACTACGACTTCGTGGGCGCGTCGCCGATCTCCGGCTTCGACAGCCATTTCTCCCATTTCGCGCAGGGGTTTGTGGCGCTGGGCTCGTTCCGCCTGTCCTACATCACCTTCTACGCGCTGATTGCCGTCTTCTTTGTCTGGATCCTGTGGAACAAGACGCGCTTTGGCAAAAACATCTTCGCTATCGGCGGTAACCCGGAAGCGGCGAAGGTCTCCGGGGTCAACGTAGCGTTGAACCTGCTGATGATTTACGCCCTCTCCGGCGTGTTCTACGCCTTCGGCGGCCTGCTGGAAGCCGGTCGTATCGGCTCGGCGACCAATAACCTCGGCTTTATGTACGAACTGGACGCCATCGCCGCCTGCGTGGTGGGCGGCGTATCGTTCAGCGGCGGGGTAGGGACCGTATTCGGCGTGGTGACCGGGGTGATTATCTTCACCGTGATCAACTACGGCCTGACCTATATCGGCGTTAACCCTTACTGGCAGTACATCATTAAGGGGGCGATCATTATCTTCGCCGTGGCGCTGGATTCCCTGAAATACGCCCGTAAGAAGTAATTTTTGCCTGAGTAAAAACCCGCGCCTGGCGCGGGTTTTTTTATATCTGAAACGGATGCGTTGATGGAGGCTACTTTTCTTTCTGCAGCTCCAGTAGCTGCTCCGGGGTGACCGCCGGGTAGGACTGGGCGTCATCCGGCACGTCGTGCTGCTGCGCCGGAATCGGAATTAAAGGACCGAGGAAGCGCGGTTCCCGTTTGAAGATGTAGAGGTCCGCCAGCGCGCCGAAGCGGGCGCCGAATTCGCGCAGCCGCACGCTCCACATATCCTTCGGCGACGGCACCGCGTAGCACTGAGCCTGGATCCCCATATGCAGGGCGATAAACAGCGCCCGTTCGCAGTGGAAGCGTTGGGTGATGATAATGAAGTCGTTGGTGTCGAACACTTTGCGGGTGCGGACGATCGAGTCGAGCGTGCGGAAACCGGCATAGTCCAGCACGATATCCGCCGGATCGACGCCGCCTTTAATCAGGTCCCGGCGCATAGTCATCGGTTCATTGTAGCTTTGCAGGGCGTTATCCCCGCTCAGCAGCAGATAGTTGACCTTGCCGCTGTTGTAGGCGTTGAGCGCGCCCTGGATGCGGTAGCGGTAATACTGATTGATCACCCCGGTGCGGTAGTATTTAGCGGTGCCCAGCACCACGCCGACCTGGCGGTAGGGGAGGTCCTGCAGCTCGTCATAGATATAGGGCGCGGTTTTCCAGCTCATCCAGCGGTCAAGACCCAGCACGGTCAACAGCAGCAGGCCGAGCAGGACTAACAGGCTGTAGAACACACGCTTTAACATGAACTTGGCTCAATAATAGACAACGGAGTCTTCAGGCTACTTTACCCGCCGGGTAAGCGCAAGAAACCCGCGTTTAATTGCGGGGATTTTCAGCAATATGGACCGATCGCCGATCCCAGACCGGGTAAGGCGTAGCCGCAACCTGTTCTCCGGCCCTCCGGGAACGTCTCAGCGACTTTGAGGCTGTCAGGTCGGCAGTTTCAGCAGCCATCGCGATCTTCAGCTCGCAATGGCGCGAACGGTAGGTCGGGTTAGCGGAGCGCCACCCGACAACATAACGGCATAAAAGGTCGGCCGGATTAGACGAAACCGCCATCCGGCCATCTGCTCAGGCGCGCAGGCTGATTAACCTAACAGCACGCGCTCGATATTGTGGCAGCCCAGCGCCTTCAGGGTGGCGACGGTGGCGTCCCACTGAATCAGCGCCGCATCGGCTTTCTCCGCCAGGATCGCCCGCTGGATGTCCGGATAATCATAGCCGTTGAGGCTGAGGAGATTCAGCGCCCCCTGCAGCGGCGGCAGCGTCGGGTTGAACGCCGCGTTTTCCGCATAGCTGCCGCTGAAAAGGGTGCCATCTTTCAGCTCCAGCGCTACGCCGGAAGGCGAGTGGCTGTAAGGCGCGTGGCAGCGGTTAGCGGCCTCAATCGCCGCCTGGGACAGGGCATCGCCGCTGACCGGGAAGCCGTGGTTCTGGTGGTCCATCAGCAGGGTTTTGATCTCCAGGTCTTTCGGGCCGAAGGCATCCGGCAGATAGTGCTGCAGCGCATGGGCTTCGCGACCGGGCAGATGAATGCGCAGCGCCAGTCCGCTGTTCAGTTCGTTCATAAACTGACGACAATGGCCGCACGGCGTGTAGTTCACCGTGATAGCGCGCAGGGAGGTTTCACCGCGCAGCCAGGCGTGGCTGATGGCGCTCTGCTCTGCATGGACGGTCTGCTGCATGGTGGCGCCGAGAAACTCCATGTTGCCGCCAAAGTACCAGCGGCCGCTGACGCCGCGGGCGATAGCCCCGACGTTAAAGTGGGAAAGGTCGGCGCGCGCGCAGGCGGCGGCCAGCGGCAGTAGCGCAAAGGCCAGCGCGTCTTCGTCCAGACCTGTCGCCTGTTGCAGCGTCGCCACCTGATCGGCCTCGAGCAGCGCCGGGAAGTGCGGGTCGGCGAGCATCGGGGCGATGGCCGCCTGCAGGTCTGCTGCCAGAGTCGTCAAAGCAGCTTGAAAACGTGAGTGCATAGCGTTGCCTCATAACAGTGTAATGGGAAACCAGTGTACGGGCGTCAAGGGGTTTCAAATGTGATTTACGTCCCATTGCTAATGCAACTTTTCATCGTTGCATTAATAAATGTGATACGAGTCACATTTTATCCCACTACCGCAAGGATCAGCGGGAATAAAAACGGCGCCATCAACGAGGTGATGATCCCGCACAGCACCAGCGCCAGCGAGCTGAACGCCCCTTCCTGATAGTCCAGTTCCGCACAGCGGGCGGTACCGAGGGCGTGCGAGGCGGTGCCCATCGACAGGCCGCGCGACGCTTTAGTGCGAATACGCATCAGGTTGAGCAGGGTATGGCCGAATACCGCGCCAAGGATGCCGACAAAAATCACGCACACGGCGCTGATGGCCGGGATGCCGCCGATACTGCCGCTCACCGCCATGGCAATCGGCGTGGTCACCGATTTGGGCAGAACAGAGGCGGCGATCTGCGGTGTGGCGCCCATCAGCAGGGCCACGGTGGTGCCGGTGATCATCGCCACGCAGCTGCCGATAAAACAGATGGTGATGATCGATTTCCAGCGCGCGCGGATCTGGTGCAGCTGTTCATACAGCGGGAAAGCCAGCGCGACCACCGCCGGCTGCAGCAGATCGTTCAGGATCTTGCTGCCGGCAAAGTAACGCTCATAGGAGATCCCGGTCAGCAGCAGAAACGGGATTATCACTACCATCGCCACCAGCAGCGGGTTGAGCAGCGGGAATTTGAAGCGGGCCGCCAGTTTGCGGGCGAGGAAAAAGACGATCAGGGTTAGCGGCAGCGACCACCAGATTTCATGCATCATTTTTCTTTTCCTTTTGCCCAATCACTTTGCGTTCGCCGTGCACCAGGTGGGAGCTCCAGCTCACCACCACAAACACCACCAGCGTGCTGATGGCGCAGGAGATGACGACCGGCCCCAGCTGGGCGCGCAGCAGATCCCAGTACTGCATCACGCCGACGCCGATCGGCACGAACAGCAGCGCCATATAGCGGATCAGGATATTGCAGCCGGGGTTGACCCACTGCGGCGGCATAATTTGCAGCGCCAGCAGCACGAAGAGGATCAGCATGCCGATGATGCTGCCGGGGATGGTGATGGGCAGCAGCCCGGCGATAAATATTCCGGCGTATAAGCAGGCGTAAATCAGGACAAAAGCCCGCAGGTAGTGCCAGATAATAGTCAGCGATTTACTCATGGTAATAACCCTTGATGAAGTGCATTCATCATACAATTAATCCCTAAAATGTGCTACCGATCACATCATGAATTCTATGCATAGCGCTGATAGCGTACGGGAACAATAGCCTCTCCCGGTAGGACCTGACAGCTCGCAGCTTTGGGTATATCGGGTCCCACGCTACCTTTTTGGAAGAGAAGCGGCAAATGAAGGCGGTATGAGATGCCGCAGACTCCTGTAAAGCATAGAGATTATCTCCTCGCTTTGTCGCATTCGCCGAATGGGGAATGGCGTACGGCAGGGGGGACGCATTGAGCACTTTCAACCAACGCCCGGAGGCGCTACCATAGCGCCTCTTTTTTTTCCGGGTAACGATATGCGTGTACTACTGGCGCCGATGGAAGGCGTGCTCGATTCGCTGGTGCGCGAGCTGCTGACCGAAGTGAACGATTACGATCTGTGCATCACCGAGTTTCTGCGGGTGGTGGATCAACTGCTGCCGGTTAAATCGTTCTACAGGCTGTGCCCGGAACTGCATCATCAAAGCCGCACCCCGTCCGGTACCCGCGTGCGCGTCCAGCTGCTGGGGCAATATCCCGAGTGGCTGGCGGAAAACGCCGCCCGCGCGGTGGCGCTGGGCTCGTGGGGCGTCGATTTAAACTGCGGCTGTCCGTCGAAGCTGGTGAACGGCAGCGGCGGCGGGGCGACGCTGCTGAAAGATCCGGAGCTTATCTATCGCGGCGCGAAGGCGATGCGCGAGGCGGTGCCCGGACATCTGCCGGTGACGGTGAAAGTTCGTCTCGGCTGGGACAGTGGCGAACGGCGCTTTGAAATCGCCGACGCGGTGCAGCAGGCGGGGGCCAGCGAGCTGGTGGTCCACGGCCGCACTAAAGAAGATGGCTACAAAGCGGAGCGCATCAACTGGCAGGCCATCGGCGAGATCCGCCGGCGCCTGACCATTCCGGTAGTCGCCAACGGCGAAATCTGGGACTGGCAAAGCGCTCAGGACTGTATGGCCGTCACCGGCTGCGATTCGGTGATGATTGGCCGCGGGGCGCTCAACGTACCGAACCTCAGCCGGGTGATCAAATACAACGAACCGCGCATGCCGTGGCCGCAGGTGGTTCAGCTGTTGCAAAAATATACCCGTCTGGAAAAGCAGGGCGATACCGGCCTGTATCATGTGGCGAGAATTAAGCAGTGGCTAGGCTATTTACGCAAGGAATATACCGAGGCGCTGACGCTGTTTAATGAAATTCGCGCCCTGCAAACCTCTGCTGAAATAGCGGCGGCGATCGCCCGCTATTAAGCGCCATATTGTTATTCGCTTCACATATTATTACTTGTCTGCCTATTGATGATAGGCATGAGTGAAATAAAGTGATACTGTGCGGTCAATCAATTCAGGATTGCTACTGAACGCAGGCAAAACCTAAGCACTTCCGTCATTCGTGGCGGCAAGTGCTTAGGTTTTTTTTTGGCCAAAATTTAACGGTGGGTAAATGATGACGTAAAACAAGAGATTGTCATTCATCTTTTCTCTGGCACGGTCGCGGTTTTATTACCGAAGGAGGCCCCTGCCATTCATTTTTTAAAAAAAGAAAACAGGTAAATAAATAGCCTGGGGATCCCCTTTGTTTTTATTCAGTCACGGTGGAGATCACAATGTATAACAAAAAAATAAATCAGCTTTTTATCGGCGCGGCGCTGGCGGCGATGGCGCCCGTCGTGAACGCGGCGCAAACCCCGGCGTGGAACGGCAGCGTGCTGGGGTTTGAAGCCGGACAGCCAGGGCTGCTGGGCGATATGCTGGGCATTCGTCCAATCCTTGAAGAGAACGGCTTTCATTATAATCTCGGCTATCTTAACGAGATGGCCTACAACGCCGGCGGCGGTTATAACCACGATAAACATCTGGCCTATATTGACCAGGTGTCGTTGACCTTTACCCAGGATCTGGAGCGCTGGACCGGCATACCGGACGCCCGTCTCGAGGGCAACATCGTCAACCGCAACCACGATGATAACCTCACCACGAAACGGCTGCAGGATCCGCGGGTCAGCTTCAACGATCTGTCGCAGGAGAGCTGGGGCGGCGGGTCGATCACCCGTCTCGGCTGGCTGACCTTCGCCCGCAGCTTTGACGACCGTCGCCTGACCTGGCGCATCGGCATGATGAACAAGGTGCAAACCTTCGACCAGATCATTCCCTGCGATTTCCAGTTGCTGACCCAGTGCGGCGGCAAATCGGCCAACTCGCTGACCTGGAATAACTGGAACATCCACACCTGGGGCACCACCCTGGAGTACAAGCTGACGCCGACGATCACCCTCAAAGGCGGGGTGATGGAGCAAAACCCGCAGGCCGCCTCGCGCAGCCATGCCTGGAGCTGGTCGACGAAGGGCAGCAAAGGCATTTTACTGCCGATGGAGATCGAAACCCGTCCGCTGATGAATGGCCTGCCGGGAGCCTATAACCTCGGCGTGGTCTGGACTAACGCGCCGCAAAGCGACCTCTACAGCGGCAAATCCGGCGGCGCCGGGGCGACGGACCCGCAGGGCTACGCCGAGCACGACAGCACCTGGTTTATGTACGCCGGCCTGAACCAGCAGATTACCCGCCACGCCGACGATCCGCTGCGGGGAATGAGCGTCTCGCTGAGCGGCAGCCTCAGCGACCAGCGCAGCAACTATATCCACTCCGCCGTCGCCGCCTCGATGCGCTACCGCGGGCTGTTTGACGCCCGTCCGGAGGACTGGATCGGCTTCGGCCTGACGTGGATCGACATGAGCAGCCACTACGCGCGCAATCAGCGCTATATGAACCAGCTCAGCGGCGCCGCCGACTATAACGATCCGGCCTGGCAGCCGGTGGCCGGCCACTCGCTGAACGGCGAACTCTATTATCGCTTCCGTCCGGTCTCCTGGCTGGAGCTGCAGCCGGGCCTGCAGTACTGGCACCGTCCGGGCGGCGTTGCGCAGACCCAGGACGCGTGGGTGGTGGAGTGGAAAACCGTCGTCACCTTCTGATAGTCGCGATCTTAATCACGTTTTTTCACTTGTCAGGTTGAGCGCCTAGCAGAAGTTGTTACAGTGCTGGCGTTGGATTGCAACTGCTGCGGCAGGCAAAACCTGATTACCTGGCGTTTCGTCGGGGGTCAGGTTTTTTTGTTTCTGGGGTCAATATGCAAATCGCCAAAGTACTCAATAACAATGTGGTGGTGGTTCTTGACGAACACCAGCGCGAACAGGTGGTGATGGGGCGAGGGCTGGCCTTTCAGAAACGCCCGGGCGACGCGCTGGACGACAGCAAAATTGAAAAAGTCTTCGCCTTACAAAGCGATGAACTGGTCGGCCGCTTAGGTGAACTGCTCAGTCAGATTCCGTTAGAAGTGATGACCACCTGCGATCGCATTATCGACCTGGCGCGCGGGCGGTTGGGCAAGTTACAGGAAAGTTTGTACATCACGTTAACGGATCACTGTCACTTTGCTATCGAGCGGCAGAAAAAGGGTATCGCACTGCGTAACGTGCTGCTGTGGGAGATCAAGCGGCTCTATCCGAAGGAGTTCGCGCTGGGCCAGGAGGCAAGGGCCATTATTGGCAAACGGCTCGGCGTGGCGCTGGCGGAGGATGAGGCCGGATTTATCGCCCTCCATCTGGTGACGGCGCAGCTCAACAGCGAAATGCCGGAGGTCATGCACGTGACCCGGGTGATGCAGGAGATCCTGCAGCTGGTGAAGTATCAGCTGCAGCTGAACTACGACGAGGAGTCGCTGAGCTATCAGCGTTTCGTCACCCACCTGAAGTTTTTCGCCCAGCGGATGCTGACCCGCACGGTGGTGGAAGATGACGACGTCTCGCTGCACAGCGCGGTGAAAGACAACTACGCCAAAGCGTGGAAGTGCGCGGAAACGGTGGCGACGCATCTGCAAAAGCAGTATCAGCGGGCGCTGACCACCGAAGAAATTATGTTTCTTGCCATTCATATTGAACGGGTAAGAAAAGAGGGACGCTAAGTCTCCCGACAAAACTGGATTGTTACTGCATGATGCAGGCAAAACCTGAGCGCGACGCCTACCGGCGTGGTTCTCGGGTTTTTTTATTTTTACTACTCAGTCGCCGGTTGTCTGCGGGCAGCGGCAGTAAGGAAAAGAGCATGGAATATAAAGCACTCGCGCAGGATATTCTCCGCCGCGTCGGCGGCAAAGAGAACATTGTGAGTCTGGTTCACTGTGCGACACGTCTGCGTTTTAAGCTGAAAGATAACGGCAAAGCCGATGCCGAAGGGCTGAAGGCCAACCCGGGCGTCATTATGGTGGTGGAGAGCGGCGGCCAGTTTCAGGTGGTGATTGGCAACCACGTTCACGACGTCTGGCTGGCGGTGCGTCAGGAGGCAGGGTTAAGCGACGACAGCGAACCGGTGGCGGAAAGCGTTGAAAAGGGGTCGCTGCTGGGGCAGATCATCGATGTCGTGTCGGGAATTTTCACGCCGTTTATCGGCGTGCTGGCGGCCTCCGGTATCCTGAAAGGGATGCTGGCGCTGGCGGTCGTCTGCGGTTGGCTGACCCCGCAACAGGGAACCTATAAAATCTGGTTTGCCGCCAGCGACGCGCTGTTCTTTTTCTTCCCGCTGTTTCTCGGCTACACCGCCGGTAAAAAATTTGGCGGTAACCCGTTTGTCTCGATGGTGATCGGCGGGGCGTTAACCCACCCGCTGATGATTCAGGCCTTTGAGGCCAGCCAGGCGCCGGGCGCGGCGGTGGAGCACTTTCTCGGCATCCCGGTGACCTTTATTAATTACAGCTCATCGGTGATCCCGATTATTCTCGCCTCATGGGTCTGCTGCTGGCTGGAGCGCAAGAGCAACGCGCTGCTGCCGTCATCGATGAAAAACTTTTTTACGCCGGCGATTTGTCTCGCCGTTGTGGTTCCGCTGACGTTTCTGCTGATTGGCCCTCTGGCGACCTGGCTCAGTCATCTGTTGGCCCAGGGGTATCAGATTATCTACGCGGTGGCGCCGTGGCTGGCGGGAGCGGCGATGGGCGCGTTGTGGCAGGTTTGTGTGATCTTCGGCCTGCATTGGGGACTGATTCCGCTGATGATTAACAATCTGACGGTGCTTGGCCATGATTCCATGCTGCCCATGCTGCTGCCGGCCGTTATAGGGCAGGTCGGCGCGGTGCTGGGTATTTTGCTGAAAACCCGCGATGCCCGTCAGAAAGTGCTGGCCGGTTCTGCGTTTTCAGCGGGCATCTTCGGCATTACCGAGCCCGCTATCTATGGCTTAACATTGCCGCTGCGCCGGCCGTTTATCTTCGGCTGCGTGGCGGGCGCCATCGGCGGCGCTATTGTGGGTTTCAGTAACGCTAACGTCTATTCATTTGGCTTCGGGAACATTTTTACCGTGGCGCAAATGATCCCGCCCCAAGGGCTTGATAGCACCGTTTGGGGCGGCATAGTGGGCATCTTCGCGGCGTTGATTATCTCCTGTGGCTTAACTTTCTTCGCCGGCCTGCCGCGCGCCAGCGCCGCGCCGGGCGCCGTGGCGGTAGCGCCGGTCTCGGCAAACGACATTCTGGCGCCGATAAGCGGCAGCGTCATCGCCCTCGATCAGGTGCCGGACAGCACCTTCGCCAGCGGCCTGCTGGGGAAAGGGGTCGCCATTATCCCGGCGGTAGGCAAAGTCATCGCCCCGTTCACCGGCGAAGTGGCCTCTCTGTTTCAGACCAAACACGCCATCGGCCTGCAGAGCGACAGCGGCATTGAGCTGCTGATCCACGTCGGCATCGACACGGTCAAACTCGACGGCGTGCCGTTTACCGCGCATGTGAAAGAGGGCGACAGAGTACAGGCCGGCGATCTGCTGATTGAGTTCGATCGTCAGGCAATTCTGGACGCCGGTTACGACCTGGCGACCCCGATTATTATCAGCAACAGCGATGACTATCGCGAGATCGACACGGTGGCGCCCAGCGCCGTCGAAGCCGGTCAGCCGCTGTTGTCAGTCAGCCATTAATCACAGGAGAGAGAGATGAAAACATTCCCGGCAGATTTTTTATGGGGCGGCGCGACCGCGGCGAATCAGGTGGAAGGGGCGTACCTGGAAGATGGCAAAGGGTTATCCACCTCCGATGCGCAGCCGCACGGCGTCTTCGGCGAAGTGGTCGAGCGCGTACCCGGCGACAGCGGGATTAAGGATGTGGCGATCGATTTTTACCATCGTTACCCGGAAGATATCGCCCTGTTTGCCGAGATGGGCTTTAACTGCCTGCGGGTGTCCATCGCCTGGACCCGTATCTACCCCAACGGCGATGACGCCGAGCCGAACGAAGCCGGACTCGTGTTCTACGACAAGTTGTTCGACGAGATGGCGAAGCACAACATCACCCCGCTGGTGACGCTGTCGCATTATGAAATGCCGTGGGCGCTGGTGAAAAACTACGGCGGCTGGGGTAGCCGGGAGGTGATTGGCTTCTTTGAGCGCTACGCCCGGACGGTGTTCAGCCGTTATAAAAACAGGGTCAAACTGTGGCTGACCTTTAACGAAATCAATATGTCGCTGCATGCCCCGATGACCGGCGTCGGCCTGCCGGCCGGCAGCAGCAAAGGCGAGGTGTATCAGGCCATTCACCACCAGCTGGTGGCCAGCGCCCTGGCGGTCAAAGCCTGTCACGAGCTGGTGCCCGAGGGCAAAATCGGCAATATGCTGCTCGGCGGGCTGATGTATCCCCTGAGCTGCAAACCGGAAGATGTGTTCGAGACGCTGCAGGAGAACCGCAGCTGGCAGTTCTTCGGCGACGTGCAGGCGCGCGGGGCGTACCCGGGCTATATGCAGCGCTTTTTCCGCGACAACGGCATCACGCTCGACATCACCGAGGCCGATCGCGACACGCTGAAAACCACCGTCGATTTTATCTCCTTCAGCTACTACATGACCGGGTGCGTCACCGCAGATGAGGCGCTGAACCAGCAGGCGCGCGGCAATATTCTCAGCATGGTGCCGAACCCGCACCTGGCGAGCTCGGAGTGGGGCTGGCAGATAGACCCCCTGGGCCTGCGTACGCTGCTGAACGTGCTGTGGGATCGCTATCAGAAGCCGCTGTTTATTGTGGAAAACGGTCTGGGCGCCAAAGATAAGGTGGAAGCCGACGGCAGCATTAACGATGACTACCGCATCAGCTACCTGAACGACCATCTGGTGCAGGCGCGGGAGGCCATTGACGATGGCGTTGAGCTGATGGGCTTTACCAGCTGGGGACCGATTGACCTGGTGAGCGCCTCGAAGGCGGAGCTGTCGAAGCGCTACGGCTTTATCTATGTCGACCGCCATGATGACGGCACCGGCACCCTGGCGCGCAGTAAGAAGAAGAGCTTTGACTGGTATAAAGAAGTGATTGCCAGCCGCGGCGCCAGCCTGAAAGCGTAACGCTTCTCCGCCCGGCCATCGTCGGGCGGGGGATTAAGCCGGTTTACGCGCGCGCAGTAAAAAGATCATCGGCCGCTCTTTCTCTTCATCCAGGGCGGGCTGTTGAGCAATCTGTTCGGCGCCTGGCCCCCACTCATCCAGTTGCTCCAGCACAAAACCGGCGGCGATAAGCGCGTTTATCCAGCTCGAGAGTTTGCGGTGCTGTTTAATGACGCCCTCGGCAAACCAGTTGCTGACGCGCTCCCCCTCCTGCTGATAGTGGCTGACCGGCCAGCTCTTTTGCCCCTGTTCATTCACCTGCCATCCCTGCTGCAGCGGCGCGGTATAGATGGGATGTTCGGCAGAAAAGACCAGGATACCGCCAGGGACCAGCGCCTGCTGCAGGGTGGAGAAGAGCGGGGCGATGTCGGGTAAATAATGCAGAGCCAGCGAGCTGTAGATCAGATCGCAGCTGTTGGCGGGCAGCGTCAAGGTTTGCAGATCGGCGCAGCGGTAGTCAATCTCATCCCCGCGGGTCATTTCCCGTGCCTGCGCCAGCATACGCCGGGAGATATCAAACCCCATTATCTGGCTGGCTCCCTGCTGCTGCGCCCAGCGGCAAAACCAGCCGTAGCCGCAGCCGAGATCCACCACCCGCAAACCGGCTAGCGGCGGCAGCATTTGTTGCAGGGCAGGCCACTCCGGTGCGCCATCCAGCCCTTTCACCGAACGATCGAGGGTTGCATAGCCGGCGAAGAAGTGCGGATCGTCATAAATATTCTGGCTCATATTCATCCCTTGAATTGATAAGTTTGTTTATTTTTAGCAAACTAATAATTTAGTCACACGCTTTACTAAACGCGTTTAATTCAATTAACTTATGATCACTCACCTGATTATGTTATCTGACCTGTCTAATGAAATTGAGATTAAATAATAGCGCGCTGGCGGCCTTGCCCCTGGCCATCGCGCTGGTAGGCTGCGCGCCTTCCCATGAGGTTGCTCGTCCGCCGCAGCAGCAAATTCCGGCTTCCCACGTTGCCATGGATCTTCCCGCCGCCGTCAAAAACGGCTGGCCGCAGACCGACTGGTGGAAAGACTACCACGATGCCCAACTGGATAATTTGATTCAGCGCGCGCTCGCCAACGCACCGGATATGCAGATTGCCGAACAGCGCATCAGGCTTGCCGAAGCGCAGGCCAGAATGTCGCAGGCGAATCTTGGCCCGGAGATGGATTTCTCCGCTGACATCGAACGTCAACGCATGTCGGCCGAAGGCCTGATGGGGCCGTTCGCCACCGACACCGACGGCAATACCGGCCCGTGGTACACCAACGGTACCTTCGGCCTGACCGCCGGCTGGGATCTCGATCTGTGGGGCAAAAACCGTGCGCTGGTGAAAGCCCGCATCGGCGAGCTGAAAGCCCAGGTGGCCGAGCAGGCTCAGACCCGCGAGCTGCTCTCCGGCAGCGTGGCGCGCCTGTACTGGCAGTGGCAGACGGAAGCGGCGATCAAAGCGGTGCTGCAGCAGGTGAAAAACGAGCAAAATAATATCGTGACGGTCGACAAGGCCCTGTATCAGCGCGGGATCACCAACTCCGCCGAAGGGGCGGAAAACGATATTAACGTCAGCAAAACCGACCAGCAGCTGGCGGACGTGGCGGGCACGATGAAAGAGATTGAAGCGCGGCTGATGGCCCTGACCAACAGCCAGAGCCAGTCGCTAAACCTCAAACCCGCCAGCCTGCCGACGGTCAGCGCGCAGCTGCCGGACACCCTTGGCTATGAGCTGCTGGCGCGTCGTCCGGATCTGCAGGTCGCTCACTGGTATATCGAGGCGTCGCTGAGCGAAGTGGACGCGGCGAAGGCGGCGTTTTACCCGGACATCAATCTGATGGCGTTCCTGCAGCAGGATGCCCTGCACTTAAGCGATCTTTTCCGCCATTCGGCGCAGCAGATGGGCGTCACCGCCGGACTGACGCTGCCGATCTTCGACAGCGGTCGCCTCAATGCCAATCTGGATATCGCCAGCGCGCAGAACAGCCTGTCCATCGCCCAGTACAACAAAGCGGTGGTGGATGCCGTCAACCAGGTGGCGAAAACCGCCAGCCAGGTCGAGACGCTGATGGCCAAGAGCCAACAGCAGCAGCAGGTTGAAAAAGACGCCCAGCGGGTGGTGGACCTGGCGCAGGCCCGGATGGCGGCGGGGATCTTGCCCGGCTCCCGGGTCAGTATGGCGAAACTCCCGGCGCTGCAGGAGCGTATCACCGCCTTGCGCCTGCACGGCCAGTGGATTGACGCCAGCATTCAGCTGACCTCGGCTCTCGGCGGCGGCTACCACCAGGCGGTGAAGTAACCGGCCACCCGGCGCGTCAGCGGGCGCGCCGCTCAGTCTTTCTTCTTCCCTTCGCGCCGCCTGAACCACCAGTGGGCGGCCACGACCACCACCACCGCGAGGATCAGCCAGATCCAGTGCTTCAGATGGGCGTCGAGGTGGTGCAGCCACGGGCCAACCACCTCGCCGCCAAGATAGCCTATGGTGGTAAACAGCAGAGCCCACACCAGCGCCCCGGCAATATTGAGCGGCAGGAAAATGCGCGGCGGCAGGCGGCTGGCGCCGATCAGCAGGGGGCCGATCACCCGGAAGCCGTACATAAAGCGGGTGCCGATGACAAACAGCCACGGCCGGTGCTGGATCATGCGCTGGGCTTTCCTGATCCGCGCCTTCTGGCTGGCGAAACGGCGCAGAATGCGCCCGCCGAAGCGGCGACCAAGCAGATAGAGCAACTGATCGCCAATCATCCCGCCGAGGGCGACAGCGATCACCACCAGGGGAAACTTCAGTAGTCCCTGATGCGCCGCGACGCCGCCCAGCAGGGTAATGGTCTCACCTTCCGCCATGCTGCCGACGATCAGCGCCGCGTAGCCATACTGGGAAATCAGGTGATTGATATCCATAAACAGCTTATCTCCTTACCTCATCACCTGTTAATCATACACCCTGCAGACCAAAACGCGTCGACGCAGATTTTTTGTCCTGTACACAAAATAATCTACAGGGTGAATTATACTTGGATCAGTGCAGTACGAAGCCGTGACAAGGGGGACGCTATGAACCATGTCTGGGGGCTCTTCGCTCATCCCAATCGGGAGATGAGCGTGATAAAGAGCGAGAATGAAACCATTTCTCATCACTATACGCATCATGTGCTGCTGATGGCGGCGGTTCCGGTGGTTTGCGCCTTTATCGGCACCACGCAGCTGGGCTGGAACTTCGGTGACGGCACCATTATTAAACTGTCGATGTGGACCGGGCTGGCGCTGGCTGTCCTGTTTTATGCCGTGATGCTGGCCGGGGTGGCGATCATGGGGCGGGTTATCTGGTGGATGGCCAGGCAATATCCACAGCAGCCTTCCCTGAAACGCTGCATGGTCTTTGCCGGCTATGTGGCCACGCCGCTGTTCCTGAGCGGGATTGTGGCGCTCTATCCGCTGGTCTGGCTGTGTGCGCTGATCGGTACCGTTGCCCTGTTCTATACCGGTTATCTGCTCTATCTCGGGATCCCGACCTTCCTGAGCATTAACCGGGAAGAGGGGCTCAGTTTCGCCAGCTCGACCCTGGCCATCGGGGTGCTGGTGCTGGAAGTACTGCTGGCGATCACCGTGGTGCTATGGGGGTATGGCTACCGACTGTTCTGATCGGACGAAACGGGTCAATATGCATTGCCGGCAAATATGTATTTTATGTCGGCAATGCAGCATTTCTTCACGATTCTTATTAGGCACAGGGCCTTACGGCGCGGTATGATGGCGTTTGCCAGCGAAGTTGCCCACTTAACCTCGCGGCGTACGTTCAATAACGTGCAAAAATACTTTTCAGAATGCCCATGATGCCGAAATTCCGAGTCTCTTTGCTCAGCCTGACCTTGCTGCTGGCTGTGCCTTTTGCGCCCCAGGCGTTAGCAAAAACCCCGACGGCGGTAGCCGCCTCGCAGCCGGACATCGCTTCCGGCAGCGCCATGATCGTCGATCTGGCCACCAAAAAAATCATCTACGCCAGCCAGCCGGATCTGGTGCGCCCGATGGCGTCGATCACCAAGGTGATGACCGCCATGGTGGTACTCGATGCCCATCTGCCGCTGGATGAAATGCTGACGGTGGATATCAGCCATACTCCGGAAATGAAGGGGATTTACTCCCGCGTGCGTCTCAATAGCCAGATCAGCCGCCGCGATATGCTGCTGCTGGCGCTGATGTCTTCCGAGAACCGCGCGGCCGCCAGCCTGGCGCATCACTATCCGGGCGGCTACGACGCCTTTATTCGCGCGATGAACGCCAAAGCGCAGGCGCTGGGTATGACCCATACCCGCTATGTGGAGCCCACCGGTCTGTCGGTGCATAACGTCTCCACCGCTCGCGATCTGACCAAACTGCTGATCGCCAGCGAGCAGTATCCGCTGATTGGCCAGCTGAGTACCACCAAAGAAGAGACCGCCACCTTTGCCCATCCGGCCTACAGCCTGCCGTTCCGCAACACTAACCATCTGGTGTATCGCGACAACTGGAACATCCAGCTGACCAAAACCGGCTTCACCAACGCTGCCGGCCACTGCCTGATTATGCGCACGGTGATTAACCAACGCCCGGTGGCGCTGGTGGTGATGGATGCCTTCGGCAAATATACCCACTTCGCCGACGCCAGCCGTTTGCGGACGTGGATCGAGACCGGGAAGGTGATGCCGGTCCCGGCTTCGGCGCTGAGCTATAAAAAGCAGCGCGAAGCGCAGATGGCGGAGGCGATGCTGAAAGGCGGCGCCCAGACCGCGCAGAACGATTAATCTGCATATACCCCGGATGACGGCGCATTGCGCCTTATCCGGGATAAAGATGCATTTATATCAAAGGGTTATCAGGTCTTGTAGGCCCGGCAAGCGCAGCGCCGCCGGGCGATCACGCCGAGTGCCGCGTTTGTGCCGGATGGCGGCGGACGCCTTATCCGGCCTACGTTATTTGGCGCTGGGTTCGCCCCCTTCGCAGGCCCGGCAAGCGCAGCGCCGCCGGGCAATCACGCCGAGTGCCGCGTTTGTGCCGGATGGCGGCTGACGCCTTATCGGCCTACGTTATTTGGCGCTGGGTTCCGCCCCTTAGTAGGCCCGGCAAGCTCAGCGCCGCCGGGCAATCGGGCTGGGGGGTTTATGCCGCGAGCCGCGGGATGTGACGCCGAATATTACTCCGGCAGCGTCCAGTCGCCGTCACCCAGCGCGCGCTGCATAATCAACGTATCCCGCCAGTCGCCCATCTTATAGCCGACGCTGCGCAGCTGACCTGCCACGGTAAAACCGAACTTTTTATGGATCGCCAGCGAGCCGGCATTGTTATGGCCATCGCCGATGATCGCCAGCATCTGCCGCCATGGGCCTTTCTCGCATTCGGCGATCAGCCGCGACAGCAGCGCGCTGCCGATGCCGCGCCCGCCCATTCCGGATTCCACGTAGATCGATTCTTCTAGGGTGTAGCGATAGGCCGGGCGCGGGCGATAGAAAGTGGCGTAGCAGTAGCCGACGATAGCCCCGCGCCACAGCGCTACCAGCCAGGGCAACCCGTTATCGCGCACGGTCTGGATCCGTTTACGCATTTCGTCAACGGTGGGAGGGATCTCTTCGAAGGAGGCGCGGCCATTCAGCACGTGCCAGACATACAGCGCGGCGATGGCGTGGGCATCGTCGGGCAGCGCTTCACGAATTTCTAAATCACTGTCGAGTAACGGGGCCTCTGCAGGCATGGCGGCGCTCCTGAATCTGCCGGAGAGACATTCTCCGGCGTGCAGCGTAATACAGAAGCGCCAGGCTGAATAGTCCTGCCGCCGATTATTGCGGATCCGTCGGGGAGGCCGGCGCCGGGGCCGCTTCACCCCAGTATTTCTGCTTGCTGGTTTTGCCGATCCCCGGGTTCATGCTGTTGGTCGGATCGTTCTGGCGATAGAACTGCTGCAGGCTCTCCGGCGCTTCATACAGATGACCCACGTTATGCTCCGCCGGGTACTGGGCGCCGCGGGCTTTCAGCAACGCCAGCATCTGCTCCTTCAGCGCATGGGCGTCGACCCCTTTCTTGACGATGTAATCCTGATGGAATACATGGCACATAAAGTGGCCATAGTAGAGCTTATGCACCAGCTGGCTGTCGATCTCCGGCGGCAGATGTTCGAACCACTCGGTATCGTTGCGGCGCAGGGCGATATCCAGCGCCAGAATATCTTCCACCTCGTCAGCATGCACCGCCTGATAGCGGATCGCCGCGCCCGCGGCGGCAAAGCGATGGAGGAACGCTTTGCTGCCTTCCTCCGGCGTGCAGGCGAAGAACTCCCCCTCGGCCTGTTGGAAGTACGCCGTCAGCCAGCGCTGCGCTTCTTCGATGCCGTCGCCGGCCATCTTCAGCAGCAGATGGTGTTCATATTTGTCGCGCCAGGTTTTCATCCGCTCCGGTAAATGCGCCGGGAAGACGTGGCCGAGCTTCTGCATAAAGCGGTCGGTAAAGTGCGGCTTAAACAGCGACACTTTCTCCAGCATCGCGTCGGTGCGCCCCTTCATGGTGAAGAAGAACGGCATTTTGTCGGTGCCGAGCTTGTCGATCATCAGGAAGGTGTCTTTGCCATACTTCTCGGCGATATCGTAAATATCGCGGTGCATATATTCCCCGGCCACCGGCAGATGCTGGAACTCGGCGAGGATATGGCGGCGGATCTCGGTCAATACCTGCGGCTGATTGGTGCCAATGTAAAACACCTGCTGGCGCTTCTCCGCCGGGAAGGTATCGAGACGCGCGGCGAAAACCGCCAGTTTACCGGCGCAGCCGGAGGATTCGAACAGGCGGTCCGGGTCGGCGTTGTAGCGCGCCGGGGTGTCGGCATCGACATCACGCACGCGGGTAACATAGTCGTGATCGTGGGCGTGACGGCCATCGTGCAGCACATCGCTATCGCTGATCCGCTCGTCGTCGAGTCGGCTGAGGATCTGCTCCGGCGTACTGCCGAGATCGATGCCCAGATGGTTGACCAGCTTCAGCTTACCGTCGGCGTCAATCTGCGCGAACAGCGACATCTCGGTATAGGCTGGCCCGCGCTGCACCAGGGAGCCGCCGGAATTGTTGCAGATCCCGCCGATCACCGACGCGCCGATGCACGATGAGCCGATCACCGAGTGCGGCTCGCGCCCCAGCGGTTTCAGCGCTTTTTCCAGTGAATAGAGAGTGGTGCCGGGCCAGGCCAGCACCTGCTCGCCTTTGTCCAGCAGATGCAGCTTATCCAGGCGCAGGGTGCTGATAATCACGATCTCGCGATCGTAATCATTGCCGTTGGGGGTGGAGCCTTCGGTCAGGCCGGTGTTGGCCGCCTGCATCAAAATGATTTTATCGGCGTCGACGCAGGCGTTGAGCACGCGCCAGAGTTCCAGCAGGGTGCCGGGAAAGACAACCGCCAGCGCTTCGCCCTGGCCGGAGCGGAAGCCTTTGCGGTAGCGCTGGGTTTTTGCCGGGTCGGTCAGCAGATGCGAAGGGCCAACCAGGCGCGCCAGGTCAGCCAGAAACGTTTTATGGGTGTTAGTGGGTGCAGATGACATGTTCCACTCCTTGTGGTGGTGCGCGAAATATCGAGGATAAGCATAGCGCTTTGTATGACAATTTGATGCATGAATGTTTCGCAAAAATCAGAGAAGAACCTTAGCATTCTGCGGGCGCGTTGTTTATATATATGGCAAACTGCGGTTTTTATTATGTTTTACCAAGTCCCCGTCTGAGAAAAAGCGAGATAACAATGAAATGGCTCTGCACTGTAGGCGTCGCCGTGAGTCTGGCGCTGCAACCCGCGCTGGCGGATGAACTGTTTGGTAACCACCCCCTGACCCCGCAGGCGCGGGATGCCTTTGTTACCGACCTGCTGAAAAAAATGACCGTGGACGAGAAAATCGGCCAGCTGCGTCTGATAAGCGTCGGCCCGGATAACCCGAAAGAAGCGATCCGCGAGATGATCAAAGCGGGCCAGGTGGGAGCGATTTTTAACACCGTCACCCGTCCGGATATCCGCGTTATGCAGGATCAGGTGATGCAGCTTAGCCGCCTGAAGATCCCGCTGTTCTTTGCCTACGATGTGCTGCACGGCCAGCGCACTGTCTTCCCAATAAGCCTCGGTCTGGCCTCGTCGTTTAACCTCGACGCGGTGAAAACCGTGGGCCGCGTGTCAGCTTATGAAGCCGCCGATGACGGGCTGAACATGACCTGGGCGCCGATGGTCGACGTCTCCCGCGACCCGCGCTGGGGACGCGCTTCCGAAGGCTTCGGGGAAGACACGTATCTGACCACGATGATGGGCCAGGCGATGGTGGAGTCGATGCAGGGCAAGAGCCCTGCTGACCGCTATTCGGTGATGACCAGCGTCAAGCACTTCGCCGCCTACGGCACGGTGGAGGGCGGGAAAGAGTACAACACGGTCGACATGAGCCCGCAGCGTCTGTTCAACGACTATATGCCGCCGTATAAAGCCGGTCTCGATGCCGGCAGCGGCGCGGTGATGGTGGCCCTGAATTCGCTGAACGGCACCCCGGCGACCGCCGATTCCTGGCTGCTGAAAGATGTCCTGCGCGACCAGTGGGGCTTTAAAGGCATCACGGTTTCCGACCACGGCGCCATCAAAGAGCTGATCAAGCACGGCGTGGCCTCCGACCCGGAAGACGCGGTGCGCGTGGCGCTGAAGTCCGGCATCAACATGAGCATGAGCGACGAGTATTACAGCAAATACCTGCCGGGGCTGGTGAAATCCGGCAAGGTGACCATGGCTGAGCTGGATGACGCCACCCGTCACGTGCTCAACGTCAAATATGACATGGGGCTGTTCAACGATCCGTACAGCCACCTGGGACCAAAAGATTCTGACCCGCAGGACACCAACGCGGAAAGCCGTCTGCATCGTAAAGAGGCGCGCGAAGTGGCCCGCGAGAGCCTGGTGCTGCTGAAAAACCGTCTCGATACGCTGCCGCTGAAAAAATCCGGCACTATCGCAGTGGTGGGCGCGCTGGCGGACAGCAAACGCGACATGATGGGCAGCTGGTCGGCGGCGGGCGTGGCCGATCAGTCGGTGACCGTCCTGACCGGCATCAAAGAAGCGCTGGGCGATAACGGCAAAGTGATTTACGCCAAAGGGGCGAACATTACCGACGACAAAGGCATTGTCGATTTCCTCAATCTGTATGAGAAAGCAGTGCAGGTTGACCCGCGCTCGCCGCAGGAAATGATCGACGAAGCCGTCGCGGCGGCGAAGCAATCCGACGTGGTGGTCGCCGTAGTGGGCGAGGCGCAGGGGATGGCCCATGAGGCCTCCAGCCGGACCGACATCACCCTGCCGCAGAGCCAGCGCAATCTGATTGCCGCCCTCAAAGCCACCGGCAAACCGCTGGTGCTGGTGCTGATGAACGGCCGTCCGCTGGCGCTGGTGAAAGAGGATCAGCAAGCCGATGCGCTGCTGGAGACCTGGTTTGCCGGCACCGAAGGCGGGCATGCCATCGCCGACGTGCTGTTTGGCGACTATAACCCGTCGGGCAAGCTGCCGATGTCCTTCCCGCGCTCGGTGGGGCAGATCCCAACCTACTACAGCCATCTGAATACCGGTCGGCCGTATAATCCGGAGAAGCCGAACAAGTACACCTCGCGTTACTTCGATGAGGCCAACGGCCCGCTGTACCCGTTTGGCTACGGTCTGAGCTACACCACCTTTAGCGTCTCCGATGTCACTATGTCGTCGGCCACCCTGCCGCGCGACGGCAGCGTGACCGCCAGCGTGCAGGTGACCAACACCGGCAAACGCGAAGGGGCGACAGTCATTCAGCTGTATCTGCAGGACGTCACCGCCTCCATGAGCCGGCCGGTGAAAATGCTGCGCGGCTTTAAAAAGGTCACCCTCAAGCCGGGTGAAACGCAAACCGTCAGCTTCCCGATCGACGTCGACGCGCTGAAGTTCTGGAACCAGCAGATGAAATACGTCGCTGAGCCGGGCAAATTCAATGTCTTTATCGGCGTGGACTCCGCCCGCGTGCAGCAGAGCGAGTTTGAGCTGTTGTAAGACAGAGCCCTTAAGCCCAACGTCACACGTTAAAGGCCGATTAATCGGCCTTTTCTTTTTCGTATCGCTGGCAAATGGACTACGCTTTTCTCTTAAGCTTCTGTAAGCGAAGCGCAAAAGAACTGAGGGAAGCGGGATGAAGATGGCGACGAAATGGTCCGGCGCGCTGGCGCTGGCCGCCCTGATAAGTGTGCCGCTGCAGGCGGCGGAGCCGGTGAAGGTCGGCTCGAAAATTGATACCGAAGGGGCGCTGCTGGGCAATATGATCCAGCAGGTGCTGGAAAACCACGGCGTCAAAACGATTAATAAAATCCAGCTCGGCACCACGCCGGTGGTGCGCGGGGCGATTGTCGCCGGCGAGCTGGATATCTACCCGGAGTATACCGGCAATGGCGCTTTCTTCTTTAAAGATGAAAACGACCCGGCATGGAAGAATGCCCGGCAGGGCTATGAGAAGGTGAAACGCCTGGATCAGGAGAAACATCAGCTGGTATGGCTCACCCCGGCGCCGGCTAACAACACCTGGACCATCGCCGTGCGCCAGGAGCTGGCGGAGAAAAATCATCTGACCTCGCTGGCCGACCTCAGCCGCTATCTGCAGCAGGGCGGCGAATTTAAGCTGGCGGCTTCGGCGGAGTTTATTGAACGCCCGGACGCGCTGCCGGCGTTTGAAAAAGCGTATGACTTCAAACTCAACCAGAACCAGCTGCTGTCGCTGGCCGGGGGCGATACGGCGGTGACCATCAAAGCGGCGGCGCAGCAGACCTCCGGCGTTAACGCGGCGATGGCCTACGGCACCGACGGCCCGGTGGCGGCTCTGGGGTTACAGACGCTGAGCGACCCGCAGGGCGTGCAGCCGATTTACGCCCCGACGCCGGTGGTGCGCGAGGCGGTGCTTAAAGCCTACCCGCAGATCGCCGACTGGCTGAAGCCGGTCTTCGCCAGCCTCGATGAAAAGACCCTGCAGCAGCTCAACGCCCGCATCGCGGTGGAAGGCCAGGATGCGAAGCGCGTGGCGGCAGATTATCTGCAGCAGAAAGGCCTGCTGAAGTAAGCCACCGGTGACCATTCGCTGTACTCACCGCGTCGGCCTGCTGCTGACAGGCCTGCTGCTGGTTACGCTGGCGCTGCCGTTTATCGCTTACGCGCCGAATCGCTTACTCTCCGGGGAAGGGCGCGGGCTGTGGCAGGTGATGCCCTGGCTCGCCGGCGTTCAGCTGGCGGCAGCCCTCGCCGGGATACTGCTCTGCTGGCTGCCGGGCAGGGTTGCGCCGCTTCTCCATCTGCTGCTGGCCGAACTGCTCTTCCCGCTGCTTATCTGGGGCAGCGGCCAGGCGGCGATTGAGCTCTCCCGGCACGGCTCGCCGCTGGCGCGCACCTCGCCCGGCAGCGGTCTGTGGCTGTCGCTGGCGCTCTGCCTGCTGCTGGCCAGCGAGGCCATTCGTCATCTTACCGCCCGGCCGCTGTGGCGCTGGCTGCTCAATGCGCAAGTCTGGCTTCTGCCCATCATCCTGCTCGCCGCCGGGGCGCTCGATCAGCTCTCGCTGCTGAAGGAGTATGCCAACCGCCAGGAGGTGTTTGACGACGCCCTGCGCCAGCATCTGCTTCTGCTGTTTGGCACCCTGCTGCCGGGCCTGATCATTGGCCTGCCGCTGGGGGTATGGCTCTGGCGGCGTCCGCGCTGGCAGGCGCCGGCCTTCACCGTGCTCAATGTGATCCAGACTATCCCGTCGGTGGCGCTGTTCGGCCTGCTGATTGCCCCGCTTGCCGGTCTGGCGCGCTATTTCCCGGCGCTGGGCGAGCTGGGCGTCTCCGGGACCGGCGTGGCGCCGGCCCTGATCGCCCTGACGTTGTATGCGCTGCTGCCGCTGGTGCGCGGGGTGGTGACCGGCCTGCAGCAGGTGCCGCGGGATGCGCTGGAGAGCGCGACGGCGATGGGCATGAGCGCCGGTCAGCGTTTTCGTCAGGTGCAGCTCCCGCTGGCGATGCCGGTGCTGTTGCGCAGCCTGCGGGTGGTCAGCGTGCAAACCGTCGGCATGGCGGTGGTGGCGGCGCTGATCGGCGCCGGCGGCTTTGGCGCGCTGGTGTTCCAGGGGCTGCTGAGCAGCGCGCTGGATCTGGTGCTGCTCGGGGTCGTGCCGACCATTGCCCTGGCGGTGGTCGTGGATGCTCTGTTCGCCCTGTGGGGCGCCTGGCTGAAAGGAGAGGCCAATGATTGAATTTGAAGGGGTCAGCAAAGCGTTTGCCGGCCACCCGGCGGTGAAGGACCTGACCCTGCAGCTGCGCGAAGGCGCTTTCTCGGTGCTGGTGGGAACCTCCGGCTCGGGCAAGTCGACGACGCTGAAAATGGTCAACCGCCTGCTGGAGCCGGACCGGGGCATGATTCGCTTTGCCGGCGAAGACATCCGCCAGCAGCCGCTCCTGACCCTGCGGCGGCGGATGGGCTATGCCATCCAGTCCATCGGCCTGTTTCCCCACTGGACGGTGGCGCAGAATATCGCCACCGTGCCGCAGCTGCAAAAATGGCCGCGGGGGAGGATCGCCGACCGGGTCGACGAGCTGATGGCGCTGCTGGGGCTGGAGGCAACGCTGCGCGACCGCTACCCTCATCAGCTCTCCGGCGGCCAGCAGCAGCGGGTCGGGGTGGCGCGGGCGCTGGCGGCAGACCCGGAGGTACTGCTGATGGATGAGCCCTTCGGCGCCCTCGACCCGGTGACCCGTGAGGCGCTGCAGCAGGAGATGCTGCGCATCCATCGCCTGCTGGGGCGGACGATTGTCCTGGTGACCCATGATATTGACGAAGCGCTGCGTCTCGCGGACCACCTGGTGCTGATGGACGGCGGCGAGGTGGTCCAGCAGGGGGCGCCGCTGGAGATGCTCCTGCGGCCAGAGAATCGCTTTGTGCAAACCTTTTTTGGCCGCAGCGAGCTGGGCGTGCGCCTGCTGTCGCTGCGCGAGGTGCGAGACTATCTGCGTCCCGACGAGCGGCTGGCGGGCGAGGGGCTGACCGTCACCATGACCCTGCGGGAAGCGCTGTCGCAGTTTGTCGCCCGGCGCTGCGAGGCGCTGCCGGTGGTGGATGCCGAGGGGCACCCCTGCGGCACGCTGCATTTTGCCGATCTGCTGCGCCAGGAGGCGAGTCATGAAGGCGCTTCGTGAGCCGCTGTGGTGGCTTAGCGCGCTGTTTATCGGCCTGCTGGCGGGGCTGCCCTACAGCGCGCCGCTGTTCAGCCGGCTGTTTCCGGAACTGCCGCGGCCGGTCTACCAGCAGGAGAGCTTCTGGGCGCTCACTGTCGATCACGGCTGGCTGGTGGCGGCGTCCAGCCTCGCGGCGACCGCTGTCGGGCTGGGGGCAGGGGTGGCGGTCACCCGGCCCGCGGGCAGCGCGTTTCGTCCGCTGGTGGAGACCATCGCCGCTATCGGGCAGACCTTTCCGCCGGTGGCGGTGCTGGCGATGGCGGTGCCGGTGCTGGGCTTTGGCTGGCTGCCGGCGCTGATCGCCCTCGCGCTGTATGGCATACTACCGGTGCTGCAAGGGACTCTGGCCGGTCTGGGGTCGATACCGTCGGGCGTGTCAGATGTGGCAGAAGGAATGGGCATGACCGGCTGGCAGCGTCTGTGCAAGGTGGAGCTGCCTCTGGCGGCCCCGGTAATCCTGGCGGGGATCCGCACCTCGGTCATCGTCAATATTGGTACCGCGACGATAGCCTCGACGGTGGGGGCCAATACGCTTGGGACGCCGATCATCATCGGCCTGAGCGGGTTTAATACCGCCTATATCGTGCAGGGGGCGCTGCTGGTGGCGCTGGCGGCGATTATTGTCGACCGCGCATTTGAGCGCCTGGCCCGCTGGCTCAGCCGACACCGCCACGTACAATAAAGGAATAGCCGGCCAGCATCACGCCGCTGATCCCGCCGATGGCCATAAGTAAGAAGAGAGTGACGACCGCGATTTTCGCTGGCTTCATAATAGGCTCCTGATGTTAACAGGGGGATTATACGGTGAAGCACAGGTGTTAATGAAACATTAATTGCGGTTTAGCGCGCCGCGCCGGGCTTTTTGCCGCTTTCGCTGCGTCACACGCCGCAAAAAAGTGTGATCCTGCCCGTCATTTTTCATTTTTATGCAGGGCTTCAAAGAAAGTCTCCGCCAGGCAGTGTAAGGTACGCGCTTTCAGGAATGTGTGGTTTGCGGGTATGTACGAGTTTGATCTGGTGTTGCTGCTGCTTCAGCAGATGTGCGTATTTTTGGTCATCGCGTGGTTGATGAGCAAAACCCGACTGTTTATCCCCCTGATGCAAGTCACCGTTCGCCTGCCGCACAAGCTGCTGTGCTACGTCACCTTCTCCATTTTCTGCATTATGGGGACCTATTTTGGTCTGCATATCGAAGACTCTATCGCCAACACCCGCGCCATCGGCGCCGTGATGGGCGGCCTGCTCGGCGGCCCGGTGGTCGGCGGGCTGGTGGGGCTGACCGGCGGCCTGCACCGCTACTCGCTGGGGGGGATGACCGCCTTAAGCTGCATGGTCTCCACTATCGTCGAGGGGCTGCTGGGCGGTCTGGTGCACAGCGTGCTGGTCAAGCGCGGCCGGCCGGACAAAGTCTTTAGCCCGCTGACCGCCGGGGCGATCACCTTCGTGGCCGAGCTGGTGCAGATGATGATTATTCTGCTGATCGCCCGCCCGTTCCAGGACGCCCTGCATCTGGTGCAGAGCATTGCTGCGCCGATGATGGTGACCAATACCGTCGGCGCGGCGCTGTTTATGCGCATTCTGCTGGACAAGCGGGCGATGTTCGAGAAGTACACCTCCGCCTTTTCCGCCACGGCGCTGAAGGTGGCGGCGTCCACCGAGGGGATCCTGCGTCAGGGGTTCAACGAAGAGAACAGCATGAAGGTGGCCCAGGTGCTGATCCAGGAGCTGGATATCGGCGCGGTGGCGATCACCGACCGCGACAAGCTGCTGGCGTTTACCGGCATCGGCGACGACCACCACCTGCCGGGCAAACCTATCTCCTCCTCGTATACGCAACGGGCGATTGAGACCGGGGAGGTGGTGTATGCCGACGGCAACGAGGTGCCCTACCGCTGCTCGATTCATCCGCACTGTAAGCTGGGGTCGACGCTGGTGATCCCCTTGCGCGGCGAGAACCAGCGGGTGATCGGCACCATCAAATTGTATGAGGCGAAAAACCGCCTGTTCAGTTCGATCAACCGCACCCTCGGGGAGGGGATTGCCCAGCTGCTGTCGGCGCAGATCCTCGCCGGGCAGTACGAGCGGCAGAAGGCGCTGCTGACGCAATCCGAAATCAAGCTTCTGCATGCCCAGGTCAACCCGCACTTCCTGTTTAACGCGCTTAACACCCTGAAGGCGGTGATCCGTCGCGACAGCGAGCAGGCCGGCCAGCTGGTGCAGTATCTGTCGACCTTCTTTCGCAAGAACCTGAAGCGGCCGACAGAAATCGTCACCCTCGCCGATGAGATCGAGCATGTTAACGCCTACCTGCAGATTGAGAAGGCCCGCTTTCAGGCTAACCTGCAGATCCAGATGGCGGTGCCGGAAGGGCTGGCGCATCACCAGCTGCCGGCCTTTACCCTGCAGCCGATCGTGGAGAACGCTATTAAGCATGGCACATCGCAACATCTTGGCGTCGGCGAAATTACCATTCGCGCCAGCCAGGACGATCGCTGGCTGCAGCTGGATATCGAAGATAACGCCGGGCTGTACCGGGCCAACCCTCAGGCCAGCGGGCTGGGGATGAATCTGGTGGACAGGCGGCTTCGGGCGCGTTTTGGCGCCGACTGCGGTATCAGCGTCACCTGCGAACCGGAGCGCTTTACCCGTGTCACCCTACGTTTGCCCCTGGAGGAGAATGCATGCTGAGAGTATTGATCGTCGATGATGAGCCGCTGGCGCGGGAAAACCTGCGTATTTTGCTGGAGACTCAGCGCGATATCGAGATCGTCGGCGAATGCGGCAACGCGGTGGAGGCGATTGGCGCGGTCCATAAGCTGCGTCCCGACGTGTTGTTTCTCGACATCCAGATGCCGCGCATCAGCGGCCTGGAGATGGTCGGGATGCTCGACCCGGAGCACCGCCCCTATATTGTGTTTCTCACCGCCTTTGATGAATACGCGGTGAAAGCCTTTGAGGAGCACGCCTTTGACTATCTGCTCAAGCCGATTGAAGCTGCCCGGCTGGAGAAAACCCTCGCCCGTCTGCGCCAGGAGCGTAATCTGCAGGATGTGTCGCTGCTGGATGACGCCCGGCAGACGCTGAAATACATACCCTGTACCGGACACAGTCGTATCTGGCTGCTGCAGATGGAGGATGTGGCCTTCGTCAGCAGCCGGATGAGCGGGATCTACGTGACCGACCGCGAGGGCAAGGAGGGGTTTACCGAGCTGACCCTGCGCACCCTTGAGAGCCGCACGCCGCTGCTGCGCTGTCATCGCCAGTATCTGGTGAATATGGCGCACCTGAAGGAGATTCGCCTGGAGGAGAATGGTCAGGCGGAGCTGCTGATGCGCGCCGGGCAAACGGTGCCGGTGAGCCGGCGCTATTTAAAAAGTCTGAAAGAGGCGATTGGCCTGTAAAGCTGCTACACTGCGCCCCATTGCATCATCGACAGTAAAAGGCACTCATGCTCAGTAATGATATTCTTCGTAGCCTGCGCTACACCCTGAAAGTCAATAATAACGATATGGTGCGCATTCTTGCGCTATCCGATATGGAATCCACCTCCGCCAGCTTCGACACCTGGACGACGAAAGAGGATGAAGAGGGCTTTGTCCGCTGCCCGGACATTATTCTGTCGGGGTTCCTCAACGGCCTTATCTATGACAAGCGCGGTAAAGACGATTCGGCGCCGGAGCTGGCGCTGGAGCGCCGGGTGAATAACAATACGGTGCTGAAAAAGCTGCGGATCGCCTTCTCGCTGAAAACGGACGATATTGTGGCGATCATGAGCGAGCAGAAATACCGCGTTTCGGTGCCGGAAGTGACCGCCATGATGCGGTCGCCTGACCACAAAAACTACCGCGAGTGCGGCGACCAGTTTCTGCGCAATTTCCTGCGCGGCCTGACCCAGCGGGTACATAACCCGAAGGCGTGATGGTTAGCCGGGGGGCGGCTTCGCCTTACCCGGCCTACAAAACCCGTCGGCCCGTGCAAGGGTAGCGCCGCCGGGCAAAAAAAGCCGGAGATATTCTCCGGCTTTTTTATTATTTCACCTGCTGACCCGGCTTCGCGCCGTCGTCAGGGCTTAACAGGAAGATATCCTTCCCGCCAGGGCCGGCGGCCATCACCATCCCTTCCGAGATGCCGAAGCGCATTTTGCGCGGCGCCAGGTTGGCGACCATCACCGTCAGGCGGCCAATCAGCGGCTGCGGATCCGGATAAGCGGAGCGGATGCCGGAGAAGACGTTACGCTTCTCGCCGCCAAGATCCAGCGTCAGGCGCAGCAGCTTGTCGGAGCCCTCGACGAATTCCGCGTTTTCAATCAGCGCCACGCGCAGGTCGACTTTGGCGAAATCGTCAAAGGTGATGGTTTCCTGAATCGGATCGTCCGCCAGCGGGCCGCTGACCGGCGCCGCGGTGGCTTTCACCTCTTCTTTAGAGGCTTCCACCAGGGCTTCCACCTGCTTCATCTCGATGCGGTTGTACAGCGCCTTAAACGGATTGACCTTATGCGCCAGCAGCGGCTGCTGGATGGCGTCCCAGCTCAGCTCGCTGTTGAGGAACGCTTCCGCGCGCGCGGCCAGCTGCGGCAGGACCGGCTTCAGCCAGGTCATCAGCACGCGGAACATATTCAGGCCCATGGTGCAGATGGCCTGCAGGTCGGCGTCGCGGCCTTCCTGTTTCGCCACCACCCACGGAGCCTGCTCATCGACATAGCGGTTGGCCACGTCGGCGAGGGCCATGATTTCGCGGATGGCCTTACCGAACTCGCGGCTGTCCCACGCTTCGCCGATGCTTTCCGCCGCGTCGGTGAAGGTTTTGTACAGCGCCGGGTCGGCCAGCTCAGCGGCCAGCACGCCGTCAAAACGCTTGCTGATAAAGCCGGCGTTGCGCGAAGCGAGGTTAACTACCTTGTTGACGATGTCGGCGTTAACGCGCTGGATAAAGTCTTCCAGGTTGAGGTCGATATCATCGATGCGCGAAGAGAGCTTGGCGGTGTAGTAGTAGCGCAGGCTGTCGGCATCAAAGTGCTTCAGCCAGGTGCTGGCCTTAATGAAGGTGCCGCGCGACTTAGACATCTTCGCGCCATTGACCGTCACGTAGCCATGCACGAACAGGTTGGTCGGTTTACGGAACTGGCTGCCTTCCAGCATCGCCGGCCAGAACAGGCTGTGGAAGTAGACGATGTCCTTGCCGATAAAGTGATACAGCTCGGCCGTGGAGTCTTTCTTCCAGTATTCGTCGAAGCTGGTGGTGTCGCCGCGCTTGTCGCACAGGTTCTTGAAAGAGCCCATGTAGCCGATCGGCGCGTCCAGCCAGACGTAGAAATATTTGCCCGGCGCGTTCGGAATTTCGAAGCCGAAGTAAGGCGCATCGCGGGAGATGTCCCACTGCTGCAGGCCGGATTCGAACCACTCCTGCATTTTGTTCGCCACCTGCTCCTGCAGCGCGCCGCTGCGGGTCCACGCCTGCAGCATTTCGCTGAACGACGGCAGGTCGAAGAAGAAGTGTTCGGAGTCACGCATCACCGGCGTGGCGCCGGAGACCACCGATTTCGGGTCGATCAGTTCGGTGGGGCTGTAGGTCGCGCCGCACACTTCGCAGTTATCGCCGTACTGGTCCGGAGATTTACACTTCGGACAGGTGCCTTTCACAAAACGGTCCGGCAGGAACATGCCTTTTTCCGGATCGTAGAGCTGAGAGATGGTGCGGTTTTTGATAAAACCGTTCTCTTTCAGACGGGTGTAGATAAGCTCCGACAGCTCGCGGTTCTCGTCGCTGTGCGTCGAGTGATAGTTATCGTAGCTGATGTCGAAGCCGGCAAAATCGGTCTGATGCTCCTGACTCATCTCGCCAATCATCTGCTCCGGAGTGATACCGAGCTGTTGCGCCTTGAGCATGATCGGCGTGCCGTGGGCGTCGTCGGCGCAGATGAAGTTGACCTCGTGGCCGCGCATTCGCTGGTAACGGACCCAGACATCAGCCTGGATGTGCTCCAGCATGTGGCCGAGGTGGATGGAGCCGTTGGCGTACGGCAGGGCGCACGTTACCAGAATTTTCTTCGCGACTTGAGTCATAGTGAGCATTACATCTTCTGTTGTAAAAAGGGCTTCCGATATTACCAAAAGGGCTGTGGGTGCGCCATAAATGGCTGCCCATATATGGATAATCCTTTCCTGTGATAAACTCTGTGATTACTGAAAGCATCTCAAAACAACAAAGGAGTCGGGATGAATTCGCAATCCCAGGCCAAATCCCCCGAGCGCCTCCGCGCGATGGTCGCCGGAACGCTGGCCAATTTCCAGCACCCAACCCTGAAGCATAATCTCACCACCCTCAAGGCGCTGCACCATGTCGCCTGGCTGGACGATACCGTTCATATCGAGCTACAAATGCCGTTCGTCTGGAGCAGCGCCTTCGAAGCGCTAAAAGAGCAGTGCAGCGCCGAGCTGTTGCGCATCACTGGCGCGAAGGCCATCGACTGGAAGCTGACCCACAGCATCGCGACCCTCAAGCGCGTGAAAAACCAGCCCGGCATCAACGGCGTGAAGAACATTATCGCCATCAGCTCCGGGAAAGGCGGCGTCGGTAAATCTTCTACTGCCGTAAACCTGGCGCTGGCGCTCGCCGCGGAAGGGGCGAAGGTGGGCATTTTGGATGCCGATATCTACGGCCCGTCGATTCCGACCATGCTTGGCGCGGAAGACAGCCGCCCGACCTCGCCGGACGGTACCCATATGGCGCCGATCATGAAGTTCGGTCTGGCCACCAACTCCATCGGCTACCTGGTGACCGACGACAACGCCATGGTGTGGCGCGGGCCGATGGCCAGCAAGGCGCTGATGCAGATGCTGCAGGAGACCCTGTGGCCGGATCTCGACTACCTGGTGCTGGATATGCCGCCGGGCACTGGCGACATCCAGCTGACGCTGGCGCAGAACATTCCGGTCACCGGCGCGGTGGTAGTCACCACGCCGCAGGATATCGCGCTGATCGACGCCAAAAAAGGCATCGTGATGTTCGAAAAAGTGGAAGTGCCAGTGCTGGGGATCGTGGAAAACATGAGCATGCATATCTGCAGCAACTGCGGGCACCATGAGCCGATCTTCGGCACCGGCGGCGCGCAAAAACTGGCCGAGAAATACCACACCCAGCTGCTGGGCCAGCTGCCGCTGCATATTACGCTGCGGGAAGATCTGGATAACGGCACGCCGACGGTGGTGGCGCGTCCGGAAAGCGAATTTACCGACATCTACCGCCAGCTGGCGGGTCGGGTGGCGGCCCAGATGTACTGGCAGGGAGAAGTGATCCCGGGTGAGATTGCCTTCCGCGCCGTTTAAGGCCGCGGCGAGCGCATCAGCCAGTATCCGCCCTCGGGCGAGGCGCCCTGTGCTTCGATGGTCCAGCCGTGACGCTGGTAGAAGCGCAGGGCGTTTTTATTTTCCATCAGGCACTTCAGCGTCCCGCTGGCGGTAAAGGTCCGTTCGACCTGCGCCAGCAGCGCGCTGCCGATATGCTTGCCCTGCCAGTCCGGGTCGACGAACAGATGGTGAAGAAAGTTATCGGCGGTCCATACGGCGGCAAAGCCCACCGGCAGGCCGTCGTATTCCGCGACCCATAGCTGTTCATCCGCGGTGGCGGCATCGAAATCTTCCAGCCGCCATGTCGTGGAGGGAAGCCAGGTCCACGACATACTGCGCGCCCGCAGAAAGAGCTGGCGCAGCGCCGGAAAGTCCGCTGGTTCGCCGGGGCGGATGCGGAGTTTGAGCGGATCAGCGATGATAGAAGATCTCGCCATCGTACACCTTGAGGATTTTGCCTTCGGTGTCGGTGATCAGCACGTAGTTACCGCCCATATAGGTCCAGTGGCTGCCGGCGTCCGGCGCGGGCAGATTACGCTGCTGCCACCCTTTGATGTTGTATTCGGGGGTGAGGTACATCGCCGGAACGGTGTCGCCAATGTGAAACTGGGTGAAGTCGGCGGTGAACTCTTTCAGCGCATACTGATCGATCCCCGCGGCAGAAGCCGTCCAGCTGGCGCCGGCGGTGGCAAGGAGTACGCCCAGAAGCATCATTTTTGTTTTACGCATAGTTTCCTCAATATTACCTGGACTCAAAATAGCAGCCTCGTATCATTCCTGATGCGTTGCTGAAATGGCAAGCACTGGATTTTTAAAAAGTGTAAGCAAAACACGGCGCAAGTCCTGCGCCGCTTGCGTTGCAGCGACGGTGATGCCTATTTTGGGAGCAATCTGAAGCAGGGGAGAATCGGCATGTTCAGGCTGGAAGATCTGACCTTATTTGTCCGCGCCGCGGCACTGGGCAGTTTTAGCGACGCCGCGCGCGAGGCGGGGCAGCAACCGGCGCAGGTGAGCGCGGCGATTAAGCGTCTGGAGACAATCCTCAATATTCGCCTGTTCGCCCGCTCGACCCGCAGCCTGCGCCTGACGCCGGAGGGGGAGACCTGGCTGCCGTATGCCACCCAGATGCTCGATACCCTCGAGGCCGGCCTGCAGAAGATCCAGACCCCGGACGATGAAATTCGCGGCATGCTGCAGATCGCCGTGCCATCGGATCTCGGGCGTAACCTGCTCCTGACCCTGTTCCGCGACTTTCGGCAACGCCACCCGGCGCTGCGCCTGCGGCTGCTCTTTTCCGACCAGCTGACCGACGTGTTTAAAGATCCGGTGGACGTCGCGTTTCGCTATGGCAATAACGATGACGCCTCGTTTATTTCGCTGCCGGTGGCGCCGGAAAATCGTCGGGTGCTGGTGGCCTCTCCTGAGTGGATCGCCCGCCACGGCGAGCCGCAGACCCTTGAGGAGCTCGGCCAGCACAATGCGTTGATCTACATATTGCGCGGCCGCCCGTTCGACCGCTGGTCGCTGAGCCTCGACGGCGAAGTTCTGCAGCAGAAGGTCTCCGGCACGGTGATGAGCGATGACGCGGAGGTGATCCGCCGGCTGGCGGTGGCCGGGGAGGGCATTGCCTATAAATCGATGCTCGACGTCAGCGACGATCTGCGGGCGGGTCGCCTGCGGCGCCTGCTGCCGCGTTACCAGGGGGATGTGGTGCCGTTGAACCTGATTTGTCCGCACCGCAAACAGCTCTCTGCCGCGGTGCGTTTGTTATATGAAGAGGTGAAATCACATTGTGAAGGGCTTAATGTCTAACTAAGGTCGCGAAGTAGTAGACCAGCGGGACGGCCAGCACCCACAGGCCAATCGGGATTTCCCGCCACTTGCCGGCGATGGCCTTGATCACAATGTAAAACAGCAGCCCGCCGGCGATGCCGGTGCCGAAGCTGTTGGCGATGAGGGTGATCATCACCATCATCAGCACCGGCAGGCCGTCGGTGAAGTTGCCGAGATCCACTTTGCGCAGGCCGCTGAACATGTTCAGGCCGATCAGGATCAGCGCCGGGGCGGTGGCCTCCTTCGGGATCATCAGCGCCACCGGCGTGAACAGCAGCATCAGCAGGAACATCACCGCCGCTGACAGCGCGGTGAGGCCGGTTTTGCCGCCGGCTTCCGCCGCCGCCGAGGACTCAATCAGCGCCGTCGCCGCCGGAATACCTACCCACGGGCCGAGCGCCGCGGCAATCGAATCGACCATAAACGGGCGATTAATCTGCGGCATGTTGCCTTCTTCATCCAGCAGACCCGCCTCGCCGCCCACCGCCAGCGTCGTCCCCATGGTGGAGAAAAACTCAGAAGCGAAAAAGACGAACAGGAACGGCAGGAAGGCGATGTTTAACGCCCCCAGCAGGTCAACCTCTCCCAGCACCGGGGCCAGCGAGTGGGGGACATCGATAAAATGCGTCGGCAGTTTCGTGACGCCGAACGGGATCCCCACCAGGGTAGCGCACAGAATGGCCCACAAAATGGCGCCCGGCACCTTACGCGCCTGCAGGGCTATCGCCAGGAACAGGCCGCACAGCGCCACCAGCGCGCCGGGGGCGAGGAAGTCGCCGAGCATCAGGGCGTTGGTTTTGGCATTGGCGAGCACCAGCCCGGCGTTGCGAAAGCCGAGGACGGCGACGAACAGGCCGATGGAGGCCGTCAGCCCCAGCTTGATCGACTGCGGAACCGAGCGGGTGACCACTTCGCGCAGGCCAAAGCGGGTCAGCAGGAAGAAGAGAACCCCCGACCAGCAGGCGATCCCGAGGCCTGTCTGCCAGCCAATCCCCTCGCTACCGGCCAGCGTGACCCCCACCAGCACTGAGCCGCCAATGCCCGGGCCGACGATAAACGGCAGGTTGGCGTAAAACGCCATCAGCAGCGAGCCGACGACGAAGACCAGAATGGTGCCGGTGGTGGCGGCGCCTTTGTCCATTCCGCCTATCGCCAGCAGTCCCGGGATGACCACCAGTAAATAGGCGGCGGCGAGAAAACCGGTGATCCCGGCCAGGCATTCGCTGCGCAGCGTGCCGCCGCGCGAGCGCAGCGCAAAGCGGCGCTCCAGCCAGTTATCGCGGGCGGAAGAGTGAAGTGTGTTATCGGCCATGCTCAGGCTCCGTGAGGATTATTGTTGTGAGGCGTTGGCGCCGGGGTTTCCCGGCAGGCTATCAACGGGTCGACTATCTGGCGGCTGCCGCCGTCGGTCAGACCCAAATCGGTTAAATGCGGCCCGGCGTTACAGGCAAGACAGGTGCCTTCAATGGCCTTAAAGACCCGGTACGGCGGCTCCCAGTCGGCGACTTTGCTGCTCAGATCGCGCAGCTCGCGGAACTGACGCGCCAGGTCGGCCGCCGGGAGATCCGACAGCATGCCGGCAATCGGCATCGCCACATGGGCGAGGATCTCGCCCCGTTGCGCCAGCGCCATCCCGCCGCCGGAGGCGATAAGCTGGTTGGCCGCCTGCGCCATATCCTCAGCATTGCGCCCGAGCACCACAAGATTGTGTGAATCGTGGGAATAGCTGGTGGCGATGGCGCCGCGCAGCTCGCCCCAGCCTTCAAGCAGGGCGATTTGCGGCGTCGCCTGATGGCGGCCGTGGCGGTGCTTGACCCAGATCAGGCTGAAGCCGGCAGGCAGTTGGACCTGGCCGTCGCGGATCTGCACTTCGACCTCACCCCACTGGGTGAAGCGCGCGCCGCGGATATGGCGCAGGCGGGCGACGCCGTGGCGAATGCCCTTGATGCGCAGGATAAAGTCATCGGCGGCGAGGGGGGCTATCTGCAAGGTATCGCGCGGCGGCGTCACGCCCGGCGCGGGGGCGATCGGCTTCAGCAGGCGGCCGGCATGGGCCAGCCGTTCCCCGCCAACGTAGACTTCGCGGGCCGCCAGTTTCTCCAGGGAATCAAACACCACCAGGTCGGCGCGTCGCCCGGCGGCAATCAGCCCGAGATCGTGACGCTGCAGGCGAATAGCGGCGTTGAGGGTGGCGAAACGCAGCGCATCGACCGCCGGTAATCCATGCTCGATCAGCAGGTTGAGCAGGGCGATGATCCCGCCTTTCTCCAGCAGCATATCCGGCGGCACGTCATCGGTGCAGACGGTGATCTGCGAGGAGAGGTGCGGCAGCGTTTTCAACGCCGCCACGATATCCGGCAGCAGGTAAGGGTGCGAGCCGCGGATCTCGATCGTCAGCCCGGCGCGCAGTTTTTCCAGCGCGTCGTCCGCCGAGGTCAGTTCGTGATCGGAGGTGACGCCGGCGGCGAGGTAGGCCTGCAGGTCGGCGCCGCTCAGCCCGCGGGCGTGGCCTTCAATCAGTTTTCCGCTGTTGAGACCGGCCTGGACAATCTCCTGCATCCGCTCGCTACCGTGCAGCACGCCGTGCATATCCATCACTTCCGCCACGCCGCGCACTTCCGGCCAGCCGAGCATGGTCTCCATTTCCGCGCCGGCGAAATCGGCGCCGGACATTTCGAGTCCGGGGGTGGAAGGCACGCTCGACGGCGCGGCGACCATCACCTGCAGCGGCAGGTGGCGGCTGGCGTCTACCGCGTAACGCACGCCCTCGACGCCGAGCACGTTGGCCAGCTCATGCGGATCCCAGAACACCGCGGTGGTGCCCTGGGTGAGGACGATTTCGGCGTAGCGCTCGGGCGGCAGGTGGGAGCTTTCGAGGTGCACGTGGGTGTCCATCAGGCCGGGCGACAGGTAGCCGCCGGACAGGGAACGCACTTCATGGGCGTCGACGCGGCTGCCGCGCGGGTGGACGCTGGCGATCATCTCGCCGACGATACCGACGTCAGCCGGGCGGATTTCGCCCGTGGCCATATCGACGATCTGCGCATCGACCAGCAGCAGATCAAACGGGGATTCGCCGCGCGCGGCCTGCACGGCGCGACGGCGGACTTGAGCATTGCTGGACATAACCACTCCGGCACAAGGATAATGCGGATACTCTAGGGGCATAGCAAACGTTTGCCCAGATGAATAAATTTATCACCCGATAAGCTCGGGTTATTGTGCAGGACCACCGTAGCGAACCCGATGATGAACGAACCCTGGCAGCGGCTGCCCGCGCTCTCTCTTAAACAGCTTCAGTATTTCGTCACCCTGGCCCAGCTGCGCCATTTTACCGATACCGCCAGTCGGCTGGCGATTAGCCAGCCGGCGCTGAGCAGCGCTCTGCGGCAAATTGAAACGGTGCTCGGCGGCAAGCTGGTCAACCGCACCGCTTCGGCGGTCACCCTGACTGAACTGGGGGCGGCGATTTTACCCCACGCCCAGCGGATCCTCAGCGTGGCGCAGGCGGCCTTTTTCGATATGCAGCAGATCGTCGAGGCGGGCGGCGACGGGACGGTGCGCATCGGCCTGGTGCCGTCGGTCAGTTCGCTGCTGTTTCCGCTGCTGCCGCAGACCCTGGCCCAGGCCTTTCCCCGCCTGCGTATTGAATTTCACGATCAGACCAACGATGCGCTCATCCAGGCGCTGCAGCGCGGCGAGATTGATTTCGGCATCGGGGCGATCGACAGCTCACTGCCCGCAGAACTGCTGGTCTATCCGCTGCGCGACGATCCCTTCGTGGCGGTGCTGCACCGCGACGATCCGCTGGCCGCGCAGGCGCATCTGCCGTGGAAACAGCTGGTGGGGCGGGACATTGCCGTCTTCTCGAAGGGCAATATTCAGCGGCTGGTGGCGGCATTAGTGGAGAGCCATCGCCTGACGCTGACCACCCGCTACCAGGTGGACTATATCGAAACCCTGTATGGCCTGGTGCGCTCGCGCTTAGCGGTGGCGATACTGCCGGAGCTGTACACCACCCATCTGCAGGACCCGGCGCTCAAGGTCGCCCAGCTGCAGCAGCCGGCGTTGACCCGCACGGTGGCCCTGATGCGCGGGCCGCAGGCGCTGCCGCCGCTTATCGAAGACTGTTTTTCCCTGCTGCAGGCCGCCTTGCGCTAGGGCAGGTGCTTGATCAGCACGTCTATGGTCAAGTGGTTGATGTACTCCAGCGAGTGTGAGGAGAGGACGCCCAGCAGCCGGTTATGGTGCCCGGCAATAATTAAATCGATCTGCCGCTGTCGAACGCAGGTTTCGACATCTTCAAAGCGGCGGGTGGTCACCAGCGAGAGGGTATCCACCGGCAGGGAGACGGTGCAGGCCAGCTCGTTGAGCAGGGCTTTGGCCTGGATCACCTCCTGCGAGACCTGATCGTCGCGCAGGCTGTCGGAAACATAGTTCAGCGCCCGGTAGTCGGTGCTGATGTGGGCGATAGTGATGCGCATGCCGTTCTCTTCCGCCATTCTGGCGGCATGCTCGAGCAGCGGGACGCCGTCCTGACTGCTGTTAATCAGTACCAGCGCATGGTGATAAAGCGCCATAAATACCTCCGCGCAAAAAGTTGTCCTCAGCGTATTTTGAGCCGCGGGCGGGGGGATGGCAAACCCTCGGCGCGTTTGCCTGAAGATAAAGTTCCCCCGCGGCCTGACAGGCGGCGGGGGAGCGTGGGGCGCGTTGCGCTTACGGGGTGACGATGTTGAACCAGAAGGCAAAGGTGTCCATATAGCTCAGCATTTCGTCGAGCTTAGCGCCATTGCCGCTAATGTTAACCTCGCCGTTGGCCTGAGCTTGCTTCAGCGTCTCCTGTTTCAGGATGATCTTATTCAGGGTGTCGCGGCTGAGCGAGATGCTGGCGTCTGCGTTGTCGGCTACCGCATTGGCGGTATGGTTAAGCACGCCGTTTTCCAGCTCCAGTTTGTACTTGCCGCCGTCTTTACCGAGGTCGATGTTAAAGACCGCTTTAGCCGCCCCGGCTTTTTCGCCGTTGATATGCACCCCGAGGTAATCGAAGAACATTTCCGGCGTCATCGCCCGCACGGTATCCGGACTGGCGGTGTTCGGCGTCGGCAGTTTCTGCACGCCGTTACGCAGCTCCTGAGCGCCGGTGAGGTAGAAGTTGCGCCAGGTCCCGGCTTCCGCCTGATACCCGAGCTGCTCCAGGGCGTCGGCTTCCAGATGACGCGCCTGCTGATTGTTCGGATCGGCGAAGACGATTTTGCTGGTCACCTGCGCCACCCAGCGGTAGTTCCCCTGCTGGTAGTCGGCTTTGGCTTTCTGCATGATGGCATCGGCGCCGCCCATATATTCCACGAACTTCTTCGCCGCCTGCTCTGGCGGCAGCTCGTCGAGGGTGGCCGGGTTGCCGTCGAACCAGCCGAGGTAGAAGACGTAGGTCGCTTTTACATCGTGGCTGACGGAACCGTAGTAGCCGCGGCTGGACCACTGTTTCTCAAGGGACTCCGGCAGCTTGAAGTTGGCGGCGATCTCATCGCGGGTCATGCCCAAATTCGCCATCCGCAGAGTCTGGTCGTTGATATAGCGATACATATCGCGCTGACCTTTCATCAGCTTAACGATATTGTCGTTGCCCCAGGTCGGCCAGTGGTGCTGCGCGATAATCACTTCCGCATCGTTGCCCCAGCGGTCGATGGCGGCGTTGATGTATTTCGACCACGCCAGCGGATCGCGGATTTTGGCGCCGCGCAGCGAGTAGGTGTTGTGCAGGGTATGGGTGACATCCTCTGCCGCCTCGATCATTTTCTTCTCTTTGACATACCACAGCATCTCAGACGGCGCTTCCGAGCCCGGCGCCATCATAAAGTCATAGGTCAGGCCGTCGATCACTTCCTGCTGACCGGTATGGGTAATGTAGTTGGTCGGCGGGATCAGCGTGACGGTACCCGCCGAGGTGGTGGTGCCGAGACCGGCGCCAACCTGACCTTTGGCGTCCGGCTTCAGCAGGTTGCCATACATATAGCTGGCGCGGCGGCTCATTGCGGTACCGGCCATGATATTTTCGGAAACCGCTTCTTCCATAAAGCCGTCCGGGGCGTAAATCTTCACTTTTCCGGCTTTGACATCGGCTTCATCCACCACCCCGCGGATACCGCCGTAGTGGTCTACATGGCTGTGGGTAAACAGCACCGCCACCACCGGTTTTTTCGGCCGGTGGGCAAAATAGAGCTCCAGAGCCTCTTTAGCCGGTTCGGCGCTTAGCAGCGGGTCGATGATGGTGATCCCGGTTTTGCCTTCAATAATGGTCATATTGGAAAGATCGAGATTACGGATCTGGTAAACGCCGTCGGTGACTTTGAACAGACCGCCGATATTAAGCAGCTGCGACTGTCGCCACAGGCTGGGATTGACGGTGTCCGGCGCCTTTTCGCCCTCTTTGACGAAATTATATTTGGCCGGATCCCAGATAATATTTCCCTGGTCACCTTTGAGCATCGCCGGCGGCAGGGGCGCGATAAATCCCTGATGGGCGTTGTTAAAGTCGGTTTTATCCGCAAACGGCAGTTTACGGTATAGGGCCTGGTTCGCCTCCCGCGTGGCCGGTGTGGCATCCTGTTGTTGCGCGGCGGCAAAGGCGGTTACCGACAAAGACGATAACATTCCGGCCAGCGCCAGATTTTTGGCTATCTGATTTAATTTCATCACTACCTCTCAGGTAATTTATTATGCGGAAATAAAAAATATCTCCCGCTTAAAAAGTGAATGGCTTGTCGTTTATTCTAAAGACTAATATTCCGCTGAATAGTCCCATATGGGACTGGCGCGGCGCCGCTAAAGGATCTCCTCGTCTTTAGCAGGCGAGGGCTGCTATACTGTCGCTAACGGCGCAGGCGAGGGCAGAAAATGAATTTCCAGGAAATACATAGTTATTATAAGACGTTAGCCATAGCCGACTTTTTTGCCGATATCCTCGTGGAAGGTGAAGAGGTTATTCTCGCCGCCAATAAAAAATGGTGCCCGCAACCGGGGTATATTTATTTTTGTACCGAGGGTTCGCTATCCATATTAATGCCGGATGATGGGTTGAATATCGGTAATACTATTGAGCATATGCCGATTGGCCTGATGGAACGGTATTGCCCGCTGGCGAAATTTGAATATACCGGAAGCGCAACCGTGACGCTGCGTAAAATTTCCTACGCCACTTTTGATCGCCTTTTTATTGCTACCCACCCGCAACGCGTTGAGGCGCTGGCGAAGGTGTTGGTGTTCATGAGTATCTTTACCATCGACCTGCACAATGAACGTCGCCAGGTCACCAGCTACCAGACGATTCGTCCGATGCTGTATCGCTATTTGTATCGGCAGCATACGCATGAGGGTGAAAATGAGGGGCTGGCGTTATTTATCATCCGGCGTACCAATCTTTCGCGCACTCATGTGTTTCGCGTGCTGGCGGACTTAAAGGCGGGGGGATATATCACGATGAAACGTGGCAAACTGATCTCTATCGATCGACCGCTGCCTGCGGAGTACTGACCGGGCAGGAGAGGGTAACAAGGCAGAATGCTCTGTCTTGTTACCCACGACGCCTGTCAGCGAATCATTACGGCGTCACGATGTTAAACCAGAAGTCAAACGGGTCCATATAGCCTAACATCTCATCGAGTTTAGCCCCGTTACCGCTGATTTTAACTTCCCCTTTATCTTCCGCCTGCTTCAGGGTCTCTTCTTTGAGAATGATTTTATTCAGGGTAGCGCGATCCAGCGTCAGGGTGGCATCCGCCTCTTTGGCTTGCGCATTGGCGGTGTGGTTCAGCACGCCGTTTTCCAGTTCCAGTTTATATTTACCGCCGTCATTGCCCAGATCGATATTGAAGACCGACTTCGCATTGCCCGCTTTTTCGCCATTAATATGGACCGCCAGATAATCAAAGAACATTTCCGGGGTCATGGCGCGGACGGTGTCCGGGCTGGCGGTGTTCGGGGTCGGACCTTTCACCACGCCATTGCGCAGTTCCTGGGCGCCGGTAAGGTAGAAATTACGCCACGGGCCGGACTCCGCCTGATAGCCTAATTGCTCCAGGGCATCGGCTTCCAGATGACGCGCCTGCTGGTTGTTAGGGTCGGCGAAGACGACTTTGCTCACCACCTGGGCAACCCAGCGGTAGTTACCCTGGTCGTAATCCTCTTTCGCTTTCTTCAGGATGGCATCCGCGCCGCCCATGTACTCGACGAACTTCTTCGCCGCTTCTTCCGGCGGCAGTTCGTCAAGGGTGGCCGGGTTGCCGTCGAACCAGCCGAGATACAGCACGTAGGTGGCCTTCACATCGTGGCTGACCGAGCCGTAGTAGCCGCGGTTAGCCCATGTATTGGCGAGGCCGTCCGGCAGCTTAAAGTTAGCGGCGATTTCATCGCGGGTCAGGCCTTCGTTAGCCATCCGCAGGGTCTGGTCGTTGATGTAACGATACAGGTCACGCTGACTCTTCAGCAGGTTAACCACGTTCTCGTTGCCCCAGGTCGGCCAGTGGTGCTGGGCCATAATGATCTCAGCCTTATCGCCCCAGCGAACGATCGCCTGGTTGATATATTTCGACCACGGCAGCGGTTCACGGATCTTCGCCCCGCGCAGCGAGTAGGTGTTATGCAGAGTGTGGGTGACATCCTCTGCGGATTCGATCAATTTCTTCTCTTCGATATACCACAGCATTTCTGACGGCGCTTCGGAGCCTGGCGCCAGCATGAAGTCATAGGTCAGGCCGTCGATCACCTCTTTCTGGCCATCCTTATCAATGATGTTGGTTGGCGCAATCAGGGTGACGGTGCCTGCCGAGGTGGTCGTCCCCAGGCCCGCGCCCACCTGGCCTTTAGCGTCCGGCTTCAGCAGGTTGCCGTACATATAGCTGGCGCGGCGGCTCATGACGTTCCCGGCCATGATATTTTCCGCCACCGCCGCTTCCATAAATCCGGACGGCGCGTAGATTTTTACTTTACCCGCTTTGACGTCGGCTTCATCAACCACGCCGCGCACGCCACCGTAATGGTCAACGTGGCTGTGGGTGTAGATCACCGCGACGACCGGTTTTTTACCCCGGTTTTTATAGTAGAGATCCATGCCGACTTTGGCGGTTTCAGCCGAGACCAGCGGGTCTACGACGGTGATCCCCTCTTTGCCCTCAATGATTGTCATATTGGAGAGATCGAGGTTGCGGATCTGGTAGACCCCGTCGGTGACTTCAAACAGGCCGCTGATGTTGATCAGCTGCGACTGACGCCACAGGCTCGGGTTTACGGTTTCTGGCGCTTTTTCCCCTTCTTTAATGAAGGCGTACTGGCCCGGATCCCAGATGACATTGCCCTGTTCGCCTTTGATGACCTCTGGCGGCAGGGCGGCAATAAAGCCTTTATGCGCATTGGTGAAATCGGTGTTATCGGAGAAGGGGAGTTGGTTGTAGAGGGCATCGTTCGCTTTTTTGGTCGCTTCGGTTGCCTCTTTGGCTGACGTATCTGCCCAGGCGGCGAAAGCGAGACTACTCAACATGCCCGCTAACGCTAACCCTTTCACTATCGGGGTTAATTTCATTGGAATCCTCATTTATTGCATGGTTCGTTCGGTTTTACCGATTTAACGCAGGTGACTGTTTGTTACAGATTTTTTAAATATAACCACACATTTACATTCATCCAGTTTTGTTTGCAAAAAACACATTTTTAATCAGAAATTACGCCTTTTGTATTAGCTGGCGGACGGGGAAAAAAGCCGGTCAGCTTGTGTTACACCGCCACATTTCATATCCTGCTTCAGGAAAATGTTGTACCGCTTTTATGACTCGGGGTGCCCTTCTTCGTTGAAGGCTGAGAAATACCCGTACCACCTGATCTGGATAATGCCAGCGTAGGGAAGTCAGAGACCGCAGGGTCATTGCTTCTACCTCGTCTGGCGGGAGCAAACCATGCCTGAGCTGTTGAATCCCGCGCCTGTCGCGCACCTGCGCCATCTGCTGCGCGCCCATTCCCCCCTTGTGCACTGCATGACCAATGACGTGGTGCAGACCTTTACCGCCAATGTCCTGCTGGCCGTCGGCGCCTCGCCGGCGATGGTGATCGATCCCCGCGAAGCGGCGCAGTTCGCCGCCATCGCCGATGCGCTGTTAATCAACGTCGGCACCCTGACCGAAGATCGCGCAGTGGCCATGCGTGCCGCAGTGGAGCAGGCCCGCCAGGCCGGCAAGCCCTGGACGCTGGATCCGGTGGCGGTCGGCGCCCTGACCGTGCGCACGGCCTTTTGTCACGCGCTGCTGGCCTTCCAGCCGGCGGCCATTCGCGGGAATGCCTCCGAAATTCTGGCGCTGGCCGGGATGAGCGCCGGCGGGCGCGGGGTGGATACCACCGATACGGCCGCCGCGGCGCTGCCGGCGGCCCAGGCGCTGGCTCGTCAGTTGACCACCGTCGTGGCGGTCACCGGTGAGGTGGATTACGTCACCGACGGCGAGCGGGTGCTCAGCGTGGCGGGCGGCAGTGCGCTGATGACTCGGGTGGTGGGCACCGGCTGCGCGCTGTCGGCGGTGGTGGCGGCGAGCGCGGCGCTGCCGGGAGACCGGCTGGAAAACGTGGCCGCCGCCTGCGGGCTCATGAAGCAGGCCGGGGAAATCGCTGCCCGTCACGGGGGGCCCGGGAGCTTTGTTCCGGCGTTTCTCGACGCGCTGTATCAGGAGGTGCGCGCATGAAACGCATCAATGCTCTGACCATCGCCGGCACCGATCCCAGCGGCGGGGCCGGTATCCAGGCCGATCTGAAAACCTTCTCCGCGCTGGGGGCCTACGGCTGCTCGGCGATCACCGCCCTGGTGGCGCAGAATACCCGCGGCGTGCAGTCGGTCTATCGTATTGAACCGGACTTTGTGGCGGCGCAGCTCGATTCGGTGTTCAGCGATGTGCGCATCGATACCACCAAAATCGGCATGCTGGCGGAAACCGATATTGTGGAAGCCGTGGCCGAGCGGCTGGCGCGCTACCGGGTGGCCAACGTGGTGCTGGATACCGTCATGCTGGCGAAAAGCGGCGATCCGCTGCTGTCGGCCTCGGCGGTGGAGACCCTGCGTCAACGATTGTTGCCGCAGGTGTCGCTGATCACCCCGAACCTGCCGGAAGCGGCCGCCCTGCTTGATGCACCCCATGCGCGCAACGAGCGCGAAATGCTGGAGCAGGGGCGGGCGCTGCTGGCGCTGGGCTGCGGCGCGGTATTGATGAAGGGCGGCCATCTCGACGATGCCGAGAGCCCGGACTGGCTCTTCACCCGCGAAGGGGAACAGCGATTTACCGCGCCGCGAGTACAGACCAAAAACACGCACGGCACCGGCTGCACGCTCTCGGCGGCGCTGGCGGCGCTGCGTCCGCGTCACGCCGACTGGGCGGCCACCGTTACCGAGGCCAAGGCCTGGCTGTCGGCGGCCCTGGCGCAGGCCGACTCCCTGGAGGTGGGCCACGGCATCGGGCCGGTGCACCATTTCCATGCCTGGTGGTAAATGGCAGCGTAACGGGACAGCAGAATCTCCTGAAAAAATGCCCTCCCGGCTGGAAAATAGGCTAAGTCGGTACCAGGCTTAACCTGCCCAAAATAATTGGGTTGGGATAATGCATGCCGGCTCCGGCCGGCCTTACGGGAGATTGCTATGACTGATATTACGCAGTTGCTGGGCAAAGATGCCGAGAGCCTTTTGCAGCACCGTTGTATAACCATTCCGGCCGACCAGCTGTATCTGCCTGGCGCAGATTATGTTGATCGGGTGATGGTGGATAACAACCGGCCGCCGGCGGTGCTACGCAATATGCAAACCCTGTACAACACCGGACGACTGGGGGGGACCGGCTACCTGTCCATTCTGCCGGTCGACCAGGGCGTGGAGCACTCGGCGGGGGCCTCCTTCGCCGCCAACCCGCTGTACTTTGATCCGAAAAATATCGTCGAGCTGGCGATCGAAGCCGGCTGTAACTGCGTGGCGTCGACCTACGGCGTGCTGGCCTCGGTGTCGCGCCGTTACGCGCATCGTATTCCTTTCCTGGTGAAGCTCAACCATAACGAAACGCTGAGCTACCCCACCGAGTACGACCAGACCCTCTACGCCAGCGTTGAGCAGGCGTTCAATATGGGGGCGGTGGCCGTGGGCGCGACGATCTATTTCGGCTCGGAACAATCGCGTCGTCAGATAGAAGAGATCTCTGCGGCCTTTGAGCGGGCCCATGAGCTGGGCCTGGTCACCGTGCTGTGGGCCTATCTGCGCAATTCGGCATTCAAGAAAGACGGTGTCGACTACCATGTTTCCGCTGACCTGACCGGTCAGGCCAACCACCTGGCGGCCACCATCGGCGCCGATATCGTCAAGCAAAAGATGGCGGAGAATAACGGCGGCTACAAAGCGGTTAACTTCGGCTATACCGACGACCGGGTGTACAGCAAACTGACCAGCGATAACCCCATCGATCTGGTGCGCTACCAGCTGGCCAACTGCTACATGGGCCGCGCCGGGCTGATTAACTCCGGCGGCGCGGCGGGCGGGGAGACCGACCTTGCCGACGCGGTGCGCACGGCGGTGATCAATAAACGCGCCGGCGGCATGGGGCTGATCCTTGGCCGCAAAGCGTTTAAGAAATCGATGGCCGACGGCGTGAAGCTGATCAATGCCGTGCAGGATGTCTATCTCGACGGGAAAGTGACTATCGCCTGATAAGCACCAGTATCGTTGGGTTCCCCGGTGGCGCGACGCGCACCGGGGTTACCGTTTTGTATGTGTCCTCAGTCCGCGCCGTTAGCGCGTCAGCAGCCAGCGCGCGGTATGTTCATCGGTCACCAGACCGTTGATCCAGCCGCCTTTAAGGGCGGCCAGGATCGCCGGTCGTTTGTATTCTCCACAGGCCGCGGCAATCCGCGGGCAGTGGTTCTGGCGGATATCATAGCTGGTGATCATGCGGTTGATCTCGCTGTCTACCACCTCGCCTTCTGCATCGATAAACCGCCCGAGGATCTCCCCGATGCCGCCGCGGGCGGTCAGCTCATCCATCTGCGCCTGATTGATAAAGCCGTCTTTAAAGATGGGACTTTGCGTGCCCAGCGGACCAATGCCGACAAAAATGACGTCCGCCTCCCGGGCGACGCCAGAGACGCTGCGGAATAAGCGATTGGTGCACCACATCTCATACTCATCCGCGGTCTGGGCGTAGCGCGGCGCAGGCCACTGATAGTACTTGGCCTTAATTTTGCGGGTGAGCAACAGGGGCACGTCATCGTAATAGTTGCACTGCCCGTCGGCGTCCATGGCGCTGATCAGCGCCACGCAGCGGGTATTCAGGCTGTCGAAATCGATGCGCTGCAGCGCTTTTTTCAGGGTCAGGCCCGAGCCCAGGCCGATGATTTTCTCTTTATCATCCTGCAGATAGCGAGCCATCAGCTGATAGCAGCCAAACGATACGCTGTCGAGGGTACTCTCTTCGCTAAAGGCGGGGACCACATTGCACTCGAGAAGTCGGTACTTTTCCTGCAACAACTGCGCATAATCGAGGCAGTTCGCCACCGGATGGTGCAGATTAATCGACACAATCCCTTCTTCTTTCGCGGCGGCGATCAGCCGTTGCACCACCGGTCTGGAGGTGCCCAACTGGCTGGCGATCTCGCTCTGATTCTGGCCGGCGATGTAGTACATCCATGCGGCACGCACCTTCTGATCCAACCGGATATCGTCTTCTTTACTCATGGTTTCCCGCCCTAAGTTGCTGGCCAGGGCACGCAATTGGCCCGGCGAATATCCGCATTCTCGCCGTGGTTGCCATAACTGGCAAGCTTTTGCTCTTTTCTGGTCATTTGTAATTTAATTGGGTAATTGCTCTTTTGTGATCCTTGGCTCTTATTTTGGTCAAATGATCAATTACAGTGGCGCCATCCACTCAAGGAGAGCAGAACATGAACAATCAATTCACATGGCTTCATATCGGTCTGGGTTCTTTTCATCGCGCGCATCAGGCGTGGTATCTGCACCGTCTGATCGCTTCCGGCGATAAGCGCTGGCGCATCGCGGCGGGCAATATTCGTAATGACGCCGAGCAGGTGGTGCAGGCGCTGGCGGCGCAGGACGGACGTTACGTCCTGGAGACCGTCAGCCCCGAAGGGGAGCGTGAATATGAAGAGATCACCTCAATTCAGAAACTGCTGCCGTGGCAGGCCGGGCTGCAGCCGCTGATTAACGAAGGGGCCAACCCGCAAACCAAAGTTATCGCCTTTACCGTGACGGAAGGGGGGTACTACCTGAATACCCGCCATCAACTGGAAACCAGCAACCCCGATCTGCAGGCTGACCTGAAAGGCGAATGCAAAACCATTTACGGCACCCTCGCGCGGATCCTGGAAAAGCGCATGGCGGACAACGCCGGGCCGCTGACCCTGCTCAACTGCGACAACGTGCGTCATAACGGCGAGCGCTTCCACGACGGGATGGTGGAGTTCCTGCAACTTACCGGCAAACAGGCGGTGATTGACTGGATGGCGGCCAATACCACCTGTCCGAACACCATGGTGGACCGCATCACCCCGCGTCCGGCGGCCGATCTGCCGGCCCGTATCAAAGCGCAAACCGGCATTGACGATAAGGCGCCGGTCATGGGCGAGACCTTTATCCAGTGGGTGGTGGAGAACAATTTCCGCGATGCCCGCCCGAACCTGGAAGCGGTCGGCGTGGAGATGGTCGAGTCGGTTATCCCGTATGAAGAGGCGAAAATCCGCATCCTGAACGCGTCGCACAGCTGCATTGCGTGGGCGGGGACCTTAATCGGCCAGCAGTATATTCACGAAAGCACGCTCACCGATGTTATCTACGCCATTGCCGACCGCTACGTCACGGAAGATGTGATCCCATGCCTGGGCGATAACGGCATTGATTTGCCGACCTACCGCGATGTGGTGCTCAAGCGCTTTACCAACCCGCATATCCAGGACACCAACCAGCGCGTCGCCGCCGACGGTTTCTCGAAAATTCCGGCGATGATCGCCCCAACCCTGCAGGAGTGCTATCAGCGCGGCGTCCGCCCGGAAGCGACCGCCATGCTGCCGGCGCTGTTCTTCGTCTTTATGGAGCAGTGGCATAAGGGAACCCTGCCGTATCAGTACCAGGACGGCATCCTGGATGAGCAGGCGGTGCATGAGATGTATGAGGCTCAGGATCCGCTGGCTGTCTTCGCCCGCGATAAAGCCCTGTTTGGTGACCTGGCCGACAACGCGGATTTCCTGGCGCTGATGCGCGAGAAAGTCGCCGCCGTTTACACGCTGATTAAATAAGAGGTGGCTATGTATCTGGGTATCGATCTTGGCACATCGGAAGTCAAAGCGCTGGTCATTGATGAGAACAATCAGGTTATCGCCAGCCATAGCGCGCCGCTGAGCATTCAGCGGCCTCATCCGCACTGGTCAGAACAATCACCGGAGTTATGGTGGGAGGCGACGGAGTATCTGATGGCCACGCTGCGGGAAAAATGCGCCCAGCACTGGCCGGCCGTCAAGGCGATTGGCCTCTCCGGACAGATGCACGGCGCGGTGTTGCTGGATGAAAAGGGGGAGACGATCCGTCCGGCCATTCTGTGGAACGACACCCGCTGCGCCGCAGAGTGCGCGGAGCTGGAGGAGATGGCGCCGGACCTGCATCAGGTGGCGGGTAACCTGGCGATGCCCGGCTTTACCGCGCCGAAGCTGCTGTGGGTGCGTCGTCACGAGCCGCAAAACTTTCAGCGCACCGCCACGGTGCTGCTGCCGAAGGATTATCTGCGCTACCGGATGACCGGGAAGAAAGTCTCCGATATGTCGGACGCCGCCGGGACGCTGTGGCTGGACGTGGCGAAGCGCGACTGGTCCGATGCGCTGCTGGACAAGTGCGGTCTGTCGCGCAGCCAGATGCCGACGCTGGTGGAAGGCTGCGAGGTTTCCGCCACCCTTGACCCGCAGGTGGCCGAACGCTGGGGGCTGAACGCCTCGGTGGTGGTGGCCGGGGGCGGCGGCGATAACGCGGTCAGCGCCATTGGCGTCGGCGCGGTCTCGCCGGGGGACGCGTTTATTTCGCTCGGCACCTCCGGGGTGCTGTTTGTGGTGACCGACGCCTATCGTCCGGCGCCGCAGTCGGCGGTCCATGCGTTTTGTCACGTTCTGCCGAACCTGTGGCATCAGATGAGCGTGATGCTCAGCGCCGCCAGCTGTTTGCAGTGGTTCTGCCGCCTGACCGGCACCACGGAGGTGGCGCTGCTGGCGGAGATTGCCGAGCTAAGCGAAGAGGAGAAGGCCAACGCGCCGTTCTTCCTGCCCTATCTCTCCGGGGAACGTACCCCGCATAACGATCCTGACGCTCGCGGCATCTTCTGGGGCATGACCCACTCCAGCCTGCGCGCCCAGCTCGGCTACGCGGTGCTGGAGGGGGTGAGCTTTGGCATCAACGACGGCCTGCAGGTATTGAAAGAGAGCGGGACGCCGATCGCGCAGTGCTCGCTGGTGGGCGGGGGCGCCCGCAGTCCGTTCTGGGCCCAGCTGCTGGCCGATATTCTCGCTATGCCGGTGGTGACCCACAAAGGCGGAGAGACCGGCGGCGCGCTGGGCGCGGCGCGGCTGGCCTGCCTGGCGGCGGGCAAACCGGTTGCCGCGGTATGTGAAAAACCGGAAGTGTGGCAGACCTGGCGTGCGGACCCGGTACGCCATCAAACCCTGATGCAACGCTACGCACAGTTTAAGGCCCTGTATTTAAACGATCTGCACTATCGGCAGCATTAATTTTTATCACCATAACCGCTCCGGTGAACTAACCGGAGCGGCCTCCTGTACCCTGAAAACGAGGTCATTATGTCTATCAATAATAAACAGTGGCTCGGTTTACCCCTGAACCTGCTCTGGGGATACATCGCCATTGCCGTATTTATGACCGGCGACGGTTTTGAATTAGCCTTTCTCTCGCACTATATCAAAGCGCTCGGATTCTCCCCGGCGGAGGCCTCCTTTGCCTTTACCCTCTACGGCCTGGCCGCCGCGCTGTCGGCGTGGATTTCCGGCGTGGTGGCGGAAATTATTACGCCGCTGAAAACCATGATGATTGGCTTCGTGCTGTGGTGCGTGTTCCACGTGCTGTTCCTCGTTTTCGGCCTCGGTCACGCCAACTATGCGCTGATCCTGGTTTTCTACGGCATTCGCGGCTTCGCGTATCCGCTATTCCTCTACTCGTTTATCGTGGCGATTGTCCATAACGTCAAAAGCGACAACGCCAGCTCGGCCATCGGCTGGTTCTGGGCGGTCTATTCCATCGGCATCGGCGTCTTCGGCAGCTATATTCCGAGTTTCACCATTCCGCACATTGGCGAAATGGGCACCCTGTGGCTGGCGCTGGCCTTCTGCGTTACCGGGGGCGTGATTGCTCTGGCTTCCCTGCGCCATATTAAAACGCCGCAGCATATGCAGAACCTGACCACCCGCGAGAAGTTTGCCGAGCTGGGCCGCGCCGCGACGCTGCTCTATACCAACCGCAATATTCTGCTGTCGAGCATGGTCAGGATCATCAATACCCTCTCGCTGTTCGGCTTTGCGGTGATTATGCCGATGATGTTCGTCGATGAGCTGGGCTTTAGCACCTCGGAATGGCTGCAGGTGTGGGCGGTCTTCTTCTTCACCACCATTTTCTCTAACGTGCTGTGGGGCATTCTGGGCGAAAAACTGGGCTGGATGAAGGTGGTGCGCTGGTTCGGCTGCATCGGGATGGCACTCTCCAGCCTGGCGTTTTACTACATCCCTCAGCACTTCGGCCACAGCTTTGCGATGGCGCTGATCCCGGCCATCGCCCTGGGGATCTTTGTCGCCGCCTTCGTGCCGCTGGCCGCCGTGTTCCCGGCGCTGGAGCCGAAGCACAAAGGCGCGGCGATTTCGGTGTATAACCTGTCGGCGGGGATGTCGAACTTTCTGGCGCCGGCGATCGCCGTGGTGCTGCTGCCGTTCTTCAGCACCATTGGGGTCGTCATCGCCTATACCGCATTGTACGTGGTGGCCTTTTTCCTCTGTGCGTTTATCCGCGTCGAGCAGCCGGGATTTTCCCACAAGGAAGCGCCGGCCAGCGAGCAGGTGGAGTTCTCTTAAGGTGATGCGGCTGGCGTGCCAGGCATGCCAGCCTTAATGAGGTGAATGATGAGTATTCAGGCAGTGATTTTTGACATGGATGGCGTGATTATTGATTCCGAAAGCCTGTGGCGGCAGGCGCAAATCGAGGCCCTTGCGCAGTGGGGGGCAACGGCGAGCGTGGCTGAGTGTGAAACCCTGACCAAAGGCAAACGCCTCGACGAAATTGCCCGCACATGGTGCCGCTATTTTCAGCTTAACGTTGCCCCGTCGCTGCTGGAAGACGCCATATTGCAGCGCATCACCGGCCTGATCGCCGCCGAAGGCGAGCCGATGCGCGGCGTGCATGAGGCGTTACGCTATTTTCGCCATGCCGGCTATAACATTGCCCTCGCCACCTCCTCGTCCCGGCAGGTTATCGCCGCCGTGCTGAACAAGCTCTCGCTGTGGCACTTTTTTGACGTGATCTCCAGCGCGGACGATGAAGCGCAGGGCAAGCCGCATCCGGCGGTGTATCTGACGACGTTGGATAAGCTTAATCTCGACGCCAGCCGGTGCCTGGTGATCGAAGACAGCTTCAACGGCTTTTGCGCGGCTCAGGCCGCGGGTATTCCTGCGGTGGTGATTGCCGAAGATAGCCAGCACGCGCGTTTTCAGGCCGCCGTGGGCCGTTACCGGGCGCTGCCTGAACTGCTGGAAGCCCTCACCGCCGAGCCAGAGGCGGCGGTTTAAGTCAACCATTTGTGGGCGCAGACATTCCCGGGATGTAGCTGGTCGGTTAATCTCTTCTCTGCGCTCACGCCCCATTTATAGCTTTAACACCCTCGGAGGCAGGGGAGCTGTGCCGAACCGGTGTTTTGCCGGGTGGCGGCTGACGCCTGACCCGGCCTACATTGACCCACCCGGCTGACCCGGCCTACATTGACTTACCGGATGGCGCGGCGCTTGTCCGTGCTGCATGAGAGCCGCGGACCGCAGGCCCGGCAAGCGCAGCGCCGCCGGGCGATGGGCGCCTGTCCGCCTCAGCGCAACAGCGGGCAGTCGGGCGGCAGCCGGCAGCGCAGGGCCGCCGGTAACAGCTCCATGCGGAAAGTTTTGCCGGTCAGCGGTTCGCCGTCGAGGTTAAACGTCATCTCATGAGGGGCGGTGATCTCAAACCACGAGGAGACGCCGTCGACAATATTCGGCGAGTTTTCCGGATTCGCCAGGGTGCTGAAGAGGGCAGGGATCAGCTCTTCGCCGGTGAAAATGCGCAGATGCAGCAGGCCGTCGTTAATCAACGCCTCCGGACACAGCTGCTGGCCGCCGCCCGCCTGGCGGCCGTTGCCGATGCCGATGACCAGCGCATCGCCCTGCCAGTGAAAGTTCTCCCCGCGGATCTCGCAGCGGTCCGGCTTCAGGGTATCCATGCGCATCAGGCCGTGGATTAAATAAGAGACACCGCCGAGCGCGGCTTTGAGTTTTTCCGGCGTTTCGGTGGTGATCCGGGTGCCGAACCCGCCGGTCGCCATATTAATAAAGCCGGTCTTATCATTAACCCGGGCGATATCTATCGGCACATCGCGGCCGACGATCGCCAGCTTCAGGGCGCTGGCCAGATCCTGCGGAATACCGACGCTGGTGGCGAAGTCGTTGGCCGTGCCCAGCGGTAAAATCCCCAGCGCCATCCTGCTGCCGCGCTCCACCAGCGCCGTCGCCACTTCATTAATGGTGCCGTCGCCGCCGCCGGCGATCACCGTTTCAACGTTCAGCTGCAGGGCTTCATCGATAAACCGTACGGCATCGCCCTTTTCCCAGGTGACGCGGACGTGAATATCGATCCCTTCGTCACGCAACAGGTTAACCGCCTCGCGTAGCTGCGGTTCATTGGCACCTTTGCCGTTAAGGATCAGTAAGCTGGCAGTAAACGTAGACATCATCAAGGGAACCTTTATTGCTCAATGTTGCATAAAGTGTACCGCATGACGCCAGCGAAGGCCGGAGGAGAGACAAAAAAATAAGCCCGCGTAAGGGAGATTACGCAGGCTAAGGAGGTGGTTCCTGGTACAACTAGCATTTATGGGTTATGTTTTTCAGCGAAATGGATGATACCTGTTTCGATCGAAACGGTATGTGATCCGATTCTAATATCCTTACATCGTGAAAAAATAACGCAAATTAACTAGTTACCGTGCGGATTTCTGGTTGTCTGACCAGTAAAGTTGCGCATCAGCAGCGCATACTGCAGGGGCAGGTCATCCGGCACAGGCAACCATACGGTATAGCCGTCGCCCGGGGCCACCGGCATGGCTTCGCCTTTGCCATTTTCCATCTGCTCGAGGGTGAAGTTGACGTTACCCTGCGGGGTCATCAGTTCGAGACTGTCGCCAACGCTGAACTTATTTTTGACCGCCACAGCCGCCAGCGGGCCGTTACGCTCCCCGGTGAATTCGCCGACAAACTGCTGGCGCTCGGAGAGCGAGTAGCCGTACTCGTAGTTCTGATAATCGTCATGGGTATGGCGGCGCAGGAAGCCTTCGGTGTACCCGCGATGGGCCAGTCCTTCCAGCGTTTCCAGCAGGCTGGTATCGAAAGGTTTGCCGGCGGCAGCGTCGTCGATCGCCTTGCGGTAAACCTGTGCGGTGCGCGCGCAGTAATAGAAGGATTTGGTGCGGCCTTCGATCTTCAGCGAGTGAACGCCCATCTGGGTCAGACGCTCAACGTGGGCGATAGCCCGCAGATCTTTCGAGTTCATGATGTAGGTGCCGTGCTCGTCCTCGAAGGCGGTCATGTACTCGCCCGGGCGTTTGGCTTCCTCGATCATAAAGACTTTATCGGTCGGCGCGCCGATGCCGAGGGTTGGCTCCACGGTCTGCACCGGGATCGGCTCATATTTGTGGACGATGTTGCCGACGTCGTCCTCTTTGCCTTCCGCCACGTTATATTCCCAGCGGCAGGCGTTGGTGCAGGTTCCCTGGTTCGGGTCGCGCTTGTTGATATACCCGGAGAGCAGGCAGCGGCCGGAGTAGGCCATGCACAGCGCGCCGTGGACGAAAATCTCAATTTCCATCTCCGGCACCTGGCGGCGAATTTCTTCGATTTCATCCAGCGACAGTTCACGCGACAGGATCACGCGGGTCAGCCCCATCTGCTGCCAGAATTTGACCGTCGCCCAGTTGACGGCGTTGGCCTGCACCGAAAGATGGATCGGCATATCCGGAAAGTTTTCCCGCACCAGCATGATTAAACCCGGATCGGACATGATCAGCGCGTCCGGACCCATCTCCACCACCGGCTTCAGATCGCGAATAAACGTTTTCAGCTTGGCGTTATGCGGGGCGATGTTGACCACCACATAGAATTTTTTACCCAGCGCGTGGGCTTCATTGATGCCGAGCTGCAGATTTTCGTGATTGAATTCGTTGTTACGCACGCGCAGCGAGTAGCGCGGCTGGCCGGCATAAACGGCATCGGCGCCATAGGCGAAAGCGTAACGCATATTCTTCAGCGTTCCCGCCGGGGAAAGGAGTTCTGGTTTAAACATGGTGTTCTCGTTCTGATGACAGGTCAGATTCGCCGCACCCGGTGCGGCGAGTTGGGGGAGTGTCCCCACATTAAGGGCGGGCATTGTAGCGCCGCGGCGAAGGGGAGTAAATATCAGTTGGGTATCTTTCAGCATGGCTAATTTGTTTGCCATTTTGAACCTGGGCAGTGCTCATACTGACAGCACTAATAACGCCTGGAGGGATAGGCTCTATGGAATTCCCCCGGGTTGCGGCGTAAACGCCTTACCCGGGCTGCGGATTGCAGACGGCGGTGAACGTGTAGCCCGGCTAAGCGCAGCGCGAGCCGGGAAAAGGCTAACTACGCCAGCCGGCAGGCGTCCGCTTCCCAGCGATAGCCAACCCCGTATACGGCGCGGATAAACGACTGTTCGGCGTCCAGCGCCTCCAGTTTGCGCCGCAGGTTCTTGATGTGGCTGTCGATGGTGCGGTCGGTCACTACCCGATAGTCGTCATACAGATGGTTGAGCAACTGTTCGCGGGAGAAGACCTTCCCCGGCTCCTGGGAGAGGGTTTTCAGCAGCCGGAACTCGGCGGGGGTGAGGTCCAGCAGCTTGTCGCGCCATGAGGCCTGAAAACGCCCCTCGTCGACAATCAGCGGGCTCTGGGCGTCCAGCGCCTGCAGGTCGCGCTGCGGCTTGCAGCGGCGGAGAATGGTTTTCACCCGGGCGACCACTTCCCGCGGGCTGTAGGGCTTGCAGATATAGTCGTCGGCGCCGATCTCCAGCCCCAGCAGGCGGTCGATCTCTTCGATTTTCGCCGTCACCATCACCACCGGAACGTCGGAGAAGCGGCGGATTTCCCGGCACAGCGTCAGGCCGTCGGTGCCGGGCAGCATCAGATCCAGCAGGATCAGATCCGGCGGGGTCTGCCGAACGTAGGGCAGGACCTTATCGCCATGGTTAATCAGCGTAGGCGCATAGCCGGCGGCCTGCAGATAATCAATCAGCAGCTGGCCGAGCTTGGGTTCATCTTCCACGATCAGAATGCGCGGGGTGTTTTCATCTACAGGCAATTCAGTCATACGTCTCTCGGTAAATCATGTTCCAGAGGTAACTCAACTTTAATGCTAACCCCGCCAAAAGGCGAATGGTCGGCGCGCAGGGCGCCGCCGTGGGCCGCTACGATATTGAGGCAAATCGCCAGCCCGAGGCCGGAGCCGCCGCTGGCGCGGTTGCGCGATCCTTCCGCCCGATAAAAGCGTTCGCACAGGCGGGCCAGCTGCTCATCGCTGACCCCGGGGGCGCTGTCGGCGAAGTCGATCACCAGCATCCGTCCGCTGCGGCGGGCGGTAATGTGCAGGCTGCCGCCGCTGTCGGTATAGCGCAGGCTGTTCTCCAGCAGATTGTTGAAGAGCTGCATCAGGCGGTCGCGGTCGCCGAAGATCATCGCCTGCTCCGGGAGCGACACCTGAATGCTCAGCTGCCGGCCGGCGAAGCGCTCGCGAAACGCGCCTGCGGCCACCTCCAGCAGGGTGATGATATCCAGCGAGGTTTTCTGGTAGGCCAGCGCGCCCTCATCGGACATCGACAGCTGGTGAAGGTCGTCCACCAGCTTGGTGAGGGTGGCGACCTCGGCCTGCAGGGAGGGAATGGACTCAGGAGTGAAGCGCCGGACCCCGTCCTGAATCGCCTCCAGTTCGCCGCGCAGCACCGCCAGCGGGGTACGCAGTTCATGGGAGATGTCGGCCATCAGATCGCGACGCATCTGCTGGTTGCGCTCCAGGGTGCTGGCGAGCTGGTTAAAATCCTGCGCCAGGCGGCCGAGCTCATCGCCGCCGGTCACCGTCACGCGGGTGGAAAAGTCGCCCGCCGCCAGCTTATGGGTGCCTTCCACCAGCCGCTTCACCGGCGCCAGCAGGCCGCGGGCCAGCGGGAAGGTGGCCAGCGCGGCAAGCAGGGTGGCAAGGGCAACGATCAGCCAGCTGGTGCGCTTCTGCTGCCGGTCGAAGTTAATGTCGGTATTGCGGGTTAGCCTTTCCACCGGCGAGGCGATCACTCTCCCTACCTCCACGCCGTTGACCATAATGCTGCGCTGGCTGCCGTCCTCCGGCACGCGCTCGCGGGGGCCCACCAGCACGCGGCCAGACTGATCGACCACCCAGAACATGGTGCGCCAGCCGTGGGGCGGCATTTCCGGCCTCGGGCGCGGGCCGTCAGGGGGGCCATCCGGCGGCGGCCCGTCCGGACCGGCGTCCGGCGCGTCCATCGCCCCCGGCTTCATGGCGTGCCCCGGCGGCGAGCGGTCGTCATTATCCCGTTCGAAGGTGCGCAGCAGCTGGAAGATAAAGCGGTCGTTGTTGCGCAGAAACGCCCAGCTGCCGTGCTGGGCATACTGCTCGCTCAGCGCGTCGCTGAGCATGGTTAACCGCTGCTCATTGCCGCGCTTGATGTAATCGATAAACCCGCGTTCGAAACTGATGCGCACCGCCCAGTGCATGCTGATCAGCAACACGATGCAGGTGGCGAAAATAGCGAGGAACAGCTTGCCGGTAATGCCCGGGCGCCAAAATTTCACGATCCACTCCTGTTGCGTCGACGAATGACGGTATTACTGCCGAGGTCATCCGGTACCCGGGAAAAGATGAGCGCTGGCAGGGCGATGATCGCCGCCATGCTCAGATAGGTATAGAGAAAGATCTGATGGGTGCCGGCGGCGTCGAGGCTCAGATGCTGCTGGCCGTACAGCCCCAGCAGCAGCCCGGCGATGGTCACGCCAATGCTCATCGACAACTGCATCACCATCGACAGCAAACTGTTGCCGCTGCTGGCCAGATCGTCGGGGAGATCTTTCAGGGTCAGGGTATTCATCGAGGAGAAGCGGCTGGCGTTGATCATCCCCTGCAGAAACAGGATCAGCGGCAGCACATAATACCAGCCCGCCAGGGCGCTAAACATAAACAGCAGGCTGACCGCCGCCAGCCCCAGAGTGCTGGCGACCAGCACCCGACGATAGCCGAAGCGGTTGACCACCTGGACCACGATCCGCTTCATCCCCATGCTGCCGAGCACCATCGGGATCATCATTAGTCCGGCGTGGAAGGGGCTAAAGCCGAGGCCGATCTGTAGAAACACCGGGGTCATAAACGGCAGCATGCCGCTGCCGATGCGCCCGGCGAAGCTGCCGCCGAGGCCAAGGGAGAAGGTGCGGTTGCGAAAGAGGTTGAGGCTGAACAGCGCCCGGGCGTTACCGCGGGCATGCCAAAGGTACAGCAGCAGGGCGGCGAGACCGATGGCCACCAGTCCCGCCAGCCAGCGTGTCGATATGCCGAGCCCTTTCTGGCCGTCCAGGGCCAGGGTCAGGGGCGCCATCCCGGCCGCCAGCAGCACAAAGCCGGCGAGATCGAAGCGCCGGGTCTGCATGGTGTAGTTGGGCATCAGGCAGAGGGTGGCGATGGCCCCGACGATCCCCACCGGGATGTTAATAAGGAAGATCCAGTGCCAGGAGGCGTACTCCACCAGCACCCCGCCCAGCGCCGGGCCGAGCAGGGGGCCGACCTGCCCCGGCAGAGTAACGAAGGTCATCGCCGCCATGTACTGATCGCGCGGGACGATCTTCATCACCGTCAGGCGGCCGACCGGCACCATCATTGCGCCGCCGACCCCCTGCAGCACCCGGGCCATTACCAGCTGGTCGAGGGTGCTGGCCTGGGCGCAAAACATCGATCCGGCGGTAAACAGCACGATGGCGGTAAAGAAAATATTGCGCACCCCGACCCGGTCGGCCAGCCAGCCGCTGGCCGGGAGCATCACCGCCACCGTCAGGACATAGGAGACGATGATCATATGCATATGCAGCGGACTCTCTCCGAGGCTTTTGGCCATCGAGGGGAGGGCGGTGTTGACGATGGTGGTGTCCAGCGACTGCATAAAGAAGCCGAACGCCACTATCCATAGCTGCCAGCGCACGCTGGCCGGGAGGTCTGTCATCTTATTCGCTTACCGGTTGAGTGGAATGACGCGAAAAACGCAGCCGCAAACGGTCAAAGAAAAGATAGACCACCGGCGTGGTGTAGAGCGTTAACAGCTGGCTCATCACCAGACCGCCGACGATGGTGATCCCCAGCGGCTGGCGCAGCTCGGAGCCGTCGCCGCCGGAGAGCACCAGCGGCAGGGCGCCGAACAGCGCGGCGAGGGTGGTCATCATAATCGGCCGGAAACGCAGCAGGCAGGCCTGGAAAATCGCCTCTTCCGGCGTCAGGTTGCCGGTGCGCTGCGCCTCAAGGGCAAAATCAACCATCATGATGGCGTTTTTCTTCACGATGCCAATTAATAACATGATCCCGATAAGGGCGATGAGGCTGAACGGGGCATCGAATATCTCCAGCGCCAGCAGCGCGCCCACCCCGGCGGAGGGCAGCGTCGAAAGGATGGTCAACGGATGCACATAGCTCTCGTAGAGCATCCCCAGCACGATATAGACCGTGGCGATGGCCGCGAGGATCAGGATCACCTGCGCGTTCATGGTCTGCTGGAACACCTGAGCGGTACCGGCAAAGGAGCCGCGTACGGTGGACGGCACCCCGAGCTGGGTCATCGCGCGGTTAATCGCCTCGCTGGCTTCCGACAGCGAGCGGCCGGTGGGCAGGTTAAAGGAGATAGTGGACGCCGCCGACAGCCCCTGGTGGTTCACCGACAGCGGGGCGTTGGCCGGCTGCCATTTGGCGAAGTAGGCCAGCGGGATCGGCTTGCCCTCGCTGTTGATGACAAACATCTTATCCAGGGCGCTGACGTCCTGGGTATAGGCCGGGTCGACCTGCATCACCACTTTATACTGGTTCAGCGGCTGGTAGATGGTGGAGATCTGCCGCTGGCCGAAGGCGTTGTTCAGCAGGTTGTTGGCGTCCTGAACGCTGATGCCAAGGCGCGACATGGTATCCCGGTCATAGACCAGGTCCATTTCGGCGCCATTGTCCTGCTGATCCGAGTTGACGTCCGCCAGCTCAGGCAGCGCCGCCAGCGCTTTGCGGATCTTCGGCTCCCATTCGCGCAGCGCCGACAGGTCATCGGACAGCAGGGTGTACTGATAGCTGGCGTTCGACTGCCGGCCGCCGACGCGGATATCCTGCACCGCCATCAGGAACAGATTGGCCCCGGGCTCGTTGGCCAGTTTTTTGCGCAGCCGGTCGATCACCTGCTGCGCCGTCTCGTGGCGCTGGTCGCGCGGCTTGAGGGTGATAAACATCATCCCGCTGTTGACCCGCGAGCCGCCGGTAAACCCGGTGACGTTATCCACCGCCGGATCTTCGCGAATGATCTGCATAAAGTCCTGCAGCTTGCCGCGCATCGCCTGGAAGGAGATGCTCTGGTCGGCCTGAATGCCGCCCATCAGCACCCCGGTGTCCTGCTCCGGGAAGAAGGTTTTCGGGATCGAGATATAGAGCCAGACGCTGAGGGCGATGGTGCCCAGCACCACCAGGCCGGTCAGGCGGCTGTGCTTCAGCACCCATTTTAACGACTTACCATAGCCACCCTGCATTGCCACCAGCAGGCGGCCAAAGCCGCGGTTGCGCGTCGGCTGGTGGGGTTTGCCGCTTTTCAGCAGCCAGCCGCACATCATCGGCGTCAGGGTGAGGGAGACCGCCAGCGAGATGCCGATCGCCACCGACAGGGTGACGGCGAACTCGCGCAGCAGGCGGCCGGGCAGGCCGCCCATCAGCAGCAGCGGCAAAAACACCGCCACCAGCGACAGGCTCATCGACAGGACGGTAAAGCCGACCTCGCGGCTCCCCTGCAGCGCCGCCTGCAGCGGTTTCATCCCCGCCTCCAGATGGCGGGAGATATTCTCCAGCACCACGATGGCGTCATCCACCACGAAGCCGGTGGCGATGGTCAGCGCCATCAGCGACAGGTTGTTAAGGCTGAAGCCGCACAGGTACATGGCGGCGAAGGTACCGATCAGCGAAACCGGAACCGCCACCGCCGGGATCAGCGTCGCGCGCCCGGATCGCAGGAAGAGGAACACCACCAGGATCACCAGCGCCACCGAAATCACCAGCGTCTGCTCCACCTCCTCCAGCGAGGCGCGAATAGTCGGCGAGCGGTCCTGGGCGATCTGCAGATCGATGGCCGCCGGAATGGTCTGCTGCAGCTCCGGCAGGCGGGCGCGGATGCTGTCCACCGTCTGGATGATATTGGCTTCCGGCAGTTTGCGGATCATCAGCAGGATCGCCGGTTTGGCGTTGGTCATCCCGGCGTTGCGCACGTCCTGCACCGAATCCGAGACGGTGGCGACATCCCCCAGCCGCACCGCGGCGCCGTTCTGGTAGTGGACGATCAGCGGCTGATAGTCGGCGGCGGTCTTCAGCTCATCGTTGGTCTGCACCTGCCAGCGGTGGGCGCTTTCCTCCAGCGCCCCCTGCGGTTTGCGCACGTTAGCGTCGCTGATGGCGGTGCGCACCGCGTCCAGCGACACGCCCTGGTTAAACAGCGCCTGCGGGTTGAGATCGACGCGCACCGCCGGCAGAGAGCTGCCGCCGACGTCGACATCGCCGACGCCGTCGATCTGCGCGATGGTCTGCGCCAGCTGGGTGGAGGCGAAATCATACAGCTCACCCTGGGAGTAGGTGTCCGAGGTCAGCGTCAGGATCATGATCGGCGCATCCGACGGGTTGGCTTTGCGGTAGGTCGGACGGCTCGGCATCCCGCTCGGCAGCAGGCTTTGCGCGGCGTTGATCGCCGCCTGCACGTCGCGCGCCGCGCCGTTGATATCGCGGTCGAAGTTAAACTCGAGAATGATGCGGGTGCTGCCGAGCGAGCTGGAGGAGGTCATCTCATTGACCCCGGCAATCCGCCCCATGGAGCGCTCCAGCGGGGTGGCCACCGACGAAGCCATGGTCTCCGGCGAGGCCCCCGGCAGCGAGGCACTGACCATGATCACCGGGAAATCCACCTGCGGCAGCGGGGCCACCGGCAGCAGCCGGAAGCCGAGAATGCCGCACAGGGTGATGGCCAGCGAGATGAGGATCGTCGCCACCGGGCGGTAAATGAAGAGGGCGAAAAACTTCACTTACGCCTCCTCTTCCTGACGCGGGAAGCGGCGCTTCAGATGCAGCGACAGGCGGTCGAACAGCAGGTAGATCACCGGGGTGGTGAACAGGGTCAGCACCTGGCTGAGCATCAGACCGCCGACCATGCCGATCCCCAGCGGACGCCGCAGCTCGGCGCCGACGCCGGTGCTCAGCATCAGCGGCAGGGCGCCGAGCAGGGCGGCGAGGGTGGTCATCAGGATCGGGCGAAAACGCAGCAGACAGGCCTGATAGATCGCCTCCCGCGGCGGCATACCCTGCTCGCGCTCGGCGGCCAGCGCGAAGTCGATCATCATGATGGCGTTCTTCTTCACGATGCCGATCAGCAGAATAATGCCGATGATGGCGATCACGTCCAGCTCGCTGCCCGCCAGCCACAGCGCCAGCAGCGCCCCGACCCCGGCGGTGGGCAGGGTGGAGAGAATGGTGATCGGATGGATGAAGCTCTCATACAGCACCCCCAGCACGATATACATCGCCACTACCGCGGCCACGACCAGCCAGACGGTGCTGCCCAGCGCCGACTGGAAGGCCAGCGAGCTGCCCTGGAACTGGGTGCGGATATCGGTCGGGAAATCCAGCGACTGTTCGGCGGCGAGGATCGCCTCCACCGCTTCGCCGAGCGAATAGTTGTCCGGCACGTTAAACGAGATGGTGGTCACCGGGAACTGATCGAGGTGGTTCACCGACAGCGGGGTAAAGCGCTGCTCCACCGTGGCGATGGCGGTCAGCGGCACAATGCCGCCGTCGCTGCTGGTCAGGCGGATATTATCCAGCGCCGCCAGGCCCGGCGTCGCTTCGGTATCCTGCTCAAGCACCACGCGATACTGATTCGCCTGGGTGTAAATGGTGGAGATCAGCCGCTGGCCGAAGGCGTTGTACAGCGCGTTATCGACGTCCGCCATCGAGATGCCGAGGCGGCTGGCGCTGTCCCGGTCCACTTTGATGTAGGCGGCCAGGCCTTTGTCCTGCCAGTCGCTACTGACGTCGGCCAGCTGCGGCTGAGCCTGCAGGCGGCTGAGCAGCGGTGGCACCCAGGTGCTCAGCGCCTCGAGGGAGTTCGCCTGCAGTGTGAACTGGTACTGGGTGCGGCTCACCGTGGTGTCGATGGTCAGATCCTGGGTCGGCTGCAGATAGAGCGCCACGCCGGGGACGCCGGCCACCGCCTGCTGCAGACGGCTAATCACCGTCTGAACGCGGTCGTCGCGTTCATCCAGCGGCTTGAGGTTGATCTGCAGGCGGGCGCTGTTCAGCGCCGGGTTGGTGCCGTCGACGCCGACAAACGAGGTCAGGCTCTCCACCGCCGGATCCTTGAGGATAATGTCGGAAACCTGCTGCTGGCGCTGGGCCATGCTGGCGAAGGAGACCGACTGCGGCGCCTGGAGGGTGCCCTGGATAATGCCGTTATCCTGGATCGGGAAGAAGCCTTTGGGAATAAAGATCCACAGCAGGATCGACAGCGCCAGGGTGCTCAGGGCGACGCCGAGCGTCAGCCACGGATGGTTCAGCACCCGGCTCAGCCAGCGGCCATAGACGGCGATCACCCGGTCAAAGAAGCGCTCGCTGGCCCGCGAGAAGCGGTTCTGCTTTCGCAGCGATTCGTGGCTTAACATGCGGGCGCACATCATCGGCGTCAGGGTCAGGGAGACCACCGCCGAGATAAGAATAGCGACGGCAAGGGTGACGGCGAATTCGCGGAACAGGCGGCCGACGATATCGCCCATAAACAGCAGCGGGATCAGCACCGCGATCAGCGAGAAGGTGAGGGAGATAATGGTGAAGCCAATTTCCCCTGCGCCTTTCAGCGCGGCGGCCAGCGGTTTCTCGCCTTTTTCGATATAGCGCGAGATGTTCTCGATCACCACGATGGCGTCATCCACCACAAAGCCGGTGGCGATGGTCAGGGCCATCAGCGTCAGGTTGTTGATGGAGAAGTCGAGGAACACCATCACCGCGAAGGTGCCCACCAGCGACAGCGGCACCGCGACGCCGGGAATAATGGTCGCCGGGACGTTGCGCAGGAACAGATAGATGATCATCACCACCAGGGCGATGGCCAGCATCAGCTCAAACTGCGTGTCGCGCACCGAGGCGCGAATATTGGTGGTCCGGTCGGAAAGAACCTGCACCTTCACCGATTTTGGCAGGCTCTCGGTAAGCTGCGGCAGCATCTGGCGAATGCTGTCGGCGGTGTCGATAATGTTGGCCCCCGGCTGACGCTGGACGTTCATCACGATGGCCCGCTGCTGGTTGGCCCACGCCCCCAGCCAGCTGTTCTCTGCGCCTTGTTCGACGCTGGCGACGTCGCTAAGGCGGATCGGCGCCCCGTTCTGATAAGCGATAATCAGCCGGCGGTAATCCTCAGCGGACTGCATCTGATCGTTAGCGGAAAGCGTCACCGCGCGGGCCGGGCCGTCGAGGCTGCCTTTCGCCGAGTTAACGTTGGCGCTGGTGATGGCGGTGCGCACGGTTTCGCTGGTCAGGCCGAGGGCGGCGATGGCCTGGGCGTTCAGCTTGACCCGCACCGCCGGGCGCTGGCCACCGGCGAGGGTCACCAGACCGACGCCGGAAACCTGGGAGATCTTCTGCGCCACCCGGGTCTCCACCATATCCTCCACCTGGGTCATCGGAATGGCCGAGGAGGTGACGGCGAGGGTCATGATCGGCGGATCCGCCGGGTTGACCTTGCTGTAGACCGGCGGGTTGGGCAGATCGCTCGGTAGCAGGTTGGTGGCGGCGTTAATGGCCGCCTGCACTTCCTGCTCGGCGACGTCCAGCGGCAGGGTCAGCTGGAACTGGAGCGTGACGACCGAGGCGCCGCCGGAGCTTTGGGAGGACATCTGCTTAAGGCCGGACATCTGGCCGAACTGGCGCTCCAGCGGGGCGGTGATGGCGGAGGTCACCACGTCCGGGCTGGCGCCCGGATAGAGGGTGACCACCTGGATGGTCGGGTAATCGACCTCCGGCAGGGCGGAGACCGGCAGAAAACGGTAGCCGATGATCCCGGCCAGCAGGATCGCCACCATCAGCAGCGTGGTGGCCACCGGACGCATAATAAATAGCCGGGACGGGCCGCCGGTGCGGCCTGGGGGTAACACCTGCATCAGGAACGCGCTCCGTGTTTACCGCTCTGGCGTGGGGCGGGCTGCGCCTGCTCGCCGCTGCTGGCGGTGACAACTTCCACTTTCGCCCCTTCGGTCAGGCGGTCAATCCCGTCGGTGACCACGCGATCCCCGGCGGAAAGCCCGGCACTGATCACCACTTTCTGGCTGTCCTGAATCCCCGGAATGACGCTGTGTTTGCTGACCTTATTCTCATCGTTCAGCACCCATACAAAATGCCCTTCGTTGCCCATCTGCAGGGCGGCGGCAGGGATCACCACCGCGTTCTGCTGGGTATCCACCAGCAGGCGGGCGTTAACGAACTGGTTGGGGAACAGGGCGTCGTCCAGATTGCTAAAGCGCGCCTTCAGCTTGATGGTCCCGGTGGTCGCATCGATCTGGTTGTCGAGGCTCAGCAGCTCCCCGACGCTGATTTTCTGCTTATTGGTGCGGTCCCAGGCTTCGACGCTGAGCGCTTTGCCCGCTTTCTGCGCCTGCACCACCGTGGCGATGGTGCTTTCCGGCAGGGTAAAGACCACGTCGATCGGGTGCGTCTGGGTGAGAACCACAATCCCGGTGGTATCCCCGCTGGAAATCTGGTTGCCGATATCCACCTGCTTTAAGCCGACGCGGCCGTCAATCGGCGCGGTGATGCGCGTCCAGTCGAGCTGCAGCTGGGCGCTGGCGACGGCCGCTTCATCGGCCTTCACGGTGCCGGCGGATTCCACCACCAGCGACTGCTGGGTGTCGAGCTCCTGGCGGGAGACGAGGTTGGTTTTCACCAGCTGCTGGTAACGGGCCAGATCGCGGCGGGCGTTGGCCAGGGTGGCGTTATCTTTCGCCAGCTGACCCTGCGCCTGGGCAAGGGCCACCTTAAACTGGCTGGGGTCGATCTGCGCCAGCAGATCGCCGGCTTTGACCTGCTGCCCCTCCTGGAAGTGAAGGCTCAGCAGCTGGCCGTCGACCCGGCTGCGGACGGTGACGGTATTGGCCGCCGTCACGGTACCCAGCCCGGTAAGATAGCGCGGCACCGCTTGTTCGGTCGCGGTGGCGGCCTGCACCGGCGCCAGCGCGCCGCCAAAGCGACCATGGCGCGCGCCGCCCGGCCCCTGCGGACCCTGCCCGGCGGCGGGCGTCCCGCTGCCGCTCGTTCCACGATCGTGCCAGAACCAGTAGGCGGTCCCGGCGATAATCACTACCGCCAGCGCGGCGCCCCAACGACGTATGTTACTGCCTTTCATTAGTTTACGGTCTCATCCTGAAGCGTTTCGCTGAATGATACTAGTTTAGTGAGGGAAGGGGCCGTAAAAATGGAGGAATTATGAAAAGAAGGTTGAGAAATGTCTGGATAACGGCGGCGATGGCGGGCGGTCTCGCCGCCGATTTCCGGGGTGATATCAACTTTTAGTTTAAAAAAGTAAAAAATAGTTGTATCCGCAAGGGCTTTAATTAGATTTATGCGGTGAATAAATCAGTGCATTTCCATAATAATAAAATATGCACTTAAAAATCAACGTGTTGAATAATCAGGGGTCATTGCTGTGGCAAACGCAAACAAACTCACGCTCTTCATCGTCATTTTTATGCTGATGGGGATCCTCTCCGGCGCGGCTATCCATGCCTACGCGACGCCGACCACCATCTCCGCATGGGCAGACAACATCACGCTGCTGACCGATCTGTTTCTGCGCTTAATCAAAATGGTCATCGCGCCGTTGGTGTTCAGCACCCTGACGGTCGGTATTATGCGCCTCGGCGAGACGGCGACCATTGGCCGGGTGGGCGGTAAGGCGATGGTGTGGTTTATCACCTCGTCGGTATTATCCATTCTCGTCGGGCTGGTGATCGTCACCTTCCAGCACCCGGGCGCCGGGCTAAACCTGACGGTGCCGAAAGAGGCGGTGGATACCGGCCTGGCGGTCAGCGGCATGAACCTGAAAGGGTTCCTGTCGCATACCATACCCACCAGCATCACCGAGGCGATGGCCAACAACGAGATCCTGCAGATTGTGGTGTTCTCGATGTTTTTTGGCATCGCCGGCGCGTCGCTGGGGGAGAAGTTTAATGCGCCGCTGGTGGCGGCCCTTAACGTGGTGTCGCACATTATGCTGAAGGTGACGGGCTATGTGATGTACGTTGCGCCGCTGGCCATCTTCGCCGCCATCTCGTCGGTGATTGCCTCGCAGGGGCTGGGAATTTTGCTCAACTACGCTTCGTTCATTGGCGGTTATTACCTGGCGGTGCTGCTGACCAGCGCGGTGCTGATTGCCGTCGGCTATATGGTGCTCAAGAAAGAGGTCTTCCGCCTGCTGAACATGCTGAAAGATCCGGTGCTGGTGGCCTTTACCACCAGCAGCTCGGAAGCGGCCTATCCGAAGACCCTCGAGCGGCTGGTGAAGTTTGGCTGTTCGCGCAATATCGTCTCGTTCGTCCTGCCGATTGGCTACTCATTTAACCTCGTCGGCTCGATGGTTTACTGCTCCTTCGCCGCGATGTTTATCGCTCAGGCCTATAACGTGTCGCTGAGCTTCAGCGAGATGACGGTCATGATGCTGACCCTGATGCTGGCCTCAAAAGGCATCGCCGGGGTGCCGCGCTCGGCGCTGGTGGTGCTGGCGGCCACCATTCCCAGCTTCCATATTCCGGTTGCCGGGATCCTGCTGCTGATGGGCATCGACCACTTCCTCGATATGGGTCGCTCCGCCATCAACGTGCTGGGCAATGGCATCGCCACCGCCATGCTGTCGAAAAATGAAGGTCTGCTCACCGACGAGGAAGCGCAGCCGGACTGGGAAGCGGAAAAAGTGGAAGCCTGATCCTGCCGCGCCCTCGCGCAGAGGGCGCCATTCCACATGGAAAAAAAGACCCCTGACAGGCACGTCAGGGGCAATGTGACGAAGTATCAGTTTTCCTCGTAAATAGTCTTTTTTCTTATATAAAGGCGCGCGGTAACGTCTTTATACCGAGGAAGCGTCAGAGTTTAACGTTATGTCTGGCAGCGCTGGCGCTTTTTTAGCATTCAGCGGCTATTTTCAGATTTCCGACAATATAGCCAGGTGAAAATCTTATTTTCTTCTGCACGCTATTTGCCTACCAGCGCTCACGTAACAGATTCATAAACTGGAAAAAGTCGTGGTTATTATTCAGGCTGTATTTTTCCATTATCTTATTCTTATGATAAGCGGCGGTGCGGGGGCTGACGCGCTGCAGGGCGGCGATTTTACTCATATCGAGACCTTCGAGAATACCGTGCACCACGGCGGTCTGGGAGCGCGACAGCACGCGATGCGGGCAGCTGGCGCAGCTGAGCTCCCGGCCTGCGTCGTCGGTGGCCGAAGGCGCCATACAATGCTGGAGCTCGCTTTTAATAATCGTCAGCAGTTGCGGAATACTGGCCGTCTTGAGCGAGACAAAAATGACCCCTTTCAGGCAGTTAATCATGAAATCCTCTTCCGGCAGCTGGTCGTAGCTGTGGAGGATAATCAGCGAACTGCCTTTTTTCCTGTTTTTAATCAGCGTATTGCACAGGTAGATTTCGCCGGGGATCACTTCGCAAATGATGATGTCTTCCCCTGACAGGTCATTATTCCGCCAGGAAAAGCGCGCCCGCTGATCGCCCCGGGTGAGGTCATTGACCATGGCGACCAGCGATTCACGGACAAAGGTGTTACGGGTATTGATGGTGACATTAATGTTTCTCATGGCGTTATTTCCTTACGCAAAAACATAACGCCATGCTGTGACACATCCTCCGGGCGTATGCGGTGTGTTGACTGTATTAAAGTGCCTACAATATGTTTTTATTATTCTACAGTGAATTATTTACGACGCATTGAACGCTTATCGTTGAAGGTAAATTTCTGCCGTCTCCTGTCTTTCAGATAGGAAATAAAACTGTATACAGAGATGCTGAAGAAAAAAATGCATAGCAATAAAACTAACCACGTTTGCATGGCCATTGTTTATACCTTGTTTGTGTTGCATGGTGTCAGAATTTGCCGCGAACGGCTAATACGTTTTGTTATATGCTTTTCTGTCCAATGAAAATCATACGACATCATCCTTATGTAGTAGCACTATAAGAAAGTTCTTAAGGTCATCGTCAGTCTCATTCCTCTCATTTCTCTCAGAAAATGAGAAAAATTAACACTTGCGAGTCATTCATATCCAGCATGGCCGCCGACATACCCCGTCCATCAGGAGATAAAGGCCAGCCCCTTACCAAAGATGGCGCGTACGGGCAGGTGGATCCCTTGCTGGCGAGCCTTGTGGCGCAGGCGGCTAACCACCACGTCGATGCGGTGCAGGTCAGGCTCGCTTTCATGGGCGAACAGGCAGGCATGGAGATCCAGCTTGCTGCACACTTCGTTGCGATTGCGCATTAAGAGCTCCACCAGGCGATATTCCTGCTGGGTTAACTCCAGCGTCCGGGCGTCGGGTGAGATCAGTTTATCTTCGTGCAGACGCCACAGCCCGGTGGCGGGGGGTGAGACGGCGCTGGCCGTCTCCGGCGGCGGGGAGGCCGCCGGGCGATCCTGCTGCAGGCGGGCGCCGAGGGCGGTCAGGGTCTCCGCGAGGTGGGCGAAGTTAACCGGCTTGATCAGGTAAGCATCCGCCCCGAGGCTCAGCGCCTGCAGTTTATCCTGCTGCTGGCCGCGGGCGCTGACCACCACCAGACCGTAGTGGCCCAGCTCATGCAGGTAGCTCAGGACGCTGAAGCCATCCTCGCCGGGCAGACCGATATCAATCAGCACGATGTCCACCGGATGGCTGTGCAGCTGCCGCCAGAAGGCTTCGGCGCTGCACGTCCCCCAGACCTCGAAGCCGCGATAGCCCAGCCAGGCCAGCAGTTCATCCAGCAGATCGGGGTTATCTTCAATTATCGCCAGCCGTAAAGCCATGCGTCGTTCTCCTCTTAAGCAACCGTGGGGAGGGTTAGAATAAAGGTGCAGCCGTCCGGGCCATGCTCGGCCAGCCACAGTTTGCCATCATGAGCCTGCACGATCTGGCGCGCAACATACAGTCCGAGACCGGTGCCACCCGGCACTGGCGATGTATGTTCTCCGCGCCGATAGCGCTCAAAGATCAGTTCCGCCTGCCCGGCGGGGAGGCCAGGACCGTAGTCGCGAATGCGCAGCTCTGTTTGCCCGGCATCGGCGTGAATATCGATGGTGATTTCGCCCGGCGGCGAATACTTGACCGCGTTATCCAGCAGGTTGGCGATGGCGATGCACAGCAGGCCGGCGTCGGCCTGTAGCTGCGGACTTTCCACCGCGCCGTGATGGCGAATGTTCAGGTAATGGTCGTGGGAGATAGCCACTACCGAGGCCGCCATAGTGATCACCGTCAGCAGGGCGGTCTGCTGGCGGTCGACGTGCAGATCGTGGGAAGCGAGGCGGGCGTCGGCGAGGCAGTTATCGGTGAGCTGCACCAGACGGGTGGCGGCGCGGCCGATGCGATCGAAGCGCGCCTCCTGGCTGTCCGACGCCGCCGAGAGGCGGAGATTCTCCAGCGCGGCCTGGATCACCGCCAGCGGGGTGCGGAATTCATGCGCCACCATGCCCATAAACTGCCGCTGGTGGAAGCTGGCCTCACGCTCGATCTGCAGCTCGCGCGCCAGGCGCTGCTTCTGCTCCAGCTGACGGTTTTCAGCCCGCACCCGCAGGATGGCAATGATCAGCACCGTAATGATGTGGACGATCAGCGCATACTGCCAGAGGGAATAGATCGCCATATGAAACGGGATAATACCGTGGATCGACAGCTGCACCAGCACCGCGGCGGCGACATAGAACGGCGGCAGGAGCCCCAGCAGGAGGGTGTTGCGGTCGATAGCTTTTTTGCGCCACAGCCACCAGGAGGTGAAAAGCAGCACCGGAGTGATAATGATAAAGATCACCCCTTCAATCTGCATGGCGAGGCCGTAAAACCCCAGCGGAATGCTGACCTGCAGCAGCAGGTTGAGCGCCACGGCGGCGATCAGCAGCCGGTAAAGCCGCGGCATATTTTTCTTCAAATCAAATATCTCGCTGTGCAGCCACAGGGCGGTGGCATAGCTGAACAGGGAGAGGCTGCTGATCATAAAGTCCTGGAAGGGCAGCGCGGCGTGGCCGAAAAACCACTCCGGGAAACCGTGCAGGGCGGCTACCAGCGGATAATTGAGCGAGAAGAAGCAGATGCCCCACAGCAGACGCCGGCGCAGGGCCAGGGCCAGCCACAGCGCCACGCCGCTGGCGACCGCCGCGAGGCCAAAATAGAAGCTCCAGAAGGCGGTGTCGGCGGTGGCCCGCTGCAGATAGGCCTGCGGAGAAGAGAGGGAGGCCAGCAGGATCAGGGTGCTGGTGCTCTGCAGGCGAAAGACCATCTCATAGCCGGCGGCGGTGGGCGGCGGAGGGAGGATCAGCACGCTTTCCCGATAGTGGAGATCGCTCTCCCGGGCGATGTCACGGTCGCCAAAGGTCCGTGCGGTCCACGGCGCGTCGCTGCCCAGTGGCCGGTAATAGAGAGTCAGGTGGTCGACGAAAGAGGGGCCAATCTGCAGCCAGCGCGACTCGCCGGCAAACCAATCACCCGGCAGCTCGCTGCGCAGCCACAGGGTTTTGCGTGAATAGCCGAAGGAGGGGATTTGCCGGGTGGTGGCGAGCTGGTCCACGGGCAGGTCGGCAAAGCGATCGATGGTCATCTGGCCGCTGTCGTCCGCGTACCATTCGACGGGGATATCTGTTCCCAGTTGTCGGGGCGCCGACTGCGCCTGCGGGGCGATCAGCAGCAAGAGCAATCCGCAGCTGACCAGCCAGCCTGCCAGGAACCGCGGCCGGCAACGCCGGACCGCTGCGAAGATCGCAGACACCCTTTTCAATCACGCCCCCTTGCGGCATGGAAAGATTACTGACCGCAGACGACTGGCTACGGTATGGATAATACGCCCCCGGAAGCGGAGGAAAGTGGACAGGCCTGTCCGGACGAACAGGCCATTTTGCGTGGGAGACCAGGAATATTCCAGCGTAATCTGCAACGCCGCGATCAGGACAGACCTGCTGCGCGGCAGCGCCGGGCAAGGGCTAGCGGAAAACCACCTGCGCCCAGCGGGCCAGCCCGGCGGTTACTGAGCCAAAATCATCGCCACCGGCCAGCGGAATACCCGGGAGCTTGGCCGCCAGCGCCTTTTTGATCAGCGGTGAGCGGGCGCTACCGCCGGTCAGATAGATCACGTCCGGGGTGGTCTGGCTGCTGTCGAGGGCAAGCTGCACCTGTTCCATAATGCGGCTCAGCGGCTGATCCAGCGCCGCTTCCAGCCCCTGCCGGGCGAAGGCGGTGGCCAGCTCGTCCTGAATAAACGGCAGCGCGGTCTCGACGCTGTCCGCGCTGGAGAGGGCGATTTTGCTCTCTTCGGCGCTGCGCACCAGACGATAGCTCAGGCGCTGACGCCAGACCTTCAGCAGCAGGGCCACTTTATCGGCATCCCGGGCGCTGCGCAGCAGGTCGTTAAGCAGACGGCCGTTGGCGGTGCTGTAGAAGTCGCTCTGCGCCGGGACGTCGTTGATCGCCACCGCGTTCCACCACGGAAGGATCGGCAGCGCGGTGCCTTTCTCCGTTTCGCCGCCCATGCCAAGCAGGGGCATCAGGCATTTGAAGGCCAGGGCAATATCGAGGTCGTTACCGCCGATGCGGCAGCCGCTGTGGCCGAGCAGGCTCTGCTGGCGGTCGGCGCGCTCCCGCCACTGCGGGCCCATCAGCAGCAGGGAGCAGTCGGTGGTCCCGCCGCCGATATCGACGACCAGCACCCGCTTCTCTTCACTGAGGGTGGCTTCGAAATCCAGCCCGGCGGCCACCGGTTCAAACTGGAAGACCACATCGCGGAAACCGGCGCGGAGGGCGGCCCGCTCAAGGATCCCCTGCGCCTGGGCGTTGGCTTCGTCGCCGCCGAGGCCCTGGAAGTTGATCGGCCGGCCTATCACCGCCTGGTCGATCTGCTCGGGCAGCTGGCTTTCCGCCTGCAGCTTGATGTGCAACATCATGGCGCAGACCAGGTCTTCAAACAGGGCCACCTGCTGCGGCTTGAGGCCGCTGGCGCCGAGGAAGGACTTTGGCGATTTGACGAAGTAGACCTCTTCCGGATCTTCAACATACTGATGCAGGGAGGCGAGGCCGAACTGCACGCTGTTGCGCAGCACCTCAATGTCTTCGTCGCGGTTGGCGGCGATGGCCCGGCGCAGCAGCGCCTGGTTTTCGTCGCTGTGGGTCGGCACCTCGTGATGGCGATAGAGCCACTCGCTGACCGCTTCGCGCGTCGGCGCGCAGAGCATGGAAGGCAGCAGCGCGCTGCCGTTTTCCAGCGTCAACAGCTGGGGCTTGTTTTCCCGCATCACGGCCACCGAACAGTTGGCGGTGCCGTAGTCAAAACCAATAAACATCGTCTGCAAAATCCCCATGCCGGTGAAGAAGGGGGGCGACTTTAGCGGATCGCCGTCATGCCGACAACCGGAATTTAAAAGCAAGGCGCTGACGGTGAAGGGCGACTATCATTGAAACGCTATATAAGGAGAGCTTATGGTGCTGTTACCCTGGACCCCGCCCTACGACTGGGGGTGGATGGTTGGTTTTCTGCAGGCGCGCGCGGTCGCCGGCGTCGAGCGTTTTCATGACGGAGGCTACAGCCGCAGCTTTCGCGTAGCAGGCCACGGCGGGCTGATTCATCTGGCGCCGGACGAGGAGGCGCAGGGCCTGCGGGTGACGCTCTCCCCGGGGCTGCAGCCGGTGGCGGAGATCTGCTATGCGCGAATTGGCCAGCTGTTTGATCTGGCCTGCGACCCGCAGCAGGTCGCTCGTACGCTGGGCGACCTGGCGCAGGCGCGGCCGGGGCTGCGCCTGCCCGGGGCGCTGGACGCTTTCGAACAGGCGGTGCGCGCGGTGCTCGGCCAGCTGGTGAGCGTGGCGATGGCCGCCCGGCTCACCGCCAAAGTGGCGGCCGGCTGGGGCGAACCGCTGGCGGACGCCCCCGGCTATGTTCTATTCCCGACGCCGGAGGCGCTTTCCCGGGCCGATGCGCAGGCGCTGAAGGGGCTGGGGATGCCGCTTCGCCGCGCGGAGGCGCTGATCCACCTTGCCCGGGCGGCGCTCAGCGGCGAGCTGCCCCTGACCGCGCCGGCGGATATCGACGCCGGGCTGCGTGAATTGCAGACTTTGCCCGGGATTGGCCGCTGGACGGCCAGTTATTTTGCCCTGCGCGGCTGGCAGGCGAAGGATATCTTTTTGCCGGACGACTACCTGATTAAACAGCGCTTTCCGGGAATGACCCCGGCCGCCATCGCCCGCTATGCTCGCCGCTGGCAGCCGATGCGATCTTATGCGCTGTTGCATATCTGGTATACCGATGACTGGGCGCCGGCGGCGGAATAGCCGTCCGGGGCGCATACCACTGGTATCGGGGCGCTGAAATCCCTATAATTGCCGCGTTTGGCGGTCCGCCGCCACCCTCCATCTCTATCCAGGTTAATCAGGTCGCAAAAATTTATGACTGATATGTCCCATCAGTGCGTCATTGTAGGCATCGCCGGCGCATCGGCTTCTGGCAAAAGTCTTATTGCCAGTACTCTCTATCGCGAATTGCGTGAACAAGTTGGCGACGAACATATTGGCGTCATTCCGGAAGACAGCTATTACAAAGATCAAAGTCATCTGTCGATGGAAGAGCGCGTCAAAACTAACTATGACCACCCGAGCTCAATGGACCACAGTCTGTTGTTCCAGCACCTGCAGATGCTGAAAAGCGGCCAGCCGATTGAGCTGCCGGTCTACAGCTACGTCGAGCATACCCGCACGCCGAACACCATTCACGTCGAGCCGAAGAAGGTGATTATTCTTGAAGGGATCCTGCTGCTGACCGATGCGCGCCTGCGTAACGAGCTCAACTTCTCTATTTTCGTCGACACCCCGCTCGATATTTGCCTGATGCGCCGCATTAAGCGCGACGTTAACGAGCGCGGCCGCTCCATGGACTCGGTGATGGCCCAGTATCAGAAGACCGTGCGTCCGATGTTCCTGCAGTTTATTGAGCCGTCGAAGCAGTATGCCGACATCATCGTGCCGCGCGGCGGCAAAAACCGCATCGCGATTGATATTCTGAAGGCCAAAATCAGTCAGTTCTTTGAATAACCTGGCCGAATTGTGTAACGTGCAAAGAGTAGCCCTGTTGCCCTCTCCGCCGCGAAGCGTGCGGGAAGCAGCCTTATAAGGAGAAAGCCCATGCGTCTGTGTGACCGAGATATCGAAGCCTGGTTGGATGAAGGGCGACTGGCCATCAATCCGCGCCCGCCCGTTGAGCGTATTAATGGCGCGACGGTTGATGTACGGCTGGGTAATAAATTCCGCACCTTCCGCGGCCACACGGCGCCGTTTATCGATTTAAGCGGCCCGAAGGCCGAGGTGAGCGCCGCGCTGGACCGCGTGATGAGCGAAGAGATCGTTCTGCCGGAAGGGGAGGCCTTTTTCCTGCATCCGGGCGAACTGGCGCTGGCGGTGACCTATGAGTCAGTCACCCTGCCTGCCGACCTGGTGGGCTGGCTTGACGGGCGCTCCTCGCTGGCGCGCCTGGGGCTGATGGTGCACGTGACCGCGCACCGCATCGACCCGGGCTGGTCCGGCTGCATCGTGCTGGAATTCTACAACTCCGGCAAGCTGCCGCTGGCGCTGCGCCCGGGGATGCCCATCGGCGCGCTGAGCTTTGAACCATTATCGGGCCCGGCGGCCCGGCCGTATAACCGCCGTGAAGACGCCAAATATCGCGACCAGCAGGGCGCGGTGGCGAGCCGAATCGACAAGGATTGATAACGTCAACGGGGTGTTGCTGAGGGTGCCATGAGACGAATACTGACAACGCTGATGATCCTGCTGGCGGTCATTGTCGCCGGGCTTACCTCGTTGGTATTGCTGGTCAATCCCAACGATTTTCGCGCCTATATGGTGCATGAGGTGGCAGAGCGCAGCGGTTATCAGCTTGAACTCGATGGCCCGCTGCGCTGGCACGTCTGGCCGCAGCTCAGCATTCTCAGCGGGCGCATGACGCTGACCGCCAGAGGCGCTGAAGAGCCGGTGATCCGCGCCGACAACATGCGCCTCGACGTGGCGCTGCTGCCGCTGCTTTCGCACCAGCTGCAGGTGAAGCAGGTGATGCTCAAGGGGGCGGTGATCCAGCTGACCCCGAAAACCGAGGCGGTTCGCGACAGCGCCGCGCCAGTGGTGCCGCATGACAACACCCTGCCGCTGGCCCCGGAGGACCGCGGATGGTCCTACGATGTGCGCCAGCTGCAGGTGGCCGACAGCGTGCTCTTCTTCCAGCATGAAAATGGCGAGCAGGTGACCGTGCGCGATATCCGCCTGCAGATGGAGCAGGATGAGAATCACCGGGCCACCGTCGATTTCTCCGGCCGCGTCAACCGCGACCAGCGCGACCTGGCGCTGAACTTCTCCGCCACCGTGCAGGGCGGCGACTATCCGCATTCGTTAAAAGCCGACTTTAGCCAGCTCAGCTGGCAGCTGCGCGGCGCTGAGCTGCCCCCCGACGGCATCAATGGTCAGGGGAGTCTGCAGGCCAGCTGGCAGGAAGATAGCAAGACCCTGCGCTTTGATAATCTGAACCTGATGGCCAGCGGCAGTACCCTCACCGGCAACGGCAGCGTGGTACTGGGAGAGCGCCCGGACTGGTCATTGGATCTGCACGCCACCACCCTGAATCTCGACAGTCTGCTGGCGTCCTCTTCGCCGGCGACCGACAGCAGCGCCAGCCAGCAGGGCCAGAGCCAGACGCGCCCGCTGCGTCCGGTGATCGCCGACAGCGATGAGCGCGAAGATTACCAGAGCCTGCGCGGCTTTACCGGCCGGATGGCCCTGAGCGCCGACCAGCTGCAGTGGCGCGGCCTGAACTTCACCCAGGTGCAGAGCGAGATCAGCAATAAGCAGGGGCTGCTTACGGTCAGCAAAATGCAGGGCAGCCTCGACGGCGGCCAGCTTTCCCTCCCCGGCACCCTTGATGCCCGCGGCGACACGCCGCAGGCGACGTTCCAGCCGGCGCTGCAGAACGTGGAGATCGGTTCGCTGATCAAAGCCTTCAACTATTCCTTAAGCCTGACCGGCAAGCTGTCGCTGACCGGCGAGTTTTCCGGAGCGCGCATTGACGCGGATGATTTCCGCCGTCGCTGGCAGGGCCAGGCGCAGATCCAGATGACGGATACCCGTACCGAAGGACTTAACTTCCAGCAGCTGGTGCAGCAGGCCGTGGAGCGCAGCACCAACGTCCGGGCGCAGGAAAACTATGACAACGCCACCCGGCTGGATGCCGTGAGCAGCCAGCTAACGCTGAATAACGGGCTGGTGACGCTGAACCGCGTGCAGGGGCAGTCCGACGTGATGGCAATGACCGGCGAAGGACAGCTCGATCTGCAGAAAGAGAACTGCGATATGCGCTTTAACGTGCGCGTGCTCGGCGGCTGGAAAGGTGAGGGCAAGCTTATCGACCGCCTGAAGCAGACCGCCATCCCGCTGCGCATCTACGGCGACTGGCAGTCGCTGAGCTACAGCCTGCAGGTGGACCAGATCCTGCGTAAACAGCTGCAGGATGAAGCGAAGCAGCGCCTCAACGACTGGGTCGAACGTAATAAAGGCAGCAAAGAGAGCAAAGACGCCAAAAAGCTGCTCGATAAGCTGTAATCGTCCAGACCAGCAGCCCGGGACTACCGGGCTGTGAGCATGTCGTCAAAGTGTGATGCCACATTGATGCCGGGCGGCGGCTACGCCTGACCCCGCCTGGGTTGTGCGGCAGGGGTTATCCCCCGGTTTGTGTCGCCATCCCGTAGGCCTGATAAGCGAAGCGCCATCAGGCAGTGTGGCGGCGGTAGAGCATCAATTCCCCGTGATCTGAGAATGTCGTCCAGGTGTGATGTCACGTGGATGCCGGGCGGCGGCTACGCCTGACCCCGCCTGGGTTGTGCGGCGGGGGTAATCCCCCGGTTTGCGTCGCCATCCCGTAGGCCTGATAAGCGAAGCGCCATCAGGCAGTGTGGCGGCGGTAGAGCATCAATTCCCTGTGATGTGAGCATGTCGTCCAGATGTGATGTCACGTTGATGCCGGGTGGCGGCTACGCCTGACCTAGGCTGGGTTGTGCGGCAGGGGTAATCCCCCGGTTTGTGTCGCCATCCCGTAGGCCTGATAAGCGAAGCGCCATCAGGCAGTATGGCGGTAGAGCATCAATTCCCTGTGATGTGAGCATGTCGTCCAGGTGTGATGTCACATTGATGCCGGGTGGCGGCTACGCCTGACGCCGCCTGGGTTGTGCGGCGGGGTAATCCCCCGGTTTGTGTCGCCATCCCGTAGGCCTGATAAGCGAAGCGCCATCAGGCATGGGTTTGATTAGCCGTCCCACCGCCCGGGATACCCCGGGCCGTTTTATGCCTGACGATTACACCTCATAATCCAGCTCATCCTGCTTTGCCGGCGGAACGATCTGCACCTTTTGCACCCGATGGCTGTCGACCTGCAGCGTGCGCAGGGTATAACCGTCAATCTCAATGGTTTCTCCCACCTGCGGCACATGCTGCAGATACTCCATCAGCAGACCGGCAACAGTGTGGTACTCACGTTTATCATCCAGCGGCAGCGGAACATACTGCACCAGATCCTCCAGCGGCATATGGCCGTTAACCGTCCACGAACCGTCCGGATGGTGCTGAATATCGTGCCGGGCGTCGATCTCCTCCACCTCGTTGGGCAGATTGCCGGCAATGGTCTCCATCACGTCGCTCAGGGTCACAATCCCCTCGACGGAGCCAAACTCATCCACCACAAAGGCAAAATGGGTGCGGGCCTGACGAAACTGCTCAAGAGCGGAGAGGAGCGGTAACCCTTCCGGAAAGACCAGCGGCTGGCGCACCAGCGCCTGCAGATCCAGCGGCTCCTGGCGCAGGGACTGCTGGAGCAGGTCGATAACATGCACCACCCCCAGCAGGTCTTCATTATCCTTTCCGCCGGTGACCACCAGGCGGGTGTGCTGATTTTTTTCCACCAGGCTGCGGATCTCTTCCTCCGGCGCGCTGAGGTCGATGCGCTCGATATCATGGCGGGAGGTCATAATACTGCTGACGCTGCGCTGATTAAGGTTCAGCACCCGCTCAATCATCAACCTTTCCTGCGGATTAAACAAAGGATGATGGTCCTGATCGGCCACCAGCGACGCCGTGTCAGCATCCAGTTCAGCTTTTTCCTTCTGACCGCTCAGCAGGTTCATTACCGCCTCGGTAGTGCGCTGACGCAGCGTCATATTGGCGGAGAGAAAGCGACGGCGGTTAAACAGCGCCAGCTGGTTAAGGGCTTCAATCATCACCGAGAAGCCAATTGCCGCATATAAATAGCCTTTCGGAATAATAAAGCTGAAGCCTTCAGCAATCAGGCTGAAGCCGATCATCAGCAGGAAGCTCAGACAGAGGATCACGATGGTCGGGTGGCTGTTAACGAAGCGCGTCAGCGCCTTGCTGGCCATCAGCATCAGGCTGATAGCGATGATCACGGCGGCCATCATCACCGCCAGGTGGTCGACCATGCCGACCGCGGTGATCACCGAGTCGAGCGAGAAGATGGCATCAAGCACCACGATCTGCGCCACCACGGCCCAGAATTTAGCCCCTCTGCGCTGGGTGGGATTATCGCTGTCTTTTCCCTCCAGCCGCTCATTAAGCTCGACGGTCGCTTTAAACAGCAGGAACAAGCCGCCGAACAGCATAATTAAATCGCGGGCGCTGAAGCTGAAGTCGTGAAAAACAATCAGCGGTTTGGTCAGGGTGACGAGCCAGGAGATAGAGGCCAGCAGCAGGAGACGCATCACCATCGCCAGCATCAGGCCAGTGATCCGCGCGCGGTCGCGCTGGGCGGGCGGGAGCTTCTCAGCGAGGATAGCGATAAAGACCAGGTTATCGATACCTAACACCAGTTCGATAACGACCAGCGTGACGAGACCTGCCCAGATTGACGGATCGGCAATCCATTCCATATGTATTAAAACCTGTACGACTGCGGTATGTGTTACCCCGATCATGGATAAGATGGGTATAAAATGCAATAACGACGCGGATAGCGCCCTGCCACGGGTGGATATATTTCCAGCAGATTAAGCGAACCGATAAGAATTATGTTCCGGTAAAGAACAGTGAAAAAATAACACTATGGCGGTTGCCTGGAATAAGCGGGCCAATATCAGAACGTCTGCCGCTGGGTTTCCTACAGGGCGCAAAAGCGGCGTTGTGACACCGCTCGTCGCAGCGAGAGGTGATGCTTACGCTATGGGGGAAGAGCGTAATCCCTCGCAAAATCGGCATAATTCAGCTCATAAAGGGGGCGCAGAATAGGGCGGCTCCTGGTTTTATTCCGCCGATTATGGCTTGTATAGCGACCTGTCCAGCGGTAAATGCTGAAATATATTGCCTGGATAAATTTATTATCTATACCTATTCTTTGCGGGCATAGGTGCGGCACGGCAGCCCTGGCGTGCTGGCGCGCCCTGTGGACGGGGATTTCGGCCACTTTGCACGGCGCAGAGAAACGCGCCGCTGAATAACCTGATCGAGAATAAGATTATTCTCACTTCTAACTGTTGGTAAAAGGGAGTTATGTGTATTCTTTTACGTGACAGTGAATTTAAGAATTTGGCGGGCAGATGCCCGGGCAGTATCCGTGTATTATCAGTTTCAATGGATTTGTGACATGTACAATTTTGCAAAACCGCGTGTTTTGCAACCAAACAGGTGAAGATGAATATGGCGAATTTGAAAGCGGTTATTCCGGTCGCAGGACTAGGCATGCATATGCTGCCGGCCACAAAGGCAATTCCAAAGGAGATGCTGCCGATCGTTGATAAGCCAATGATTCAGTACATTGTTGACGAAATCGTCGCCGCCGGGATCAAAGAGATTGTTCTGGTGACGCACTCCTCGAAGAACGCGGTGGAAAACCACTTTGATACCTCCTACGAGCTGGAAGCCCTGCTTGAGCAGCGCGTGAAGCGCCAGCTGCTGGCGGAAGTCCAGGCCATTTGTCCGCCGGGCGTAACCATCATGAACGTGCGCCAGGCGCAGCCGCTGGGTCTGGGCCACTCTATCCTCTGCGCCCGTCCGGTCGTCGGGGATAACCCGTTTGTGGTGGTGCTGCCGGATATCATCCTCGACGGCGGTACTGCGGACCCGCTGCGCTATAACCTCGCCGCTATGGTCGCCCGCTTTAACGAGACCGGCCGCAGCCAGGTGCTGGCGAAACGCATGCCGGGGGATCTCTCCGAATACTCCGTGATCCAGACCAAAGAGCCGATGGCGGCGGAAGGGCAGGTAGCACGTATCGTCGAGTTTATTGAAAAACCGGACGAACCGCAGACTCTGGACTCCGACCTGATGGCGGTGGGCCGCTACGTGCTGTCGGCAGATATCTGGGCCGAACTGGAGCGCACCGAGCCGGGCGCCTGGGGGCGTATCCAGCTGACCGACGCCATTGCCGAACTGGCGAAAAAGCAGTCCGTCGACGCGATGCTGATGACCGGCGAAAGCTATGACTGCGGTAAGAAAATGGGCTATATGCAGGCCTTCGTCACCTACGGAATGCGTAACCTGAAAGAAGGCACCAAATTCCGCGAAAGCATCAAAAAACTGCTGGCCTGAACGCCAGCCTGAGACCGGGCGGCAGGCTCTAAACATCGGTCCTGCCGCTCATAACGTTATGCAGAATTTATTCATAACGTGAATGTTATAACGATTGTAAAGAAACGTATGGCTTCGGAGACTTCTGGTAGTTTGTCTCTGGCCTCTGTGGTGCAATGGTCGGAGTAGCGGCAATAATGCTTTATGAATAGTCACTTAGTGCGACAATTCCTAAAGTGCAGGGAAAGCGGTCAACGTCAGCCAAAAATAAAACTTGACTGCGATCATGTTTCCGCTTTAAACATCTCACTTGCATGCATAAAAATGTGAAATGAATTGGCATGCGAGCTGGTACAGACATTATGGATAATCCCTGAGCACGGCAGTGGACATCATCGAAGGATCACAGGTATATGAACTGGCAACTCATCTCATTTTTTGGCGATAGCACCGTTTTGCTGCCCAGCGCAGCGGCGCTGTTTATTGTCCTGATGCTGCGTAAAACGTCGCGGTTGCTGGCGTGGCAGTGGAGTTTGCTGTTCGGCATCACCGGCGCCATCGTCTGCGCCTCCAAACTGGCCTTTATGGGCTGGGGACTGGGTATTCGCGAGCTGGATTACACCGGCTTCAGCGGCCACTCAGCGCTCTCCGCAGCCTTCTGGCCTATCTTCTTATGGCTGCTCAGCGCTCGTTTTTCGGCGGGTGTGCAAAGAGTAGCCGTCGCCACCGGCTATGTTTTAGCCGCGGTGGTGGGGTATTCACGGCTGGTCATCCATGCGCATTCCGTCTCGGAAGTGATCGCTGGCCTGCTGCTGGGTGCTGCCGGCAGCGCTTTGTTCCTGCTGCTGCAAAAACGTACCACCCATTCGGAAAGCGTGAGTATTTCCTGGGGCGGCGTCGCGTGCCTGGTGATGGTCCCGCTTATCCTGTTGCATAGCGGCAATAAAGCCCCGACTCAGTCCCTGCTGGGGCAGATCGCTACTACAATTGGTCCGCTGGACAAACCCTTTACGCGTACCGAGCTGCACAAGCAGGCCTGGTAATTGCCATTTGTTTTACAGGGGAAATTAAGTTTTCGCCGGTTAATTAGACAAATAAGAAAATAATCTACTATATGCCAGTCAATTGATAATTCATATTTATGAAATAATGAAGTGCTACTAAATTATTATTGTCAATTTGTCTGGATATAGCCGTGGTCAGACGTTTCTTAAATGCGTTCAGAAAGCGCTGTTCCACATGGTTGAATAATCCTGTATCGAGAAACTATTAGAAATTGTAGTTGACTGTCGCGTCATCATCTGATTTTAGGATGACGTAAGTATGATGGAAAAAACCTTTTTTTTACAAACAGTTATCTGTTCTTGGGCCAGCATAACGCCCCCAGGCAGATGTTTGATAGTTGAGAGCAAGAAATAATCTTTATTGGCGAGCCGCTTATTTTTCGCCAATAAAACAGCGGATGGCATTAATTGGCAGATATTCGGCAGCAAGACTCCCAATTGTGACCGAAATCCCGTAGACTTAACGCCGCAAAAAATAAAGGCCTGACCAATTATTCATCCACAGGTCGATAAAATAAGTCGTTCAGGTAGTCAGTGCGCTGGTAGCTGTTAAGCCAGGGGCGGTAGCGTCGCTGAAGCCGCTTGCTGCTGTACAATAGTTCCTGTTTAACGGCTGTAAAAATCGACCCTGCCAGGATGAATACCCTCATCAGATATCTAACCATCTTCCACGGATATCCTCAGAAGTTGGTCAGGAGCGGCTGCTGATATCACCTGGACATTAATTTTCCCATCTCATCGATAGCCTGTAGGGTAAAATTCGCCTACATTGTGAGCTGGGCGGATGTTATGAAGATGACAAGCAGCTTAGGGTAACTGTACTTGCCTCGCCGGTGTTGCACAGTGAAGTCAGCTGGTGCCGCGAGCGCTTTCTATCTTGCTATTCCCCTCATTCTCATTGAGATACGACAGCGGGGCTGAAAATGGATCTTGTACAATGATAAAAATTGCGCGCATTGCCGTGACGTTGGGTTTGCTTTCCTCACTGGGAGCCCAGGCTTACGCGGCCGGGTTAGTAGTAAATGATAACGATCTGCGAAACGACCTTGCCTGGCTTTCCGATCGCGGGGTCATCCATCTGAGCCTGTCGACCTGGCCGCTGAGTCAGGAAGAGATCGCCCGGGCGCTAAAAAAGGCCAAACCGTCCTATTCTTCTGAGCAAGTAGTTCTGGCCCGTATCAACCAGCGACTGTCTGCTTTAAAAGCCGATTTCCGGGTCACAGGTTATACCTCGACCGACCAGCCGGGCACCCCGCAGGGGTTTGCCCAGACGCAGCCGGCAGATAACTCGTTAGGCCTGGCGTTTAACAATAGCGGCGAGTGGTGGGATGTCCACCTTCAGGGTAACGTCGAAGGGGGAGAGCGGATCAGCAACGGATCGCGCTTCAACGCCAACGGCGCCTATGGCGCAGTGAAGTTCTGGAACCAGTGGCTCTCCTTTGGCCAGGTACCGCAGTGGTGGGGGCCGGGCTATGAAGGCAGCCTGATCCGTGGGGATGCCATGCGGCCGATGACCGGCTTTTTAATGCAGAGAGCCGAGCAGTCCGCACCAGAGACCTGGTGGCTGCGCTGGGTGGGCCCATGGCAGTACCAGATCTCTGCCAGCCAAATGAATCAGTACACTGCTGTCCCACACACTAAAATTATCGGCGGTCGTTTCACCTTTACGCCGTTCCAGTCATTGGAATTAGGCGCATCGCGGATAATGCAGTGGGGAGGGGAAGGGCGACCGCAATCCTTTAGCAGCTTCTGGGATGGTTTTACTGGGCAGGATAATACCGGTACCGATAATGAGCCGGGAAACCAGCTGGCTGGCTTTGACTTTAAGTTTAAACTCGAACCAACTCTCGGCTGGCCGGTAAGTTTCTACGGGCAGATGATCGGTGAAGATGAAGCTGGTTTCCTTCCTTCAGCAAATACATTCCTTGGTGGGGTGGAAGGGCATCACGGTTGGGGTAAGGATGCGGTAAACTGGTACATTGAGGCACACGATACAAGATCTAATATGAGCCGCACTGATTATATTTACACGCATCATATCTACAAGGATGGTTATTACCAACAGGGATATCCATTGGGAGATGCCATGGGCGGGGACGGGCAACTCTTTGCCGGGAAGATTGAGCTGATTACTGAAGATAACCAACGTTGGAGCACACGTCTGGTATACGCCAAAGTTAACCCGGAGAATCAGTCGATCAACAAAGCATTCCCTCATGCAGATACTTTAAAAGGAGTACAGCTGGGCTGGAGCGGGGATGTTTATCAGTCGGTCCGTTTGAATACCTCACTGTGGTACACCAACGCTAACAACAGCGACAGCGACGACGTTGGGGCCAGTGCAGGGATAGAGATACCGTTTAGTTTATAAGGCTGAATGCTGAAAACAGAGGAGAGAGGGTGGTAGCGCTGCAGGACGCAGTCAGCTTTTATCTCTCCATAGGCCGGCAGGGTAGCAACGGCTATGACAGCTGCTCAGGAATTGGCAAATTTTGATTTACTGATGATGTGACATTATGAAGAAAAAACTTGTTAGATTTTCGGCATTAGCGTTAGCAATTGGGTTTTTATCGGGTTGTACGATTATTCCCGGACAAGGATTAAATAGCCTGCGTAAGAACGTGGTAGAGCTTCCGGACAGTGATTACGATCTGGATAAGCTGGTCAATGTATATCCAATGACACCGGGTCTGGTCGATCAGCTTCGTCCGGAAACCGTTCTGGCAAAACCTAACCCTCAGCTAGACAATTTATTGCGCAGTTATGAATATCGCATCGGAGTTGGCGATGTACTTATGGTCACTGTTTGGGACCATCCAGAACTGACAACGCCTGCAGGGCAATACCGCAGCGCCAGCGATACCGGCAACTGGGTTAACTCCGATGGTACCATTTTCTATCCTTATATCGGTAAGGTACAGGTGGCTGGAAAAACTTTGAGCCAAGTACGACAGGATATAGCCAGCCGTTTGACAACTTATATTGAAAGCCCACAGGTTGACGTGAGTGTTGCGGCATTTCGCTCGCAAAAGGCCTATATTACCGGCGAGGTTGTAAATTCTGGCAAGCAACCTATAACCAACATCCCATTAACTGTGATGGATGCTATCAATGCTGCAGGAGGCTTAGCCCCTGATGCAGATTGGCGAAATGTAGTGTTAACCCATAATGGGAAAGATACAAAAGTGTCTCTTTACGCGTTAATGCAAAAGGGCGATCTTACCCAGAATCATCTACTCTATCCTGGAGATATCCTATTTGTTCCTCGTAATGATGATTTAAAAGTATTTGTTATGGGGGAGGTCGGGAAACAGAGCACATTGAAAATGGATCGCAGTGGCATGACTTTAGCTGAAGCGTTAGGTAACGCCGAAGGTATATTACAAGCCTCCAGCGATGCGACAGGTGTATTTGTCATTCGGCAGTTGAAAGGCGATAAGCAAGGTAAAATTGCAAATATTTATCAGCTTAATGCACAAGATGCTTCGGCAATGGTACTTGGTACAGAATTTCAACTACAGCCATACGATATTGTTTATGTCACAACAGCCCCAGTAGTACGTTGGAATCGTGTAATATCACAGTTAGTACCGACTATTAGCGGTGTGCATGACATGACAGAAACGGCTAAGTTTATTAAGGATTGGCCATAAAATGTTTAATACTATTTTAGTTGTTTGTACTGGTAACATATGTCGTTCCCCTATTGGGGAACATCTATTACGTGGTTTATTAACCAACAAAATAATAGATTCTGCTGGGACCAGTGCATTAGTAGGGCATGCTGCAGATTCAAGTGCGTCAAAAATAGCAGCCAGGCATGGATTATGTCTTGAAGGCCATAAAGGAAAACAATTTACTTCGTCATTAGGTCGCAGTTTCGATCTAATCTTAGTGATGGAAAAAAACCATATTGATCATATTGGTCGTATTGCACCTGAGGTTAGAGGAAAAACAATGTTATTTGGTTATTGGTTAGGTAATAGAGAAATACCAGACCCATACCGAAAAAGTGAAGAAGCATTTTCTTCTGTTTATGATTTGATAGAGCAGTCTGGCAAGCTTTGGGCTGAAAAATTAGGTGTAAATTAAGCGGGAATTTTTTAATGACTTCAGTTATAAATAAGAAAGTAGACAATGATTCCGAGGAAATAGATTTAGGACGGTTAATCGGAGAGGTGATCGATCATCGAAAATTGATAATATCAATCACAGCTTTGTTTACCTTGCTTGCTCTAACCTATGCTTTATTTGCAACACCTATATATCAAGCTGATGCACTAATTCAAGTGGAACAAAAGCAAGCAAATGCCATTCTTAGCAATTTAAGTCAAATGCTACCGAATAGCCAACCTGAATCAGCGCCAGAAATATCATTGCTTCAATCGAGAATGATAATTGGAAAAACAGTAGATGATTTGAATCTTCAGGCAAGAGTACGACAAAACTACTTCCCAATTTTCGGTAAAGGTTTTTCACGTATTTCAGGAGAAAAACCTGGTTCGATCGAGGTGTCACGACTCTTTATTCCAAACGTAGGGGATGATACTCCGGAAATTATAGTTAAAATAATTAATGAAAACAGTTTTGAAGTTAATATTGGAGATAATACTGTACAAGGTAAGCGAGGAGACTTAGTTGATATTAATGGTGCAACCCTTAAGATTGATAAAATTGAAGCTAAACCCGGTACTGAATTTACAATTGATTATGTTTCAAGATTGAAAGCTATCACGGACTTACAGGAAAATTTAACGATTGTCGATCAAGGTAAGGATACAGGTATATTGTCCATTTCCTTGACAGGTGATAATAAAGAACTAATTAGCAAAATTATTGATAATATTAGTAATAATTATTTAGCACAGAACATTGCTCGTCAGGCAGCTCAAGACGCAAAAAGCTTGGATTTCTTGAATTTACAACTGCCAAAGGTGCGCAGCGATTTAGATATTGCAGAAAATAAGCTGAATCAATTTCGGCGCCAAAATGATTCAGTTGATTTATCTTTAGAAGCAAAATCAGTGCTTGATCAAATTGTTAATGTTGACAATCAGTTAAACGAATTGACTTTCAGAGAGTCAGAAATCTCTCAGTTATATACAAAAGAGCATCCTACTTATAAGGCTTTATTAGAGAAGAGAAAAACACTACAAGATGAAAAGGTGAAACTTAATAAACGAGTTTCATCAATGCCGGAAACCCAGCAGGAAATATTGCGTCTTAGCCGGGATGTTGAATCAGGCCGTGCAGTTTACATGATGCTTCTAAATCGTCAACAAGAACTTAATATTGCAAAATCTAGCGCAATTGGTAATGTGAGAATTATTGATGAAGCAGTTACGCAACCTAAGCCAGTGAAACCAAAAAAGATTTTGGTTGTTATACTAGGGTTTTTGCTAGGTTGCATGGTTTCAGTAGGAATTGTCTTGCTAAGAGTCTTCTTGCGTCGAGGTATTGAATCGCCTGAACAATTAGAAGAACTTGGCATAAATGTCTATGCAAGTATACCAGTATCAGAATCATTTGCAAAAAACATAACTCGTGATAGTCCTTTGAAAAAAGCAAAGTCTCAAGAGACATATACCTTCCTTGCAGTTGAGAACCCTGCGGATCTAGCTATAGAAGCTATAAGAGGATTAAGAACTAGCCTGCATTTTGCTATGATGGAAGCTCGAAATAATGTATTAATGATTTCTGGAGCAAGTCCAAATGCAGGTAAAACTTTTGTAAGTACAAATTTGGCAGCAATTATTGCTCAGACAGATAAAAAAGTACTGCTAATTGATACAGATATGCGTAAAGGGTATACGCACAAATTATTCGGCAAAAGTAATGAACAAGGTTTATCTGACGTACTATCCGGAAAAATTGCTATAGAAACTGCAGTACAAAAAGAACTGAATATCGGTTTTGATTTTATTTCAAGAGGGATGGTTCCTCCTAATCCTGCAGAACTTTTGATGCACAAGAATTTCGGGCAGTTAATCAGTTGGGCAAGTTCAAATTATGATATTGTAATTTTAGACACGCCTCCAATTCTTGCTGTAACAGATGCCGCCATTATCGGTAATTATGCTGGTACAACACTACTTGTTGCAAGATTTGAAGTTAATACTGCAAAAGAAATTGAGGTCAGCATAAAAAGATTCGAGCATGGTGGGGTAATAGTGAAAGGATGTATATTGAATGGAGTAGTGAAAAAAGCCAGTAGTTATTACAGTTATGGCTATAGTAATTATGGTTATACTTATGACTCTAAGGATTAATTAAAAGAAATGCACAGCGGCGCTGTGCATTTCTTATGTTTTTTGGCGATATCCAAGGCATAAACTCATGAAAAAAAACATATTATTTATAACTTCCAGAACAGATATGGGAGGGGGCCCAAAACATTTACTGCAGCTAATAGAGAATATCAACCAAGAAAAATATAATGTATACTTGGCTTGCCCTAAAGATGAACCGTTCTTCAGTAAATATCATGAAATAGTTCCTAATGAAAATTTTTATTTTTTAAAACATAGGACATTTAATCTTACATATTTCAAGGGGCTCCTAAATTTTTGTAAAAAAAATAACATATCAGTAATACACTCTCATGGAAGAGGAGCCGGGGTCTTCTCCAGATTACTCAAAGTATTCATGAGAAAAGTTAAAGTGATTCATACATTCCATGGGCTAAATCTATCACAAGATAAGGGCTTCAAGACCCTATTAAAAAATAGTGTCTATGTTATATCCGAAAGAGCTTTTTCATATCTTACCGATGAGTTTATATATGTGTCTAATGGTGAATGTAGCATCGCTAAAAAAACAGGTATATCAGGCAGCGCAAACAAAGACAATACCATTATAAATGGTGTGCGAATTCCAAGTGAATATCAAACAAAACTAGTGAGTGAATTATTTAAAATTGTTGTCATTTCAAGGTTTGATTATCAAAAAAACACTGATCTTTTAGTTGACGTTATTAAATGTTTAGATCGTTCAAATGCGAACCCTTCAATAAATATTACAATTGATGTGTTGGGTGAAGGTGATGATATATATAAGTTGGATAATATTACTGGGTTGAAACGAGTAAAGATAATAAAACATGGCAATGTAAATAATCCCTATGTGTTTTTTGATGATGCACATTTTGTGCTAAATACTTCGAGATGGGAAGGGCTTCCATTGAGCGTAATTGAATCCATGGCACGAGGTTGTATACCTATATTAACAGATGTGGTGGGGAATACTGATATTATTGGGCATACTAAATTAAAGAATAATCTTTTCACTTCTGCGTTACAGGTGCCTTCATTAATGAGTCAATATGAAGAAAATCCCTCAAAAATAGATTTAGACGCAAAGGAGGCGCGGGATATTATTATGCATAACTTTAACGAAGTTTTAATGTGTCAAAAGACATTTCTTCTTTATGAATAAGAATATTATAAGTGAATAAGATATGAAAGAAAAATTAGTTAGTGTCTATATACCTACTTGTAATCGTTTAGAAATGCTCAAAAGAGCTATTCGATCTGTATTATTACAAGACTATAAAAATATTGAAATATTAATATGTGACGACAGTTCAACAGATGGTACAGGGGAGTATGTTAAAAAATTAATTTCTGAAGGTAAAAATATTCGGTATTTTTGTACTGAACGGCAATCTGGCGCATGTGCAGCTCGTAATATGGGGATATTTTCCTCGAAGGGTGAGTATATCACAGGACTGGATGATGATGATGAGTTTATGCCTGACAGAATTAGTTCTTTTGTATCGGCTTGGGATGACAAATATTCGTTTCTATGTAGTGATTATATTGATAAATATGCAGATGGAAATGAGAAAAGATTCAAACAAAGAAGATATAAGTTAACACTTAAAGGTCTACTATTAGAAAATCTTGCAACCAATCAAGTATTTACCTTGACGGAACGACTCAAGTCAATTGGTGGATTTGACTTAAGGGCAAGACGTTTTCAGGACTGGGATACTTGGATTAGGTTATGCTATAAATACGGTGATTTCAAAAATTTATCAAAACCATTATATATCATGCACCATGATCATGCTATTGGCAGTAGTCGAGTAACCAGCAGTTATCCAGCGAACTTGGCGTTGGAAGATTTAAAAAATAGAAATATTGAGAAATACTCGTCTTCCGCGCTATATGTGATAAATTATTTAATTAAGTATCATGAAGGCACCTCAAATATAATCGAAGCATCTAAAGCATCTATATTAGCAAGAAATATAAAATTCCTGATCAAGGATGTATTAAAAAAATTAGGATACTTACGATAGCCTATTTTTTGGGGAATGTGTATGTGAATAATCAAAACTATATATGAAGGATAGATTGTGGAAATATACATAATAACAATCACTTTATCGCTGTTCTTATCTTTCGTAGGAATGCATTGTAGAACAAAACTACTTAAAAAGACATGTGTCGGATTTATTGTGGTTATTTGTTCGTTAATGCCAGGTCTAAGAGATATTAGCGTCGGTACAGATTCTTTGATGTACGCTAATTTTCTAGTTGTTGATAGATCATATCATGACTGGCTGGTTAGCGGCATAGCTATCGAACCTGGCTTCGTATTCTTAATAAAATTGTATCAATTGTTTGGCTTGACAAATTATGCATACTTTTTTTTCGGGGTTGCTATAATTTTCAACTATTTAGTAATTTCTACTATATTTAAGTTGTCACCAAATCCACTTATATCTATATTATCATTATTAACTTTCAGTACTATTTATTTTTTTCATTTCAATGTCATCCGAGCAAGTTTAGCGCTGGCCGTATTTTTGTATTCCATTCCTTATATATTGGAGGAGAAATATAAAAAAGCCTATATGGTAATTGCAGTATCAGTATTATTTCATATCTCTGGATTATTATTTGTATTTATCCCTCTAGCATATAAATATATACGCAAAAAACCAGTATTAGTAACACTTGGTTCTATAGCTTTTATGGGGGTTTATTCTGCTTCATCAGTAATACTTAGTTTTCTTGGAAATATTATTGGGACAACAAAATATAGTTCATATAGCGCTGAGAGTAACATTGGTGGTGGTTTTTTTGCTATTTATTTCATATTAGCTTTAGTGTCTGTTTGTTCATTAATTAATAAAAGAGCTCGAGAAAGTAACCTTCATCTATTATGTGTGTATTTGATTTGCATGTCAGCATTGACATGGTTTTGTATTATGTTTTTAGGCTTGCGATATGAGGGACCAGGGCGAGTTGTAGTATATTTCTATATTGGCAGTATTTTTATATTCTCTACGCTGCTTCAGATATTCACTTATACGTCCAGGCTGGTATTATCAGTGCTAATCTTAATTTTATGCTTAGCAATGGCGTATTATATATTTGTCATTAAAGGTGTTTATGGCGTATTCCCCTACACGTTCAATGCTATTTTAACCAAAACATTTGAATTCCTTTAATAATATAAGCATGAATCTGTAGTAACTGCTCATATAACCATATTAATTTAAGTTGGTTTATTTTTAAACTTTATATGTGTTATTGCTCCAGTACAATAAATACATAATTAAACCAAATTGAATGTAACGTAAACAATTAGCAGCGAGGTGAACTATGCGTTTAAATTTAAAGGTTGTCGGTATTTGTACATTTTTGATTACACAATTATTCCTGATACGCAATGCCAATGCCTTTGATTCAGGAATGAATGTTCATCCGGCAACTTTCCCAAACGATCCACTTGTTTTATTACAAACTCTGAAAAAGTACAATATTGATTCATTTAGGGTTGATTATTCTTGGCAAGGCGTTGAGAAAAAAAAAGGATTACTTAATGTTCCTGATTCTAAGCTCGAAAATGCTATTCAACTGGGGGTGAAAGAGGGACTCACCCCGTTGGTAATTCTCAATTATGGTAATAGTAACTATAAAGAGAACACAGGAGGGCATAAAAATATCCGATTAAGTAGTGATGAAGAAATCGATGGGTTTATAAACTACGTCGATTGGGTTTCTAAACACTTTGGTAAGAATAAGATAATATTTGAAATTTGGAATGAATGGAATCACAGTAAGCCTAAATATAATAATAATAGTCTCGAGTCGGCTTTGGATTATGTTGCACTAGTAAAAAAAAGCAGCGAAATTATTAGGCGGAATAATCCAAATGCCATTATTATAGCAGGTGGATTTAACCCGCTTTCAAGAAAAGAAATGAATTGGGGTAAAGAAATTGTTTTGAATGGGATTATGGCGTATGTTGACGGTATATCTATTCACCCATACGATTGGACACATGAGAAAATTACCCCAGCTAATGTTAGCTTAGATAAGATTCGCAAAGCACATGATGAGCTATTGTCTTATTCATCTGGTCATGAAGTAAATTTATACATTACAGAAGTTGGGGTATCATCATTCTCGAAAAATCTTTTTACTGATAAAGATATTGGCCAATATTTGGTTAGTTACTATATAGAAGCTAAAAAATATAATTTCATAAAAGGTGTTTGGTGGTACTGTTTTGTTAATAAGGGTACTGACGCGTCCGATTTTGAAAGTAACTTCGGAATATTAAATGTTGATGGATCACCTAAACCTGCTGCTAGTTATCTATATTCTCTGCCCAAAAATTAATAGGAGCAAGGTCAGTTAAAATACAATTAATGCTCTTTTCATCCTTTATCTACCTATGTCGGTTTTCAATAAGAATTTGTGTATTATACCTCTGTAGTATTATCACTTTTAACTAAAATGATTTCATTCTAATTTAATTATGGGTTTTAATATGTCTCACGATTATAATGTTGGAATAGTAGCTGATTGGTTAGTTACTTATGCTGGTGCTGAAAGAGTAATTAAAGAATTAATCGATTTATATCCTGAATCAAAGCTGTACTCATTGGTGGACTTTCTTTCTCCTGATGCAAGAGGATTAATGGGAGGAAAACATGCAGATACCACTTTTATTCAAAAAATGCCTTTTTCAAAAGATAAATATCAAAAATACTTACCCTTAATGCCCTTGGCTATTGAGCAACTAGACGTTTCTTCGCACGATGTGGTTATATCTAGCAGCCATGCGGTTGCAAAGGGAGTCTTAACTGGCCCAGATCAACTGCATATTAGCTATGTTCACTCCCCAATACGCTATGCTTGGGATTTACAGCATCAATATCTAAGAGAGGCAGGCTTAGATTCTGGTTTCAAAGGCATGTTAGCTAAATATATTCTTCACAAAATGAGAGTTTGGGATTCAAGAACTTCTAATGGGGTGGATCATTTTATTGCTAACTCTCATTTCATCTCAAGGAGGATAAAAAAAGTATACGGACGAGAAGCAGATGTTATTTATCCACCTGTAGATATAAATAATTTTCCATTATTTGAAAAAAAAGAAGATTTCTATCTAACAGCATCTAGATTGGTACCTTATAAAAGAATTGATCTTATAGTTGAAGCATTTAGCCACATGCCAGATAAGAAACTGATTGTTATCGGCGACGGAAGTGAAATGGCAAAAATTAAGGCTAAAGCAAAATCAAACATTGAGATTTTGGGCTACCAATCTTCAAATGTTATGCTGGATTTGATGCAAAAAGCAAAGGCTTTTGTTTTTGCAGCTGAAGAGGATTTTGGTATTACACCTGTTGAGGCTCAAGCATGCGGTACACCGGTAATTGCCTTTGGAAAGGGAGGGGCTTTAGAAACAATCAGGCCATTAGGAGTTATAAATCCTACAGGTGTATTTTTTGAAAGACAGACGGTAGAAGCAATTATTCAATCCATTGAATACTTTGAGAATAATCAAGATAAATTTGAACCGCATATATGTAGAGCAAACACAATTCGCTTTTCTTGTGAACGCTTCGATACCGAAATGGAAAAATACGTTAACGAAAAATGGATGAGTTTTAATGAAAGAAAAAAAATATCTTATTGATTCGTTTGTTTGGTGGTTGAAGTCTATAACTTTGCTCAATAGGAATTATGGTTAATTATGGCGGATTTAGTATGACAACCTTTACTCATCGTGCACGTGTAAATGCAAATGCTTCATTAATATCTATGGTCCAAAGGTTTTCGGATATCCTTATTATTTTTTTGGGGTTGTATTTTACTTGTTTATTTAACCGAACGCCATTTACATACAACCAAGTTCTATATTATTTGACAGTATTGGTTATTTTTCAGATGATAGGAGGAATTACAGACTTCTATCGATCTTGGAGAGGGGTTCGTATATCAACCGAGTTAACCTTAATACTGAAAAATTGGTCGCTTAGCATATTATTAAATTTAAGTATAATATCTCTATATGCGGATGATAACTTAGGTTTTAGCTTTTTTATGCAATGGTACTTAGTAGTATCCTTTGGATTCATATGTTGTCGTACAACTATCAGACTCGGAGCCGGTGTATTAAGAAAATTTGGATACAATACGAGAAGAGTAGCAGTAGTAGGAACATTGCCAGCAGGCATAAACTTACTTAAAGGTTTTTTGGAAGAGCCCTGGCTTGGCTTCATTGTCAAGGGTATATACGATGAAAATCCTGTTAATGACCATAATGGGATACCTTTTGTCGGAGACTTGTCGCAATTAATTTCCGATGCAAGACATGGTGAGTTAGACAGAATCTATATCGCAATGAACATGCATGATGAGGCAAAAATCAAAAAAGTAATAAGTGAATTATCAGATACTACATGCTCTGTACTCCTTATTCCTGATATTTTTACATTTAATATATTACAATCTAGAACTGAAGAGATTAATGGTGTCCCTGTCGTCCCTTTGTATGAGTCCCCATTAAGTGGGATCAATATGGTTTTTAAACGCCTAGAAGATATAATTGTATCATTATCTATACTGATTGTAATTTCTCCAGTTTTATTAATTATTGCTTGTGCGGTCAAATTCACATCACCCGGTCCAGTGATATTTAGACAAATTAGATATGGTATGGACGGGAAGTCTATTAAAGTTTGGAAGTTTAGATCAATGACTGTTATGGAAAATGATCACAACGTCACCCAGGCAACAAAACATGACCTTAGAGTTACTAAAGTAGGTAGATTTTTACGTCGAACCTCTTTGGATGAATTACCTCAATTTTTTAATGTTTTATTTGGTCAAATGTCTGTAGTTGGACCACGGCCACATGCTGTTTCTCACAATGAACAATATCGAACCCTAATCAAAGGTTATATGTTGCGACATAAAGTTAAACCGGGCATTACTGGTCTTGCACAAGTAAACGGTTGGCGAGGAGAAACGGATACGTTGGATAAAATGCAAAAGAGGGTAGAATATGATCTTCTTTATATTCGTAACTGGAGTATTTGGTTGGATTTGAAAATAATATTTTTAACTATTTTCAAAGGGTTTGTAAATAAATCAGCTTATTAAGTCTATACAGAGACATATAAAATGTGTAAAGTAAGTGTTATTGTTCCTGTTTATAATGTTGAAAAGTATTTGTCAGAGTGTATTGATTCATTGTTAAAACAAACATTTGAAGAAGCTGAGTTTATTTTTGTTAATGATGGTAGTACAGACCTATCTGGCAATATTTTAGAAAAATATAAAGAATTAGATAAAAGAATTATTATAATAAATAAAAAGAATGGCGGGGTTGTTACTACACGGCCAGTTGGATTAAAATCCGCATCAGGTCAATACATTATGTTTTTGGATAGTGATGATACTCTTCCTCCTAATGCGATAGAAACAATGTATAGTCTCGCAATTTCTAATAATTGCGATATTGTAGCAGGAAGTCATGATGGAATTTATAATGGTATTATTACTAGGCCGGTGAGGTGGGAAACTAATAAATATGATAAGAGTGTCGATTTTTTAGCTGACTCTGTCGCCGCAAATAATTTCTATTTATGGGGGAAATTGTTTCGTAAGGAGTTATTTAATAGAGAAATCATTTATGGAGATTCAAATTATGGTGAAGATGGTATTTTCCTAATACAAATTTTAAAAGGTGCTAAGACCATAGAAACAACAAATATTGTTGTATATAAGTATAGATTACGTGATGATAGCTTGACTTCATCTCCTACAGCTAAATTATTCATGGATAGATATAGATCTTCACTATTTATTTATAACTATATTATAGCTAACTTCGCGAATGATAATATAAAAAGTATTGTTGAAAGCTATTTTATACATCAAGTATACAAAATGTTAATTGATTGTGGTGGAGTATTTGTTCAGGAGTATAAGACCCCTGTCTTCCCTGTTGAGATGCTACATAATAATAAGAAAAGAATTTTAAAGATTTCATTTCTTGCATATTTTATATTAAGTGTTTATGTTCATCATCCTAAAATGTCAGTTAATATAATTCATTCATTAAAATCCATTAAGAAATTTTTTAAATCTATTAAACGTTGATATTGCTTTGGAGTAAATATGAAACCCAAGAATTTTATTCAAAAATGTAAATCTTATTATATTTATAAAATACAAGATCCTCTGCTTTCAATGATTTACACTAGGTTATTTCAGAGAAATAATAAGATTAAAAGTGGACGTTTTCAAAACCTTGCAAATGTATTGCCCAATGTAGATGTCAGCTTAACAACACACGGTGATCGCATTGCAAGTGTACATATTACGATTGAGTCAATATTAAGTGGTAAAGTTTTGCCAGCAAGAATTATACTATGGTTAGATAATGAAAATGCTATTAAAAATCTACCTTTGTCTCTGGTTAGACTTAAGGATAGAGGCTTAGAAATCAAACTTTCTAAGAACTACGGCCCACATACTAAATATTTTCCGTATATTTTGGAGAGAAAATATAATGATTATTTAGTTACAGCTGACGATGATATTATTTATCCGAAGAACTGGTTGTTTGATTTATATTCTGCTGCTAAAAGCTGTTCTGATGTAATTGTCTGCCATCGTGCACATGAAATTACTTTTGATGATCGAGGGAAATTTAAACCTTATGAAGAATGGAACGCATGTAGATCAATTGAAAAAAATATTGGTTTTTTTGCAACTGGCGTTTCTGGTGTAATTTATCCTAAAAACTTCCTTGCTCATTTGTATAAAGCTGGTGACGATTTTATAAATAAATGTCCTCGAGCCGATGATGTCTGGCTGCATTACATGGCATATTTAAACAACTATAAGGTCATGCAACTTAAAAAAGCAAGTGCTCATTTTTTGATTGTTAATAACACCCAACACTTGGGACTTATGAATACCAATGTATTAATGAGTCAAAATGATAGCCAAATATTAAAAACATATTCCTTTAAGGATATGGAAAATATTTTTTTATTGAGTAAGGTATGCAATCAATAAAAAGCCAATAACTAATCATATGACGTTGGATATATGTCAAAGAATAAACTCATAGTAAAAAACACTCTTTACTTGGCTATAAGGACATTGTTGTCATTATTCATCTCATTCTACACAACTAGAATTGTTCTGCATGAACTAGGTGTGTCAGATTACGGTCTTTTTAGTGTCATTTTTGGAACTGTAGCATTTTTTGTATTTATTGTATCAGCTATGAACGATTCGGTTCAAAGATTCATCTCTATTAATTTAGGAGCTAATAATTATTCTGCGGTCAGTAATACGTTGAAAAATAGTTTATTGATATATTTTTTAGGCGGAATATTCTTTTTTATTCTTTTGCTTATAATTAGAGGTTACGTTATAGGCCATGTATTGACCATCGATGTTAATTCATTGTCTACAGCTAAAGAAGTATATATTATTGCATTGTTTTCAATCTTTATCTCTATTATTCAGACTCCTTTTAATGCACTTGTATTAGCACATGAAAAGATGTCTTTTTACGCGTATATGGCAATATTTGATTCCCTTTCAAAACTTATTGTTTCTTTTGTTCTTACTGTATTGCCTTACAATAAGTTAATTATATACTCATTATTGCTTTTATTGTCGTCTTTGACCAGTTTCTGTATATATGTTTTCTATTGTTATAAAAGTTTTCCTCTGTCTTTTAAAGGTGGAGTATTAAGTCGTAAAGTAATTAAAGATATTACAATGTTTTCATTTTGGAATACATTTGGAAATTTTGCATATGTGTGTAGAACGCAAGGGATTAATATAGCGATAAATGTTTTTTTTGCAACAACTGTCAATGCTGCTTATGCTTTATCAGCAACTATTCTTAATGCCATTAATTCGTTAACTCAGTCATTAGTTTCGGCGGTACGACCACAAATATTTAAGTCATATGCTGAGAAGAATGAGCAGAGATACCTTACGTTGGTAACTTACTGTTCAAAATATACTTTTTCATTCCTTTTTTTACTATCCTGCCCGGTACTTATATGCACAAAAGAACTTTTGTCTGTTTGGTTAGTTAACATTCCACCTTACACTATAGGATTCGTCCGGTTGGTTATTATTGTTGCGTTAATTGATAGCTTTTCATCAAGCGTTATTGCTGGTGTGCAGGCTGTTGGCAGAATAAAAATCTATCAATTGACGGTTAGTTTTTTTGTTTTCATTAGTTTACCTTTTGCATATTTCCTTTTTAAATTAGGGTTTTCTCCTTTTAGCGCATATATTCCCTTGGTAATCACATCGGTTATAAATTTATTTTTAAGATCGTACTTTCTTGCCAAATATACAAGCTTCGATTTTAATGCCTATGTTTTTAAAATTGTATTGCCATGTGTTTTTTCAGCTGGTGCAACTTATGCTATTTCATATTATATTAATGTATCCTTCTCTCCCGATGGTATATTATTAACATTACTTGCCTGCTCTTTTTACTCCTTTATTTATATGATTTTTGCTTTGGTTTTTGTAGTGAGCAAATTTGAAAGGAAAGTTATTTTATCGACTGTGATTTCTAAATACCATGTTTTTCGCATGAGGAAATAGCTACACACTTCGCGGCCTTATTGCACCACGAGATTAGGTTTATTATTTTTTTTTGGAGCTATAATGAAACTGTATTATTATAAAGATGTTATTGGTAATTTTGGTGATGATTTAAATTCCTGGCTTTGGGATGCTCTTATACCAGATTTTTTCGATCAAGATGAGTCTGTTAGAATGTCAGGGATTGGAACTATTATAAACACAGCCATGCCTAAGGCTGGTAAGTGGGTGGTTTTTTCAAGTGGAGTTGGTTATGGTAATCCCCCAAATAATTTTGGTGATGATTCATGGGATATTCTTGCAGTTAGAGGTCCATTAAGTGCTAAAGTACTTGGGTTGCCAGAAGATAAGTACATAACCGATGGCGCTGCATTATTAAATACTCTTGAGGAATTTAAACCCTTATCCGAAAAAGAAAGAAATGGCACGATTTTTATACCACATCATCATGCGCTTTTAACAGGTAACTGGCAGTATGTATGTGAACAGGCTGGTGTTGAATTTGTAAATCCACAATGGGATGCAAAGATCGTTATAAATAAAATACGAGGGGCAAAAATGGTTTTAGCAGATGCAATGCATGCTGCTATTATCGCTGATGCGATGCGCGTTCCATGGCTTCCTTTAATAACATCTCCTCAGATAAATACCTTTAAATGGTTGGATTGGACTCAGACAATTAAGGAAAAATATTCCCCACTGGTTTTAGGTAGTAGCAGTTTACGTGAGTCAATTCGCAGCCGAGGTTTGGGCTTTTATGGAGAGAATTATTATATTAAGGATTTAACTCTGGATTCCGCTCTGTCTGATTTTTATAGCAAGAGAACGTATAAAGGTAGACCATGGTGGCCCAAATATAATAAAGTTGCAAAGAAGTTAGTATCAGTTGTTCCTGATAAGATTGCATTATCTTTAGGGCAAGCAACTCTAAATAAGTTAGACCTAAAGTATATTGAATCTGCTGTTAAAATGCTTGAGTCTTGCAAGGCAAGACAACCATTTTTAAGCAATGATAATGTTTTTTATGAAAACGTAAGTAAACTAATGTCTTGCGTCGATAAAGTTAAAAAATATAAAGTTTGATTTTCATAGAAATGCCTTTTATTAATCGTATTTAAAACATCCCATATTAAATAAGTAACTCTCTTAAAAGAGAATTACATAGTTTATGCTATGAGTTTTTTACGTTTTACGCTAACATAATGTTATTACAAACCTGCGAACATGTCGCAGTGACCACACCTGACAGGAGTATGTAATGTCCAAGCAACAGATCGGGGTTGTCGGTATGGCTGTGATGGGGCGTAACCTTGCGCTGAACATCGAAAGCCGTGGTTATACCGTCTCCGTTTTCAACCGCTCCCGTGAAAAGACCGAAGAAGTGATTGCCGAAAACCCAGGCAAGAAACTGGTTCCTTACTACACAGTACAAGAGTTTGTTGAATCCCTTGAAACACCACGTCGTATCCTGTTGATGGTGAAGGCCGGGGCTGGCACCGACAGCGCCATCGATTCCCTGAAGCCTTACCTCGATAAAGGCGACATCATCATTGATGGCGGCAACACTTTCTTCCAGGACACCATCCGTCGTAACCGTGAGCTGTCTGCCGAAGGTTTTAACTTTATCGGTACCGGTGTTTCCGGTGGTGAAGAGGGGGCTCTGAAAGGGCCTTCCATCATGCCTGGGGGGCAGAAAGAAGCCTATGAGCTGGTTGCTCCTATTCTGAAGCAGATTGCAGCGGTTGCTGAAGACGGTGAGCCGTGTGTGACCTATATCGGTGCTGACGGTGCTGGTCATTATGTGAAGATGGTTCATAACGGCATCGAGTATGGCGACATGCAGCTGATTGCTGAAGCTTATGCGCTGTTGAAAGGCGGTCTGACACTTTCCAACGAAGAGCTGGCGCAAACCTTCACCGAATGGAACGAAGGTGAACTGAGCAGCTACCTGATCGACATTACCAAAGATATCTTCACCAAGAAGGATGAAGAGGGTAAATACCTCGTCGATGTCATTCTTGATGAAGCAGCAAACAAAGGTACCGGTAAGTGGACCAGCCAGAGTTCACTTGATCTCGGCGAACCTCTGTCTCTGATCACCGAGTCCGTATTTGCTCGTTACATCTCTTCACTTAAAGACCAGCGTGTAGCTGCTTCTAAAGTGCTGAGTGGACCCCAGGCTCAGCCAGCTGGCGATAAAGCGGAATTTATCGAAAAAGTGCGTCGCGCTTTATACCTCGGTAAAATCGTTTCCTATGCTCAAGGCTTCTCTCAGCTGCGTGCTGCTTCTGATGAATACAACTGGGATCTGAACTACGGTGAGATCGCTAAGATTTTCCGCGCTGGCTGCATCATTCGTGCGCAGTTCCTGCAGAAGATCACTGATGCTTATGCGCAAAACGCTGGCATTGCTAACCTGTTGCTGGCCCCGTACTTCAAACAGATCGCTGATGACTATCAGCAGGCGCTGCGTGATGTCGTTGCTTATGCCGTGCAGAATGGTATTCCGGTACCGACGTTCTCTGCAGCAATTGCCTACTACGACAGCTACCGTTCCGCAGTTCTGCCAGCTAACCTGATTCAGGCTCAGCGTGATTACTTTGGTGCGCACACCTATAAGCGTACAGATAAAGACGGTGTGTTCCACACAGAGTGGTTGGAATAATTTTCTTCACACAGTCAGGCCATTTGGCCTGACTGTTTTAATTTTATATTTAATGTTACAACCTGACCTTAAGCATTTCCTTTCTACAAATATTTCAAATATCTAATTTTTAACCTTTTTAAGAATTTGCCATATTTATTATCTTGTACACCTATATTAGTCTGCTTCTGGCCTCAGTGATTTACTGGGTGTTAAATAACAGGGTTTTAATTAAAGGATATTAATATGTTACTTCCTGTGATAATGGCTGGTGGTACCGGCAGTCGTCTCTGGCCGATGTCTCGCGAGCTTTACCCGAAACAGTTCCTCCGGCTGTTCGGGCAGAACTCCATGCTGCAGGAAACCATCACCCGACTCTCGGGCCTTGAAATCCATGAACCGATGGTCATCTGTAACGAAGAGCACCGCTTCCTGGTGG